>CAZWQW010000170.1:1320-2570 GCA_964635955.1 uncultured bacterium | reverse complement strand
CGTGGTCATTCCACCTTCGAGATCGCGATGAATCCGTACCTGGGGATGGAACGGATCGTCCATGACCGTGATGAGGTGTTTCGGACCTGACGGCAGGTTCATCGCGACGATGTCCTTGCCGTATTCGCGCATCGCCTGCTTTACTTCGTCGACGCTCGCGGAACGCTTCAGTCCGACAGTCGCGGTTTCTGTGTGACCGTCGATTACGTTCACGCGCGTGCAGGTCGCGGATACCGGGAAATCGGCAGCTACTATCGATGTACCGGTCAGCTTTCCAAGGATCTTCTGTGTTTCACGCTCGACCTTCTCTTCTTCACCGCGAATGTACGGGATCACGTTGTCGAGGATGTCCATCGCGAGTACACCCGGGCTACGGCCTGCACCGGAAAGCGCCTGCATCGATGTCATTGAAACACCTGTTACACCAAACTCCGCGTGCAATGGTGCGAGTGATACGGCGAGTCCGGTTGTGGTGCAGTTTGGAATCGGCGTGATAAAACCTTTCCATCCGCGGTTCTTCTTCTGTGTTTCCAGAAGAGCGGCGTGGTCCATATTTACGCCGGGGATGAAAATCGGCACATCGGCTTCGTAACGGAACGCGCTTGTCGTGCTGATAACCGGAGTCGTCTGCGCGAATTTCGGTTCGAGGACTTTCGCCGAATCGCTGTCCGTGGCCGTGAAGATGAGGTCGTAATCCGCCGCGTTCAACGTCTGCGCGTCGACGACGGTCATATCCTTCGTCCATGCCGGTATCGGCTCGTCGCACGCCCAGCGGAGATGACCGGTAGCCGGATCCGTGATTGCGTCGACGTATTTCTTCCCGGCACTGCGGGGTGATGCAGCTAATGTAACAACTTGAAACCACGGGTGCCCGTCGAGCGAAACCAGCGCCTGCTGGCCGGCGACCCCGGTCGCACCCACCACTGCAACGCGCAGTGTGCGACTCATCCTACTTCTCCTCGTATTCCGGGGAACGCGGAATCTTCCGTCAGCGCCCCGCCATGGCGCGACTCATTCCCCGATGATCGGACGTCTTCCATTTGCCGCGCGCGACCGCGGTAACTCTATAGTATATCGACACACCGAAAACTGAGTCAACGGCCAACGAGAGGACGGGCGCTGGGGCGTGTCCGATTGAAACGATTGTTTCGTCGTGCTGTTACATGAAACACGTAACGATGGTTCTTTCGCGTTCGTCATGAAACTTTAGAACTGCATATGATGTTGATTATACGTGGGTTATTCTATAC
>CAZWQW010000170.1:0-1220 GCA_964635955.1 uncultured bacterium | reverse complement strand
TTCTTTAAGGGCGAGCCGATTCACGCGATGATGGGTGCCGGCCCACTTGGCCACATGCGTCAGTTCGTTGATGCAAGCCTTGAAAAGGTGCCGGGCAGTATAATCGTTCCACGGTAACTCGTTCAGTTTGTCAGGGTGATACATCACGACGCAACGGAGTATCGCACGCTCAACTCACGCATATCCTGACGGGCCGCCGCCGAAATCGGTTGCGGCCTTTTTTCTGGGCGGGTGTTTTACGCCGTCCACTGTGGTAGTATCGAAGAACTCAAAGGATGGGAGGTCGCAGGTGAGTCGTCGGATCTTGATCGTCGGAGGTGTCGCGGCCGGTGCGAGCGCGGCGGCAAAGGCACGACGCATGGATGAGAGCGCGGAAATCATCATGTTCGAACGCGGCGAGTACGTCTCGTTCGCGAACTGCGGGCTTCCGTACTACATTTCTCGGCACATTGCCGATAGGGAACAGCTCCTCGTTGTCACTCCCGAGATGTTCCGGACTCGGTATCGCATCGACGTACGCTTGCAACACGAGGTTGTCGGCATCGATCGGGAAAAGAAAACCGTATCGGTGCATGATATTGCGGGAAATAAGACAATCGAGGAGCAGTACGACGCACTCATCCTAACGCCCGGCGCCAAGCCGATTATTCCGCCTATCCCGATGATCGATGCACCGAATGTATTCCCGTTGCGTACGATTCCTGACATGGACCGTGTCGACGCGTGGCTCAGGGAGCACAATCCACGTCGTGCGACGGTAATCGGTGCGGGGTATATCGGCCTCGAAATGGCCGAAGCGCTTGTAGAACGCGGTTTGACCGTGACGGTTGTAGAAAAAGTGCCGCAGGTACTCCCACCGATCGATCCCGACATGGCAGCTCTCGTAGAACAGCACATGCGGGAAACGGGTGTCGAGGTACGACTCGGCGACGGTGTAAAGGCGTTCGAAGGCGACAAATACGTATCGAAGGTCTTACTCGACAGCGGTACGACAGTCAATACAGACATGGTTCTGTTATCGATCGGAGTTCGCCCCGATGTGAAACTCGCGACCGACGCGGGACTCGCACTCGGGCCGACTGGTGCGATCGCTGTCAGCGGGACGATGCAGACGAGCGATCCGCACATATGGGCGGCGGGCGACGCAGTGGAAAGCGTCAACGGCGCGAACGGTAAGCCGTGCTGGATACCACTCGCCGGTCCGGCGAACAAGCAAGGTC
>CAZWQW010000169.1:0-2641 GCA_964635955.1 uncultured bacterium | reverse complement strand
ATTTCCTACGACGAATCGCTTTTCTGATAGAATCACTGCATGCGCTACGCTCTCCTCTACTTCTCGCACTACTTCGCATACGGTGTGTACGGGCCGTATCTCACGTTGTACCTCGGTCGCGATCTTGGCTTCAGCCAGATGGAAATCGGCTGGATACAAGCCGCGGTGGGTCTGACGGCGCTGGCCGGCCCGTTTCTCTGGGGTCCGCTCGCCGAACGGACGGGTCGCCGTAGAGCGATGCTTGTCACGGCGTTTGTCGTAAGCGCGGCGCTGTATCCTATGTACCTGTGGACCGGATCACTCGCGACGGCGATGATCCCAACGGTGCTCATGGGTGCGATATTCATGCCCATTATACCGCTGTTCGACGATGTGACGATGCGGCACGTTCGCGAGACAAACGCCGATTACGGTCACATACGACTCTGGGGCTCGCTCGCGTTTATCGTCGGCAGTTTGTCCGTCGGATGGATGATGGATCGCGTACCCCTCATTCAGTTCCCGGCGTTTGTTGTGGCGGAGATGATCGCGGTACTCATTATCCTCCAATTCCCGTCACGCGATCTCGATTACCGTGCCGATAAGGTCCGCGATCTTCACTTCTGGCGCGCACTGAGCGGGTCGTTTATCCTGTTTCTCGTTGCAGCCTTCGTAGGACGTGTATCGACTGTCGGGCATTACGCGTTCTACAGTCTGTTTCTTGAGGAGATTGGCGCGTCGGATTCGATGAAGGGGATCGCGTGGTCGCTTGGCGTCGTTGCAGAGATCGCGATGATGCTCGTTGCAGGACGGATCGTGCGGAAAACGGGTGCCTATCAGCTCTTCCTGTGGGGTTTGCTTGGATCGGGTGTTCGATTCGCGTTGTACGCAACGTGGCCGACAATTCCGGGTGCGCTGGTAGGACAGCTCTTCCACTCGCTTTCGTTCGGGGCGATGCACATCGGCGCGATCATGGTGATCATGGAGCTCGCGCCGGCAGGGCGAACCGGTACAGGTCAGATGGCGTATGCGGCGTTATGTATCGGACTTGGGAATACGTTTGGGAATCCGCTCGCCGGGCTTGCTGCCGATATGTGGGGTTACACGGGGATGTACCTTGCGTCTTCGGTGCTTGCGTTTGTTTCAGCGGCGATATTCGCGCCACTCATTTTCCGTCGTAACGCGGCCGCAAAACGGGTTTAGAACGAACGATAGCGCGTGTTCATGCTTGATATCACGGCGCTCGCGCCATAGCTTTTGACCGATTCAGACATCAATAACCGCAGTATTCTTCGAAAGCAGCAAAATGGGCAGCAGATCGCAACGTTGGCTCCTTTGGGCAATGCTCACGGGTATCGTACTCGGAGGTCTCTCAGCCTTCCTCTTCGGTCCGAAGATGATGGTAGTCGACTGGATGGGGCAGTTTTTTCTCCGCGCGTTGAAAATGATCATCGTGCCGTTGATTGTGAGCTCAATGGTCGTCGGTGTTGGAGCACTCGGTGACGTACGGAAGATGCGCCGAACCGGTGCGTATACCGTGGGCTACTACGCGGTTACGACTGGTCTGGCGGTGTTGCTTGGTATCGTTCTCGTACTCATCATCCAGCCCGGAACACGCGTGACAATCGGTGACACATCGGTTCCCGAGCAGGTGATGGGTAAGGAGTCCGTCGGCTTTACGGATATAATCCTGAGCCTTCTGAGCCCGAATATCGTCGGTTCGATGGCCGAAATGGACATTCTGCCCGTTATCGTCTTTTCGCTCATCTTCGGCGCGATTCTCACCACACTCGGTGAGAAGGGTCGGAAAGTTTTCGCGATCTTCGACGGCATCAACGAAGCGATTATGAAGATGGTGCATCTCATCATGTTCCTCGCACCGGTCGGTGTATTCGCGTTAATCGCGGCACGGCTTGGTCAAGCTGGTGGTGGCATGATGTTCGTGCAAGAGGTAGCGAAGATCGGCATGTATGCGCTTACCGTCATTCTTGGGCTTGGTATCCACGCGATGGTAACGTTGCCGCTTATGCTCTTTGTCTTTGCGCGCCGATCACCGTTTGCCTACGCAGGTGGAATGGCACAAGCGTTTGCCACGGCGTTTTCCACGGCATCCAGTTCGGCGACGCTACCGGTGACACTTGAAGGCGCGATCGAGAACAACAAGGTGTCTCCGGGAGCTGCGAACTTCGTCTGTCCCCTTGGCGCGACGATCAACATGGATGGCACGGCGTTATACGAATCGGTGGCTGTGATCTTCATCGCACAGGCTTCAGGGATCATTCTCGGACCCTATGCAATCCTCGTCATCTTCCTGACGGCTACGCTCGCGGCCATTGGAGCGGCGGGGATTCCGGAAGCGGGTCTCGTGACGATGGTAATCGTATTGCGCGCGGTCGACCTTCCACTTGAGGGAATTGGGCTCATTCTCGCAATAGACTGGTTCCTCGACCGCATCCGCACGACGGTGAATGTATGGGGGGACTCGGTTGGAGCGGCAGTGATCGATCGGATCGCCGGTCCGCCGCCGGCAGTAGAACCAGCTGAGGCTGCGTAACATAAGAATATCCGCGATTACGTAAGGGCGAATCGGGTCGGAAGAGGGATACATGTGTGGCATCGCCGGTCTCTGGCACCGCGACGGCAAACCGGTAGATCGCGTGCT
>CAZWQW010000168.1:0-2644 GCA_964635955.1 uncultured bacterium | reverse complement strand
GCGCGTCGCCTTAACGAACTCGACGCGTTGCGTCGAGTTCGCCTACCACATGCGCGGCAAGCCAAGCTGTCGTGGAGTACCGTTCGTCATTCCCGCGTGTGATTTCGCCCCCTTGTTCGGCTCTCCGCTCATTCGCTCGATCGATTCCCACGACTCACCGCGACGCGACACGCGGTACTTTCCGTCAGGCTTCGTGTCGAATACCAACGCGTCACCCTCAATACGAACGTTTGGCGGTGAGCCATCGATACGCGTGATATCCCATCCGGCGGGACCTGTCTCCCAATCCGGCACTATACGGCACGTCTCGCCACGCTTGGATACGAGCTCTGCTTTCTGTGCGCGACCGTTCCTCACGATACACGCCACGCGGAAGCCTCCTTCGGCGTGCAGGACAAACGTCGCGTCCCAATCATCGGGGACTGCCGGAGCGAGGCGAATCGTTCCGTCGTAACTCTGAAGCAGCATCTCGTTGACGGTCGTCTGGAGAATCGCACCGGGTTCCAGTCCGAAATGCGAATGCGGCTGTTGTGGGAACGGGAATCGGGCTGGATTCGGATCAGTATCCTTCCAGTCGCGCACCGGTAGCATTGTGCCGAAATTGGTGTCGGACGCGTCCCAGCCGTGATGATAGTTCCACATGCCGTTGGGAAAGTGCTGGAAGCATCGTATGTGCCGATCGAGCGATTCAGTCAACCATTCGCGCATACCGAGCCGCGCGAAAACGAGCTGCGCGATGCTCCACCCCATGACGCCGAAGTAATCACCCGGTCCTTCGCCATCGCAATAGTGCGCGATCGCCGTTGTTCGCATCGCATCGAATAGTGCGGTCCCGCGGTCCGCAAGACCAATAGCGCCGGCAGGATACACGAGCGCTTCATTCGCGCCGGGGAACAACGCGTCGGTGCCGATTCCCGCTCTGTCGCACCGAAAGTACACCGGCCGATCGTCGTCCACGCGGCGTCCAGCGGAGACGATACGGTCTGATGGGGGACGATGCCCCGCGCCGTGCCCGATGGCGAGCGTGCCGTCGGCATTCAGATAGTGATCGGGAATCGGAATGAGTTCCGGTTCGACCATGCGATTGACGGCGTCGCGAAGTTTTTCGGCAAACTCGTGTTCACCGAATTGTTCCGCTATCTCCGCGGCTTTCGGAAACACGGCACGAATGTGAGCAATATCCGTCAGGCCGTCGCGCACGTTGTAATCCGACGCGTGCTCGTACGGGTGTCCGATGGAGGGATGCCACCGACCGTCGTCACCGTTGTACCCGCGGTCAAGCGAGAATCGGCACACCTCGCGCATGAGTGGCCACGCGATTTCGCGAAGAAACGTCTCGTCACCCGTGTGTCGCCACGTGCGCCACGCATCAAGCGCGATCTGAAGCCCCGGCGTAGTTATTGGAGGGCCTTCCGACTGCCAACCGCGCCGGTCGAACACGTCCGAATACCATGCGCCTTCGGCATCAAAGCGGCGTCGCGCGGAGTCGGTCATGCGCGGAAGCTGATCTCGCCGCATGCGCAGCCACCCGTGAGCGAGCTCGGGATGGCCTGCTGTCGCGCACGGCCACGTCACCTGCTGCTGATTCCAGTGGTAGCAGTGATTCCACGGGTGCAAGTCGCGGTGTGGCGGCCAAATCCCGTTGATAAACGACGGCGGATAGTCGCCGCGCGCGCTTGATCCGACGATGTAGTGGTTCAGATACCACAGGTTCTCGGCGTAATCGTTCGGGATGCTGACAAACGACTGGTCCCAGAATGCCGCCCAATTCCGCTGATGCCGCTCGCGTAGCGTATCCAATCCGGTCGCTCGAGCCCGCAGCACGCAATCGACAGCCGCGCGAGTCGGATCGGCGGCCTGCGCGTCGGTCACCACGGCGAGGTACACACGGAACGCTGCGCTTTGGACCGGTTCCGTTTGCAGGGTGCACGCACGCGAATGTCGCCGCTCGATCGTTGTGCCGATGCCGTCCACGAATAGCGCAACGGTGAATCGCGTCGTACGTGTTTGTTGCGATATCCATGCGACACCGTCGGTCACACCTGATTCGGTACCGTCAAGTCCGAGTTCTGGTTCACGACGAATGAGTTGGTACCAATGCCCAAAGACGCGGGTGCCCCACCGTTCAAGCGCGATTTCACGCGACACCGCCTCACTGAGTTCGTCGCGGTAATCCACGACGAGCAGCCCTGCCACTTCGTCATCGGCTCGCGCGGGCATGAACACCTCTGCTTGAAGCTTTCCGAGCGGTGTCTCGGAGTGCAGGTGCGCCGTTGCGCGATGGAGGTCGAGGCGGAGTTCGAAGTCGGTCAGGTAGAGACGATCGAGTATCGGGAGTCCCGAAGTGATCGAAAACTGACCGGCGGCACGCAGGGCGGATGCGACCTCTTCGTCCTCATGGCCCCACGGATCAAACGGTCGTTCTGGACCGTCATCCCAGAGGTCGTTGCGGCCAAGTTCGAAGCGAATCGCGTCGGGTGGAGTCCAGAGGAGTGCGCCGGTCTCGCCGTCCCCGAGTGGGATGCCGTGCATGGGCATATTCGGCGGTGACTCGTACACAAGATCGTGCCGCGAGAGATACGCCGGGTAATCGACGTCAATCAATCGAGAAGCGTCGCTCATTTTCGCGCCCCCTCTGAATGGC
>CAZWQW010000167.1:0-2727 GCA_964635955.1 uncultured bacterium | reverse complement strand
AACCGCACACACGATTTCCAGTCGTGCCAGTTAAACCACTCCTGCACCTCTCCACAACGGCTGTGCTATGTGTGCGAAGCCGGGCGGCTCCGTGAGCGGTGTTCGGTATGGATGGCGGAGGGGGTGGGATTCGAACCCACGGTGGGGCGTGAACCCCACAACGGTTTTCGAGACCGCCCCATTCGACCTCTCTGGCACCCCTCCGGACGGTGTCTCAACTCTCACTGTTTGCACGAAGCTCGCGAAAGAACTCGCGGAGCAGCCGCGCGCTTTCGTTGGCTTCGATACCCGCGATCACTTCGAAGCGATGGTTCCACCGCGCCGATTCGTCAAGCAGATTCGTCACGGAACCGAGCGCGCCAAATTTCGGATCGCGCGCCCCGAAAACAACAGAGCGGATGCGCGACAGAATGAGCGCACCCGCGCACATGGGACAAGGTTCCAATGTAACGTAGATATCTGCGCCGGTCAGCCGCCATGACCCGACGGCCTCCGCGGCTTCTCGAAGCGCGAGCATCTCCGCGTGCGCCGATGCGTCGCGACGCTGCTCGACTTCGTTGCGTCCCCGTCCAATAATCTCGCCATTGAGAACAACGACGGCACCTACGGGGACTTCGCCAAGCTCCGCCGCGCGAACTGCCTCGCGCAACGCCACCTGCATCCAGTGCTGATGGTCGGGAGAGGCTTCAGGCACGGAGAGAACTGCCTTGGCTGATAACAAATGGCGCGCTCAGAGGGAGTCGAACCCCCAACCTTCTGATCCGTAGTCAGATGCTCTATCCAATTGAGCTATGAGCGCGCGCGAATCGCGAGCATGTAGAGAAATTAGAGTATAGAAAATCAGCGATCGAATAGCAAGCCCGAACAACCATCAGCGCTCTTCGATCGGCACCCACTTCCGGACGTCGTAACCGGTGTACTGCTGCCGCGGACGCACGATTTTCCGGTCGTCGTCGTGGAACATTTCGAGCCAATGCGCGAGCCACCCGGATATACGGCCAATTGCGAAGAGCACCGTGAACATATCCTGCGGGAAGCCCATCGCCTTGTAGATGATGCCGCTGTAGAAATCGACGTTCGGATAGAGCTTCCGCTCGATAAAGTAATCGTCGTTGAGCGCGATCCGCTCGAGTTCCTGCGCGATATCGAGCATCGGATCCGGCTCGGTTTCCCGCAACACGGTGTCGGTCATCTTTTTGATGATGCGCGCGCGTGGATCGTAGTGCTTGTAGACGCGATGCCCGAAGCCCATGAGGCGTTCCTGCTTGTTCTTCACACGCTCGATAAACGCGGGAATGGCTTCAACGCTGCCGATGCGCTCGAGCATACCAAGCGCCGCCTGATTCGCGCCGCCGTGCAACTGCCCATGAAGTGCCGCCGCCGCACCGGCGATGGCAACGAAGGGCGACGCGTGGGAGCTACCGATGGTTCGCATGGTGGTCGTGCTGCAGTTCTGTTCGTGGTCGGCGTGGAGAATGAGAAGCTGCTCGAGCACGCGAACGAGCTTTTCGTTCTCATAAAACCCGCGCCCGTGCGCTGTTTGCTTGAATGTCATATAGAGGAAATTCTGCGCGTACGAGAACGATTCCTCCGGATACACATATGGCAATCCAGTGCTGTGCCGATACGCCCACGAGGCGAGCGTCGGTGCCATGGCGATAATCTCTTTCGCCATGACGATTCGGTTTTTCTCGTCGAGAACCTTGACCGCCTGCGGGTAAAACGTCGAGAGGGCGCCGAATGTACCGACGAACATTCCCATGGCATCCGAATCGTAGCGGAATCCGTCAATGAACTTTTTGACGTATTCGTGGACGAACTGCTGTCGAAGAATGCTCTGACGCCACTCCGCAAGCTGGTCGGCGTCTGGCAACTCACCGAACATGAGCAGATGCGCGGTTTCCAGATACGACGCGTTCTCCGCCACTTCTTCGATCGGGTAGCCGCGATAGCGGAGTATCCCTTCTTCGCCGTCGATGAACGTGATCGCGCTTTTCACCGAGGCGGTGTTCGTCAGACCCGGGTCGTAGGTCAGCAATCCGAAATCGTCGTCATCGACTTTGATCTTCCGGAAATCGAGGGCCGATACCGTGGCGCCGTATTTCGGATACGTCCCGTACTCGATGGGGAACTCGTACGTCTTGCCGGTGCGATTGTCGGTGATCGTCAGTGTATCCTTTGCCATGGAATCTCCCCTCCGGCGGAGTCATAAGCGCCAAAATTCGCACCCTATCAAGATAAAAAAAGTCGCATGTCCTGCATAGATACGTTCAGCGATCGGCGCTACGACTCCGACGCCGTATCGGAACTCCCCACCGGAACGTCATCGCCGAAGACATCAGCGGTGAAAACTTCGATTGTCACATCTCCCGAGCGCCACGCGTTCCTCGGCAATCCGGCCTTGAGACACGTTTCGCTGAGAAACTCCTCGCGGTCCCAACCGTACTCGGTGGCGACTTGCGGGAGCAGTACACCGCGACGCCCGTAACCCGAGATCAAGATACCGTGAATCCCCGGAGTCACCTCATCGGGCGAATCGACACGGCGTAAGGGCGAAAGCACGCTCACTTCAACGGTGATACGGTCGAGTTCGTTCGGTTCGACCGGCATGAAGCGCGAATCCTGCAGTGCCGCCGCGCGAGCCATCTCGACGATCACCTCCGCGAGGGGACTCCCCGCCGGCGCCATCCTTCCGATACATCCGCGTAGCATTCCCGCACCGCGACG
>CAZWQW010000166.1:0-2893 GCA_964635955.1 uncultured bacterium | reverse complement strand
GCCGCGAGTGTATACGCGGGAATGCTGCGAACCTGTGACTTGATCGGGTCCATTCGTTGTTCCTGTATTCGGTAGACGTGCGTAATATGTTGAACGCAAAAAGATACGGGGATGCCGCGCGCTGTTCAACGGTCGCGCCGCGATCCCCGTCTTTGCTGGGTCGTAACCGACTGGTTATTTCGGCGAGACGACGCCCTTTACCAGGATCAGGTTGGCGTATAACGCGGTTTCGCCGGTCATGACGACAGCGAACGCGTTTGCTTTGGTGAAGTCGTAGAACTCGAACCGTTCGAGCTCGGTAAGCTTCACGTTCCGACCTTCCGCTTTCTTGAGAATCTTGCGGTACTTCTCCCAAACCGGCGGTTCGGGATCACCCTTCGGAACGGCCATGACATACGCCGACTTATCGGCGGTATCCACCGGCATGAGCTTGAGGATATCCTCGAGCAGTTCCGGCACGCCTACGCCGTCCATGCGGATGACGTAATCTGCGCCCTGATTCTCGCCCGGAAAGTTCCCGTCGGCGAGAACGATGTGATCGCCGTGACCCATACGTGCGAGCACTTCGAGCAGCTCCGGCGAGATGCTCATGGGAATACCTTTTAGCGCGGACATTGAAACCTCCCTGTCAACATAACGGAACAACATGCGTCGGAGCCGCAGCCCCTTGGAATGTGTGGTAGAAATCGTCACACTCGTGATGAAGCGCTTCGCACCACCTGTGAAGTATAGTCGATCAGGCGGTGCGGATTCAAGCGGTCGCGGCGCTACACGCCCGTAAACGAAGCGCGACCGAGTATCTCCCTGATGTGCAATCGAAAAGGACAAGAACGTTGAGCATGGGAACACACACGATCGAATTCCCGATACGCCTCAAAGAAACGGCGTGGGACCACGTATACTACGGCACCGTGTTTATCTGGTTCGAGGTCGGACGGACTGAGCTCAGCCGTGCCGCCGGGATGCCCTATGGCGAAGTGACGAAACGTGGCGTCGGCAATTTCGTTGTAGAGGCCGGTGCGCGGTACCATCGCGCGATTCCGCCGACGGGGCTCGTTCGCGTGGAATCCACTCTTGCGCAGATGAGCAAGGTGAAGTTCTCGTTTCTCTACCGCATCTTCGTACCGGGAGATATCGAACCGCGTGTTACTGGGTATACGGTGCACGCAAGCGCCGATCAAGAAGGCAAAATCGCACGGCTGCCCGACGACTTCCTCGCCGCGTTCAGCCCGACAGGCGACGAGGTTGCGAGATCAACGTCTCGTGGACCCGAACGTATCGACTGGACACACGAGCTCCGCGTGCGGTATGAGGAGACAGACGCGTTCTGCGTTGTGTACAACGGAAACTACTTCGCGTGGATGGAGGCGGCGTGGACGACGCGGCTCATGGGTGGACCGTGGGATGTCGCCGAGAGCATGCGCGATGGTCGATATTTCTCCGTAATCGCGGCAGACTGCAAGTACGTGTCGCCGCTCCACTTTGACGATCCTGTGCGCATAGAGGCAGGCGTTACACCGGTCGGAAGAACGCGACTGCGCATCGATTACCACATGCTGAATCCGGAGACCGGCCTCACCGTTGCGTATGGATCGACAACGCACGCTGCTCACGAGCGCGGGAAACCAATTCGTGTGCCCGACGAACTGCTCGGCGGACTCGTTGGTGGAGTGCGCGGTCGGTGATTATTCCGTGTCTTGCATCCACTCGGTGTCTTCCCATTCGTCTGCGGACACAGAGACCGTGATACTCGATTGCGGATAAACGGTGTAGCGACGGCGATCCTGCACGACGATGCAGTCTGCGTAAACACCGACAAGCACAGCGCCGGAATCGGCATTCGACGGGCCGACAACCTGAATTGCGATCGGATTTGCTCCGCTTACGGTTACCTCGTAGCCGAGAAAGCGTGTCAAAAGCGATTCGAATCCGAGAAACGGCATGGGAAGCTCGCCGTCCCACTCGTCGTCGTCGAGTTCTTCGTCATCGAATTCGCCATTCAGTTCATCATCGCGCATGGTTCGCTCCATCAATCGTGGTACGTTTCATTTTATCAGTGTTATGACAATCGAGGTGGATTCGTAAAGTAGCGCGGATATCGTACAAAACGAAAGGATGAGGTCATGCAGTTTGGAGTCGCCACACGGAATGTGACACCGAGTCGCCCGATATACCTTGCCGGATACGCGTATCGCGATAAGCCCAGCGAAGGCGTGTATCAGGACCTCTACGTCAAAGCGCTCGCGTTACGCGACGACGACGATAACCTCGCCGTGATCGTTTCGTGCGACCTGCTTTATTTCGACAATCTGATTATGTATCCGGTCGACGAGCGGATTCGCACAAAAATCGGCCTCGAGCCGCATCAGGTGATTGTGACAACGTCGCACACGCACTGCGGTCCGGTTGTGCGAACGCGTGACGCGAAGCTCTACGGTGAATTGGACGAGGAATACCTCGAAACCGTGCGCAACTCCATCGTGGACGTTGTCGCGGAGGCGAGCGGGAATCTGCAACCGTGTACGCTGCAATATCATCGCGGCACGTGCGATATCAACGTCAATCGGCGCGTGAAGACCGAGAGCGGCACGCAGATGCTGCCCAATCCCGACGGCGTCATCGACCGCGATGTCGATGTGCTGGCGGTTCTCGATGCGAAGGGTGACATCCGCGCGGTGCTTTTCGGATACACCTGCCATGCGACGACCATGGGCGGCTATCTCATTGGCGGGGACTATCCCGGGTATGCTCAGCGGACGATTCAGGCGGCGATTCCCGGTGCTGAAGCGCTCTTCGTGCAGGGGTGTGCGGGGGATATCCGGCCGAACAATGTTGACCCTGAGAACGGCCGTTTCAGGTCCGGCCCTTTGGAGGTTGTGGAGGAATTCGGTCA
>CAZWQW010000165.1:0-2904 GCA_964635955.1 uncultured bacterium | reverse complement strand
GCCGCGTAGAGTCGATCAAATACGTTCGTAATCTGCAGCTCGATGCGAAGGTTCTTGACGCCCCATCGACGACCGAACTCGTACGCAACAATCAAATCGGTCGTGTGAAACGGATCGATTGAGTACTCTGTCGTTTCGGAGTTGTCCAGATACTGACGTCCGACGTACCGCCACGCGACGCTGGCACTGGCGCCGCCGAGTGAGACCGTTCCGCGCAGATTCCCCAGTACGGCGGGGAACAACGCGATACGGTTTCCGTCGCGAACAACCGACACTGTTTCCCACGCGTCCCAGTCCATTGCGTGTTCTGTGTAGTCAATGAACCGATCGGCGTTCACGTTGAGATTTCCGCTCAACTCAAAGAACGAAGCTGGGCGTGCGCCGAATTCGATCTCGATACCTTGGTGTACCGATCGGTCTGCGTTGCCTGTGGCTGGAAGTCCGCTGTCTTCGTTTATCTGCCCAACCCAAGGCACGATCTCATTGCGAAAATCCATATGATACACATTCGCGCTCAGGGATAGCGACGGCGAACGGTATCCTGCACCGACTTCCACATTCACCATGCGCTCTGGTTCCACCGTCGGATTCGAAAGCCGAATCGCTGTTACTTCTCCGCCGGTACGCAGCGTATCCGCGCGCGTGAAGTTGGGTACGTTCCAGTAGTCCTGCGGGTCTACGAGGTCGGACGAGATTGGCTCACGCTGGGCATGCGCGATTGACGCGAACGTATGAATCCGGTCGGTGAGATTGATGTTGACACCAAACTTCGGAGACAGCCAGCGATATGTCGTTTCGTGCTCGTAACTCGTAATCGGGTCTTTCCCAAGTCGGTACGTGTGCGAAACGGCCTGCACGTCACCCATGAGCGTCACAAACGGCGTCAGTCGGTATGATTCGTGGATGAACGCTGACACGGTCCGCTTGTTTTCCGTGTAGCGATAATATTCGTACCCCGGAGTGACATTCGGCGGTGTTGCTCCAAGCCATGTGATCGTTCCGCGATGAAGGCCCTCATGCAGCCGCAACTCGCCGCCTACCGTCAGCGATCCGTTTCTATGGTCCAGCGTTACGCGTGGCAGCCATCCGTATTCGTCATTCTGTACCCACCGTTTCCTAATAAGGTCGCTCTTTGTGATCGTGAAGCGGCCGAATTCGTCAGCTTCGGGGTTACCGTTGGCGTCGCGACGGTACCACGATGATGGATACAGGTTCGGATCGGCGACACTGAATGTCGGCAGGCGAAACTCGGTGAAATCGCGATCGCGGCGGAACTGGTCGTATTCGCCTTCGCCTTTGATGGTGTAAAGCGTATTGCTGAGGCGCACCTTCGGCGTGACTTGCCAATCGTGATGCAATTCGTAATGTGGCTGGGAAAACGAGTCCAACTCGTTCTCGTAGGTAAGCGGGTTGTGTCGACGGTCCACCCGACGATCTCCGCTGATGTTCCCTTCGAGGTAGTTGCGAGTGACTCCGTAGTAGGAAAGATGAGTCTCTTCAGGCCCACCGTAGATGTGTACTTTCGTTGTCATGTTCTCGTCGTAGCGAGCCACGCCGAAGAAATAGGACGAGAGCCGCGTCCACGACTGATCACGATATCCGTCGGATGTGATTCGTGAGAACCGCCCGTACATGACGTAGCGATTCGCGGCGAGTCCACTGTTGAGCGCGAAGCTATACTTTCGTGTTGCGAAGCTTCCCGTGCCCATGTACGCGCTGATACTCGGCTCGGTGTTGAAGTTATTCGTGATGATGTTTACCGTTCCGCCGAGTGCATTCGATCCGAAGAGCGAATTGCCTACGCCGCGCTGCACCTGCACATCCTCAGCGTTTGCGAGCAAGTCCGGCATATCGATCCAATAAACCTCGTGCGAGGTCGGACCGTTGTGTGGAATACCGTTGATGAGGACGTTGATACGCTTTTGGTCGAATCCACGAATCTTGAGGTAGGAGTACCCGACGCCGTTGCCCGCATCCGAGTATGCGTATGCTGACGGCATCGTTTGCAGCAGCATGGGCACATCTTGTGTCGAGTATCGCTGCCCGATGTCTTCGCGCGAGAGGTTGCTGAATGTTACCGGTGTTTCCCGGTCTTTCGCGCGAGTCGCGGTAACAACCACTGTCTGACCGCTGAGCACCTCCGGCTGAAGAAATACCGTCATTCCGCTGAAATCACCGTCAACAGTGACACGCTTTTTGTAAACGGTGTATCCGACGTGACTTGCCGTGACTCGGTACGCACCATTTGGAACGCCGGTAATTCGAAACGCACCGTCAGTACCAGTGACGACACCGTAAGGCGTATCGTCGAGGTACACGTTCGCGCCAATGATTGGGTCACCGGACTCTGCGTCCATTACGAAGCCAGTGATCGTAGCCGCGCTGACCCCCGTAGACACGAGTGCTATGAGGAGAAACGAGAAGAGCGTGCGCATAGTACGTTACCTCCGTAGTTGCGCATCGCCCGGGTAGGGTTTGGGCTGAAAGGAAAAAGGCCACACAGCGCACTCTACCGAGCACGTTGGCGGCCTCGAACCGGAACTCGCTATCGAAATAGCGACCGTTTCCCTACGCCGGTATTACCCGGGTCAGGTTCAAGGGGTATGATCTCAGGCCGGTTCGGGCCACCCCCAACGAATGTTAAATGTCAAAGGTGATTGTACTGAATCGATCGCGCTTTGGCAAGTAACGAACGCGAATTGTCTACTCGCAGGCCGTTTTACTGGTACTCCGAGGGGAACCATATGTTGTTTACGATAGTGCCAGACGTCTCGATACGCCGATCGCACGTAACGCGGACTCACTGACCCCTTTGATCCGGCATAAGGAAATCCGACGTTCTCATTTCTCGGTATACGGTGTAGTACTGTAAACTTCCCGACCTGTGAGGTGCGCGATGAATCG
>CAZWQW010000164.1:0-2924 GCA_964635955.1 uncultured bacterium | reverse complement strand
TCTCTGAAGAACAGGCGGAGCAACTTGCGCCGCGGTGGCGTGATCAGGGGCTCCGTAATCAGATGATCAGCGAGTGGACGCAGTTTGCACGTCGTCGATATGACGCCGCGAAGAGCGGAACCTACGGGCCGATCGAACGGCCACCCGTCCCGGGCGAGTAATCAGGCGAAATAACTCGGCGGATAGGTATCCGCACGGTAGCGTGGGTAGATTTGCGGAAGAACAGTATGGAGCAATCGAATCAATATCGATTTGATTTTGTCAGATTTCGTAAGTGATTCCCGAATGAGCAAATAATCAGTACCTTACGTCACGATTCTATTTCGAGACGTAGACCTATTTCGGATAGTCGCCGGAAGAGCGAAATGGCACGAGATCGGCGAGAAACAGAGAACCGGCCAAAATGGCTGCGAATCGTACTAGCGCCGTTCATATGCTTCGCTTTCCTGCTTGGCGTATCGATTGCTGAAGCGGTCTTCGAGGTGATTGTGTACGCAGTCGTAGGCCTGGCGATCGTGTTATTATCTGCGGTTAATTGGTTATTAAACAACGTGATACCTTTTGCGATCGTGATTTTATTGTGTGCTGGAATGGCGTATAGTTTGGTAGAAAACTATCGGAATAATCGAAAGTAATCACAACCGCGGGTTGGGTGTTGTTGTTAGATGGAGCGGCGTGATTTCAACGCATGTTGTTAGGAATCTCTGCCCGGGTGGAAATAGATATCCAACGGTATATTGCGATTACATGGATCTATAGCGGACGGTCGAGTTCGGTTCAGAATCAGGGCGTACTGGATGAGTGATCTCCTTATTTGAACTCGATTTGATTGAAGAACATCGCTGGCTACCAGTTCCGGCACCAGCGGCTTCACACCCCAAACGCTTGCCCGTATATTTCGACCTCGCCGATTTGTTGTCGATAGCACTCTACGGACCGTAGTTAGACATGCACAGCCGCAACCTCACATGGACCTCAGGAATAGCGCTCGCCGCGATTCTCGCTGTGTTCGCCGTATTCATGGTGTATCCGCTCTTCTACGCGATCAAAGGCGCGTTCATCGTCAACGGCGAGTTCTCACTCGAGTTCTTCGGGCTCATGTTCACGAATCCGGTGCACCGCGAGGCGATTTGGAATAGCACCCTCGTCGGATTGACGGTCACCGCGGCGACGACCATTGTTGCGCTACCCGTCGCCTTTATCATGGTGCGTCGTGAGTTTCCCGGTCGCGCAGTCTTCAACGGCCTGCTCCTCGTGCCGATGGTTATGCCGCCATTCGTTGGCGCGGTGGGCATGCAGCAACTGCTCGCGCGATATGGCTCGATCAACCTCCTCCTCATCAAGCTCGGGTTGATGAATGAGGCGGCACCGTACGATTGGCTCGGGACCGGGTTCTGGGCGGTCGTCGTGCTCGAGGTGCTCCATCTGTATCCGATCATGTACCTCAACGTCTCCGCAGCGCTGGCCAACGTCGACCCGTCGCTGGAAGAGGCGGCGCAGAACATGGGCGCATCGGGTCCGCGCCTGTTTCGCACGGTGACCATGCCGCTCATGATGCCCGGGTATTTCGCCGGCGCGATCATCGTGTTCATCTGGGCGTTCACGGACCTCGGCACGCCGCTGATCTTCAACTATTCGCGTGTGGTGCCGGTGGTGATTTTCGACGCGGTGGGAGACATCCACGAGAATCCCATGGGATTCGCCATGGTGGTGCTCGTGCTTGTACTCACGGTGTTCTTCTTCCTCCTGAGCAAGAAGCTCCTCGGTGCCGGATCGAGCCACCAGATGATGTCGCGCGGGCACGTGATCGGCGCGCAGAAGCCGATGAGCGGTCGCTTCGTTCCGCTCGCGTGGCTCGGGCTGATCGTGCTTGTCGCGTTCGCGCTTCTGCCGCACATCTCGGTGCTCCTCTCGTCGATCGCCGACCGGTGGTTCATGTCGGTACTCCCGACCGCGTATACGGGGAAATACTACGACGCAGTATTCACGCATAATCTCACCATCTCGAGTATTCGAAACAGCTTCTTCCTGAGCTCGCTTAGCACGGTGCTCGACATCGTGATCGGCGTCGGCATCGCTTATCTGCTCGCACGGAAGGTATTCCCGGGGAAGGACCTGCTCGACGCGTTGGCGATGCTTCCGCTCGCTCTACCCGGTCTCGTGCTTGCGTTCGGATACGTCGGTTCGTTCAGCGGCACGTTCCTCGATGTGAAGGTCAACCCAATGCCGCTGCTTGTCATCGCGTATGCGATACGACGGTTACCCTACATGATTCGCGCGGCATATGCGGGATTCCAGCAGACAAGCGAGGCGCTTGAGGAAGCGTCGCTCAACCTTGGCGCGAGTCCGGCGCGGACGTTGCGGAAGATCACGTTGCCACTCGTGTTCGCGAATATTGTCGCGGGAGCCGTGCTCGCGTTCGCCTTCGCCATGCTCGAGGTGTCGGACAGCCTCATTCTCGCATTCCGTGAGGAGTTCTACCCCATCACAAAGGCGATCTACTCGTTTAGTCTTCGCGTCGGCGATGGACCGTATGTAGCGAGCGCCATGGGTATGCTCGGCATGCTGCTCCTCGCGACGGCACTCATCGTGGCGGGTAGGTTCCTTGGGAAACGTATGGGCGAGCTCTTCCGAGCGTAGCGCGAACCCTCCGCTTCGCTACGGGTTCGTTTAGGCGAAGCCGCTTCGCGTCTTCGCCCCTCACCCGCCCCTCGCGTTGCTCGCGGCACCTTCTCCCAGAGGGAGAGGGACAGATAACGGAGTGTTCCAACACGAAGTTATCAAGGTGAGGGGTAGTGTGGCTTCGAACGAAAAGAGCGCGGTTGGGTGCGAGGCATGCCTCGCCCTACGATACACGGTACGTGACCCGGCGAATGAATCCGCGGGCTGTTGATGCAAAGTCCGCCTGCGCGCAACCGACGAAC
>CAZWQW010000163.1:0-2933 GCA_964635955.1 uncultured bacterium | reverse complement strand
CCGATCTCCACGCATTCCGGCGTGCTCGTCCCGATGACGCGCGACGGTTGCTCGGGCACGATGACGCCGACCTGATCGGTGCCTACACCGAGTGACTCCGACATCAGCCGAAGCCCCGGCATGATCGCTCCGCCTCGGTAGGTCCCGTCGGCGGTGACGACGTTCGTATGGACCGCCGTTCCGAGCCCGATAACAATCAGCGGACCACCACTTCGCGCGAATGCTTCGGCACACGCCGCGACGCGGTCCACCCCGGGTTCGCCCGAGCGGTATCGAATCCACATGCCGAGTGCGGTGAAGTCGAGTGATATTGCGGGTCGGACGGTGCAACCGAGCCCCGTCATGAGCGCGGCAAGTCTCGCACCGGCCCAACTGACGACGCTTCCGAGAATGACCGGTGGACGCCCCTGAATGACAGCGCCGAGTGCAGGGACGTGTGCGAGCAAGTCGACGCCGGAGTCGATATCGCGAAGGAGCGCGGTTGCGATATGGGCACGCGCGAGTATTTCGCCTTCGCGTACCCGTGCGAATTTCGCGACGCTATTACCGAGATCGACTGCGATGACCTCACTCATAGGGACTTCTCCGGCTGTGTATTCGTACATACGACTACGCGAAGATACGACTCGACGAAACATGACGCACCCGGCCGACCACCTTGCGCACCTGATCGTGTGGACCGTTACTTTTGCAGATGAGGAGCAGTTTCACACGTCGGATCGGAATGCGATGCCTCGATTGAGCAGTTATCTGGCGCGGGCCACGTTGTGCGCGGTTGTCGCAATCGCGATTACTGCGTGCGCGGGAATAAGCGGCGATCGAGCGCGTCGGTCGGTCTCTGCGGAACGGCTGCACGCGTTGGTCGATTCACTCGTTGCGGGCGAACCATCCGCATGGGCATCCGCTGCTGACTCGCTCGGTCTACTTGACGATGCGCGCACACCGACGCTGCTGCTGGATCGTGTCCGTTCCGACGACCTTGCCGTACAACACCGCGCGAGCGTCGCGCTTGCGACGCTTCCCCTGAACCGCGGTCTCGACACACTTGCCGGTGCGCTTCACGACGACGATCCGTTTGTGCGGTGGACGGCTGCCCGGGCGATTGGCGCGCGCGGATATCGCCGCGCGGTTCCTGCCCTGCACGACGCACTGAATGACACCGCTTCCGCAGTTCGTCGCGCTGCTGCGCTGTCGCTCGGTGCAATCGGCGACACGGCGTCGTTTCGCACGCTCGCAGCATTCCGTCGCGATCCCGCTGAGGAAGTGCGAGCGGCTGTGGCGTTATCGCTTGGTGCGTTCGGACCGCGTGCGGTGCCGGTTTTACGAGCGATCGTGGAGGAGGACGGCGGTCTCGTCGTGACGGCGGCCGTCGAAGCGCTTGGTACGATCGGTCATCGCGACGCGGTGCCGGTGATTGGTGTTGCGCTGCTCGACGGTCCGCTTCCCACACGCATCGCTGCGACGCGCGCGCTTGGCGATATCAGCGGCGCGGATGCCAACACGCTGCTTGTGGCCGTGGCGACCGACGATCCGCACGCGCTCGTGCGCGAATCCGCCGCGCTCGCGCTTGGTGTGAGTGCGCCGCATGAACTGAGCAAGCTCGTTCGGCACCGGCGGCAGAGCGAGTCGGATGTGTTCGTTCGGCTTGCGTGGGTTTCGGCACTGCCACGTCACGATGCCGATGGTCGCGATGCGCTGCGTTTGCTGGCCGAATCCGACACGAGTCCGGATGTGCGTATCGCGGCGGTGCGTGCACTCGGCGGCCGCTGATTTCCGTGGAGACAGTATGACATCACGCGAACGTCTTCTCACCGCCTACAGGCGCGGTCAACCCGATCGCGTTCCAATAAACGTGCGCGGTGTAAACGCGCTGGACCCGAAGTGGATCGAAAGTCGCGATCCGAGCTGGAAACCCCTGATCGACCTCGTCCTTGCCGAGTGTGACCCCGGAATCGGGTACAATCCCGGAAGCGGATGGTTCTTTTCGGCAAGTGACAACGTTCGAATCGAGCGCCATCGTCACGAACGCGGCGATTGGTATTATGACGAAACGATCGCGCACACGCCGAAAGGTCCGCTACGTTACGTCAATCGTGTAAGTCGGCACGAGTATTCGAGCCTCACCGATACGTTTTGGATTACTGACGATGACGCCGATCTGGAACGATTTCTGAGCGTTCCCTACGAGCCGGTAGTACCGGATATGATCCGATTCCCGCAGCTCGTCGAAGAGATCGGCGAACGTGGATTCATCATTGTCGGATCGGGTGATCCCATTGCCTACGTCCACGATCTGCTCGGTTCAACGAAGATCGCGATGTGGAGTCTTGAACGGCGACGCGATATCGACATGCTCGTCGAACTCTTCACGGAACGACTTCTCGATTGGATTACGAAAATCCTCGCCACCGGCGCACACCCGATATTCGGATTCGTCGGCGCGGAGTACTGCATCCCACCGCTGATGCCGCCGAGCCTGTTCCGCTCGTGGGTGACAGAACCCATGCGACGGATAACCGAGCGAATCCACGCCGGCGGATGTCTGGTTCACGTCCATTCGCACGGCGCGCTCGACGCGGTACTCGAACAGTTCGCCGAAATGGGCGGCGATGTGCTCCACCCGATCGAAGCGCCGCCGATGGGCGACGTCACGCTTCGTGACGCGAAACGGCGCATCGGCGACCGCGTGTGCCTCGAAGGGAATATTCAGATCGGCGATCTGTTCGGCGGCACTGAGCAGGAGGTTCGCGACGCAACGAAAGCCGCGATGGAAGAAGGCGCACCCGGCGGTGGATTCGTTCTGTGCCCGACCGCATCACCGTACACACCACGGTTGCAGCCGCATGTCGTGCGCAATTACGTGGCGATGATTGAAACGGCTATCGCAATACGAGACTATGATTGATAGCGGCGGGACGAGATTCGATGCGCCA
>CAZWQW010000162.1:0-3000 GCA_964635955.1 uncultured bacterium | reverse complement strand
GCAGTACGTAAGGGCGCACCGCCGTGCACCCCTTCCGTAAACTGTCTGAAGCGGTGGGTGAAAATGAGGTATATGTACCGTCCATTTCGCGCTGGCGGATAAATCCGCGCGCTCTGGTTGCGAAGTCCGCCTACGCGGCGAACTCTCACATGCGTTCGAGTTCGTTAAGGCGAAGGCTCTGCCTTCTCCTAACGTCTCCAAATGAACCGAGGAGACTGTGCGGCGTACCCAACACTCCATCCGAAGCCGCTGGGTGAAGGGCTTCAGCCCTTCGCCTTAACGAACGCGGAGCGAAGCGAAGCGTTCGCCCTTATCTTCCACTATCCTCAATCGCTTGCGTATATTGAACATTCGACCTTCCGTTCGTTGCCAAACGAACATATGACGCCTTTTCGGGAAGGATGAATCGGATGTCGCGAACCACCGTGGTCGCCGCGCTCGCCTTCACCACACTACTCACGTTCAATCATGCAAACGCACAACTCGATACTCTTCGCGCGAACGATGCGGCGATTGCCGCTGACACCGTGGCCGCCAGCGTGTCCGGAGTTGTCGACACATCCGTAGTCGCGAGCGCAGATACCGTCGAGGCTGTAGCGAAAGGCGGCTCGGCGATTCTCGCAGAAGCAGCGAGGTGGTGGGACGCGTTCAGTCCGCTCGATCTCTCGCTTGTGTTCCTCTTTCTTGTCGCGACGGTGATTGTCTGGCGCGGAATCACCATTTTGAGACCGCGTGTAGAGGTAAAACTCGATTCACTCGCACGCGCAGGGCGCATCAAGCCGCTCATTGTCCGTAATCACATTCTTGTGCGCGCGCGGACATGGACAACGGTAGCGGATGTCACCTTACGCGTCCTCCGGTTTTTCGTCATTCTCGCACTCTTCTATCTCGCGCTCATTACTGCTGTTGGTGCTGCGCGGCCAGAAGAGGCTGCATCGTTCGGCGAGATTGTGCGCGGATTGCTCGTGGCGGCGTTTGCGCTGTTCCTTGCGCGGTCCGCCAATCGGTCGTGGCCGGTTCTCTACGAACGTGCACGGTCGTGGGAAGGCACGCACATCGGGGAGATTCGGTTCGGCCGATTCGTGCTCGCGACGGTTGGCGAAGCGACCCAGATGGTCATCAACGTACTCGTGACTCTGCGGATTCTCTTCGTACTCGTCGTCACCTACCTGATTCTCTCGTACTTACTCGGTGTATTCGGGATCGACGAGGGAACGATCATCGCGAACGCGGTCGGCGGACTGTTTGTCGCGGTATTCGTCGTGACAATCTATGTCCTGCTGAATCGGGTTTTCCCGTGGGTGTATCGCCGTGTTGATCACTGGGAAGAGTCGTGGATCCGAGATTTGCGGATAGGTGGATGGGAGATCCTGAGCGCCGCGCAGATTGCCGATTTACTCATGATCGCGCTCGAAGGTCTCCGACTTGCGATTGGATTCGTGTTCTTCATCTGGCTCGCTGGTCACGTGCTCGATCTGGTTCCGTTCATTGCGGGCTGGGATTATAACACCCTCCTCACGAGTCTTCTCGGCGCGGCGCTGCTGACAGTCTTCATGATCGTCGTGATCCGCGCGATCATCATGCTCTACCATACGTTTGTTGCGCGCGTTCGCGAATGGAAGGGCACGCTCATTAAGACCGTTCGTGTGAAGCGCGCGGAACTGATTACGCAGGAACGACTCGGCGAACTGCTCGAAGGCGCGATTCGCATCGTGTATCTCGTGTTGATCGTTTCGCTCGTGTATACGTGGCTCACGAGTGTCTTCAGCATGTTCACGCTCACCGAACACTGGGGCGATCAGCTCGCGGCGTATGTGCTAAATCCAGCAACTTCCATCGTGATGGCATTTGTCAACTATCTGCCGAACCTGTTTACGATCATTGTTATCGTCATCGTCGCACGATATCTCCTCAAGTTCGTGCATTGGTTTTTCCAGGAAGTCGGCCGCGGAAACATCCCGCTCGGTGGGTTCTACACCGACTGGGCCGCTCCGACCTATAATATCGTTCGCTTCCTCATCCTTGCGTTTGTCGCAATCATCATCTTCCCGTATCTACCGGGGAGTGACTCTCCCGCGTTCGGCGGCATATCGGTCTTTCTCGGACTCATGCTCTCGCTCGGTTCGGCGTCGGCGATTGCGAATGTGGTGTCCGGTGTCGTGCTCACGTACATGCGCGCGTTCAAAGTCGGCGATCGGGTAAAAATCGCTGATACAATCGGCGATGTGACGGAAAAAACGTTGCTTGTTACCCGCGTCCGCACGGTGAAGAACGTTGATATCACGATTCCGAACGCGATGGTGCTCGGCAGTCACATCACGAACTTCAGTTCGTCCGCCGTGGAATCGGGTCTTGTGTTGCATACGACGGTGACCATCGGGTATGACGTGCCGTGGCGGAAGGTGCATGAATTGCTGGTCGAGGCGGCCCTCCGCACGAAAGGCGTGCACAAGGAACCGGCGCCGTTCGTGCTTCAGACGGGATTGCAGGACTACTACCCGGCGTATGAACTGAATGTGTATACGGAAGAGCCGAACCGGATGGCGCGCATCTATTCGGAGCTACACGGGAATATTCAGGATGTATTCAACGAGGCGGGTGTCGAGATTCTGAGTCCGGCGTACAGCGCGATTCGTGACGGGAACGCGAGCACGACCCCGTCTGATTACCTACCGAAGGAATATGACGCGCCGCCTTTCAAGATTCGCACGGTCACCGATCTGCTCACCCAGCATCAGACGGTGAAGAAGGCTCCGAGCGAGAAGACACCCGGCGAATGAATTCGCGCAGGCGGGCATTGCGTGCGTAGCGCGCGGTTTTATCCGCGCCTCGAAATCAGCGGCACATCTGAAAACGAAACAGGCGAACCCGGCGTCTCCTCGCATCCCTACCACAGCCGCACCGGGCGAAGGGCTCTTGCCCTTCGCCTTAACGCACTCAGCGCCTCAGCGCTGAGTGCGCCGTCCAAACGCCCCCTTGTCATCCGATTCGATTGCGGCG
>CAZWQW010000161.1:0-3014 GCA_964635955.1 uncultured bacterium | reverse complement strand
CCGCGCACAACACAGACTGTTCAGTGGCGAGCGAGTGCCGAGGTGTCTGACGGCATCGTACGGTATCGGCGCGTAGACACGTCCGACGAATTCACCGAGGTCATCGCGCGACGTAATGAGTTACGCGACGAAAACCTCTTGAACGATCCCGTAAACACGCGTTTCGACGCCGTGCTCAGGGATCTTATGCCGAACACACGCTACGAATACCGCGTCGGAAGCCCGTCACTCGGTGCGTGGTCTACACTCGCCGAGTTCACCACCGCGCCAGAGAAGGCTGAACCGTTCTCGTTTATGTATCTCGGCGACCCACAGAGTGGTCTCGATAAATGGGGCGAACTTGTCCGTCGCGCGTACATCATGCATCCGGAGACCCGGTTCTGGGTTATCGCCGGCGATTTGGTAAACCGTGGGAGTCAACGCGACGACTGGGATAGCTTCTTCATGAACGCCGATCCCGTCTTTCGCGAACAGCCGATCGTACCGGCGCTCGGCAATCACGAATACCAAGGCGACCACGGACCGTGGATGTACACCCGTCTCTTCACGCTCCCCCAGAACGGCCCGCAAAACATCCTGCCCGAGTACGGCTACGCGCTTCGATTCAGCAACGCGCTGTTCCTCATCCTCGACAGCAACCAACCTGCCGAATCGCAAATCGACTGGATTGATGAGCAGTTCGCCAACACTGATGCCGTCTGGAAGTTCGTCGTATACCATCACCCGGCGTACTCGTCGCATCCACGCAGTGATAACGTCGAGATTCGCGAAATCTGGGGCGCGATTTTCGAACGATACCACGTTGATCTCGCGCTTCAAGGACACGATCACGCGTACCTGCGCACATATCCCATGCGCGATGGCGAGCCGGTCGGTTCACCTGCCGATGGCACGATCTACATCGTTTCGGTATCCGGCACGAAGATGTACGATCAAGGCGAGCGCGCGTATACGGAAGTTGGGTTCACCAACACGTCGACGTACCAGTTACTCGACATCACGATCGACGACAATCGCCTTCGGTACCGCGCGTACGATCGCGTCGGTGCGATACGTGACGAACTCACCATCGAGAAGTAATCTTGTTGCGACTCTGTATCGATAAGACAAAATAGGTAAATCGCCCATTGGATGGATATTTTGCTCACATGTGATTGACGGAACTACGAATGATCGTATCTTCCATCCGATTCATTTGATACCGACACGAACACATCGGAGAACGACATGAACCATTTGTTCCGTTACGCACTCTCGATACTCGCAACAGCGTCATTTGCGTTTGCGCACGTTGGGAATCACCCGTCGATTCACGACACGATGGCGGGCATACTACAGCGTTTACAGAACACGATGCCGGTCGATTCACTCGCCGCGTTGGATGTACCACAGGCGGTATCGCTCCTCACCGACGACGAACGCCACATCCTCGGCACCGAGTACATCACCTTCAGTGTGAATCAGCCGGTTATCGTAACGATATTCCGCGATCTCGGGCAGCGAATTCCGCCGTATTGGCTCGAAGAGCGAGGCTTCACTCGTACCGATGATGAGGCGAAGGTCTCCGGACGGCGGTTCGAAGCATGGCAGAAGGATTTCGACGCCGGTGTAGTTGGGCTTGGTGTCCACAGTTTCGCTGACAATGGCCGTCACTACTTCGCGGTCATTTCGCCGCGCGCAAACGGCACACCGCTCGAAGTAGCCAACATGTATCCGGGTTACTACCGCCTTGAGGCGCTCGCGACCGGCGTATCGATCTACCGCGATTCGGAAAGCTACACCATCGCGGAACTTCCCGAGCGACTGAGTGGCGACATGCTCCTCGTCGGAATGCGGAATCGCGGCAAGGAAACGCTCGTCACTGGCATCTTCCGCACGACGAAGTATCCGTCCTCGACCAAGCCGGAGCAGATCGCGCTGACGTGGAGTGAGGATCCGAAGACGACGCAGACGATTCAGTGGCGCACGAGCACCGAGGTAAGGGATGGTGTTGTGCGGTATCGTCGCGTCGGTTCGTCGACTCAGCACACAGAGGTGATCGCGCGTCGAAATGAATTGCGCGACCGTTTCCTTCTCAACGATCCGGTCGATGCGCGTTTCGCCGTTGTTCTTCGCGGTCTCGAGCCGAACACGTCGTATGAGTACCAGGTCGGCAGCAAGTCGCATGGCGACTGGTCGGATGTCGCTACGTTCACCACCGCACCGGATGAGGTGACGCCGTTCTCGTTCATGTACCTCGGCGACCCGCAGAACGGGCTCGACACGTGGGGCGAGATGATCCGCGGCGGCCACGCGAAATACCCGCGCGCTCGTTTCTGGGTCATCGCGGGCGACTTGGTGAATCGCGGAAATCAGCGCGAGGAGTGGGACAGCTTCTTCATGAACGCGGAGCTCATCTTCCGCGAGCGTCCTGTCGTACCTGCACTCGGCAATCACGAACACCAGGGCGCGTATGGTCCGTGGATGTACGAGCGACTCTTCAATCTGCCGGAGAACGGCCCGCAACTGATTCCACCTGAGCGTGGCTATGCGCTGGAATACAGCAACGCGCTCTTCCTCATTCTCGACAGCAACAAACCGGCAGACGTGCAGACCGATTGGATTGACGAACAGCTCGCGAACACCAACGCAACATGGAAGTTCGTCGTATATCACCATCCGGCGTATTCGTCGTCACCAAATCGAGATAACATCGATATCCGCACGCTCTGGGGTGCAATCTTCGACCGCTACCACGTCGATCTCGCGCTGCAGGGGCACGATCACGCATACCTGCGCACCTATCCCATGCGCGGTGGTGAGCCGGTTGGGTCGCCCGCCGATGGCACGATTTACATCGTATCGGTCTCCGGCACGAAGATGTACAGCCAAGGGGATCACCCGTATACGGAAGTGGGCTTCACGAACGTCCCCACGTACCAATTACTCGACATCACTATCGACGGTGACAAACTTCGGTATCGTTCATTTGATAGTGAGGGCACAGTCCGCGACGAGTTCGTGATCGAGAAGTA
>CAZWQW010000160.1:1619-3041 GCA_964635955.1 uncultured bacterium | reverse complement strand
CGTTTACGTCGTAAACGGCCAGAACAACCTCACAAGCTTCTGGTATACCGAAGCGTAGTGAGGTTACCGGGTTGAACGGGTTCGGTGCGTTTTGCGCGAGGGTAAAGGGAACGGGAGTTGACGACGAGTTCACTCCGACGGTTTGGTTGTACGGTATCGCACCTATATCGGCGCGCGTTCCGTCCGGATCAAGCGATGATTCCGGATCGCCCATGTCAATACACGGCGAACCGGTACTCAACCGATAGTCGCCATTCGCCGCGTCAACGAAGAGCGGATCGGCGTTGATGTTACCGCCGCCGTCTATGATGTAGTTTTTAATACCTCCTTCGATATCCGAGTAATATGTCCCAACAAGGCTATAGAGCGAAGTCGGATCCGGCGGTTCGTTTCCCCACATGATCGAATTCGTGGCAGTACATGTAGCGCCAGCCGCTACATAGATCGCGCCGCGCCCTTGAACTCCCGTATTTCCTGTAATCGTACAATTGATGAGTTTTACGTTCGTATACCAGGCGCCAAATATCGCGCTACCGGCGCCGCCGGCAGCACCAACTTCATCCGAACTCGGAGCACCGTATGCGCGATTCCCAGCAAAGACGCAGTTTGTGAACTCCGCGGATGCACTGTTATCAAGGAATACACCGCCACCGCAGCCGTTATAGACACCAATATTAAATCCGACCGCTTCGTTGCCAGAAATGACACAGTTCCGGAACGTGGGCGTGGTGGTAATATGTATTTCCACTCCGCCACCAGTATTCGCCTTTCCGCCGCTTATACGAACGAATTCGAAACGACATTTCGGACCATATATTCGAATTCCGGCCCATTCCGACGCTATTCCTCTGAGGAACCTGATGCTATCGGATGGCGTTCCGACCGCATGCAGCGTTCCATTCACGTCGAAGCTCACGTCAGCATCGAATAACACATCAACACCGGCCTCGATGGTCAGGGTATCTCCGGCCGGCACATTAATGGTATCAGTAACCCGATACGGCGAGTTTGCAGCTGTCCACGTGGTGGTGGTGATGTCGCCGGAGACTTCAACGGCATTGGCGAGCGCTGGAAATACGGTGAGTGCGCAGATGACGAGCGCGACTCGCGGGAAGAAGGCGCAAAGCTTCATAGCGTACCTCCTGGCTAATGAAGACGTGCGCGGATATGCTCATGGTAGTTATTGCATGAATAGTACGTAATTATTTGGCAAGCGGCAAGTCACATCAATCGCTACGTCGACTAAGTGTTTATTAAGTATCAGCAACGAAAAGCGCTTAGCGAAAACGCCCGAGACCCCTTCGTATCAACGCGTGTTCGCCGTCTCCACAAGCGCGACGGCCTGGGCGGCGATACCCTCGCATCGGCCGAACGCACCCATCTCTTCCGGCGTCGTCGCTTTGACCGAGACCCGATCCACCG
>CAZWQW010000160.1:0-1519 GCA_964635955.1 uncultured bacterium | reverse complement strand
CGTCCCGGCACCAATCGGTGAACGTCATACCCTTGTCCAATACGCAGCGACGCTATACGCATCTCGTCCCCCTACGACGCGGCCCCTCCCGACGTGCGGCAATCATCTGCGCACGGTCCAGATCGGCAGGTGTTGTTATCTTGATGTTGTCCGCATCACCCTCGACAACCGACACACGAATACCGAGTCGCTCCACGAGCATCGATTCATCCGTGCCTTGAACGCCGTCTACCGACGCGCGTTCGAGTGCCGCTCGCAGAACGTTCAACGTGAATGCCTGCGGCGTCTGTGCGGCTCGCAGCTCATCCCGCGCGATGGTAGCGACAACCATTCCATCGGAATCCACTCGCTTGATCGTGTCGGTTACCGGTGCCGCAACGAGCGCGGCTTTTTCCGTAGCTGCGACGCGCGACGCCTGAGCGATGATGTCATCCGATACGAACGGGCGCACGCCGTCATGCACGAGCACGATGTCGTCATCCGCGTTCCTGCCGCACACAGCAACGCCGGCTGCGGTGGATTCCTGCCGTGTCGCGCCACCGGCGACGACACGGGAAACGCGGTCGAGGCCGTATTCGTCGACAACCTCTTCCGCCACCATTCCGAGGTCTGATTCCGGAACGACGAGAATCACCTCGTCGACGAGTTCGGACCGGCAAAACGCGTACGCCGTCCACGTAAGAATCGGCGCGGCGTGACCATCTTTGTCGGTAAGCGCGAGGTACTGCTTGGGGATATCACTCCCCATGCGACGACCGGACCCGCCCGCAACGATGACGGCGTGTACCCGGTGTTCTTTCGTATCAACAACAATCATGTACGACTCTACCATTGACGACGCGTGGTAATTTTCGTCTGCGAAGCAGAATGTACGTCCCAGCGGAGGGGAATACGATCCTCGTCGCGAATCAAACGGTCCGGCAAAAAAGGAAAGGGGACGCATGTTTCCATGCATCCCCTCCGGTGTATTTGCGATTCAAACTGTCGTCACGCGACCTTGTGCTCAAGCAACTGATGGATGTGCCCGATAAGGTCTTCCGGACGAATCGGTTTCTCAAGGAACATGTCCGCCTTGATCCAATTCCGCTCTTCCGGAGTGTTCAAACTGAACCGGTGTCCCAGCAATTCCGTCACACCGGTGATGACGATGATACCCGCATCGGATGTCTCGGGCATTGCGCGGAACTTGTGTGCGAGCGAAAAGCCTGAATCTGCGCGTTCCATGATCAGGTCGAGGAGGATAAGATCGGGTTTCGCTTCGCGTCCGACCTCAACTGCATCCTTCTCGTTCATCGCGATATGCACCGTGTACCCCACGGCCTCGAGCAAGTTCGACGTTGCGTCGAGGAAGTCCTGATCGTCATCAACTACGAGAATGGTCTCGGGCATATTCTTTCACCTCGGTAACTGCAAACGGTTCATTACTTTCCGAACTGCCTGCGTCTCTGCCTTCTCCGTCCCGTTAGCTGCGCTCGCGGGGCATATATGTCGTGTGAAGGTATTCGTGCGAACGGTGACC
>CAZWQW010000159.1:0-3128 GCA_964635955.1 uncultured bacterium | reverse complement strand
AAAAAATAAGCGGGAACACTGAGCATGCGTTCCCGCTTCGGCATCGTCGTGGGGGGGCATACCGACGACGCCATTCCAGTCAATGCGACCGGAGCATCTCTCTACGCGACCGACGCGCTCACAGCGCTCCACGGAGTCGGATCCATACCGTTCGAGACATCAACAGAAATACTGCGCGCGTGCTCGTCCAGATACTGTGTCAGTGTCATCCAGATACCCCACGTCAGGATGTCCGGCGTACCGATAATCTGCATCGCATCGTCAAGAGTAACCCCCGTCTGCGAAGCGTACGTGAGGATTTCACCGTCGACCTTCCGATAAGCGACTTCGCGCGTTCCATACACAAGCTCATAACACGACCGCAACCAATTCGTGTTGATAATCACCAGACTCCGCGGTGTAATCATCGAAGCAAAATCCACCACGTCGGCGGTCTCAAAAGGAGCGATGTCAAACTGCAGTGCCGGGGCTGGAGACTTCATTGCGCGACTCCTCATCCACATTTCCGTTCGTAAGCGATTGATCCCCCCGGATTCCTCGTTACGGTTTCGCTCTACCAGATTTGCAATCCTCGGGCCAATTCCAGAAATCACTGTCGGAAGTGACGTGATCGATTCTTCGCCCTGCGCTCATCGGTCAGCCGCAAGTCGCGAATATACAAGGTCTAACGTATGTATCGCGATCTCGAAATCGAAATCGCGGAAGCCTCCGGATTCCGCGGGGAATGCGAGATACACCCGAGAAGCTTACGTGGTACGATTGGGTGAAATGCCCCATTGAAGAAATCGTGAGATGTTTTCCCCCACCGCGCATCGTGCTGCCGTACGCACTGAGAGCGAACGTCCGGCGAGTGCCCCGACCGTTCGCTCTCAATAGTTATGCGATGTCAATCAGCCGATTGCGGTGCGCGCCAACGTCGCCGCGTCGTCACCCGCAACGAGTCCACGCATCCGTACGGTGAATACGAGCGGCTGCGCTTTTACACGATACTGCGGAAGTACACCCGGACCGCAGCTCGCTCCACCGAGTCCCATCTGCGCGGCGTCGACGCTGAACGTGATATCATCGCGCGGTGTGAGCTCGTTCGTGTGATACGCCGCGAGAAGGTCCTGATCGGTGAAGTGCATCGCGTTGACGTTGAGCGCCACGCCACCCGGAACCATGGCGACGAGGAGACCCGCGCCGTTGTCGTTGGTGAGCGTCGCCCAGCGCACGTCGGCTTTGTTCCCACTCTCCTGCGGCATGACGTACGGGAAGAGCTGATCGGCAACCGCGCCGGAGTACTTCCCGATGGGCGCGCCACACTTCCGGTCGACGTAACTCTCGTGCGGACCGCGTCCGTACCACGTGATTGTCTCGAATCCGCCCGGAACGGTCATTTGAAGCCCGATACGTGCGAGGTCGGGAAGCGTCGGATCTGGATTCACTTCCGTGGTCACAAACACGTCGCCGGTTCCGAGCACACGGTAGGTCGTCCGCACGCCGAACCGCACGACGAAGCCGATCCCGTCCATCTGGGCTCCCGCGACGCTGTCTACACGTATAAGCGCCTCTCGCGGTGACTGCTCCTTCACGGTGAAGCGCCGGACCCGGTGCTCGAGTCGATCGAGACCCGCGCGCCGCCATTCCGCGCCGGGTTTACGGTCTTCCCAACGAAGCTTGATCACGTCGTTGTCCGTCGGCGCGCGCCAGACGTTGAGCAACGGACCCGCACAGAGCAGATCAACGCCATTCCGCTGGAACGCGGACAGCGTGCCGGTGCTCTTCGAGAACTCTGCGGCAAAATCGCCGCCGGAAACGGCGACAACATCGGCGCGACTCGAAACCCGCAGCGTCGGCATGGATTCCGCGTCGACGGTTACCGGCTTCGCACGCCATGGCAGCGCGAATTCTTCCCACGCGATCTCGTGACCGGCATCGGCCCACAGCTCGTTCTCCGCCAGAGTGAAACTGACGCGGACGCGGTATTCAGCTCCCGGAACGAGTTCCGCCGGCCGAGTGAACCCGAGGGTCAGCGTGCGACGGTCACCCGGCGCAAGATCGATGCGCGGAAGCGTGCCTTCGTCGATCGGTTCGCCGTCGCAGAGCAGTATCCACGCGCCGTTCAGATGATTGAGCGAACGGAACGCATAGCGATTCGTGATGCCGATGGTATACTCGGCGATCTCATCGCCGTCGATGGCGACTGGCTGGATGATCTTCTTGTATTCCCAACACGCCGGATGCGGCACGCGGTCGGGGTTGATCATACCGTTGATGCAGAAGTTGCCGTCGTTGATCGTATCGCCGAAATCGCCACCGTACGCGAAGTAGGCGACTCCGTTCTCGTCGACCTTCCGCAAACCTTGATCGACCCAGTCCCAAATGAAGCCGCCCTGAAGGCGTCGCTCGGAGCGAATCAGCTCCCAATACTCCTTGAGATTGCCGCACGAGTTGCCCATGGCGTGGGCATACTCGCACATGATCACCGGACGGTCCTGCGGGTCGTGCCGATGCGCCATATGTCGCAAACGGCCAAGATCGGGATACATCGGACCGATGATATCCACCGTCGGCAGATTCTCCGCCGCTTCGTAGTGAACGAGCCGAGTAGGATCGCGATGACGGATCCACTCGCTGAGCCGCGTATGATTTTCGCCGTAGCCCGACTCGTTCCCCATGCTCCACACGAGTACCGACGGGTGGTTCTTGTCGCGTTCCACCATGCGGCGTCCGCGCTCCATGAACGCCGTGAGCCACGCCGGATCGCGCGCGGGCTGTTCGTACACCGCGTGCGACTCGATGTTCGCCTCGTCCCAGAGGTAGATGCCGTATTGGTCGCACAGATCATACCAGCGCGAATCGTCCGGGTAGTGGCAGGTGCGCACGGCGTTGATATTGAACTGCTTCATGAGTTCGATATCGCGGATCATGCTCTCGACACTCAGCGTGCGACCGGTGTCCGGATCGATCTCATGGCGATTGACACCCTTGATCTCGATGCGGCGGCCGTTGACGTGTACCGCGCCGTCCTTCAACTCCACCGAGCGGAAGCCCACTTTCGATGGCAGCACCGTCACAACATCGCCGTTCACGCGCATCGTCAGGAGAAGCGTGTAGAGATACGGCGTTTCGTCGGACCATTTCGC
>CAZWQW010000158.1:0-3186 GCA_964635955.1 uncultured bacterium | reverse complement strand
CGACGAGGACAGAGTCGTTAGAAATCGAGCCACCACCGAGGCAAGCGAGCGTAACGAAATTGCTGTCAGTCTGGTGTCGAAGGATTCCGTACCTTCCGTTGAAACTGATGTCTACGAAGTCGTATGAAGTTTTTTCGCTTGCGAGGATGACGGTATCAAAAACCTCTCCGATAGCGACCTCAACACGTTGAATATCATGACCTGACGAAGCCACCACCGACGAAGTCGTCGCAACCATATCGCTCATACCTTCGCGTCGAGGATACCCTATCCATGCCCAATCTCCGAGAGACGGTGTTTTCCTGAGCGCACTACGACCCATCATCGTGAGGTCTGGACGCCATCGAAACGGTAATATGCTGTTTTCAGCGAAGTACGATTCGAGCCAACTCTCTCCATCATCTACATCGCCACTGAGATAATGTATCTCGTAGTCGATGTCCCATGTTCCATCGAAACGAACAACGGACGCATCTCTCGAATAACTCGTCGCAACCGCATAGCAGGTCTGCAATATCTCACGATTCGATGGGGTGTCATCGAATACAACGATGTATGGGACTCCTCGCGCGCCGTCCATACCCGATTTCACCAAGACATAGTTTCGATACAGTCCGATGGCTGAGGTCACTTTTCCGTAATCGACCTGTACAGCGTCCGCGATTTGAGTGAAAAACACGTCGTCGTCGGTCAGTGTGGGAGAAACGAGTTTACACACGGTATCGGTTGCATAGTTTAACGGATATTTCGGAACGTTTGAGGCCCACGGGACATTCCAGTACCGCGTTTCGTACCATTCTGATTTACCGTTGAGATCCCAGTCTTTTGTGATGGGAACACCATATGCGTAAAGATGGTACTGACCGAGATCGGGGTACCCATGCGACCGTTTCAATTGCGCGTCAACGAAAAGAGCGATTTCCTCGGGCTCGCCCGGTTTATCACGTAGAATGGCGTACCCGTCGATGCGTTCGCTTTCTCGCAACGGCTCTTGTGATACGATGTCGAACGCTCGGGCAAATCCGACAAGACATGTTATCAGATCAGCTTCGGTTAGCAGCTGACCACCCCATTCTTCCCATGCCCACTTGAGCCGTGAAGCGAAATCCGAGTCGATATCGCGATACAGAGCAGATGCTGTGAGTAACAGCGATCCATAATCGTTGTTGAAGCCGCTCTCTCCGGTTCCTTGAGAGAGTCGCACAGTGTCACTGAGATGCACCCAGTTTTCACGCATGTCTTGACGAAAGTCTCCCGTCGGTCCTACTGACGGAAGCAAATCGCGCCACCAGTTCGGTATTTTCGGACTCGTGGTGCGTACGTGCCAATCATAGAAACGACGGACTTGCTCTTGATTGAGCGTTTCGCGTCCTGCGGCAGAGTGTACTGAGGCCATCAAATACGGGTTTACCGCCGCCATCGTTACAAGGGCATAGTTCGAACTCTCAGGCCATGTCCCATCAGGCCGAACATTGTATTCCATCTGCGCGGTAAATCCGTCGTTTGCATTCGAAGTCCAATCGGAAGAACGAGGATGATCGGGGAATAAAAGTCCGCTCAGGCCGACTGACGTGTACCTGTCGGTGTTACCGTTCCACCACCAATAGCCACCGCCAGTTGTCACATTGTTTCCGAGCTTCCCATCGCCGTGACGTTCCATGTAGTACGCAAGCGATGCAAACAACGCACGGATCTCACGATCCTCAGTTGGCGATAGAACGTTCGTTGGTGCGATGATATCGTATACTTGCAGGCATTGGCGAAAGAACTTACCGAGGGTGTTATTGTGACGATGCCACGATTCGCCACTCGGTGGCTTACGGTCGAATGCGAGAGCGTGTTGCCGCATATGCGCCAAAAGTGGATCGACCGCTTTCGCTGCATACGCCGTATCGCCGGTGACCATGTATGCGATCGCGCAGTCGACAGCGTGAGGATAATGTGTCCAGTTTCCCTGCAGCCAAAACACATCGGCTGACTTCCACTCATATGCGTCCGCGCGATTGATAATCGTTTGAACGATCGGAGCGATTTCGGGTCGCAAAAAAGCTTCACGGAGTCGTGAGAGTGAATCGGGACTCGCTACAATCCACGTTCCCGGGGTTCGCGTGTGTTGCCATTGGAGAACCCAGTCTCGGTCGACGCGGTTGGGCAATCTATACGTGTAGTCGCCAAGCGTCGTCGGAATGGACCTCGGTTCGGCGTCGAAAGTCGGCGGAACGGACGTTGTATCCTTCGTGAGGTAAATCGCTCGGACGAGCGACCATGCCGTTGGATGATCAGTGTCGAACCTTTGCACATTGATCTTCACAGAACGTTTGAGACTCACAACTCCGCAATCGTACCATCCTTCCCGATCTTCGTGTGCTGCAATACGAGATGTCGGATCGAGACTCGTCGATACTGATATTCTCATATCCCGCTCCGAATCATCCCGCGCCCAAATCCAGAGACGGTATTCCGCATCGTCAGCATCGGCAAGCTGGACGCTGCATGCTCCCTCCCACCATGTTCTGATGTATTCCGCTTCATTGTAGTTCGTCAACACTTCGTCTGCATCGACGTAATGCCAATCTTGCGGTCGATACTCCGATCCGTAGTTCGTCCATACACCATCATTGAGCCAGAGATAACTACCGAGGACGTTATCAAAATCCCTTGCGCACCGATATATCTCATCGGCTGCGTGAGAAGGGAGGGCGCACAACGCGCAGAGGATAACGCCGAGACGGAAAGTTGCACGTTGGAGAGGCACTGCATTTCTCCTTGGATCAGGAGAAGCACGATCGCGTGGACCAGAGATTAACGGCAACTATACGGAATAACACGACACGCGGCAATGCGATCGGTTGAAAGCTTTAGTTGGGCGAACGCGGACTGACGTCCGTGTTCGTTATGCGAACACTTCGCTGCGCTTCGTGTTCGTTAAGGCGAAGCGACGCACGTCGCTTCGCCCCACTTCTCCGAGTGGAACGTGAGGAGACGCGGGTGGTGTCGTGTAGGGTTGGAGGCACGCATCGCTCGGACAAAAAGGATACCCGGCGATTGAAGTCGCGGGCTGCGAATGCAAAGTCCACCGCGAACCCTTCGCTTCGCTACGGGTTCGATTGGACGAAGACGTACCGCGTCTGCGCACCCGACCTCCTACCGCACCAGCACCATCCGGCGAACCATCGCTTCGCGCTG
>CAZWQW010000157.1:0-3236 GCA_964635955.1 uncultured bacterium | reverse complement strand
TGCTCGAGTTCGCCGGGTTTGCACTGCGCAACCGAATACCGAACGTACAGTAAACCTGCGAAACCAAAAGGTATTTCCCCGGAGCGCGTCAATGGCGCACAATACCGTCAAAACCGCGTACGATCGCCTTACAGAGCGACTCAACCGCTTTCCGCAAGGTGCTCCGCCGTCGAAGCTGCTTGAGCAGATCCTCGGGATGCTCCTCAGCGAACGGGAAGCTGAATTGGCGGCGCTCATGCCGATCAAACCGTTCACGGCGGCGAAAGCCGCGTCGATTTGGCGCATGAGTGAATCCGAAGCGCGGGTATTTCTCGATGAACTCGCCCGACGCGCGATGCTTGTCGACGTGGACCGCGACGACGGCGAAACCGAGTATGTCCTTCCTCCACCCATGGCGGGATTTTTCGAGTTTTCGCTCATGCGGGTGCGTGACGATATCGATCAGCGACTCCTCAGCGAACTCTTCCACGAATACATCACCGTTGAAGACGACTTCATCCGAGATCTATTCAGCCAAGAGACACAACCCGGTAGAGCGTTTGTCAATGAGCTGGCTATCGACGAAGAGAACGCACGACGCGCATCGGACACGATGATCCACGTGCTCGATTACGAGCGCGCAAGCGAAGTCATTCGCACCGCAACGCATATTGCCGTCGGCATGTGCTATTGTCGGCACAAGGCGTCGCACGCCGGAACCGCTTGCGACGCGCCGATGGACATCTGCATGACGTTCAACAACGTCGCGGCCTCACTTGCTCGCCACGGAAACGCACGCTCGATCGATGCTGCGGAATGTCTCGATCTGCTCGCGACGGCGTATGATTACCGTCTCGTGCAATTCGGGACAAACGCCAAACGAGATGTCGGATTCATCTGCAACTGTTGTGGCTGCTGCTGCGAGGCGATGGTCGCTCATCGGCGCTTCACATCACTCCACCCCATCGAGACGACAAACTACCTGCCGGCAGTCGATGCAAGCGACTGTAACGGCTGCGGACTTTGCGTCAACGCGTGTCCCGTCGGTGCGATATCACTCGTGTCGGCGAACGATCCGCGCCGGCCGAAGCTTCGCCGCGCCGTCGTAGATGTCGACAAGTGTCTCGGATGTGGCGTATGCGTGCACGAGTGCCGCATCGGCGCGTTACGACTTACCGAGCGACCGGAACGCGTCATCACACCGGTCGACTCAATACACCGCATCGTCATGGCGGCGATCGAGCGCGGGCAACTCCAGCACCTTATCTTCGATAACCGCGTGCTGTGGAGTCATCGCGCGCTTGCTGCGGTATTCGGTGTGATCTTGAATGCACCGCCGATCAAGCGGGTGCTCGCGTCGCGGCAGGTAAAGTCACGTTACCTCGAAACGCTCTTCGAACGGCACAAATTGTGATAACCGACCTCCGGTACCAGAGGAGATAGTGAACCATATGCCGACCGATTTTCTCACCAAGTTGAAACGCGCCGCCGCCGAACGTGATTCATGGCTCTGCGTCGGCCTCGATCCGGTGCTCGAACGTATGCCGCGGGGGATTTCGAAAGACGCAAAAGGTCTTGTTGCGTTCTGCCAACGGATTATCGAAGCGACGGCGCCTTTCGCTGCGACGTTCAAGCCGAATATCGCGTTCTTCGAGACGTTGGGGCGCGACGGCTGGTCGGCGCTGAGTGATGTGTGTGACGCGGTGCCATCAGACATTCCCGTCATTCTCGACGCGAAACGCGGCGATATTGGCAACACCGCGGAACGGTATGCCGAAGCATACTATGACGTGCTCGGTGTCGACGCGGTCACCGTGAATCCGTACATGGGATGGGATGCCGTGAAGCCCTTCGCGACGCATCCGGGGAAGGCAGCGATCGTTCTGTGTTTGACGTCGAACGCTTCGGCGGGTGAGCTACAGTTCGCGCGCATCGCTGATGACGCGAACGAACCGCTCTTTCACCGAGTCGCGCGGCTCGTCGCTCAATGGGAGGGGACGTGCGGACTCGTTGTGGGTGCGACGAAGGCTGAGCACGTTGGCGTCGTGCGACATCTTGCGCCGGACAACGTCCTACTCATCCCGGGGATCGGGGCACAAGGTGGCGACTTGGAGGCAAGCGTGCGAAACGGTGCATGGGAGGGTGGGGGTGGCGCGTTGATCAACGCATCGCGCAGTATCCTCTTCGCATCGTCCGGCGAGGACTTCGCCGAAGCCGCTGCGCGAGAAGCGAAGCGATTACAGGAAGAACTGGCGCGAGCGCAACCCCGATGAGCCAGCCGTAGGCCGCTCGTCGTTGAGGATGTAGTTACGCATGGCGAGCGGGTCAAACGGCTTGTGCCAGTACGCAACCACCGAAGGCACCCGAGCGACCTCGTCTTCGCTCACCACTGCGCTGATCACTACGATTCGCGCATTCGGTTGGATCTCGCGTAGATCTTCTGCGAGGTCCAGCCCATTCCCATCGGGCAGCTTCACGTCGCAGATGATCCAATCGAACGCAGCGGATTCGGCGACGGCGCGAGCCTCGGTTGCGGTCGCTGCGGTCTTCACCTGCGTGCCGGACGCGTTCAGCGCCATGGCAAGCAAGGTGCGAGCGCCCGGTTCGTCGTCTATGATGAGGATTGATACCATCTTGATAGTGTCCAGAAAACGATACGCAGCATCAAACGTCAAACGACGCGATAATTTTACACTGGTAACAAAGAGATACACATTGCGTGCCAACGTGGCGAAACTCATGACGAACCGCCACTTGATCGGAGGCGGGATTGTTGAAGGGAGAGGCTTAGGAATAGGCGGAGAAAAACGTTCGTGGTCTATTCTGTGCAGCAGTTGCGCGAACTCAGCGCGGCGAACTCAGCACGGAGCGCTGAGTTCGTTAAGGCGAAGACGCAAAGCGTCTTCGCCCGGGGTACGGCTGCGGATTTAGCGACGAGTAGGGCGTGAGGCGTGCCTTGCCCTCAACCATCGGGTACCCTCTCACATATCGTTTATCCTGCGGTACTTTGGTTTCGTGGTGCAATTTCAACCTGCGCGAAATCGACGGTACACTCGATAGCGACGAACGCAAACGCAACGTAGGCGTAAACGCCGTGCCACGCGCCTTCAATTGTACCGTTCGTTTCGCCGTGCGGCCTAGGTCGCCACAAACGCTACATTCGCAGCCACATCCCGGTCGATGAGGCATTCGCCGCTTCGCCTTAACGAACCCATAGCGTAGCGGAGGGTTCGCCCATCACAAATCGCGCGACCGGC
>CAZWQW010000156.1:0-3273 GCA_964635955.1 uncultured bacterium | reverse complement strand
GAACTGAGCCGTGTCTGGGGCGGTGGTATGGACCGCGTACGCCGTGGAACCGTAATCCACATGGGTCGTGATACTCGCGACTATCTCACATTGGTTTCCGAAGGCGTTCTGTACGTATTTGGGCCGGATGGATAGAGCCCAGCGATGACGCATGGGAATGCGCAGGCATTTGAGTCTCGCGAGTGCGGGGTATTCATCATACCGTAACGATGCCGAACGGTCCGATACCACTCACGTCACTGCTTGATTACTGAGCGAGGAATTCGGATAATTAGGGGTCCGCGCGCGTTGTCGCGGATTCAGAAGAACTCGATACACGGCGACCGCCCAAAACCATCTGGAGTGATGAATGAGCAGGCAGGACAATCCCGAAACACGCGTTGACAAGGTATATCCGGTTCCGGAGAAGCAGACGTTTCTACCCGGTACACAGATCGAAGTACTCAATAGCGATTTCCAGCGCGGAAACATCAAGCACGCTGTGTTTGACTTCGATGGAACGGTGAGCATCCTCCGCGAAGGCTGGCCGGAGATCATGTTGCCGGTGATGGTCGACGCCATCCGCGGCGACAAGCCCGCCACACCGGAGATCGTCGAGGCGTGTCGCGAGTACATCGACGAATCTACGGGCATCCAGACGATTCTCCAGATGGAGCATCTCGTCGAGATGGTGCGTGAGTTCGGTAACGTGCCGGAAGACAAGATCCTCGACGCGAAGGGCTACAAGGCGATCTACAACGAAGCGCTCATGAAGCCGGTGAATGAGCGCCTTGCTGCACTTCGGCGCGGCGAGAAGACGCTCGAAGACGTGACGGTAAAAGGCTCGCGCGAGTTCGTCAAAGCGCTGTTCGATCGCGGTGTGAAGGTGTATATCGCCAGCGGAACTGATCGCGATGACGTGCGGAACGAAAGCGGCGCGTGCGAGATCGCGCAGTGGGCCGAAGGTGGCATCTGGGGCGCAATCGGCAACGTCGAGGAGTATTCGAAGGACAAGGTGATCAAGGAGATCATCGCGCAGAACGATCTGCACGGATCAGAGCTTCTGGTCGTCGGCGATGGTCCGGTGGAAATCCGGAATGCGAAGTCGAACGGTGGCATCGCTCTCGGCGTCGCGTCGGATGAGGTCACCGGACACGGCTGGAACATGGACAAGCGTCCGCGTCTTGTGAAGGCCGGATGTGATCTGCTGATTCCCGACTTTGCAGAGCTGGATACGCTGATCGCGTATCTCTTCGACGGGAAGTAATCGACGTCGGGCTCGGGGCGCGAGGGGAGTCGCGCCCCGAGGTCTGATGTGGTGGTAGGCGAAGAACCCGTTCGACTCGAGTGAGGGTATCGGATGTCGAATAGCGCGCACGAGACATCGATTCCGTCCGAAACGGACTCAGCATCGGCGCGTAAAACGCGCGGTCGCTTCTCGCTCATCGACTGGGTCGCCGTAACCAGTGGCACGCACACGCGCTGGTATCTCGCCGCGATCGTGCTCCTCGCAGCGCTCGCGCGCATCCCCTTCCTCGGCACCATCCCCAACGGCTTCCATAACGATGAAGCGATAATCGGATACGACGCGTATTGCATCCTGCATACAGGCGCGGATCATTATGGGGATTTTTTACCGGTATTTGCTCGATCAAACAACGTATATAATGAAGCGCTTCATCGCTATTTTGCGGCAATATCGATTTGGATATTCGGGCTAAACGTAGCCGCAGTTCGGCTACCGATGGCAATCGTAGGCGTTCTAACGGTACTGATGGTCTATCACTTCGCAATGGAGTTTTTTCAAGACAAGCGGACCGCTCTTCTCGTTGCGTTTCTCCTTGCCGTGAACCCATGGCACGTCACCCTTACGCGTGTCTCGTTTCGAGCAATGCTGCTACCGCTTTTCGTGATTATTGGACTGTGGTGTGTCTTACGAGCTCGAAAGAAACCGGATTATTACGTTTGGGCCGGACTATTTTTTGGTGTTTCGCTCTACACCTATCACGGCGCACGCGGTTTTGTTCCCTTTCTGGTAATCGGATTGGTAGCGGTTTTCTGGCCCAATGTTCGGCGTGACTGGAAACAATTCGCGATCGGTGCCGCGATCTTCGTCGCCATCCTTGCATTCCTCGCTTCGTATTGGCTATCACCGATCGGAATGGAACACCAGAGTAATCTCCTTAGGGGTGGATTATCGACATGGATCGGGAACTATTGGTATAACCTCAGTCCCGGCTTTTTGTTTGTTTTGGGCAACCAACACGGAACTTGGTCCCAAATGATTCTCGCTCCCGGTCTCACCCCGATGCAATACTTTGAGGTAGTTACGCTACCTATCGGCGCGATATTGATGATTCGATCATGGAAGGCTGAATACTGGTTGTTCGTTCTCTGGTTGGCGATTTATCCAATAGCAACGTCGCTATCGTATCAAGGTGCCGGGTACCTGTTACGTCTTACAACCGGTCCCTTACTCTTTACATTGATCTCCGGATTCGGTCTCTTTCGTACGCTTAGAAGATTACGTACAACGCGTAGAACATGGGCGATATCGACCGTCGTCTTGGTTATCGTCGCAAGTGTTGCTACTTCGACGTATTTTTACTTCGTTTATCAACCAAAACACGTTCAAAAAGAATGGCAATACGGCGTTGCCGAAGCTTTCGATGTTGCACAAGTCGATACGTCGAGCAGAGTATACGTAAGCGCGGGAATCTGGTCAGCGTATATGCATACACTATTTCACACCGGGTACCCTCCTCGTGACGCGCAGACGATAATGCGTTCTTTACCGTTACCTAAAAGTGGATACCTTGTACGGATCACCGACTTAACCTTCGGACGGTACCGCATCTGTTCCGAAGACCGCGTACTCGCTGAGTCCGCATCAGATAGCGGAAGTCTCGCTATCGTGACTCCGGATGATTTCGTTCCGGACTTAAAGAACGATTTCCAAATCATTCGAAGAGTCGATTACAACAACGGAGAACCTGCCTATTACGTTCTTCGGTCAATGGGATCTCTTCTGGAAAACTCGAGTTTGCCCGTATTACGCCAGTCGATGCTTGATCAATGAAGATAAAACGTCAACGGAAGACTCGTTTATGTCATTATTAGGCGACAATGTCCCCTGTGTATCCGTCATTTCGGAAAATACGTCAATTGATCGCCACTTTCCGTGGTACCTCACCGCTATTATTGTCCTCGCAGCGTTTTTACGACTCTATGCGCTCGAGTCTGTCCCAAGCGGATTTTTCGCCGATGAAGCGCTGAAAGGTTACGACGCGTACT
>CAZWQW010000155.1:0-3285 GCA_964635955.1 uncultured bacterium | reverse complement strand
GAGCGTCAGCGAGAGTTCGCCGCCCTGCCGACACAGTGGTACTCGAAGCCGCGGCGTGACATCGCGGCCGGATCGTACAGATTCCTCCCATCGAAGACCACAGGCTCCCTCAAGCGATTCAACAACTCGCTGAAATCGGGCTCGCGGAACTCGTTCCAGTCGGTGCAGACGACTAACGCATCGGCACCGTCGAGCACCGCGTACCGTTCGTCACCAACATCGATACGATCACCCCAGATCGCTCGCGCTTCACGCTGCGCCGCCGGATCGTGTGCAAACACCTCCGCGCCGTGTTCGAGGAGCGCGTTCACGATATCTACGGCGGGCGCTTCACGCATATCGTCGGTTTTCGCCTTGAACGCGAGCCCCCAGATAGCGAAACGCTTACCCGTGAGATCGTCACCGTATTTCGCGAGGATTTTCGTCACCAACACCGTCTTTTGCCGTTGATTCACCCGGTGCGCAGCCTCGACGATCTCCATCGCGCATCCGTATTCCTGACCCGTGCGGACGAGCGCGGTGACATCCTTCGGAAAGCATGAACCACCGTAACCGATACCCGGAAAGAGAAACGACGGTCCGATGCGTTTGTCCGCACCGATTCCGCGACGGACGAGGTCGGCATCAGCACCGACGCGCTCGCACAGATTCGCGATCTCGTTCATGAACGAAATACGCACAGCGAGCATGGTGTTTGCCGCGTATTTGGTCATCTCGGCACTCGCCACATCCATGACCATGATCGGATTCCCAGTACGGACGAACGGCGAATAAAGCTCCTTCATGATCTCAGCGACGCGCGGATCATCGACGCCGATCACGACGCGGTCGGGATGCATGAAGTCGTTGACCGCCGCGCCTTCCTTCAGAAACTCCGGATTGCTCACCACGTCGAACGGGTTGCTCGTTTCCGCGCGGACCGCTTCGGCCACCTTATACGCCGTCCCCACGGGCACCGTACTCTTGTTCACGATGATCTTGTACCGACTGTCGTTGTCCGTTGTCTCCATCGCGCGACCGATCGCGCGGGCAACGGCGAGGACATTCGCCAGATCCGCCGAACCATCTTCACCTTGTGGCGTACCCACCGCGATGAAGTTCACGAGCGAATTTCGCACCGCCGCATCGAGATCCGTCGTAAACACGAGCCGATTCGCCTTGTGATTGATCCGGACGAGCTCTTCAAGTCCCGGCTCGTAGATTGGGATTTCGCCCGCATTCAAACGGTCGATCTTCGCCTGCACTTTGTCGACGCACGTGACAATGTGACCCGTATCTGCGAGACACGCCCCGACCACAAGTCCTACGTATCCCGTGCCAACTACACTTACGTTCATCAATGCCTCCGATTATCGGTAAACCTTCTTTGTATTCTCCTTCGTAGTAAAGATGATCAAAATTGGTGAGAAGCGGTTATCTTGACAACGGGTAGGTGCAAAACGCGAGAAAACGTACATACTACATTGTGTATACATCATTCATCGGCATAGTCATAGTGAAGCAATTCGTCGCGTACGCGGAAAAAAAATCTCGTCCGAGAGGCTCATATGGCACTTCACGTGGTATCAGCAATCGCCGCCTTCGCAATGATCATCTTCGGAGCGACAGCAACGGAGGTTTACGCAATGGATAACCTCGTACTCAACGGTGGATTCGACCAAGCTGGTCCGAACGGCGGTCCGACCGGATGGATCTATTCCGGTCCCGCCGAACGGGTCGAAACAGCATGGTCGACCGACGCGTACGAGGGCACTCGCGCAATTCGGCTCGCCGCCGGTTCCGCGGCGGAACAGTGGACATCGGCGCGAATCTCCTTACGCGGCGGTATGCGATATCGGCTCGAATACCAGACGCGGATAGTCGGAAGCGAACCGTGGCACTGGTCCACACATGCGGATTTCGTCGGCGTGCGTATCGTGTGGTACGATCACGCCGGCGATCGTTGCGGTGTGTATGAGCGACGGACGCGTGCGATAGGCACCGAAGGTTGGGTGCACGCATGGCATCGGCTGGAGCCGCCCGCGGAAACTGCGGCGTGTGAGATCGCGTTCGTTCGCGACGGCGGCGTCGAAACCGACGGCGTCTACGAAGTCGACGCAGTCCGACTCGCGCTCGCCGAAACGGCTATTCCCGACGGATGGGGTGTCGTTCGCGGAATCGTCGTGATCGACGCCCGATTGGACAACTACGCACGCGTCATTGCTATCGGCTCCGACGGGAAACGGTACCAGCCCGATGAGAACTACCGACGCCTCGATGGATCGTTTCACGCGCTCGGTGAAGCGTTCGAAGTTGCGCTACCACCGGGTCCAGCAGAGATCATCGTGGTGAAGGGATTTGAGCGCACACCGATTCGCCGGACGGTTGACGTTCTCCCCGGCGCAGTGACGGAGCTCGCATTCAGTCCGCCACTCCTCAAATCCATGCCGGATGCCGGGTGGTATGCAGGTGACGCGCACATTCACCTGTTCTTCCACCGCCACACGCTGCATCCACAGATGACACCGGCCGATGTCATGGCGATATCTCGCGCCGAGGGAATGCAGTGGCTGTCGTTCAAGGGTGAAGAGAAAGAAGCGCGCGCCTTCATCGACAATCCCGTCGGTTGGGACGAAGATGGGTTTATTGGCGAGATCGGGCTCGAGCTCGTCAGTGATTTTCACGGGCACGTCTACACAGTCAACGCGCGAACTGTTCCAACCGACGGATTCCCGATGCAGCTTGTTCCGTGGCCGATGAACCTCGACGCGGCCAAGGAGCTCGCCGAAACAGGCGGAGCAATCGCATACGCGCATCCGCACGACCGCCTTCGTCCGGATAGCACGCTCATCGATCTGGCGAATCCGCGATACCTGTTGGCTGGTCGCGAATGGCCGGTGGATGTGGCGCTCGGTCAGAGCGCGCCGTTCGACATCCTCTGCACGGACGGCACCGGAAACACGGCGTCGAAACTCCGCGATTACGAGCGCATGGTGAGTGCCGGATTCCGTGTCGGAGTGTGTGCGTCGACCGACGCGTATGTCGATCAGGCGGCGTTACAGCCGGGAGCCGCTCGGACGTACACACGGGCCGAATCGCTCACATGGCCGAATATCGCCGAGGCGTTTCGTCGTGGCGCGACGATCGCAACGAACGGTCCGCTGCTCTTGTTGACAGTGAACGGTGCAGAGCCCGGCGATGAGGTGAATTGCGGAGAAACCGCCGAGGTAACGGTCGAGGCGGTGTCGACGTTCGGCTTGACCCGCGTCGAGGTCGTGCAGAATGGAACGATTGTGCGCGAGTTTC
>CAZWQW010000154.1:0-3390 GCA_964635955.1 uncultured bacterium | reverse complement strand
AAACGTGCCGGATCGGCGTTCCGACTGCACGTTATGCCACTCGCGGTCGGCATCTATCTCCCGATAACGCTCGCCGTACCGATTCTCCTCGGTGGCGTCGTGCGAACGCTCGTCGAACGGAAACGCGCGAACGATGCCGCTTCGCCCGGTGTACAGCCCGAGGATGCAACTGATCGCGGAGTATTGCTCAGCTCCGGACTCATCGCTGGCGAAGCGATCATGGGTGTCGTTCTCGCGGTCGTGATCTACCTGCACTACGACTGGACGGTCGGAGTTTCATCCGCCATAGCAGAAGTCGTCGGTATTACCGCGCTGATCGCACTTGCCGCGTACGTCCTGCGTATCGGACGTTCACGCAGCTCATAGTCTCAAATGACGCTGCATGAACGGAATCGCTTCGACTCCGTTCCAACGGTGCGGTCCGTGGAAGACATCGTGTACGAGCTTATCCTCCGCGCCGAGTAACCGGTACGCGCTCCGTGCCATTTCTACCTGCGGATACACGTTACCAAGCCCGCTCGCGCCATTGAGCGGATCCTCATCGCCGGTTTCCACAAGCAACGGCCGCGGCGCAATCAGTGCGGCAATATCACCCATGTCGGCGTACTCGTACAGGTGTGGCACGTAGTTGCACGAGCAATTACCGTGGAGATCGAGGAGCGACTCCTTGTATCCGTAGAGGTACCCGCTGACTACCGCCGCGCGGATACGATCATCCAGTGCGGTTGCCCACAACGTCTGCAACCCACCGCCGGAGAGTCCGGCGCAACCGAGTCGCGTCGCATCCGCGTCGTCGCGCGTCTCGACGTAGTCGATCAGACGGTGGAGATCCCACGCCCACATGCCGGTGACGGTCTGCCCGAGCGGGTAGGCCATGTTGTTGATCTCGCGACACGACGATGCGAGGATGCCGCTTCGACTTGCGGCGACTTCCTGACGTTCGCCGAACCCGCGCGCATCCGGTGCGAACACGATGAATCCGGCGCGGACGAATTGGACACCGTAGTCGTAGTTGTGATCGTCGATCGTTTTCGCCACCGCATCGTTTATACGCTCATTCACAACCGCGTATTTGCCGCCGCTCGAGTGGCCATGCGGAGTCAGCACTGCGGGGAATGGTCCGGATGCCGCAGTCGGGATCAGCACATAGAACGGCATGACGACGTCGGGTTCGGTAGAGATCTCGACCCGCTGCCGGATGTAGCCGTCGAACTGCCGCTCTTCGGTAATCTGCGGGTTGAGATCTGTACGTACCATGGTGGCGTAGCCGGTCAGTTCTTTGAGTTTCGCGAGCAGCTCCGCGTGCCAGAATCGCCACGCATCGATCGATGAGGCATTTACGGCCAGTTTGCGCGAGATTGCGTCGTACCGACGCCGTAGATGCGGTTGAATCTGGTATGGGGTGAATTCGGGCATGGCTCCTCCAACGAATACGGGTCGTGACACATCGTGGAGGAAATGTAGAACGGGAGGTTTCGCGGGGAAACGGAGATAGATCGGTGTGAAAGAGGTTAACGACTGGAGGGGCATCGCCGGGCCTTCCAGCAGTGCCCCTCCCTGACTGCACAGACCGCCGGTATGACTGTGCAATCATTTATTGTCGTTAGAATATAAAACGAGAAACAGAAATGGCAAGTGTTGAATAACACGGTTCGCAGGGCGACGCCGCCCGCGCATCGATAAGGGCATGTAGTTACAACAGGTAACGACGTTGTGGATACTCGAACAGACGCTTCGAATCGAATTACCCGCGCTCGAGCGCACGCAACAGAGCTTCCATGTAGTAGCAATAGTTCGCCCACGAGATATCCGGTGGACAGCCGTGGTCGACCATGGGGACGTATCCACCGCTGCTGACCAGACTCGGCACCTTCGCGAGTTCCGCGTCGATTGCCGCCGGTCCGGCGCTGAGCGCGCGCTTGTCGATACCACCGAAGAGGAGGAGATCGCGGCCGAACTCCGCTTTGAGCGGCGCCGGCTCCATCGCTGACGCAATCTCGCACGGCCAGAGACCGTTGACGCCCGCCTTCAGCCAGAGTGGGATGAGGTCTCGCACGTTTCCGTCTGAATCGACGAAGATGAACTCGACGCCTCGTGCGCGAAGGAAATCGACGACTCGACGATACCGCGGAACCATATATCGGTCGAAAAAGGTGGGACTGAGGAGTGGTCCCGTCTTCATGCCCATATCTTCCCAAAACGCGAAGTAATCGATGTCTATGTCCCGGAGAATCCTGTCGGTTACGCGTATGACGTTATCCGCAATGTCGTCCATCATTTCCTCGACAAGCGCGGGATCATCGTAGAAGGCGTAGATGAGGTTTTCAAGCCCCATCATATTGCGAAGTGGACCAAAAAAACCGCCCCATCGATCCGCGAACAGGCACAACGGATCGGTGCGCTGTTTCCAGCCTGCGACCTTGGCGTCCCAGTTCTGCGGAAGACGATCGTCTGCAGCGCCGCACAGTCGCGGTTTCAGGAGTCGGCGGTAGTCCGCGCGGTTTTTCACAGGGAAATCGATGAAGTGCGGCATGGACCGGTCGGTGTCGCTGACGTACACCTCCATGAGTATCCCCTCGTGATTCCGCATGAGTCGTTTGTCGTCGTATTCCTCAAGCGTCTCGAGCGGGAACATCGGCCACGGGCCGTAATACACGCCGACACCGACCGTTTCCTCAGCGCCGAAGTAATCCTTGAGCGACACACCTTCCGGGAGGCCTTCTTCGTGCCATCGCTTCATTGTCTGTGACCAGCCACCGGTTGGCCACCACGGCGGTCGATCGACAGGCTGGTATCGCAAAATGCCGTAGAAACGTTCGAGGTGCGTCATCGAGTGGTCTCCGTGAAGTGGTGTCGTCGGATTTAGATGGCTGGTACGATACTGAACAGCCGGTCAACCGGGAAGGGGGACTATCTTGCCCCTTCGTAGCGGTCGTTATACCGTTTGCACATTGGTACGAACAAGCCCTCTTCCTCGGAGATTCGAATAATGACATCACGCGAACGACTCCTCGCCGCAATTCATAACGAAAAACCCGATCGCCTTCCTGTGCAGGTCCACGGCTGGATGGCGTACTACCTCAAACGGTACCTTGGCGGGATTGACCAGTGGCAGGCATACGAACGGTTCGGCATGGACACGGTGATCTATACCGGTCCACGCGAGACCTACAGCGATACTGATCGTGCGAGTTGGAACGATGTATCGGGTCCCGTAACGACGGACAGCGACGGCGTCCGACACTGGAAATCGGTGATTCATACTCCGGGTGGCGACCTGACGATGGAGCGCGCGAGTAACGATATCACCACGTGGGAGACCGAGCATCTCATCAAGTCGGAACGGGATTTCGAGCTATTCGAGAAATACGCGCCCGTTCCAACAGCCGA
>CAZWQW010000153.1:0-3449 GCA_964635955.1 uncultured bacterium | reverse complement strand
TGGCGGGATACCTCCGCTGGACGGAGCGTGGAATCGAGCACCGTGGTGTCTGGCCGGCATGGATAGAACGCGCGAACTCAGCGCCGGAGCGCTGAGTTCGTTAGGGCGGAGACACTGCGTGTCTTCACCCCACGTCTCCGAGCGGAACGCGAGGAGACGCGCAGTGAGGGCGCACGGCGGTGCGCCCCCCTTACATTCTTTCGCCTTCGCTCCTTCGCGGTGCGCCTTACCTCACCAACGTCATCCGGCGAACCATCGCTTCGCGCTGGTTCGTGAGACGGCACACATATACACCGCTCGCTACGGCGCGACCCGCATCGTCCATTCCGTCCCACGTTACCTCGTGCACCCCCGCCACGCGATTCCCGTCGACGAGTGTACGCACGAGGCGGCCGTTTACATCGTAAATGGCCAACTGTACCACACCAGCTTCAGGGATGCTGAAGCGCAGTGCGGTTCGCGGATTGAACGGATTCGGTGCGTTCTGTCGCAGATCGAACACCAGAGGCACCGCAGTAATCGCGGGTATATCGTTCACCCGTGCCGACACGATGTGAGGAACAGCTGAAACACCGGTTACACGGAACAACTCCGACTCATTCGCGAACGCCGCGACCGCAATCGTCACAAGCTCGCCATCGCGCGAATACGCCAACGACGCGTCGCTTGAGATTGTCGCGGATTCGGGCAAGCGCATCGTGATATCCGCGCCGATCGGTCCTTCGCCACCTGTGCTGTAAAGTGCCCATGCGCCATCGGATTCGGTCCACGAGATACCGGGTTGCGAAGCGGGCTTGAGCAACGGTCCGCCTTGGACGGGGAACAGGTATGACGGATTCACCGTCTGGTAGAGGATCAACGCACCGTCATACGCCGTTGTCTCGCCATTCCCAGATACATCGGCGAGGAAATGATTCAAGTTCGCCACGATACGCACGATGTATTGCAGGATTCTCGCGGCATCGAGCGGGCTCACGGTTTGGTCACCGGTTACGTCGCCGTACGGGATCGGTGTAACAGTCATCCATCCGTTATTGAGGATCGGAAGTGCTTCGTTTACCCGTGTCAGTTCTGGAACAAACGCGAGCGCGAAATCGCCAATTCCAACCGCGTCGAACGCGAACCGTGCTATAAGTCCGTCAGTAACACTGACCGGCTCACTCGACGAAATCGCGAGGAACAGCGTATCCGCGACAATATTCGCGCGGACGATGGGATCGGTTGTCTGATCAAACGCCGTGGACATGAGAAGCGTGTCGAGAATCGTATCGTTATCCGGCGGATCGAGAACCGTTGGGTCAAACAGAACAGCGATTTGGAGGCTGTACGCGTTCGATATCGTTCCAACGAGCGGAAGCGCGATCTGGTCGCCGAGCCACCTGTCCATATCAGGAAGCGTGAGAACCATCAGTGTTCGCTGGTCAAAGAACCGCGCTCCGATATCAGTGCGTGTACCGTCGGGATCAAGCGGCGTTTTCGTGCTTCCCATATCGATACACGGTGACGACGCCGTGAGGTTGTAGTCCCCGCCAACAAGGTCTACGAAAAGTGGATCGACCGAACGGTTGTACACGCCTTCAACGAATGGCGGTAGCGTGCCGTAAATAATACAATAATTCGCTATTACTTTAACTGAAGCGGCGATAACAACCTGTTCCTTCCCTTGCCAGACGATCGTGTTTACGAGCGTTACTGCACCTTCCTCAACGCCTCCAGTTACGCGGATGCCTCCAGACGGATTCCCAACGAGCGTGCAATTGAGTATGTCGACGATACCGGCTTCAATGTTCACCGCGCATCCGTCCTTGCCGATGGTCGAGTTCCGCGCGATGATGCATCGGGTCATCGTGACACTGCCCATATTAACGCCGATCGCGCCGCCGTATGTATACGCGATGTTATCGCTCAAGACACAGTCGGTCAGATTTACCGTTGCGAATTTGTTGATTACCCGTATCGCACCACCGAGAGGTTCGGTCGACGGTGCGTTTACATCGGAGATGCGTACGAACGCGAGGTTGCTTTCTCCTTCACCAACGAAGCTGATACCGCCCCAGCCCATCGTGTTTCTGAAACTGCGTAGAAACTTGATGCTGTCGCCGATTGCCGATGTTCCGACGGCTTGCAGAGAGCCTTCCACGACAATCGGCTCTCTGGAATCGCATCGTACAGTGACTCCGGGTTCGATAATGAGTATCGCTCCGGCGCCGATCGTCAATGAACCCATAAGGGTAAACGGCGAATCCGCTGCTCTCCACGTAACCGACTTGTCGATAACGGTGCCATCTGGGATTTCGATCTGTGCAAAGGCAGGTACTGCGACAAACAGTGCGGCGAGTACCCCGACGAATCTCAATCGTTGAATCATTGCGGTTTCCCCCATGTTGAAACCCGCGTACGCCGATCAGGCGGTGTATCTGATATGTGCTCGCGCGTTCGGAAGGAATGGCATTACATGATTACTCGATCAGCCCCTAACCCACAGTATACATGCTTTTTAGGAAAATGCAATATGGTGGGTTCAACGATGCAGAATGAACAAACCTATCTTCTCAGACGGATATCATTGATAACGGGAAGGAATGGAGCGAATGCCGGTCGACGAGTTGCTTGTTCACGATGCACGGCGAACTCGAGCGTCAGCGAGAGTTCGCAGCCTGCCTTCGCAACAACAACCCGCGACCTCAGTCGCCGGGCGGACTCGATCGACATATCTATCGCGCACGCTCGACCATAGCGTTTGGGCGAGGCGTGCCTCGCGCCCTACCGTAGTCGTCGGTGTGTAGCGTGTGTAAGGGCGTATGGCGATACGCCCCTTGTATCTTTCTTCCTATCGCATTGACAAAAGAGGAGGCTGCGCACGCAGCCTCCTCGTCAGCGCCGCCAGATCGTACGCCCCGAGGCTTTCGAAGCCGTAATGTAGCTGGATCGGCGGTGCTGTTTCCGCGAAGAGCCCGAACAGGTGTCAGGACTGCGCATGACGTGAGTCCGTATCGCAAGGCCGGGCCGCCACGGAGGTATTCCAATGATCGCAGTAGGTATCGACATCAGCAAGAACCGGTTCGACGTCGCGGTACATCCCACCGGAGAACGTTGGTCCAGCGAGACGCATCAGTGCGCAACGGAGACCCTTGTGAAGCGCATCAGTGAGCTCCAACCTGACCGAGTGGTGTTCGAAGCCACTGGTGGGCTCGAAGCTCCCTTGGCCGCGGCACTGCTGAACGCCGGGCTCGCCGTCGCGGTGGTCAACCCACGACAGGTCCGCGACTTCGCGCGCGCAACCGGCACCCTCGCGAAAACTGACCGTATCGACGCCGCCATCATCGCAGAGTTCGGTGCCAAGATCAACGTCCACCTCAGCACGCCGGACGACGAACAACGCTCCCATATTCGGGAACTTGTCGTGCGACGGGGACAACTGATCGATCTGATCACAGCGGAGAAGAACC
>CAZWQW010000152.1:2095-3485 GCA_964635955.1 uncultured bacterium | reverse complement strand
ATTACCCGGGCCGACGATACACAAGAGGAGTTCTCCGCATGAATCCACGCTTCCCGCTTTTCGCCGGGTCGGCGCAGATCGACATCACGCCGGAGCCCGGTGCGCAGCTTTCCGGTAACGTCGCGGTCAAGGAGCCGGCGGAATCGGTGCTTGATCCGCTGTACGCGAAGGCGCTCGTCGTGAAAAACGACGAAACCGCGCTCTGCGTCATCCAACTCGACGCGATCTTTATCGAACGGCAATACACCGAACACATCCGCGCGGAAATCGAGCGACGTTGCGGAATTCCGCATGATGCGATCATGGTGCACACGACGCAGACGCACGCCGCGCCATCGATTCGCGGCTTTCTCCTCGACAAGGACTTCGAGCTACCGGAGGAATTCGACTGGCTCCGGTTGAGCGATCCCGGATTCGCCGAGCGCGCTATCAACGGCGCAATCGAAGCGGCGGTACGCGCACATGCGGAACTCCGGCCGGCGCGCATCGGATGGAATACGGCGATTGTCGACGGAATCGCGTTCAATCGTCGCGGTATCCGGCGTGATGGGACCTGCGGGATGCCGTGGGTGTATACCAGCATCGACCGTCCACTCGGTCAGACGGATTACCGATACGTCGAGGGTCCGACGGATCCGGAAGTCGGCGTAGTATGGTTGCAGGACGAGCACATGCGAAGCGTCGCGTTCCTTCTCCACTTCACGTGTCATCCGGTCAACGTCTTTTTCTACCGCGGACGGGGTCGCCACGGACAGATCAGTGCCGATTGGCCGGGCGCATGGGCGTCGATGCTCACCGAGCGGCATGGCGGCGTGGGGCTCGTGCTGAACGGATGCTGTGGGAACATCAACCCATGGCCGGCATTTACACCGGATTTCGTCCCCGATCACCTGCGTATGGGCGAACGTCTTGCCACGATGTCCACCGAAGCTGTTGGGCGGATCACGTTCCCGAGCGAAACGCCGAAGCTCGCATTTTCCAAGCGCGATATCCCACTTGTCATCCGCGAACCCGATGCTGAAGCGCTCCGTAAGGCGAAACAGCGCATCGCCGAGCAGCCCGAGCCGCAGATGACATCGGACACTCGCGTCGACCACGAGTGGTTCTACGCGGCGATGTATGTGAGCCTCGACATGCTCCGGCAACGCACTGGCGGGACGGAGCCGTATGAGATCCAGACGTTGCGGCTCGGCGACGTGGCGGTGGTCGGACTACCGGGCGAGCCGTTCGTCGAAGGGCAGCTCAAGTTGAAGATCGATTCGCCGACGTTCCCCACGCTCGTTGCCCACGCCACCACGCAATACGCGGGGTACATCCCCACGCGTGAAGCGTTCGCTCGCGGTGGACACGAATGTAACGCGTCGTGGTGGGCGCGACGTGAGCCCGGCGC
>CAZWQW010000152.1:0-1995 GCA_964635955.1 uncultured bacterium | reverse complement strand
GACATGGGCCACAAAACCGGCACCATGATAAAGCCTGACCATCTCCGCGAATACTTCCTCCCGTGGCACAAGCGATTCGCCGAAATCGCACACCGTCATAATCGCCCATACTTCCTCCATTCCTGCGGCAACATGGTCGCGCTCATGCCTGATCTCATCGACGATGTCCGCATTGACGGAAAACACTCGTTCGAGGACATCATCCTGCCGATTGAGGACTTCCTCGGCATCTACGGCGACCGCATCGCGGCACTCGGCGGCATGGATATCGACACGCTTGCGCGCGGCTCGGTGGCGGAGGTGCGTGAACGCACGCAGCAGATCATGGACCGGTGCGCGAAGGTCGGTCGATTCGCGGTTGGATCGGGTAGTAGCGTTGCGAGCTACATCCCCGTAGAGAACTACCTCGCCATGCTCGACGAAGCGCAGGCGTGGCGATTCGAATAAGCGAGATTGTGCGTCAGTATCGACGGTCAGGGCTCATGCGTCGGTGTCTGTCGGCAAGCTCGTCGTAACTGAGGAAGCTGATTCGGTCGGCGAGTCCACTCGCGCGGAATGTCGGCCGGACGCGCTCCGTCTCGAACCGGCTGAAACGCCTCGCCGGCGCGACGATGTGGAACGCCCAACCCTCCGGCGCAGGTCCGACCGATACGAGCAGATCGTTCATCCGCAACATGCCCGTGATCACGCTCGTCGAGTGTTCCACTTCGAAGAGCGCTGTCGGTCGCGTCTCGCCTCGTGGAAACCAGATCACGTCGATATGCTCCATGCCGTGACGGACCGGCTCCGGGAGCGTTGTCGGGAGCGCATCGAGCGTGATATCGCCGAGCCGTACCGCGCCGACGACGCGGTCGCGATCACCCGCGGCAACCCACACGTCGTGCCCGGTCCGCCGGCCGATGTCAATCAACAGCCATTCCGCGCGAGTATGCGTCCATTCGGTATTCATCATCGAGTTTTCTCTCTGGTTGTATATGGTCCCCTGCGTGTCTCAGTCGTAGCTTATCGATAAGGCGACCACGCTCGTCCGTTCATTCAATGTAGCCGTACAGCGAGGAGAAAATCCATGCGTTATGTTGAAACCGATGCCGAAAGCGGTGTCCGAATCCACCAGCTTACCGACGATACCCGCCCGGCGGACAATATCTACGGCGAACAGCCTTACAGCTCGCCTGAAAGCAACCGCGTCGCCATTCGCTTCTATCCCGACCCGGACGGCGGACGTGATGGCGAGCTTGCCGTGCTCGACCTCACCGACGGATCGCTCCACACCATTATCGATACGATGCCGAGGTTCCCGGCGTTTCATGGGTGGGGTGAATATGTCTACAACGGCGAGATGGTCGACGGCGAGTTGCTCCTGCGGCGTTGGCACTGGCAGACGCTGAAGCGGGAAGATATCCTGCCGCTGCCGAAATCGACGGGGAGTTTCAGCTACGGTACGGTGTCGCCCGATCACCGGTGGTACGCCGTCAGCGTCATCCGGCCGGACGAGAGCCGCATCGTGATGCGGTTTGATATCGCCACCGGCGAGGAGCGCGTGATCGCCGAATCGACGGAGTATTACCACTTCAAGCATGAACAGTTCAGCAATGACGGAAACAACCACGTCCTCATTCAGGCGAATGTGCTTCCCGAAGTGAAGGAAGTCCACCTCGGCACACTCAGCGTGAACGGCTCGGATATGACGCGGCTCGCGTGTGACCAACCGCATACGCCGCGACCGACGGGCCACGAGGCATGGATCGGCACATCGAGCAGCGTGTTCTTCAGCACGGCATACGACGAAAAACAGCGTGCGAACCTGTTCACCGTCGGTGTCGGCGATACGGCGCCGAAGCGCGTGATCGAGACGGACAAGCGCTTCGGACACGTAAGCGTCTCGCGTTGCGGGAAGTACTGGATTGCCGATACGGGCGGCGAAGATGGCGTTCCGATTTACGCGGGAAAACTCGGCACGGGCACCATGCGACGGCTCGTGGTGAGCGGGACGAT
>CAZWQW010000151.1:1343-3494 GCA_964635955.1 uncultured bacterium | reverse complement strand
GTCGCGAGCGTGTCGGTCTCGATGGCGACGTAGCGCTTCACGTCGTCGGGCACCGAGTACCGTTCGCGCGGTATCGCGGTTTCCGGCGCGATACGGTCGTACCCATCGCGCATTGCGACGCTCTCGAATGCCGTCGCGCCACCATCGAAGCCGAATCCGTCGAACGTCATCAGTGTGCGCGCACCCGACGCAAGATACCAACGCGGACCAATCATCGGGATACACAGCGCACCGAACGCACCGGCGAACCTGGCGCGGTCCGTCTCCACTTCGTCGGCGCAGTCGCTGAAGATGAGGTACGTGCCCCACTCGGATGTGACTTGCACGACGACAGCATTCGGATTTGTGTGCGGGATGATTTCGACGACCTCCGCGTTGGTCACGACACCTGCGGGATCATGCACGGCGACGAAGACGCTCTCGACGTCGTCACCTTCGCGAATCGCTTCGACACAACGGACACGCCGGCCGGCCTCTTCCCACGTCTCTTGACCGGGGCCGTGACCCTCCTGAACGCGATGTACCGGGCTCAGCATCCACAGGCGATACGAGCGGTGCGCGTCACTCCATACCGCGCGCCATGACGGCGGCGGACTCCCCCCGCAGCGCACGTCACGCAGCCCCGCGATGTGCTCCGGTGCTTCGCTTGCACCGTAGTCGGGAATGGGCGGCTCAGGCGACATGGCGATGCCCTCGAACGCGAGCGAGCCTTCGGCCATGTCGCTCGCGGCAACTTCGCTGAAGGCGCGCCACGTGTGCTTCTTCCCGCCCTTCACCCGGAAGATGTCCACGGCGAAGGTCGCTCCCTCGGGGCCTTTCGCAAGCGCGACCGTGCGACGGTATTCGCGGCACTGTGGGTAGCATTCGGACGACGCTTCAACGACGCTCATCTGCGGCGTGGATACCATCCGATGGAAACGCGGTCGACGTGGCGTGTCACCATGCTGCCGTTGGTGTTCGTCATCGACGACAACGAGGTTATGGCTCAGCGTACCGGCAATCCACCGTTGAATCGGCGCGGCGCTGAGGTATCCGAGATCGCCAAGGATCGTGGCGCCGCGGTCGACATAGTACAGACCGAGATTGTCCTCATGTCGATGACCACCCGGTGGGTTCGCCGAAAGGGCGAGCATACTCGATTGCGGTCCCGAACCGTGACGGAGAATCGCCGTCATCCACGCCGGGTAGAACTGCTCCGGCAGCTTGAGATCGGGCTCGACAGGCTCGTCGAAGAGGCGCGCGTCGAGCTCGCGTACCGCGTATGCCGACGGTGGTGTTTTTCGGAGCTGATACATCGCGCGCACGGTATCGCTGTACCGTTCGGGATACCGTTTCATCGCGATCTCGAATATATCGCTCGCACCAAGCTCCGCCGGGTCGCGAACCTCACGCGTATCACTCAGTGGCGCGAGACGACTGTCCGGACGGAGCGTATCAATCATTCCACGAACCATGAGGCCGAGCTTCGCATCGGTAGCGTAGAGGTCGACCACCGTTCCGTCATGATGACGAAAGCCGTGAAGTCGCTCGGGTACGTCGAGGAGCGAGCTGAGGTACATCTGATTGTACGCGGGACTCTCGTGGCTGAAGCCGTCGAAGCCGAACGATTCATCGCGCACGCCCTCGTATCCACGCAGCGCGGTGTCGGCGTACTCCGGGATTCCGAGACACCGCGCGACGGTGGCCATGGTCGCGTAAATGCGCGGCGACTTGTTGTCTGTGCGCTCCGCCTTGCCGTGTCCACCGAGATACGGTTCCGCTTCCATCATCCATTCGAGAATGAGGTCGCGTTCGACTCGCGATTGCTGTTCGACCGGCCAGAGCGGCGAGTTGTCCTCGTTGACCGCCGCCGAAAGCAAATCGTGAGCGATGCATAGCGAATCGAGGTGCCCGACGCCACCCGTGCTCGGATGTACGCGGCCCGCTCCCCAATACGTCTGGAGCATCGCCGCGCGCTCGTCTGTGTCGCGCTCATATGCCGCAGTCGTGAGATGGCGTTTCCACTCGATCGGTAGCGATCGATCATTCCACGCCGCCCAAAGCGGATCGCAATCGGCGTAGGTATCCCAGTAATCGTGGTACAGCCATTGCGAAAAACGCTCGGTGAATCGGTTAAGCACGACGACTCCGGCGCGGGCATATTCACGCTCA
>CAZWQW010000151.1:0-1243 GCA_964635955.1 uncultured bacterium | reverse complement strand
AGCGTCGGGATACTGCTGCCCACATCGCCGACACGTAATCACCTCTGGCTCGCGCCAATCCCACATGACGATGTTGCTTTCGGACGACCCCTCGTGCGACTTCACGCCGAAACACGCCGGACACACGTACGAGTACCGCGCAGTTGGCGTCAGTTCGGGAATCAACGCGTCGATCCACGCGGAACCTTTTTCAACCGCTTCATCGGCGATGGACTTACGGCTTTCGAACCACGCGCGCGCCCATTCGGCATCGCGGATATTTCGTTGGATGCGCTCAATGTGTTCATCCGTCGTCAGCGCGGGACGTTGATCGCGCACCCCCGCACCGAGTAACGCGTACTTCCGCTCCTCGATCTTCGCGCGGAATTCACGCTCGTCCACTGATTCCGGGTTCCGCTCCTGCCACGGCATGAAGCCTTCACCGCGTGTAACGCGCTCGATGTAGTCGGCCAACCGCGTTGAATCTGCCATCTGACGATTCCTCTATTCGCGTGTCGTACTGTTTGTTCACACCAACGTTCGTTGGTAATCTCGGTACGTATCTGCATATCCCCAATACCGCACGGAGGTTCGTCATGGCGCGTCAGCCGAACATCATCCTCATCCTCGCGGACGACATGGGCTACGGCGATTTTGGCACATTCAACGACAATCACGGCGCCGATACACCCGCGCTGGACGCGCTCGTCGCCGATGGTGTCACGTTGCGGCAACACTACAGCGGCTCGGCGGTCTGCGCACCGGCACGCGCGGCGCTTATGACGGGTCGGTACCCCCATCGCACCGGCGCAATCGACACGTACGATGCGCGTGGACTCGACCGGCTCGCGCTCCGCGAGCGTACCATGGCGGACATTCTGCGCGACGCCGGCTACGCCACGGGTCTCATCGGGAAGTGGCATCTCGGGGCGATCGATCCGCGGTATCATCCGAACGCGCGCGGTTTCGACGAATTCGCCGGATTTCGCGGCGGCTGGCAGGACTACTACCGGTGGAACCTCGACCGGAACGGCGTGTTCGAGAAGGCCGACGGTCGCTACCTGACCGACGTATTCACCGACGAAGCGGTATCGTTCGTACGGCGTCACGCGTCGGGGCCGAAACCGTTCTTCCTGCACGTGACCTATAACGCGCCGCATTGGCCGTATCAGTGCCCCGAAGAAGACCTCGATTACTTCCGACAGCGCGGCTGCACCGAAGGCGAGTCGATGGTCTACGGGATGATTCGCCGCATGGATCAGGG
>CAZWQW010000150.1:0-3572 GCA_964635955.1 uncultured bacterium | reverse complement strand
GCCAAAGAGATTGTCGACTTCACCGACGACCGCGATACGCCGGAGCAACTGCTGCTCGAGACCTACAAATACACCGATATCTTCCTTGCTCTCCACGTTGCCGATCGCAGCGACGCTCGCACCCGCATGGAACCGTGTCTCACCGATCAGGAAACCTTGTCGATACGTGAGGTTCCCGCTTCCGACGATGAACAGGCCGCGCCGATTCGTCACGCGGATTGAGTCACCGTAGATCGTCTCTTCGATCAACCGAGCGCGACGTGTATCGTATCCGATCGCAAAGCCGGGGATGCGACCCCACTGGTCGTTGATTCGCAGCTTCACCAGCCCGTCAGGCTGTTTCACGCCCGGCGCTCCAGCGTCAAGCGCACCGGTGACCGGTACGAAGCCAGCCAACTCGATGCGGTTCCACATGCTCGCGCGTGCCGCAACAACCATATCGCCGGACGAATTCGTCGTGAATCCGAGCGAGAGTGCGCGCGCTCCGCCAACCTGATTCGTCGGCACGTTGACGAGTGAATATGTCGTGAAGGGGTACCGATTGATGAGAACGACTTTATCCGATTCGGCCGCACCGACCCGATCGCCGCTGACGATATAGGTGCGCGGTGACGCAATCCGGCGTCCGCCAACAAACTTGTGCCTCCAGAAATCACCGTTCAGATCGTCTTCGATCACACCTTGCGATGTGCTTCCGTGAACAAATCGCGCGGGACCGGACACGATACCGACATGCGACGGTCCAGTCCCGCTGGTATTGAAGAAGACGAGGTCACCGACGGCGAGTTGCGATCGTGAAACCGACTGACCGATGCGGAACTGTTCGCGTACCGTGCGCGGCAGCGTGACACCTTGATCGCGGTATACGGCCAACGTCAGACCGGAGCAATCGATGCCGTTTCTCGACGTCCCGCCATAACGGTACGGTGTGCCCATGTATGACTGCAGGCTCTCGCGTAGCTTCGCTTCGTCCAGTCTGGCGAAGACCGTCGCACCGCTTCCGGCTGCGACAGCGGCATGGCTCAGTGTGGGGAGAGAACAGAGTGCAACGACAACGTGAACGAGGACGATTCGAATCCGGTACCGTTTCATAGCGGTCGCTCGGCGGATACGGATGATGACCATAGGTGCCGTCGTATAAGGTAACGACGGAAACCCCGTGTAAACTCTCGTACAGTATAGACCAGCAACACCGATGCCGGCAAGCCCGATTCGATGCTTTGCTTGTTGCTCCTTGTCCTGTTCTATTCTGCTTCCTACGTTACTCGTATCTTCTGATTGTGAGAAATCGCATAACACCAAAAATCACGTGATAGAACGGAGTGCTCATGTCAGATACAAATCGCCACGACGTCATAATCGCGCCGGCAACCGATGAGTATCCGCGGAACTCCGAAGGGAGCGTCGTCCGACTTGATACCGGCCGCCTTCTTGCCGCGTGGACTGCGTTCGAGCGAGGCACCGGCGACGATACCACCGCGCATATCAAAGCACGTATATCGGGCGACGATGGCACAACATGGGGCGAGCCGTTCGTCCTATTGGAGAACGTCGCCGCACAGAACACCATGTCGGTATCGTTGCATCGGGAGCAGTCGGGTGGGTTGCTCATGGCGGTCCTCGAGAAGTACGGCCCGGGCGATTGCCGTCTCGTCGTACGTCGAGCGGTGAAGGAGGTGGGCGCCTGGTCTTCGCCGGTTACGGTCACGCGTGGAGTGAACTACAACGTCATGAACAATGACCGGCTCGCGGAAGACCGAGCGGGTCGTATCTATGCGCCGGTTTCGTTTACCCGTGAACCAGTGTGGTCTGGTGGCGACCATTTTCTCGTGCAGGTATGGTACAGCGACGACGGCGGCGATTCGTGGTTTGAGAGTCGTTCGATCCTTGACGCGCCGAAACGTGGTGCCATGGAACCGGGAATCGTCGAGACGTCCGAAGGCGGACTTCTCATGATCATCCGCACGCAGATCGGCGAGATCCTCACATCGCGAAGCGACGATGCCGGAGTCACGTGGTCCGAGCCGGAGCCGCTCGGTATGCCCTCACCGGAAGCGCCTGCCACCATCGGAAAGCTTCCGGACGGTCGACTCGCACTCGTATATATACCGGGGTACGATTCTGAGGCTGATCACGGTGGAAAGCGGACTCCACTTCGCGTCGCGACTTCGTCGGACGATGGCCGCACGTGGCATGATGTGGGCGACCTCGAGAGCGATACGACGAAGACCTACGGTTATGTCAGTTGGCTTGCGGAACAGTATTCGGTGTACGTGACCTATTATGTATGCGACGAGCAGGGGCGATACTCGCTGAAGTTCAGTCGGTTGGATATGTCCTGGTTTTCATAAGAAGTCGTGATCGATACTGAGGCGTGAGGAGGCGGCTGTGATCGATATTATGGAGAGGTTCAAGCTCGACGGACGCGTCGCGATAGTCACCGGCGGAGGACGCGGTCTTGGCGAGGTATTCTGCCACACGTTCGCGCAAGCTGGCGCGGCTGTTGTTGTTGCGGATATGGTCGAGGAGAACGCGAAAAAGGTTGCGCAGGATCTCACTGATCGCGGGTACCGTGCGTCAGCGATTCAAGTCGATGTGACGAAGACAGCGAACGTGCAGGCGATGGTGAATCACACCCTCGAGAAGTTCAAGCAGATCGACATACTCATGAACAACGCAGGTGTGGTAATCAACGAACCGGCCGAGTCGATGTCCGACGACCAGTGGGACTACGTCGTGCGCACCGACCTCGATGCCGTCTTCAAATGCTGCCGCGCGGTTGCACCGCACATGATCAAGCGGAAGAAAGGCGCGATCGTCAATATCGCGTCTATGTCCGGCTCGATATCGAACCATCCGCAGCCGCAATGCAGCTACAATGCTGCAAAAGCCGGCGTTATCATGCTCACGAAATCGCTCGCCGGTGAATGGGCGCAACACGGAATCCGCGTCAATTCCATCTCGCCCGGTTACATGAAGACGGAGATGACCCGTGGCGGGCGCGAAGACAAGGGACTCCATGCCGTCTGGCTTGAGAACACGCCGATGCGCCGCACCGGCGATCCGGAGGAGCTTGCCGGACTTGCGTTGTATCTCGCGTCTGATGCGTCGAGTTACATGACCGGCTCGGACGTTATTATCGATGGCGGGTACCACGTCTGGTGACACGCCGTCGCGGCGAACTCGGTCACTCAGCCAAACCAGTATCCTGCATGATCGGGCGTTCGGCGTCGTCGAGCACGCGCATGGTCATCTTGAAGTTATTCTGCGTGTTGAACACCTTCACGAGGAATCGATTCGTACCCCGTGTGAGCGGCACCATGATCCTGTCCTGATCGGGGTTGCACGGGCGCGATACGTCGCTCACTAATACGAGATCGCCGTTATGCCATACGGCGACACCATCATTCGAGCCGAGCCGTATCGTCCCGCGCGCCTTCCGCCCGTGGTATTCGACCTCGGCGTACGCATACGCCACCGCGTAGTTTACACTCTGATCCGGATATAGATCGCGGAAGTTGATGACACCGAATGCGTTCTCGACCGTGTAATCGCGCCACGTGATGTCGCCT
>CAZWQW010000149.1:0-3582 GCA_964635955.1 uncultured bacterium | reverse complement strand
TCCAACGCGCCAAGAACAACCGGCGCACGTTCGACGGTTAACGCGAGTGCGTGATAGCCACTATCGAGCGCGTGTTCCACGATGAGCGGTTCAGTGTCGTCGCTCAGATCGAACGTGCCAAGCGACGTCCCATCAACAATGATGGATACCCGTCCGATTCTGTCTCCGCGTGGTAACGCGAGATGGAATCCGCGGCCGCGCCAGTTCCACTTCGCACGTGCACCGACGCGCTCCGTTCTGCATATAACGCCGCCGGGCACGGAGTCGTCGTTCGCGAGCGTCCACTCGTCATCCGGTGCGCCGGATCCCATCGTTGCGTCGGTCGGAAGCAGCGAGATGGGATCGGGTGTCGCCCCACCATCGACGCGGAACCGATTCGCGCGGAGGATGCAGCCCGCATCTGCGACGAGGCCGAGCCTGCCGCGCTTCTGAGGCAGTACGCCGGTCCACACGTCGTGACCGTCGAGGTTTAGTGTGACGCGGTTCACCCGGTGTGTGAGTGCGATATCGACGCCGCGTTCTGACGGAAGCGATGCCGCGCCTTTGCCGACGAGCGTTTCGGTTCCGACGCGGTCGATGTTGCTCAACGTCCAGCGGTTCGGCTCGACGTGAACGCGATAGCAGTCGACGAATGAGCGTTCGTGTGCGAACCCGTCGCTACCGCCAATGCGATTCGGACCGATCGCAGCGGTATGACCCCAGAGAAGCGAAAACGATCCAGATGCGAGGAGATGCGCGTCGATGGATACATTTTCGTATGAGTGTTCAAGCACTCCGAGAGCCGGCGCGTTCGGTGCTGAGAGCACAAATCCGTCGCGAAACGGCGTATCCCACTGGCGCGACGAGATATTTATTGTTCCGCAGTCGTCCGCGTTTTTCGCGGGATGCATGGCGTAGAGCGTGCCGTCCTGAACGACACACGCCGGTGTCTGCCCCCAGATTCCGGCGGATTCGTGCGGTACCGGCTCGTCGTGCCAGAGCGAACCGGAGCGGACCGGCTCCCACGCATCCGGCTCGTGCGCGTGGTCAAGCGTCGCGCGGAAGAGAATCTGGTAGCTGCGATTCCGCGCAACCGACGTCGCAATCGCGTAGACGGACTCTTCATGGAGAAAGCATGGAAAATACTCGACCGGCGCGGGTAGATAGCAGTCGAGCTGTGGGGCGAGAATGATGCGCGGCTCACTCCACGGACCTTCCGGATGAGGCGCGGTCAGGGCCGCAAGCGCCCACGTCCCGCCGGCGTTTCCGTGCGAACTCATCGCGGTGAGGACGAGGACGCGACGGTCGGCGTCCGCCTTCGGGCGATGAAACAGACTTGCGGCATACGTACGAACATATCGGCCGAATATCGGCGTCTGCGCAACATCGAGGTGAATCGGCTCCGGATGCTGTATCCACGGGCCGAGTGGACTCGCAGCGCGCGCGTATGCGATTCCACCATGATCGTTCGGACGATTCGCCCAGTCGTACGCCATGTGGTACGCACCGGCGTGATATGTCACATGCACGTCGGGCGTCGCGTGGTCGTTCACGTCGCAGCCGGCGAACGTCGCGGGCGGACCGTCGAGAACGACGCCGCAATCGGTCCACGTGTGTCCACCGTCGTCGGATCGGAAACACAGTGCGCCACCGGGAGGCCAGTATCTACGGGGATACAAGCCGACATAGCAATACAGCGGCTGTGGCGACGACTCTGATGTCGCCGCGTCGAAGAAGAGACTGCCGTTGACGGTCCACTCGTATGGCGACGCACCGGTATGAATCGGATTGCATGAATGTCGTTCGAACGCGTCGAACGACGGATCGCCGCATACGGGATGATGGAGCCAGCAATCAACGGCGTTCGCCGCTGCGTAATCGATGGATGTCGGCACGTTGAGTCTTTCTACGCGATCAGGTCATGACGTTGTGTTCGTTGAGAAAAGAATACCGACGGCTTCACGTAGGGGGAATCGGCGAGGGTTGGGCGAAGATCGGGCGAGGGTTGAATGAGTCGCATGAAAACTCGGCGAAACGGGTTCCGTTGTCAGCGTGTTCGGCCTACCTTCTCGTTTCCGCAATTCCCGAACGGAATCGCTCATGCTCGGAGGAGGTCACCAGTATGCTCGCTCATGTGTTCTCTGTTGCGACTCACGGAATTGACGCATACATCGTCGATGTTGAAACGAATCTCGATAGCGCGCTTCCCTACTTTGGCGTCGTCGGATTGCCCGATGCGACGGTGAAGGAGAGCAAGGATCGGGTCACCGCAGCGATCAAGAACTCGGGTTTTAGTTTTCCTGCGCACCGCATCGTAGTGAACCTCGCGCCGGCGGACATCAAGAAGGAAGGCACCGGACTGGACCTTCCCGTCGCGGTGGGCGTGCTCGCAGCGTCGGGCCAGGTGCACACCGATCATCTTGATGAGTTGACATTCATCGGAGAGTTGAGCCTCGACGGAACGGTGCGTCCGGTTCCCGGCGTGCTCAGCATGGCAATAGCGGCACAACGCGAGAAGAAGCGCGGTATCGTGCTGGCGAAAGAGAATGCTCCGGAGGCTGCGCTTGTGGAGGGCATCGCCGTGTATCCGGTGGAGACGCTTGCGGACGCTACGGAGGTGATTGCGGACCCGTCGAGCCGGACGCCGTTCACCATCGACGTGGAGGAGATCTTCCGGCGTCATATCGACGCGACGGTTGATCTGGCGGACGTGAAGGGGCAGTCACACGTAAAGCGCGCGCTGGAGGTTGCCGCGGCGGGAGGACACAACCTCATCATGGTCGGACCGCCGGGTTCGGGCAAGACGATGCTCGCGAAACGCCTTCCGACAATATTACCCGACATGACACTCGGCGAAGCCCTCGATGTGACGAAGATCCACAGCGTCGCCGGTGTGTTGGAGCCGGGGCAGGCGATCATCGCGAACCGGCCGTTTCGGAGTCCGCACCATACGATCAGTGACGCAGGGCTTATCGGCGGCGGCACATATCCGAAGCCGGGCGAGATCAGCCTCGCGCATCACGGCGTCTTGTTTCTCGACGAACTGCCGGAATTCAAGCGCACGGTGCTGGAAGTGCTGCGTCAGCCGCTGGAAGACGGTCACGTGACGATATCGCGCGCAGCGGCATCGCTGGATTATCCGGCGCAGTTCCTCCTCGTCGCGTCGTGCAATCCGTGTCCGTGCGGGTATTTTGGCGACGGGACGAATCGGTGCACGTGCGCCGTGACCGCGATACAACGGTATATGTCGCGCCTATCGGGACCGTTGCTCGATCGCATCGACCTGCACATCAACGTCCCCGCGGTGCCGTATAAGGAGCTTGCGGGCAAGGCGAACGGGGAGACGTCGGAACAGGTGCGCGTGCGGGTGAACGAGGCACGTGCGCGTCAGTCGGCTCGATTCCGCGAGCGCCGGAACATTCATGCGAACGCGCAGATGTCGAGCCGCGACATTCGCACGTACTGCCGCGTCGACGAAAAGAGTCACGATCTGCTCCGGATGGCGATTCAGAAGATGGGTCTGAGCGCGCGTGCGTACGACCGGATCTTGAAGGTGTCGCGCACGATCGCGGATCTCGAAGGCGCGGATCAGGTCGGCGCGAC
>CAZWQW010000148.1:0-3611 GCA_964635955.1 uncultured bacterium | reverse complement strand
TACGCGCTGCGTGGCGCTTGTTTCGTCGGTGGCGCATGAAGATCGAGCAGCTTCGCGAGGAGTTCGAGCTTTACGTCACGGTATTCGGGATCGTCCCAGAGGTTCCGCGTCTCACCCGCCTCGCTCTCAAGATCGTACAGCTCGCCGAAATCGCGCTCCTTGTAGCGAACGAGCTTCCACCGATTGGTGCGCACCATGTGCATGTAGTCAACTTCGTGCTGAAGCGCGTCTGGGCCATGCTCGGCGAACACCGCATCGCGTCCTGCCCACGTTCCGCGCACGAGGTCTGCAGCCGACCGCGCCGGACTCGACTCTTGGAGACGCATTCCGGCGAATTCGAGGAGCATCGCGGCGATATCGAACTGCTCGATCATACCGTCGTATCGCTCACCGGCAGGAAGCCGTCCGGGCGCCCACGCGATGGTGGGCATTCGGATAATTTCGTCGTAGAACGTCCATTTTTGGATATGCCCATGATCCCCGAGGTTGTCGCCGTGATCTGACGTAAACACGATAATCGCGTTATCGAGATAGCCCTTTTCGCGGATTTTCGCGATGATGCGGCCGATCTGTTCATCGATGAGCGTCATGTTCGCCGCATAGTGTTTGCGCAGTCGTCGAAGCTGTTCCTTCGACGGCTGATCGTGCCACTTCACCGCATCATGGTTACCCTCAACCATTTCCTTCCGGTAACTCTGCTGCGGCCACGGCTGCCCATCGAGTTCCTCGCGAGTCACGTCTGGCACGGGAATGTCGACGTCGTCGTACATGTCGATGTAGCGTTGTGGCGGGTCGTACGGCGGATGTGGCCCGGGAAAGCCAATCTGCAGAAACATTGGATCCTTCGACGGCCATTGGTCGATAAACCAGCACGCGAGATCACCAACATACTGGTCCGGGTGATAGCGTTCCTCAAGCGGCCACGGGTATGCTCCGAGACCGGTCTCGTAGTCAGGATGCTCCGATCGGTACCACTCGCGATCGGGAAACTTGACCCCATTCTGGAAGAGGAATCGCTGCCACTCGTCGTAGTAGTAACCACCGATCGACGCCCAGAGCGGACGATCCTTGTTTTCGACGATGAATCGCTGGGTGAATCCGCACGCATCGTCGACCGGCTGCGTGTGCATTTTCCCCAGGTTGATCGTATGATATCCGGCATCACGGAACTGCTCGATCCAACTCGGTAGCTGCCAGTGATGGCCATTCCGTAGTACGCCCGCGCGATGTGGCCAATCGCCGCAAAACAGGCTCGCCCGTGCCGGTGCGCACGAAGGCGCGGTGCAGAAGCATCGATCGAAGCTCACGCCCTCGTGCATGAGTCGGTCGAGATTCGGCGTCTTCATCCATGGAAAGCCGAGCGCACCGATTGTATCGTAACGTTCCTGATCGGTCATGATGAAAATGACATTCGGCCGATCCGCACGCTTTTCTGATGTATCGCCTGCCATAGACACCCCCCTCGGTAATAAACGGTTTGACCGGTCTATACGTGTTCCTGATCAGCCGCCGGACGCCATCCCACCGCCGGGAATACCGCCCCGGGTCATCGCTGCGGTGTCAAGCAGTTCGTCGAGTTCCGCATCAGAGAGATTCGTGAGCTCCTTCGCCACGTCGCGCACCTTGCGGTTCTCCGCCATGGCCTTCTTTGCGATTTTCGCCGCTGTGTCGTACCCGACCTTCGTATTCAGTGCCGTCGCGAGAATCGGGTTTTTGTCCACGAGGTCTTCCATGTGCTGCCGATTCACCTCGAATCCCGCGATCGCCTTATCGGCAAGGACGCGGCACGCGTTACCCAGTAGGAGAATCGAGCCGAGTACGTTGTGCGCGATAAGCGGGAGCATGAGGTTCAGCTCGAAGTTGCCCGATGCCCCGCCGATGGTTACCGCTACATCATTTCCGATGACCTGCGCCGCCACCAACGTCACCGCTTCGGGAATCACCGGATTGATCTTCCCGGGCATGATCGACGAACCGGGTTGTGTCGCGGGGAGCACGATCTCCATGAGTCCGGTCTGTGGACCCGAATTCATCCAGCGGTAGTCGTTCGCGATCTTCATCATCGATGCGGCCACCGTCTTGAGCTGACCGGAAAGCTCGACTGCGGCATCCTGCGCGGCCTGCGCCTCGAAGTGATCGCGCGCCTCAACGAACGGGTTGCCGGTGAGTTCACTCAGCTTCACCGCCATGCGCGGCGCGAACTCCGGATGCGCATTGATACCCGTGCCGACGGCAGTCCCGCCGATGGGAAGCTCCGCGAGACGGGGCAACGCCGACATCACGCGCTCGATGCCGTTTTCGACTTGCGTCGCGTGTCCACCGATCTGCTGTCCGAGTGTAATCGGCATCGCGTCCATGAGATGCGTGCGACCGGTCTTCACCACGTCGCTTGTCTCTTCGGCGCGCTTCCGCAGTGTCTTCGCGAGGTGCTCCATGCCGGGAATCAGGTGCGCGACAGCTTCGTTATACGCGGCTACGTGAATCGCCGTGGGGATAACGTCGTTCGACGACTGACTCATATTGACGTGGTCGTTCGGGTGGACCGGGTCTTTCGAGCCGATTTTCCCGCCGAGCATCTGAATCGCGCGGTTTGAAATCACCTCATTCGTATTCATGTTCGTCGACGTACCCGAGCCGGTCTGATACACATCCAACACGAAGTGCTCATCGAGCTTACCGTCGATAACCTCCTGTGCTGCGGCGCGGATTGCATCGGCGACCTTCGAATCGAGCAAGCCGAGGTCTTCGTTCACGCTCGCCGCGGCATGCTTGATCTGCCCCAACGCCTTGATGAATGACCGTGGGAACGTAATCCCGCTGATCGGGAAGTTCTCGACCGCGCGCGCTGTCTGCGCACCGTAGAGCGCCTCTTCCGGCACCAGCATCTCGCCAAGCGAGTCTTTTTCGATACGAGTAGCCATGGGATGATTCCTTTTGTGAATATCGATGGATGACCGTTTCCGACCGAGTAGACGTTTCATACACTAAACGTAGGTAAAACCGGTGCGTGAACGCGAGGTACCAAACGGTATCGGCGTCGCCTTCCGCGCACCATTCGTAAGGATGTGCTCACGTGAAACTCCACCGTCTCGGCGTCATTACTGCTCTCGCATTCGCCGTCGTCGCGTGCACGAAAACCGTCGAACAGCCGTTTCCCGACGTAAATCCGGTGGTTCCGGTTCTTCTGACGACGTATACGGGGACACTGCCCTGCGCGGATTGCCCCGGAATTGTCGTTGAGCTGACGCTTGTGACCAACGCACAGACCGGCGATCCCGTTCAGTACCGCGAGCGCCGCACGTACCTCGAAGCGAACGAACACGGTGACGCGACCATCGTCGAGACCGGGACGTGGGAGATTCACCGCACCGACGAACCGTTTTCGGAACGGATCGAGTATCATCTTCGCCCGGATCAATCCGATGTTGTATTCCGCTATCGACTGGTCAACAACGCCCTTCGACTGCTTGACCACGCCGGTAACGATATCGAGTCACTTCTCAATTACACGCTTGTTCGATCGGATACGGCACAGGTTCTCCTCGATTGCCACGTCCTCATCTCCGCGCCGGCGTTATACAGCGACACGACTGGAACGGCGCTGGACTTGC
>CAZWQW010000147.1:0-3656 GCA_964635955.1 uncultured bacterium | reverse complement strand
CTCACCGCTGACTCATTCCCAGACGATCTCGCGCTTCGCACCGCTCGGCTACCGTGTGCGAAACGCCGCTAAATTCCCTTCCGATGGACTTCGCGACCCGTATGGCACGATGTCTGCTATCTGATGCGGCAGACCGACAGCGCGGTCGCACGGCGCAGCGTGGGGGCTACGACGGGTGACCGCGTCAGTCGGTACTACGGTCGAGAACGAGGTTCGCTGTGCCCACCTCGTTCTCTGCGACCGCGTGGGACTCCCCGCGGGGAGTGAAACGGCGTTGTCGGTTTCCGACAGCGCCGTTTTTCGTATTCGCCGTCGTGCGTGCTCGTTGCCGGTTACCCCTTCTACGGCTTGCTCCAAACCCGATTGAGGCGTACGATTTAACTATGTCGGGCACGAGATCGACTTCCGGTTTACGCGCCGCGTTATACCCCCGGTATCTATCAGCCCGAATCGGCACTCTCTAAAACCTCCTCCCTCTCAAAGCATCCGAGGAAGACATATGCAGCAGACCGAACGACTCCTGATGAGTGGCAACGAAGCGATTGCGCTCGCGGCGTCTCATGCAGGCGTTTCTCTCGGCACGGGATACCCCGGTACCCCATCAACCGAGATACTCGAACGATTCGCCGACCTCGGCGGTCACGCGACATGGGCACCGAACGAAAAAGTCGCGCTCGAGGTAGGGCTTGGCGCGGCGTACGCAGACACGCGCGTGCTTGTCACCATGAAACACGTCGGTGTGAATGTCGCCGCCGATCCGCTGTTTACGGCGTCTTATACAGGCGTTACCGGTGGACTGATTCTCGTAAGCGCTGATGATCCCGGCATGGCGTCGAGTCAGAACGAGCAGGACAATCGTCGTTACGCTGAAGCTGCCGGTGCGCCTATGCTCGAACCGGCCGACTCGCAGGAAGCATACGACTTCCTCTTTACGGCACTTGAGATATCCGAACGGTGGAGCATTCCCGTGCTCTATCGCGTGACGACGCGCGTCTGTCATTCGAAGACCGCCGTGACACCTCGCTCCGAACGTGTTGCGCCGCGCAACGGATCCTTTACGCGCGATCTGAAGAGCCGCGTTATGATTCCCGGCTACGCTCGACCGGCACATCGACGTCTGCGCGAGAAGCTCGATTCGATGGCTGTGTGGAACGACACCGACGGCCCGAACATGCGCATCGACGGTGATTCAGAACTCGGCATCATCACAGGTGGTGTCTCATATCAACACGTCCGAGAAGCCGCGCCCGACGCGTCTGTGCTCAAGATCGGGATGTCGTATCCGCTCCCGATGGATACGATTCGCGAGTTCGCGCAGTCGGTCGACCGCTGCGTCGTCATCGAAGAACTCGATCCGTGGATGGCGACATTGGTTCGCGCCGACGGGATACGTACGGCATCCGGTGCCGAGGTCGAAGGAAAGCCGGAGATGTTCCGGTTTGGCGAGTTGAACGTCGCACGCGTACGCCGGATTCTGGACGGTGACACATCGCCAGAAGCCGCACGGAAGCCGGGGAAGCCTCCGCAACTCTGCGCGGGGTGTCCACACCGAACCGTATTCACTGCGTTGCGGAACCTCAACTGCATTGTCTCCGGCGACATCGGATGTTATTCGCTTGGAGTGCTCCCTCCCTTCGAAGCGATGGATACGCTCGTATGCATGGGCGCTTCGCTCGGTGTCGGGCTCGGAATGCGTCGCGTGCTGCCAGAGAACGAGGCGCGCCGCGTCGTGAGCGTTATCGGCGATAGCACGTTCATGCACAGCGGTATCAACGGTCTGATCGAGATGGTATACAATCCACCGTCGACGGGGCATGTCGTGCTCATTCTCGACAACGGCACCACCGCGATGACCGGCCAGCAGGAGCACCCGGGTACCGGCCGGACGCTGACGCACGAACGCGCCGGAAAGGTGAGCTTCGAAGGCGTCGCGCGGTCACTCGGCATCTCGTTCGTCGAGGTCATCGATCCTGTCAAAGATGTCGACGAGTTCGAGCCGCTTGTGGCCCGCGCATTGGAATCGGGTGAGCTCGCGGTGATTGTTGCGCGCCGCGATTGTCTCCTCGCCGCAGGTAGTATCCGCGAGTTCGAGCGCAAGATCGCGCAGACCGCTGAACAGACATCGGAGGTGTGCGATGCCGCGACTGAATGATTTCGTCGTCAACGTGGTGTTCGCCGGTCTCGGCGGTCAGGGCGTATTGAAGGCGTCCGATATCCTTGCAGACGCGGCGTTCGCGGCCGGTTTCGACGTGAAAAAAAGCGAACTGCACGGGATGAGTCAGCGCGGCGGTTCCGTGGCGAGTGACGTGCGGTACGGTCATAACGTGCTTAGCCCGATGATTCCAGGTGGAGCAGCGGATTACCTCGTCGTGCTGACACCGGATCAGGTCGACACAAATCGCGATCGCCTCAGCTCCGGCGGTGTGTTGCTCGTAGCCGATATCATCGACGAATCCGCGCTGGCATCGAAAAAGTCGATCAACGTCGCGATGGTTGGTGCGCTATCGCGGTATCTCGCTGATGAAGATGGTGCTGCAATCCCCGATGACGCGTGGGAAACCGCGATCCGCGCGAATCTTCCCGAACGCTTCCACGACATGAATCTCGACGCGTTCCGCATCGGGCGCGAGTCAGCAGACAAGAATCGAAACGCGCAATAGACGATTATTCATCGACGGAGCACAGTACATGACCCCACGCGATACCTCTGACACGCGGGCCGCAACCAGTTTCCATCCGGCGAGCGCGCCTGATTACCTCCCCTTGCCGCAACTGCGCGCACTCCAGACGCGGCGATTGTGCACCATCGTGCAGCGGGCGTATGAGCGCGTTTCACTCTATCACGAACGCATGCAGGAGCGCGATCTTACGCCGGAAAGCATCTGCAGCTTGGACGACATCAAACGGCTGCCATTTACCGTGAAAAACGACCTACGCGACGCGTACCCGTTCGGTCTCTTCGCAAGCCCGATGCATGAAGTGGTCAGGCTTCACGCGTCGAGTGGAACGACAGGCAAGCCGACGGTCGTCGCGTACACGCAGAGCGACGTGGATGTCTGGAGCAACGTCATGGTACGGTCGTTTGCCGCGTGCGGACTCGATGCCGGTGACGTGATTCAGAACGCGTACGGATACGGCCTTTTCACCGGTGGGCTCGGCGCGCATTACGGCGCGGAGGCGCTTGGTGCGACGGTGATCCCGATTTCCGGTGGAAACACCGAGCGGCAGATCATGGTCATGAAAGACTTCGGCGTCACGGCGATTTGTTGTACGCCGAGTTACCTTGTCCACGTGATCGAGCGGGCGGGCGAACTCGGCATAGATGTCGCCGATCTGCCCATTCGCGTTGCGGTGTGTGGCGCAGAACCGTGGACCGAATCCATGCGTCGGCATATAGAACAAGCCGCGAACATCAAGGTGTACGACATCTATGGTCTCTCCGAGATCATTGGACCGGGTGTTGGCGTCGAGTGCGAGGCGCAACATGGTCTGCACCTGTTCGAAGATCACTTCTACCCGGAGATCATCGATCCGGAGACATGTGAAGTGCTACCAGATGGCGAGGAAGGCGAGCTCGTCCTGACGACGCTCAGCAAACAGGCGATGCCGATGCTCCGCTATCGGACGCGCGATATCACGAGCATCATCGCTGAACC
>CAZWQW010000146.1:0-3687 GCA_964635955.1 uncultured bacterium | reverse complement strand
GCGCCGGACTCCGAACAGGGGCGATTCATCGCGAAGACGACGAAGCGGTAACGATAAGCGTCGCCCGTATGGCATGAATCATGCACCATGAACCATGTACGATGTACTCGCAAAGAGCAGCCGATCGGCACGGTGTACCGTGGACACGCTGCATTCGGGGACAGATCAACGACACGGTTTGAGATTTCGACCATGGTAAGGCGGATATTTCTCGCGACGCTGGCGATACTCACGCTATCACATTCGATAGCGACCGCACGAGAGCAACTCCGCGTCGTTGTCCATGAACTGGACGCGAATGGCGTATCTCAGCAAGTCGCGCGCGTCGTCAGCGATCACCTGCGCGGGAAGCTCATTGAAACCCACCGATTCGTCATTCCCGAACGCGAGAAGATGGTCGAGATCCTCAACGAGCAGAGTATCTCGCTGTCACTCGGCGAATGCAGCAGTCAACAGTGCGCAATCGAGCTCGGTCGCCTTCTTCAGGCGAACAAGATGATCGTCGGCACCATATCGTTTCTCGCCGAGACCTACAGCATCAACATTCGCTACCTCGATCTGCAGTCCGGTGCCGCGGAGTTTAGCGCTGAAGAGCAGGTAAACGCGACCGAAGACCTCTATCTCGCCGCCGAACGACTCGCCGCGCGCGTCGTTGCCTTTATACCGCCTCGCGGCAACGTCACCGCGGTAACTGACGATCACGCGATCATCGATATCGGACGCGTCGACGGGATTACACCGGGGATGCAGTTTCGCATCATGCGGTCGGTCGAGCTTGTACCCGGGTATCCGGAGGAGCAGCCGGTGGCAACAGCCGAGGTCTCCGCCGTGCAGGAGACGTGGAGTCGCCTCACCGTCGCGCAAGAACGTCAGCGAACCCGTCGCCAGACGGTGCAGATCGGTGATATCGCCATCGGTCCGCAGACAGTAGCAGTGCAAGAACTCCCGCAATACGGGTATATCATGGTCTTTTCGAGACCGGTCGGTGCGGAAGTGTATGTCGATAATCTGTTTCGCGGTCGCACCGTCGAGGATGGCCTCGAGGTTCGTGTTCCCGCTGGGAAACACCAGATTCGACTGAGCGCTCCGGCGCACCGTGTCGACGAACGCGCGATCGAGATCGCGACTGGACAACGTGTGCCGTTCCACGCGACGCTTCAGCCGATTCTCCCCCGTCGCGTGTTCGACATGGCGGCGACGAATCTGAGCTACCTGCGGCAAAAGCCCAGCGACGAGCTTTTCCGCTCACAACTCGCGACGGAAGCCCTGCACGGCGTTCAACTCGGATTCGGTCGCGTGTATTCGGTGTGGACGTCGGAGATCGGCGGAAGCTGGGCGATGGCGAACATGGCGCCGGATCGCGGATACGGCCTGAATGAAGTGCATCGACTCGGCGCGTACGGGCAGATTGGCCTTGCGCTGCCGACGGCGCTATTTGTTCCGTACGGTGCCGTTGGGTACGAAATCGCGCGGTTCATGTTCAATGAGCAGGACGTGCTCGACGGCGACGAGAATCTCGGCGCCGCCGGAAAGATTTCCAATAACGGCTGGTACTGGACATGCGGCGTGTATTTCCGGAAGTGGCTACACGTCGGATACCGTGGGACCTTTGACCGGTTGAATTCAGACCTGCATATGATGACGATCGGCCTCAACCTCTCGGGATTCTAAACATGGTGCTACGGGGATACATTATTGGCGCGCTCACAGCCGCCCTGATCGCGCTCGTGGGATGCGAAAGCGACCGTGCAGGCGAACTGCTCGCTCCGCTATTCTTTTCGTCGCCTGCCGAGACCGAGACGGTCATCGATCATCATGAACCGAATGACTCGTTGAGCGTCGCGATTCCCATCGTTCCCGATAACCAGCCCTTCGCCACGGCATTTCACCGTCTTTCGGACGTGGATTATTTCACGTTCGTCGCGGCAGGCGGGGTTTGTTACACGATCCGAACAGAAGCACTCGATCCGGGTGTTGCGACGCGGATTAGCGTGGTGAATGATCGGGATGTCGCCATTGTAACCGGAACCGGTGGCGGTGCGCAACCCGGCGAGGTGCTCATTCGGTGGACTCCGGATTCCAGCGGTACGTACGGCGTCCGCGTCACCTCGGTAGGCTCCTCGATTGGTACATATCACCTCGTGATCGGTATCGCATCGGACGAGTACGAACCCGATAATACGATCGCCGATGCAAACCATATAGTGGGGTACGATGGCACCCATCACGAGCGTACGTTTCCCGCCCTCGACGACGTTGACTATCTCGTATTCTCCGGTCACGCGGGATTCACGTACTCGGTACACGCCGCGCATACGGCGCTTCCGAGTTTCCCCTCCGCCTCCGTATCGATCAACGTGCTTGACGGTCTCGGAACAGAGCTCGCGACAAACGTACCGCTCCTCAATACGGCGGTATCTGTCACGCCTCTAACGGATGGTGATTATTACGTGCGCGTTGCCCCGGTAAACGCCGCAACACTCGGTGTGTACACGGTCAGCGTCACGATCGGCGATGATCCGTTCGAACCGGATAACTCGATCGCGCAGGCGAGCGCGATCACCGTAAACGGCCCATCTCAGCTTCGCGGTATCGGACCGTACGACGAAGATTACGTTTCGTTCGCGGTCGAAGACTCGGTACAGTATTCCATCTCCGCTACCGACCTATCGACGGGCGTCGAACTGGAAATCAGCGTACATCACGTTTCTGGGGCACAGCTCGGCGTTCTCGTCGATGAAGGGATCGCCGACCAGCACCTCTGGCGATGGACCAGTCCGGCGAATCTCAACGCTGCGGACCGATTCTACGTTCGAATCCGCTGTAAAAACGATTTGTACGGAACATATCGACTCGCCATTACGCGCGATTAGACGATATTGGCCCGCAGATTGCATAATGTATTTCCATAGAATCCCTCTCGGTATGATGGTGAATACCCACTGCAAACGAGTGGGAAAGTGATCGAAAAACTTGATGATTTTCAAACGTACGCGTATCATGGATACATTCGGCTTACGCCACAGCATAGGAGGTGCCGTCATGCGGCGAATTCTCGTACTCCTCACCGCCCTTGTGGGCGCATCGGTCATGCTCAGCGCATGCGGGTCCAAACAACCGCAGATCGGTGAGCAATTCATCGTCGAACGGGTTCCGGACAGCAGGCCACGTTGGGTAGCGCGTCCGCCCGCTGATCGAGACAGCAAGCTGTTCTTCGTCGGCGTGAAAACCCACGCGTCGAGCTTGGAGAACGGTAACACCGACGCGCGGCAGAATGGCATCCAGAAGATCGTCGAATACATCGGCGGTACCGGTATGGTCGACTACACAAAAGCGCGCGTCGAAGCGGGATTGACTGACGAAGGGCAAGCCGGCAATTACATCGAAGACGGCTATCGGTTCCTCGCCGAGTCGATTGCGCAGGGTGTTCGCGAAGACGAGACGTATTACGAGCGCGTTCGCGAATGGCGTCCCGACGGCTGGCATTACTTCTGGAATTACTATGCGCTGTTGAGCATCCCGGAAGACGCGCTCGAGCGCGCGGCGCGCATGGCGTTCGAGAAACAGGCTGCCGAAGCCCGCGCGAAAAACGACTCCCGCGCCGAAGCATTCGCCGAGCGGTTGCGCGATCAGCTCACGCACGACGCGACATCACCGCAGTAACGGTCGCGACCACGGTGCTCCCGT
>CAZWQW010000145.1:0-3782 GCA_964635955.1 uncultured bacterium | reverse complement strand
TGTATCTTCTCACGTGACGAGCGCCACGCAATGACTACTGTACCAAGGTATCTATACTCTTTGTACTGTTCTTTGTACTTGTTTGGTGGAAAACGTGTTGATACGCTCCTATATCTATGAAAAACAGTAAGATATCATGGTGGAAAAGTGGTGAATAACTGGTGTCCTGATTCGCGATTTGGTGGAAAACTCACATGGTTCGATTGACTATTCCACATTCCCACACCGCGTGGTTGAAGGTATGGTGAGAAACGTGCAATATGTGTTGCGGGATAGTGTCTTAGCCGCGGTGGTTACGATGACACCGATATTCGTCGCGCGAATACTTTTCCGAGTAACGCCGCACTGCTCGGGTTCTTGAGCAGAACCGATTCCTGTCGTACTTTCGGATTCGGTCGGGAGTTTATTCACCATGGTGAAAAAGATCGGCATTCGCCGCTGGGGCGACCGATGCTACCATGAGGTCGAGGAGGAACTCGACGACGGGTACATCGTCGATGGGATATTCATCGAGCGCGCTGATGTCGTCGATACCGTCGCTTGGGATGACGCCGACGATGCGCCAACATGTCGTCCATCTCATCGTGATAGCATACAACGCGACGTTTGCGCAGATTCGAAAGGGGAGTCATTCATGCGTCTCGTATCGTTCCATACGCGCCGCGGTATCAGGTTCGGCGCCGTTTACCAAGGTCGCATTATCGATCTCGTAGATAATCCTCGCGCGGTTGGCGTGTTGCGAGCGAAGAAACCGCGATCACTCCTCGAATTCCTCACACTTGGCGATGATGCGATCGAGGCCGCGCTGACAACTACCGACCGTACGATCAGAGCAGGTGATAGCGTACGCCGACTGAGCGGTGTGCATCTCGCCGCGCCGATTCCGCGCCCCGGCAAACTGCTCGCACTCGCCGGAAACTACAGCGAACACCTCCGCGAGTCCGGTCACGAATGGGCCGCGAAAGACCTCTCGACGCCGCGTGTGTTCATGAAACCCGGCACGGCGGTCACCGGACCGTTTGATCCGATCATCTATCCAAAAAACGGGAATCATATTGATTGGGAAGGCGAATTCGGCGTTGTAATCAGGAAAACGGCGCGTTTTGTAAAAGCGCGGGACGCTATGCAATACGTTGCCGGATACACCGTGATCGACGATGTGAGCGAACGGAGCTTGAAAGTCGACACAAAACGCACCGACCGCGACGGCGACAAATGGTTCGATTGGCTCAACGGGAAGTGGTTCGATTCGTTCGCGCCGATGGGACCGGCGTTGGTGATGAAGGATGAAGTACCCGATCCGCACAAGCTCACCCTGCAGACGCGCGTCAATGGTGAACTCAAACAGAACGCGAGCACCGGTCAGATGATCTTCAGCATCGCCGAGCTCATTGAGTGGGCATCCCGTTGGATGACACTCGAGCCCGGCGACGTGATTGCGACCGGAACGCCGTCCGGTGTGGGATCGGCGTCCGGCACATTCCTCAAGCCGGGTGACGTTGTCGAGATCGAGATCGAGAAGATCGGGACGATCCGCAACACGGTCGAGCGCGGCTAAGAACCCGCGTAAAAACGATGCTCGGCTGCAATCTCGACAATCTCCGCGTAGTGCCACACCGTCGCGGCGCCATTCTTCGGTGTCGATGACGTGAGCGCGGTTGGTTGACGAAGCACGAACTCGGTGCGGTCGAATTGATTATACACGATGAACGCCGCGTCGAGTTGCTCGATCGCGAGTGGTCCACGCGGTACCGTATCATTCCCGTTGCGGATCCACGAGGGGACGATGATCGGGCCGGTATCGACCTGATACGTGTCGGTTCCGACGATATTGATGGTCTTAACAGGGTATTCCAGCTCAGCCGTACGATTCCCGCGATGAATCGTCGTGCGCGCCACGAGCGGATGATTCCGCCGGGTGAACGTGACGATCTCCTCAGCGTTCCGCAGTGGTGTAACGTCGCTCAGTGTGCCGATGGTGATATCCACCTCAGCGAACCGCTTCGCGCTCTTCCCCGCCTCGTGCTCCGACACCCGATTGGGATCGTGTTCCGCGAACGTGCGCCATATGACGTACTCCGGATCCTCACCGCCCGATTCGAACACGCCGAAAAAGTCGTAGTTGGGATCCTGTAATAGATGGTCCTTCGCGTAAGTGTTCTCCGACTTGCACGGTGTAATCAGCACGTACTCGCGCCATGGCGTGCCGTCGTCGGTCACGCGACACCGTGCGTCGATCTGGATACGCGCCGTGTTCGCATGGTTGGGCACGGTGAATGCGAGGAACGACCTCTGGAAATCGCAGATATCGCAGGACATCGGCTGCTCCCTTTCTCCGGTGTTCAAGCAAACTGATTACGTGAGTAAATCAGGCCAAAGATGAGTCGTCTCGTTCATGAACCAAACCCGGGTCGCGCGATTACCGTGCCGCGTGGCATCAAGATCGACGAGCGAGATACCGCAATTGTTGTGTCCGATACTCCACCGCATCGAATCAGTGCCGAACATCGCCGCGATGAGATAGCTGCCGAATACGCCATGCGTAACCACCACGACGACCTCATCACTTCCACCGAACGTGGCGCGAATCCAATCTGCGGCGCGGCGTCCGCGGTGAATGCGATCTTCAGGCGTTTCGTCGTGAGCGGGCCACCATCCACTCTCAGGCATGGAGTCGTCAAGCCTGACGCGTGGAAACTCATCCCGGATTGTTTCGCGTGTCAGAAATTCCGGTGTCGGACCGCAGCATTCGTGGACATCACCGCGCACGCGGACCGCGTCGAACCCAAGCGCGTCGGCGATGTGGTGCGCTGTCTGGAGCGCGCGACGCATCGGGCTCGATACGACGATCGTGGGGAGCGGTGGCGCCGCTGATCCGCGATCTACCGGATGAGCGAGCGTCGCACCGGTACGACGTGCCTGCTCGTGGCCGATGTCGGTCAGCTGCGCATCCGGCTCGCTTCCGCCGGCATTACTTGTGGACTGACCGTGTCGAACGATGTAGAGGAACATTGCTCATCGCCTATCGGTAGACCGATTTACGTGATCAGGTCCGGCCATACGTGTGTCGTCTCGTTCACAAACCAACACCGGGTGACCTTGCCGATATCCGCCTGCGCGTCCAAATCGAACAGTGAAATCGCGCAGTTGAACTGCGTCATCTGCACCATTCGCGCGAACGGATTACCGAGTAGCGTCCCAAGGAAAAAACCACCGAACGCGCCGTGTGTGACGAGCGCGACAACCTCGTCCGTGCCGCCGTACTTCTCGCGCAACCAGATGAGCACCTTGCGTGCGCGCTGTTCACTGGCGTTCGCGTCTTCCTTGACGGGCGGCCACCACGCGCCATCCGGCATATCCTCGTCGATGATCGTCTTCGGGAACTCCGTCCAGATGGTGTCGCGCACCAATCGGCCATCCTGTGGACCGGTGCACTCGTGGGTATCGTGGCGCACGAGCACGTTTTCAATACCGATCGCGTCGGCGATGTGCCGCGCCGTCTGGAGCGCGCGACGCATGGGACTTGCCACGACGACGGTGGGAACGGGCAACGTGAGTCTGTCGCGAACATCCTTGCGAATGAGCGCTTTACCCGCACGTCGTGCCTGTTCGTGTCCCTTCTCGGTGAGGAGGGGGTCCAACACGCTCGCGCCTGCGTTGTTCTGTGATTGACCGTGACGAACGAGGTAGAGGAACATGGAAACTCGCTTGTTTGGGTAGTGAATCGATGGGCGAAAAGACGATGGAGAAAGAAGATACGGCGCGAACCCTTCGCTGCGCTA
>CAZWQW010000144.1:1524-3788 GCA_964635955.1 uncultured bacterium | reverse complement strand
CGAAGGTGCAGAACTTACAAGGAGAGATCGCAATGCGTGTACGCGCATGGGCAATGCTGATTGTTGCGTTCGGAGTAATCGTCGGTGGATGTGGGAGTTCGGAGCGCGCAGCGCGAGTCGCCGCAATGGCACCTAAAGAGCGATTTGTGAACGATGTTATCGAACGTCGTTGCATAAAATGCCACGTTCCTCCGAATCCGTCCGGGAAAGCGATCATCACCGAGCCGTCGCATCTCGTTCGCTTCATCAACAGCGATCAGATATTCGACGACGTTGCGCTATTCAACTCCATCATGGGTGGTCCGGATATTCCGGAACACAACCGCGAAGAGTTCCAGCCGACGCAGCCGGAGATGGACTCGATTCGCACGTGGGTCCTCACCGAGTACTCGCGCATGTTCCCCGATAGCGTGCTCTACGAAGCGCAGCAGCGGGGAATAGCCCTTCAATAACGCGTTACATTCTGTGATAAGTAGTTCCGAGATCAAACCGACCGATACATACGCGGCGTCGGCATCGTTTTCCGCGATGCTGCGCCGCGTTCCGCGTAAGAGGCACACGTGACAGACGACAGTCAAGATCTCCGTAAACAACTCGACAACTGCCAAGGAACGTGCCGGCGCCTTGAAGCGTTTCTTCGCGTGAGTCGGTTGATGAACGCGGAAACCAATCGCGCGAAACTTATCGAGAAGATCAACGAAGAAGTGCGCGACTACCTCGAAGCTGACCGGTTCACGGTGTTTTTCCACGACACCGACACCGATGAGCTATACAGTTTCGTGGCGACTGGTGTGGGCCATAACGAGATTCGTATCCCGTCAAACAGCGGAGTTGCGGGGCATGTATTCCAGTCAGGCGACATGATTCGCGTTGCCGACGCGTACGAAAGTCAGTATTTCAACCCAGAAGTCGATAAAAAAACCGGATACCGTACGAAAAGCCTCCTCAGTATCCCGATCACGAATCGTCGTAACGTTCGAATCGGTGTAGTACAGGCGCTCAACAAAACGACAACGAGCGATTTCACGGACGAGGACGTCGACTTCCTGCAAGGCCTCGTTGAGCAGATCAGCGACCTCCTCGATTTGCTCCTTCGTAAGGAAGAACTCGCACGGAAACACGCGGCGATGCAGGAAGCGGTCTCGCAACTTGCGCTCTACGAATACCTTGTCGGCGAAAAAACTGCGACGAAGAACACCGTGCGGTGGTCGCGGAAGATTCACATCTGGGCAAGTATCATCGGGGCGTGGTTCCTTCTCGTCATCGCGACCAGCGGCATCGTCGCGGAGCATGCAAAAGACCCGATCGCACACGCAATCTGGTACAACATCCACACCGGAGCCGTCGCACTGGGACTCACAAACTGGGTTTACATCGACATTATCGGGGCGATCCTACTGATCGTGACGCTGACCGGATTCATCCTCTGGGCGTATCCGCTGCTCTCGAAGTGGGCTCGTGGTCGAATCGAACGCAAGACAAACTGAAACACGACTTCTGAAAGACGAAACGAAAAGGTAGCACATGTCGATCGATTCGAATCTTATCGGACATTGGCCGTTAAAAACCGATGCGCACGATGTATCTGGAGCCGGACTCCACGGTGAATCCCACGGTGTCACGTTCGCATCCGAGCAAGCGATTTTCGACGGACGAGGCGCGCGCATCGAGATTCCTCAGTCACCGACGTTGAACCTCGGCACCGGAGAGTTCACCTTCGCTGCCTCTATCGATACCGATGCCAATATGACTGACGTCATCGGTGATATCGCGTCGAAATACGATCCTTCCAGCCGTACTGGTTTCACTTTCAGTGTTCTCGACTTTCCCGGTTCTGTCTACAGCACGCCAAACGCTCGCACGTTGAGTTTCGGCATCGACGCCGACCGTATCGAAGAAGAGTGGACCGATCGTGGGCGACCCGGTAACGCTCTTCATGTGTTCGCACTTGGTGTCTACGATGGCAACCTCTACGCTGGAACATTCGAAGGTGGTGCCGACGAAACCGGTCACGTATGGCGTTACGATGGTAACGGAGGCTGGACCGACTACGGCTCGCCCGACGGAAGCAACACCGTTATGAGCCTGTGTGTCCACGACGGCGACCTCTACTGCGGTACAGGTTGCTACAAAGCCGCCGGTTCGGCGCTTTCTGATGCGGGAAACAACAGACCCGGTGGTCGCGTATTCCGGTTCCACACCGATGGCGTGTGGGAAGACTGCGGACGCATCGCTCCTGAAGCCGCCGAGGCTCATTCGCTCAC
>CAZWQW010000144.1:0-1424 GCA_964635955.1 uncultured bacterium | reverse complement strand
GAATCGGGCACTGAACAGTACCCCGTCGAATCGCAGATCTATTCGTTCATGGTGTACAAAGACGCTCTGCATATTGGGACGTGGCCCAGCGGAGCAGTGTATCGATGGGACGGCGGAACCAAATGGACCTACTGCGGTAGGTTGGGAGCAGAGCAGGAAGTCATGGGCACTGCGGTTTGCAGCGGCGCGTTTTACGCAGGTACGCTTCCCCTCGCACAGGTGTATCGCTACGATGGTGGTACGACGTGGTCGCTCACCGGCCGAGTAGACCATACCCCGAACGTAAAGTACCGTCGCGCGTGGTCCATGGCGGTGTATAACGGTCGGCTTTGGTGCGGCACGCTCCCTTCGGGTAGCATTTGGAGTTACCGACCGGGTACCAGCGCGACGTACGACAAGTGGCTCACCCCTGGACGGCACCACATTGCCGCGGTAAAAGAAGCGTCCCGCTTACTGATCTACGTCGACGGCGTCCCCGTGGCGCAATCCGATTCGTTCGATCCGACACACTATCGCCTTGATAACACCAGTCCGTTTGTAATCGGAAACGGTCCGCGCAGCTCATTTAACGGGCGGATATCCGATGTCCGGTTGTACCGTAGAGCGCTTGCGCAAAACGAAATCGCGAGTCTGACTGCGTAACCCCTTCGATCATACGCGTTAAACAGCGAAGACCGAGGAACTGCTGAAATGCCCAGCGACGTGTTCATCCGAACGATTGAAGATACGTTGACATGCGACGTGCTCGTGATCGGGTCCGGTGTTGCCGGATACTGCGCGGCAATTCAGGCGTCGCGTGAAGGTTGCGACACCATTCTCATCGAGAAGGACGAAGTACTCGGCGGAAACAGCAGCCCGAACCTCGGTGTGGGAATAACAGGTGCGGATCGGCACAATGCGTTCGGAAGCGAGACGGGAATTATCCACGAGATCCACGAAACCCAAGCGTGGGTCAATGGTTTCACTCCCGTTACCAAAGGCGCGATGCCGTACAACATCTCCCGTCGGGGCGAAGCCGTTGTCCAAAGTGCACTCGAAGAAGCCGGCGTTCGCGTATTCAAACGGCATTATGCCCGTGCGCCACGAATGGATGGATCGCGGATTGTCGGCGTTATCGTCGAAGACACCGCGGCGTTCCGCACCATCGAGATTCAGGTCAGCGGTGTCGTCATCGAAGCGTCTGGTGATGGCCAGATTGGCGTGCTCGCTGGCGCAGACTACGATACGGGATCGGAAGCCGCATCGGAATACGGGGAGCGTTCGGCGCCGACCGAAAGGCGTTCATGGGTCCAAGGTACGAGCCTCGTCGCGCTTGCGATCAAGCGTCCGGAACCAATCGAGTTCATTCCTCCTCCCGGCACACCGGAATACACACCGCGACTGTGGCATGGGCGTATAGCTACCCATATCCGGCACGGGCACGG
>CAZWQW010000143.1:0-3928 GCA_964635955.1 uncultured bacterium | reverse complement strand
GCGATCGAGCCGTCCTTTTTCGGACGGAGGATGCGGCCGAGTCGTTGTGCCTCTTCCTGACGCGAGCCAAACGTACCGCTGATTTGGATGAGCACGTTCGCATCGGGTAGGTCGATGGCGAAGTTTCCCACCTTTGAGACGACGAGGCGCTTCAGCTTTCCGGCGCGAAACTGTGCGTAGAGCTCGTCGCGCTCCGCATTCTGCGTGCGCCCGGTAATGATCGGTGCGCCGATGTGGTCGGCGAGCTCGTGGAGCTGGTCGAGGTACTGCCCGATGATGAGCACGAGGTCGTCAGTATGGCGGGCGAGCAGCGCTTTGACAACGCTCATTTTCGCCGGGTTTTCCGATGCGAGCCGGAACTTCGCCCGCTGATTTGCCAGCGCGTATTCCATACGGAGCGCTTCGTCCATGGGCAGGCGCACTTCTACGCATTCGGCCTGTGCAATCCACCCCTGCGCTTCGAGCGTCTTCCACGGTACGTCGTAGCGCTTCGGACCGATGAGGCTGAATACGTCCTCCTCGTGGCCGTCCTCGCGGACGAGCGTCGCGGTCAATCCGAGCCGACGCCGCACCTGAATCTCGGCGGTAATGCGGAACACCGGCGCGGGCAGGAGATGCACCTCGTCGTAGAGGATCAGGCCCCAGTCCTTCTGCGAGAACAACTCAAAATGCGGGAATGAACTCGTTTCGCTCGGGCGATAGGTGAGGATCTGGTAGGTCGTGACGGTCACCGGTCGGACCTGCTTCACTTCGCCGGTGTATTCGCCGATCTGGTCCTCGGTGAGCGTCGTTTTCTCGAGGAGTTCGCGTTTCCATTGTCGGACCGCGGTAATGCTCGTTGTGAGGATGAGTGTTTCGCACCCGACGAGCGCCATGGCCGCCATCCCCACGATGGTTTTTCCGGCACCGCAGGGCAGCACGACGACACCGCTGCCACCACGCGTCGAGCCGCCCGCCCAGAATGAGTCGGCGGCCTCCCGTTGGTACTGTCGGATGGAAAACGGCGCTCCGTTTGGCAGTGTCGTTGCGAGATCGATCGGAAGATGTGCGCCCTCAACGTATCCTGCGAGGTCTTCGACGGGAAAACCGAGGCGAATGAGCGCCTGCTTGATCTGCCCGCGACTGTACCGCGCAATCGCGAATCGGCCGGGATCGACTTGTCGGACGAGCATCGGCGCGATCTGTTTGTGGTTCGCGAGTTCCGCCATCAGCGGCAGATCGGTCGATACGAGATGCAACTCGTCATCGACCGCTTCGAGGCGCACACGACCGTAACGACCGATGAACTCGGTGATATCCGCGATTACGTTATCAGGAACCTCATACCGGGAATACCGTCGAAGCGCAGCGACGATACTGTCCGCGTCGAGGCCACTCGCGGCGGCGTTCCAGAGGGAAAGTGGCGTGATCCGGTAGGTGTGGATGTGCTCCGGACTTTTCTCGAGTTCGGCGAATTGCGCGAGGGCGTCTCGCGCCTCCGCATAGCCCGGACTGTCCACTTCAGCAAGTATGGAGCGATCACTCTGTACGATGAGTGCGCGTTCACTGTCATTCATATGTGGGGGTAACCGGATAGATCGAGATCACGTGTTTGACGCGTCAGGTGGCGGTACGTTATGCGCTGTTTCGGCGCGCCGCTTCAACCGCATGCCGTGTGCGATACCAGCGGCGGTGAAGAGCACAGCAAGGATGACGTTCGCAATCGAGAAGTCGGCAATGCATACCAGAATGAATCCGATGACGCCAAGCGTCCACGTGATTACCAGCGCGGGGAACACCATCCGCGGCGCGAAACGTGTTACGCCGAGCGTGAGCACGAGTAACAGCACCGCTGTCGCGAGAATCATCCACGTTCCGATATGGTACATCGCACACTTCCTTTCCGCGAGCGGTTCACGAATGTCCAGAGAGTGTACATCTGAAGTCGCATGTACGTCAACGAGATCGAACCGTGGCGTTTACTCCTTCGGCACAGCTTCTACGGTATTGCCGAACGGGTCGTCAAGGTATACGTAGCGGACGCCGTCGCGGTGGGCTTTCACGTCGCCGAACGAAGCGAGATCGTCGACCTCAAACGCGACGTGTCCGGCATGCTGTTTCGGAAGCACGAACGCAATCTTCAGATTCCGAAACCGCACCATTGCCCATGTTTCGTCCTGATATACTACCTCGCACCGAAACTTGCCCGCGTACCACTCGACCGCTTTCGCGATATCTGAGACCGGTATCGCGAGGTGGTTTACCCGGTCCAATTCCTGTGTCATGGATCTATCTCTCCGCGCGTCAATTCGTTATTCGTTCCGGCTCCACGAAATCCGATGACATGGTTGTCGGAAGCCGCCACACGTTTGTCCCGTCGCGATCGGTGATGTACAGTCGCGACGGGGATTCCTCACGCCCGTGTCCATCGGCCCAGAGTGCGGCGAAATCCGGATGCGCGTTCACAACCGGCTTCGCGAACGTATGGTTGTACTCGCTGCCTTTCGTCAGTTGTTTCGTCCTCACCCACGTAGCACCCTGATTGGTACTCGTCCAGAGCACCATTTCGCCGCCGGGATTGTATCGCTGCGGACCCGGCTCTGTCGGCCCGATGATACGCCACGTCCCGTCAGTCCCGAACATGAGCGGACCGTAGTCGTAGTTGTTGTCCGACGTGGTAACCGCGCGAACGTCCCAATCCGTTCCCGTCCACCGCGCCGTCGTCCACGTGCGCGGGTCGCTCTGTGGACCGGACTCCCATCCCGGACTCGTGATAGAAAGCAGCACCGGTCGTCCATCTACATCGAACGTCATGTTCTTCAGATAGACGAGAAGCCCTTCGGCTTCGTAGTCGCGGACGAGTGCGGGATGGTGAACGTCGGTTATCGGGAGTTCGACAGTATCGCCGGCGGCAGTGCGCCATGTTTCGCCGGCGTCATCGGATTCCACGTAGTAGAGGTTCGTGCGGTGGTTCAGCCCTACCGGCTCGGGATGGTAATTGAACACCGTGCCGACGCGTGCGCCGCGCTGCCAACTCGTCTGGTAGTGGCCTTTGTGGAAGCCGGCGAGCATAGTCGACTCGCTCCAATGCCAACCGTCGCGACTGGTCATGTGGAAGAGGCAGCGTCGACCGTCGCGGTACCGCGTGTGCAGCAGGAGAAAGCCGTAGTCGGGATGCCAATGCGGCTGCGAGTACGAGAAGTTCGTCGTATACAGATGCTCGAATTCGTCGATACTGTGCGGCTCGCGGCTTCGATGGAGATACGCCGAGCGGCCCGTCCCGTGCGCGTTGGAGAAGACCCATAGGCGGCCGTCGCCGTCGATGGTAAGTGCGGGATTGTCGTGCGCGTCGCTTGTGCGTTTGTTCAGCAACACGCGTGGGCGTGGAACCGTACCCGTGGCGTGATCGAAATAGCTGACCATGTGCACGAGCACGTTTTCATCGCGAAGGGCGCCGCCGTATACGAAGTAGGTCCGATTCACCTCGGGCGCGTAGTGCGCGATGATCGGAATCTGCTGCGGATACGTCGCGAAGCCGCCACTATACTTGAACTTGTATTCGTCGTCGCTCGGCTGATTGAAATACCAGATGCCCCGGTATCCGTCGTCGACCGGAAGCGGTCCATCTTCACGTGCAAAGAGATCGGCGTCAATCTCGCGCTCTTCGATCACGCACGCGCTCCCGCCAGCCGAGCCGCTTCCTCCGAGGCGTCCTCAACGATGTGTTCCTCGGCATGCTCCGCGGTCGCTCGTGCTTCGTTTGCCTTTTCCACGGCTTCGTTCATCGCCTTGGATACCGCCTTCGGCATCCATTGTTTCGTAGAGCGCACGGCCACCGTACCGACGATGATCATCATGAGCACGAACAGCCATGCAAAGCCGATCACACCGATGATGATGAGGCGGATGATACTGATCTGATTGATTCGATCGACGAGTGACATCTCGT
>CAZWQW010000142.1:0-3961 GCA_964635955.1 uncultured bacterium | reverse complement strand
TCGATGCCGAGCTGCGTGATCTTGCGGTGGAGGTTGTTCGGCAGAATGTCGAGCGCCTTCGCCGTCGAGGGAACATCCCAATTGTAAAGTTCGAGCTGCGTTTCGATAAACAACTTTTCCAGTTCGTTTTTCGCATCGGAGAGCGGACGCGACCGCACGAAATGCGCGCTGGAAGCTGCCGGCGTATCTCCCGTTGCAAAGTCCATGTCGGCGACGTCGATCGTATTCCCAGTGGCGAAGATTGCGAACCGCTCCACGAGATTTTTCAGCTCGCGCACGTTTCCGCGGAACTCCATGCTCACGAGCCGTTTGAGCGCGGCATCGCTGAATTGCATCTGCTCGCGACCGTTCTGCATGCAGAATCCCGCAAGGAAATACCGCGCGAGCTCGGGGATGTCATCGGGCCGCTCGCGTAACGGCGGCAAGTGAATCGGCACGACGTTGAGTCGGTAGAAGAGGTCCTCGCGGAACCTCCCCTCGCGGACTTCGTGCTCGAGGTTCTTGTTCGTAGCCGCGACGATACGCACCGTCGCGTAAAGCGTCTCGTTTCCGCCGACACGTTGGAATTCGCCGTTCTGCAGGGCGCGTAGAACCTTCGCCTGCACGGAGAGATCCATATCGCCGACCTCGTCGAGAAAGAGCGTCCCGCCCTCGGCTTGCTCGAACTTACCGATTCGCTTCGCCGACGCGCCGGTGAATGAGCCCTTTTCGTGTCCGAAAAGCTCTGATTCGATGAGGTCGTGCGGAATCGCCGCGCAATTCACCTGCACATACGGACCGTCGGGCTTCGCGCTGTGCAGGTGTATTTGCTGCGCGACGAGTTCCTTGCCGGAGCCGCTCTCGCCGGTGATGAGCACCGTCGAGTTCGTGGCTGCGACCCGGTCGATGATGCTGCGAACGTGCTCCAGTGCTGAACTGCTGCCGATCATCTCCTGAAAGCGACCTTTCGACATTTCTTGCGCGCGCTTCCACAGATCGAGCTTTTCCGCAATATGACCCATGACGACGCGCACTTTCGGCAGGCTGAGCGGCTTTTCCAAGAAGTCGTACGCACCCGACTTCAGCGCGCCGACCGCCGTCTCGATATCCGAATGACCCGATATCATCACGACTTCGGTCTTCGGCCATCGCTTTTTAATGTCCTTGAGTATCGCGACGCCATCGCGGCCGGGGAGTTTCACGTCGAGGAGTACGGCATCCGCTCGACTTTTCTCCATCTGCTCGAGTGCCGTCGCGCCATCCACCGCTTCATCGACGCTCAATCCGTCGTCCTCAAGGATATCGCGTAGTGCAAGTCGGATATTCCGTTCGTCGTCAACGATGAGTACGCGCATGATCTGTTCCCTCGGCTGTATCGTTTGTTCCTGTTTCGATGTTCAGGGGAAGAATCACCTCGAATTGTGCGCCGGTCGGTTCGACATTCCGCGCCGTGACCGTGCCGTGGTGATCGGTGATGACCCGCGCGACGACGGCAAGACCGATGCCGGTGCCGCCGGTTTTCGTGCTCACGTAGGGATCGAATATCCGGTCGGCTACTTCCGGAGAGATGCCCGGGCCGTTGTCTTCAACCGTTACCAGCACGCGCTTCCCTTCGACACGCAGGTGAACGTGGACGTGCCCCGTGTCAGGATCGACGGCTTCGAGAGCGTTTTTCACGAGATTGAGCACCGCCTGCTCGAGTTGTTCGCGGTCGCCCATGATCGGTGCCGGTGACGCGCCCACATCAACGGTAAGGCGTCGATCTTCGTCCGTGCCGAGAAGACCGCCGATGCGATCGATCACCGTGCGCAGGTCGAGCGGTCTCATGTTCGGCGCGGGCATCTTCGCGAAGTTGGAAAACCCGTTCGCGAGCCGTTCCAGGCGGTCGATTTCGGTGAGAATGATCTCGGTCGACCGCATGAAACTGTCTTCGAAACGGGTTCGGTTGTCAGTGAAGCGCTCACGAAGCCGCTGCGTCGTCAGGCGCATCGGTGTAAGCGGATTCTTGATTTCATGGGCGATCGCGCGCGCAATATCCTGCCACGCGGCACGACGTTCGGCAAGCGCCAACGCTTCCCTCGATTCGCGCAGACCGACGACCATGTTGTTGAACGAATCGACAAGCTCCGATATCTCATCGATTCCCGAACGTGGAACGGTATGGTCAAGATCGCCCGCAACAGCGATCTGGCGCGCCGCACTGGATACCGAGCGCAGTGGACGGGTAAGCTGCGCGGCGAGAATCAGCGCGACGAGCATCGCGAGCAGCACCGTCACCAGTGCGATGCCAAGCCCGACCGCCAACGTGGTGCGTTGTACGGGACGCTGGAACGCACCAAGCTGCTGATACCGTACCAGCGCATCGTGGAGCTGGCCACGCACATCCGGGTCGTCGACCGCCATCAATGCCTGTTGCAGCGCCTGTCCGACCTGCGCGTCGTGCCATGCGGACATACTCCGATCGATAGCCGTCATGGCATACCAGCCAATCGGCACAATCGCTGCGAGCATGAGCAGCATCGCGAACAGGACGAATCGTACGCGCAGACTCATTCTGGCACCTGCCGACGTTCCAGCGTCGGCTTCGTGAAGCGTTCGCTGCGAGACCGCGGTGTCTTGAAGTTCCAGAGCGCCATGAGGTCGTATGTCCGGCCGGTGGCGTGGATGTAGATCGGCTCGAGCTCCGCCGATACATCTACGTAATACCGGTCCGTGGCGTTTAGTGCTTCGATCGGCCAGAGCGACGCCGTTTCAAGTCGGAAGAATACGGAGTATTCGGTAATCTGCGACGAAACGATGGACCGGTTGCCGACTTGGATTTCGTAGGTATCGGTGGCGAGGTTTTTTGCGATACGATGCGTAACGACGGTGTCGGCCGCCGATGTGGGAGTCCCATCGGAGAGGCGGAGCCGGCATACGAAACGGAGGTTCACTTCCGTGCCGCTTTCAATGACGTTGGCAAGATCATCCGAAAGTGGTCGTGAAACGAAACAGGATACCGCGATCCGTTGCTCGTGGAGCTCGATCACCGGTTGGCTGAGCGCGGCGTTCGGGTTCACGCCGGGGAAAAAGATCCCTGCCAGTGCGAGCATCTTCACGACGAGGGTTTCGAACACGGTACCCCTACCCGGCGAAGAATCGGTTTACAACGGGAGACGAACCTGTGCAACGGTGCGGCCGTGCTGGTCGACACCCATGCCAACCTGCACGCCCGAGAGCCGCGAATAGAGTTGCCGATTGTGGTCGTTTGCGACGTGATAGGCGTCGATCACGTTCCAGACATACAGGCCGATTACTGTCGTCATACCACCGATTACCGCGGCCTTCCGCCCTGCCGATAGCTCCGAGAAGTCTTTATAGGGGTTATCCGCCCAGCGTTTGTGCTCGTCGAAGTCGATCACACCATCCCCGTCTCCTCCTCGCGCGGGATCGTCGAAATCCTCGATCGTCAGGCTGAGATTGTTTCCACCGATACCGACGGCAGTCACCGCCGCGACCATTCCGCCCATGAACATCGCGCCACGCACCCACTTCCCGACATACATTTGCCCCGTTCCGGGCACACCGATCGACAGAAATGCCGCGAGCACGGGGTCTTTCGGAATCACCAAGCGGTAGTGCGTCTCCTGCATACCGAGAACGAGCGTCTCCGTGTGGAGTGGCGTCGCGGAGGTGTCGGTTGCTGCGGCGATTGCCGACTGCGCATACCTGGGCGATGCGATCATTAGGGCGACGAGCGCGCATATGCCAGCGAATGATTTCGCGTGAATCATCTGTACGGCCTCCTCCTGCGAACACGGGTCTACATCCGTATTCGCCATTGCTTCATTCACCATGGTCGGAAACGAAGCGGCGGGTATGGAGAGTGTGACTTTACTAAAACGTTCACACGTCCTAAAAATGTGCGATTGTTTGGGGGTAATTGGCAACTCTGCGAACGCGAGTTGACACTCGCGTTCGTTTAGGCGAAGCGCTGGTGCGC
>CAZWQW010000141.1:1884-3980 GCA_964635955.1 uncultured bacterium | reverse complement strand
GAGACCAAGGCCGAGATGAAGCGCGTACTCGGCGAGATTCAGGACGGCACATTCGCCAAGCAGTGGATCAAAGAGAACGAAGACGGCTTGCCGAACTTCAAGCGTATTCGTGAAGAGCAGGCACAGCACGTGATCGAGGAGATCGGCGTGCCGCTTCGTGAGATGATGAAGAAGGCGATTCAGCTCGAAAGCGGTCCGGGTCAGGATCGGTTCTTGAGCGATAAATAGGTCTTACGGACAGTGGGACGCGCCAGCGCGTCCCGCTGCGAAGCACGAACATACCCCGTCCACGAGAGGTAGGTGATGGAAATGGGCGGCGAGCTCGGCGACCTTGAAATTGGAGACCTTAGCATCATCGAGAGAGTGACACAGACTGGGAGCGGGTCTGCCGACGCCGCGCTTCCGTTTCACCATCGTCGGCGGGAGCTTCGAACACCATGACACAGGAATCAGACACTCACGCAGCGAAACAAGACGATTCAGTAGTAAAAATCTTCGATACAACCTTGCGCGACGGCGAGCAGTCGCCCGGCGCGTCGCTCAGTGTTGCGGAAAAGGTCGATATCGGTCATCAGTTGGAACGGCTCGGTGTCGACGTGATCGAAGCGGGCTTCCCCGTCTCCAGTCCGGCGCAGTTCGACGCTGTCCAGTCCGTCAGTCGTGAACTGGAACATCCGGTCATCGCGGCATTGGCGCGCGCGGTTCCTAAAGACCTCGAAGTCGCCGCCGAAGCACTGCGCGACGCGAAAAAGCCACGTATCCACACGTTCATCGCGACCAGCCCGATCCATATGGAGCGGAAGCTCAAGAAGCAGCCGCACGAGGTGATCGAGCTCGCGGTGAAAGCCGTTCAGCAGGCGAAAAGTTTCTGCGACGACGTGGAGTTCTCCCCGGAAGATGGCGGTCGCAGCGATAAAAACTTCCTCGTGGAAGTGCTGACGGCTGTCATCGAGGCGGGTGCGACGACGCTGAACATTCCGGATACCGTCGGTTACCTCTTCCCCGAAGAGTATGGCTCGCTCATCCGGTTCTTGCGGGAACGTACGCCCGGCGCGGACCGCGTCGTCTGGAGCACTCACTGCCACAACGACCTCGGACTCGCAGTGGCGAATAGTATCGCCGGCGTGGCTGCCGGAGCGCGTCAGGTCGAGTGCACGATCAACGGTCTCGGCGAACGCGCCGGAAATGCGGCGCTGGAAGAGATCGTGATGGCACTCTACGTTCGCAACGATCTCATGGGCATCGGTACGAACATCAACACGAAAGAGATCACCCGGACGAGCCGCCTCGTTTCGCGGCATACCGGTATGCTTGTGCAGGCGAACAAGGCCGTCGTCGGTGCGAATGCGTTCGCGCACGAGTCGGGCATCCATCAGGACGGTGTGTTGAAGCACCGGCAGACGTACGAGATCATGACGCCGGAGTCGGTCGGTCTCGAATCGAATCGGATGGTGCTCGGGCGTCACTCGGGTCGCCACGGATTCAAGGCACGCATCGAGCAGCTCGGATACGCACTGGACGGTGATGAGTTGCAGCGCGCGTATGAGCGTTTTCTCGCCGTAGCGGATAAGAAGAAGGAAGTGTTCGACGAAGACCTCACCGCGATTCTTGAAGACGAGGTGAGCGACGTTCCGGAGGTGTATCGCCTGGACTACCTCCACTGCTTGAGCGGCACAGGAGTGCTCCCCTCGGCGACGGTGCGCATCATTATCAACGGCATTCCGCACCAGGAGTCGGCGTGGGGAGATGGACCGGTCGACGCTGCGTATAACGCGATCAACAAGATCGTCGGTGCTAAAGTCGAGCTGGACCGGTACGCGATCCAAGCCGTAACCTCGGGTACCGATGCCATCGGCGGGGTGAACATCCGGGTTCGCGCGAATGGACACGTCATCGGCGGCCACGGCACGAGTACCGATATCGTGGAGGCGTCCGCGAAGGCATTCATCGATGCGCTGAACCGTCTCGCGTTTCTTCAGAAGCGCGCAGATCGCAATGCCGAGACTGAGGTAGACGAAACGGTGTGATTGAGAACGTGCGGAGTGCGACGTGAGTGGAAAAATCTACTTCGCCGATAATCTCGACGTACTCCGCAC
>CAZWQW010000141.1:0-1784 GCA_964635955.1 uncultured bacterium | reverse complement strand
TCGTTTCTCAACGAGATCATTTGGGCGTATGATTTCGGCGGTCGTCCCAAGAACCGATGGCCGGCGAAGCACGATAACATACTGCTCTACGTGAAAAACCCGTCGGATTACGTGTTTAGTACCGACGAGATAGACCGCATCCCGTACATGGCTCCGGGATTGGTCGGACCGGAAAAAGCCGCGCGGGGAAAGCTCCCGACGGATACGTGGTGGCATACCATCGTCTCGACGAGCGGTTCAGAGAAGACGGGGTACCCGACACAGAAACCACTTGGAGTTCTCCGGCGGATTGTGCAGGCGTCGTCTCCTCCGGGCGGAACAGTGCTCGATTTCTTCGCTGGAAGCGGAACGACCGGAGTCGCGGCGGCGGGATTGTCGCGCGACTTCATACTCGTCGATAGCAACCCCGAGGCACTCGCCGTGATGGCGAAACGGTTCACTGATGTGCCGGATATCGAATGGGTGGGATTCGATCCGGTACCGTACCAGAAACACTCGTAAGAACATCATACATCGCTGGTAGATGATTATGTGGAAGGATGAGTCGAAATGGGCATGACGATTACCGAGAAAATCTTCGCCGCGCACGCCGGGAAAGACCGTGTCGTGCCGGGCGAATTGATCAACGCGAGCATCGATGTCGTGATGTGTCACGACGTCACGACGCCGCCTGCGGTCGAGATGCTTGCCAAGCGTGGCATGAATCGGGTATGGGATCCGGACAAGATAGTGGTTACACCGGATCACTTTGTGCCGCCGAAGGATATCCTCAGCGCACAGCTGCTGCAGCAGCTCGAACGTTGGGTGAAGCAGCACGGCATCAAGCACTACTATCCGCTCGGCCGTCACGGCGTCTGCCACGCGATTCTGCCGGAGAAGGGACACATCCTCCCCGGTGAGATTATCGTGGGCGGTGATTCGCACACGTGCACGTATGGTGCGTTCGGTGCGTTCTCGGCGGGAATCGGCTCGACGGACCTTGCAGCGGTGCTCTACTCGGGCGAACTGTGGTTCCGCGTGCCTGAGTCGATGAAGTTCACGCTGAACGGCAAGCTGCCGGAGGGTGTCTACAGCAAGGACATCATTCTCGAGATCATCCGGCAGATCGGCGTCGACGGCGCACGCTACATGGCCATGGAATACGACGGATCGACCATCGGCTACCTGAGCATGGAAGCGCGCATGACGATCACGAACATGGCGATTGAAGCGGGCGGTAAGTCGGGTATTATTCCGGCGGACGCGGTGACCGAAGCGTATGTCCGCGAACGCCGTCCGGACAATCCCGAGTACGTCATGTACAAGAGCGATCCGGATGCGAATTACGTAGCGACATATACCATCGACGTGGACAAGCTCGAACCGATGGTCGCGTTCCCGAATCTACCGTCGAACGGGCGCAAGATCAGCGATGTACCGGACGACATTGCGCTCGATCAGGCGTATATCGGTTCGTGCACTAATTCGCGGATTGAAGACCTTCGCATCGCCGCGAGCATCCTCAAGGGCAAGCAGGTGAAGGTGCGCACGCTGGTTGTTCCGGCAACGACGAGCATCTGGCGGCAGGCGAACGACGAAGGCCTGTTCGACATTTTCAACGATGCCGGCTGCGTCATCTCAGCGGCGACGTGCGGCGCGTGCCTCGGTGGTTACATGGGTGTGCTCGGCCCCGGAGATGTGTGCATCAGCACGACAAACCGGAACTTTACCGGTCGCATGGGAAGCCCGAAGTCGGAAGTGTATCTCGCAAGCCCGGCGACGGTCGCAGCGAGCGCTATCGAAGG
>CAZWQW010000140.1:0-4057 GCA_964635955.1 uncultured bacterium | reverse complement strand
GGATATCGTTCTCTACCGCAAGACGACCTACCGCGCGCTCGAGCTCCGCGATCCGAGCCTTCTCACCACGGTGATCCGGTTGCGCGAAAACCTGCACGGCGTTCTCAGCAAACCGCTTCCGCCACTTGAGCAGGAGACTATCCTTCAAACGGTGCTCGCGACACACTTCTGACGGTCGCTTCGCGCCCGTCATCACCTCCATGACCACCCGAAGCTTGAACTCCGGGCTGTACGATCGCTGCCGTGCCATTACACGCTCCCTCCTCCGAACAGACAAGATACCCACTTTCCAGTCTGTCCAAAATCAGGGGCGCAGTTCAGTGCGCGAACCCTTCGCTACGCTACGGGTTCGTTTGGGCGAAGGTGCTCCGCACCTTCGCCTTACGTCTCCGAGCGTCAGCGAGGAGACGCGCTGCGTAGGCAGGCGTTGCGTTTGTGACTCCCCGATTTGGTCGCGCCAAGAAACGAACGGTGCGTCTGTATATGGTACGAGCGAAGGGCGTGCGCCCTTCGCTATAACGTCTCCGAGCGTCAGCGAGGGGACGCCCAACCCTTCAACTGCTCGTTCGCAACCCCCACCGCCGTATCGCGCCGATCGCGACCAGTCCGCTCGCGACAATCGCCGCGCTCACCACCAACGGAGCAGTCGCTGCTCCTGTGATATCGTTCAACCACCCACCCACCGATGGACCCACAATGCCGGCGAATCCATACGCGAGGAATACCAACGGATAGATACTGGGAAACCGTTGCGCGCCAAATCGATACGCGACCATCGCAGCATATACAACGAAGCTCGCTCCGAATCCGAAACCGACGAGAAATGTTGCACCGAGGAAGATGAACGCGGTATGGGACCACAGCAACACGAGAATCGATGAGGCTAACACTGCCAGCGAGAGGTAAACCGTCGTCATCTTCAATCGATCCGCGATGCCGCCCCACACAATGCGCCCGGAAGCATTCCCGACGGCAAAGACACTGATCCCCAGCGTGGCGGTTCCGGCGGAAAATCCCCAGCTCAACGCTGTCGACTTGAGATTACCAATGATGAGGAGTCCGGCGAACGTCGCACAGAACATTCCAATGATCAGCAGCCAGAAGAACACGTCGCGAAGCACATCCCGCGTACTCATTGGGACGCGATTGGGAACCTGTCGCCGATCCGATACGGGAGGAAAGACAATGAGAAGACTGCCACCGAGGATGGTCGCACCGTACACCACGCCGACGAATCGGAAGATGGTCAACACGTCCATCCCGTGAAGCATCAACCGTTCCGTCACCGTCGCAAGGAGTATTGCGCCGGCACCGAAGCCGGCGACTGCGATCCCCGTCACCAGACCTTTCTGTGACGGAAACCACCGCATACAGACACTCAGCGGGCAGACGTAACCAAAGCCGATCGCAACGCCGACAGTGACACTGATCCCGATCACCAATAGCGTGAACGACCCATGCGAGAGCGACGCAAGCAGGTACCCGACGAAAAACAATCCACCCGATATCGCGAGGAGAAATGTTGGACCCCTCCTCTCGAGGTATCTCCCCGCAGGAATCATCGCGAGCGCGAAAACCGCTATTTGTGCACCGAAAACGAACTGACTTTCGAAGACGCTAAGCCGGTATCGCTGAACCAGTTCGGGTACGAAGGCGGACCATGCATAAATGCCACCGAGGCATACTTGAACCAGAAGTGAGGCGGCGAGCACAACATATCGTCGCAAAAGAAGGAGTCCCCGCTATTCCCGAGATATCGGCTTCATAACATTCTGTATTTATTTTTTTACGACAGGATAACCGAGACGCAACCACCCTAAACGGACTCTCCGAAGAGCGACTCGTATTCATCGACAGTTGCGTTATCGAGACACGCTTCGATGATCTGACGTCCCGTCGTCGAGAGATCGGCTTTCATATACTGGGTGAGGTGCTTCCGGAAGAAATCGTAGAGAACCTCGGCTCCGTTGTCATATCCGTCGTCGCCGACTTCCGGCTGCGTATTCACTTCGAGGAACCACGACGAGACTTTCACCCCTTCAATCCGCATCGACGGCAATGCGTATCCGAGCAAGGGGCATCGCGCCGGCACGAGTTGGTCCGGTCGGAACCTCGCGCTTCCGCGACGGGCGAGGTAATCGCGCGCCAGCCATTCCGGCATAAAGCCAACTTCCCATGCCCCGATATACTGGTTCGGGACGAGGATATTCCGCGTGTTCGGCGTCTGTTCGAATTGCTCAAGCAGAAGGTTCGCTTGCTTCACCATCAGACCCGTCGCAAACGGCCAATAACTTCCGACTCCCTCGCTGCTCATTCCCTCGGACCCGACGATGCTCGGGTTCGCGTATCCGCGTGGAGACACCAACCGCCATAGCCACGCCAAAGCCGGTGGAAGAACATGGAATAGCCCGAGGATACCGTACGATGGCTTTTCGCGGGTGCAAGGCGGAGTCCGAACGCCGAAACTCCGGATATCCACACTTACCGGCGTATCGATCACGTCTGCAATGATCTCGCGCGGTAAGATCACACGGGGATTCGGACACGGCTTGCCCGGCTCATCGTCGATGTGCTCCCAGATGAGCGCGCGACTCTTCGGAACAGCGTCGATGTTGAGAAACATCAGCGGTTGTAAAGGCTCCGCGGTGATTTTCTCCAGATGCGGATCCGTACCATACTCCGTGATGTGGTTAACTCGCACGAACCAGGCGTTCTCGCCGTCGACGATCCGAAGTTTCCCATTGTCGCTCTGAATGCTCGGATGGCAGATCGCGATATCGTCGCAGATCGGACGTAAGTCGCACGTACGGGGGATTTCGATGTACCGCTTCTCGCCGGTAATCATGTTTCTCCCTTTGAGCATCTGTCCGTCGGGAAGGCGGTGCGGGTGTTCGAGCATCTCGCTCTTGCCACTGCCACTGGCGCCTTCGTGCATGATCGTAATCACGTTGTCGTACGGCGTAATCACCTGTACGGCGGAACAGTGCGCTGCGACCCATCCCTCCTCTTCGCCCAACGCGATAAGCGACCCGTACACGCCTTTCTTCGCGCTCGGTCCGGGATAGAGGTTGTACGAGAATATCTCGTGAATCTCACCGCGGTTGTGCACGACAACTTGCTTTCCATCGAAGAACGTATGGCGAAACGGCGGCGCGACGAAAATCACCAGCTGCGGCTGAAAGCTCTCCGGAATATCGTCCACCGCGATGATTCCTTGGAGCAGCGAAAGCCCGAACGCGAAAAAAGCGGCGTTCGCCGGCACAATCGCCAACGCATCCTGTCCGAGGTTTTTCCATCCCGTACGGAACGCGAAAATCGCGACTTCCTGCTTCGATAACCAGTCGAGTGTATCGCTTCTCAACGAATTGAAGGGCTGACCGTAGAGCTTCTGAAAGGTAGGTTTATCCGAAGGACGCTCATCCGCGATCACCATGCTTTCCGGGTCACGCCTACGCATGTATGCCTCGGTGTAGTTGACCGAAAGGCCGTTTCGGACCCGCGCAACACACGCCTCGACGACCCGTCGCCCATCCGGCAGATCGAACGCGACCTCCTGTGATTTACTGTCGGCTCCGCCAAGCGAAAGCGTGAGCAGTTCAGCGGTGCTGTTTCCAACATGTACCCGGGGAGATTGTTCAAGAACGTGTCGGAGATCGTCAGGAGGGTTGAAGACATCCCATTGTTGTCGCACTGTGGAAGTTCCTTTCGTTCGCATCTTTCGGGCGCAGGCGTAGTGCGGCCCCAGTGTCTTTCGCGTACTTCGTATCAGGATTCAGGATCGCTATTCGACGGGTTTCCGGAAGAGTACAAGACAATCATTCAGTCCGTCGTTGGGAGCGCACCGTTTTCCAAAGCGGAAGGGTACGGGCCAGAAACAACATAGGCGTCGAACGCCGATCAGTCAAGAACTCCGCCGAGCGATGACCGGCGGATGGCAGATTGGGCGGCGTTTCGGTGCGGATGGCGATGCGTGTTTCCTCGCGTTGCTCGGAGACTTGGGGCGAAGGGCTAACGAATGCGAAGCATTCGCCCTTCGCCTTAACGAACCCGCAGCGAA
>CAZWQW010000139.1:0-4301 GCA_964635955.1 uncultured bacterium | reverse complement strand
CTGTGCAGTCGCGACTGGGCAATCGTCCGATGATCCGCGGGAAGCGGGTACGATATCGTTATGGCTCGTTGTCCGCTGATTCACCGTTCGCGCTTCTGTGCCGATTTCGGACCACAAGAAACGCGACAACAAGGAGCACAAAGGCACCAATAATCGCCCAATTCGGCAAGATGTACACGGCACCGAGCAACGCGATGACGAAGTATCGACAAAACCGACCGAGCGCCGTCGCTACGCTGTAGCGCTCCACCGGGTACTGCGCGGCGATGCTGACGAATCGGACGGCGAAAAACGGTAGTGGCAGGAACGCGAAGAGGTAGATCGTGAGAAACGGCATCGTATCGAAAAGGCGGAGCACACGCTTTGCAGTGGGATGATCCATCAGCGTTTGAACACGATCGTGATCGCGAACCCACGTGAGGAGCGCATGATCGGCGATTGCCGAGATGCCGGAGGCCATGCCGCCAATAAACGCGACGGTCAGTGCGGTCTCGAAAATCGGCATGTTGCCGCTGCGTAGCATCTGCGCAGTTGCGAGCGCCGCGGGTTCTCCGGGGAGCATGGCGATGGAGGTTCCGGGCACCATCCAGATCAGGTACGGGATGAGTACAGTGCTGGCGTCGTGGAACGCGCATACCACCAACGCCCCGCCGAAGAGGTATACGGCGAATCGTGCCTTCCGATGGCGAAGGAGCGTCGGAAGAAACACCGTTGCGCGGAGGATTCGTGCAGTTATCCGCGCGATCGCTGAACGGTCGGATACTGTCTCGTTACTCACGTCAACCTCTGATCGATAACTCCCTCCGGATGACCTTGTCTCCATCAGGTACCAACGCTGTCAGCGCGGTGTATCCCGCAGCGCGCATGGCGTCGAGCGCCTTATCGAGCCGCAAACCGACCTGATCGACGCTGTGCGAGTCGTCACCGAGAGTCGCCGGCACACCCATCCGTTGTGCTTTTGCAAGCAGATCCGGACCCGGGTATATCTCCGCACAGGCTTTCATCAAACCGCGCGCGTTTACGTCGAGCACGACACCGGCACGTAGCGCCGCCTCCAACGTCTCGTGTTCGGCCGCCTGCACGCGTTCACTACGATAACCGCCTACATTATCCGCAAAAATCTTGATGATATCGAGATGGCCGAGCACGTCGGTTACACCCATATCGAGCAGTGATCGTACGAGTCGGTAGTATTCCTCAACCCACGGATCCATGCCGCCGAACGCGCGAACGCCTGTGTCGTACGCCTCTTTCGAGAAATCGAACGTATGCTCGCCGATGAAATGGACGGACCCGACGGTGTAGTCGAAGGGATACTCGTTGAGGAATTCGGTGATTACCGATTCCTTGTCGGGGAGGTATTCGATCTCGACGCCGACGAGTATCGGCAATTCGTCGCGGTAGGCGGACTTGAGACGATGAATCTCTTCCACGTACCGATCGAAGAGATGCCGCGCTTTGTCGAACCGCGGGAAATCGGTGTAGGTGTACGGGTCCGGCGGCGGCATGTGCTCCGAGAAACCGAACGCCGTAAATCCCAGCTCAATTGCACGTACGACGAACGCTTCCGGTTCGCCCGTGCCGTCGAACAGCGTATGACCGCCATGGTATGAAACAAGCGGTGACGGGTGAGGTCGACTTCCCACCTGGTACTCCCTGTTATGTGGTTAACCGAGTCAATATGCACAGGAAGTTACCCCGACACCGTGACATCTCGCAAGCCAACCCGGTCAATTCCGCAGTTCGCGCGGTACGGAAGCGTTAGTAAAAGCGATATCGCGCACGAGAAGCGCCTCGCCGATCAGGCGGATCGATTCCGCGGAGTAGTGCCGCGCCGGATACCGCGGATTTGCGCTGCGCACTTCGACGCCGCGCGAGGTGATGCGTACGTGCTTCACGCACACCCCGTCGCCGGGTAGCCGAACCACCGCGAGGCCGTTTGTCAGGCCAATGCGACGCCGCGGGCTGACGAGAAACGGTTCGCCGTTCCGGATGATCGGTTCCATCGAGTCGCCCGCCGCGACAAGTGCGAACGCGTTTTCGTCGCGCGGATCAGGTACGCTGAGCCATCCTTCCAGCCCGACACCCACCGGCGTCGCATCCTCCATGTCGACGGCATGTCCAGCGGGAACGCGCGTGAGAATCGGCACGCAGACGACACGGACCTTCTCGCCGTTGACGAAGACGAATCGCTGCGGAGTGTCATTCAGCGATTGTTCCGCCGTTTCCATGACGTGTGCTGTCGAGGGCTCTACACCGAAAAGGAGCCAATCAGCCGACACACCGAGTTTACCGCACACCCGTCGCACGTAGTCCGCCGCAACACGCACGTTATCCTGCTCGGCGCGCCGAACGGTGTTTACCGAAACGCCGAGAGCTCGCGCCATCTCCGAGTAGCTCGCATCGCGCTCTTCGCGAATCATCCTGAGGCGATCGTGTAGTTCCATATCCTCGCTCGCTTTCCACGTGCGGAAAATCTCACGCAAATCGTTTGACACGGAGACTCCCGCGACTCACTCTGTATACCCGTAATGTTGCTGGTATTCCGGCCGGCGTCAAGGTTCTGTATGACCGGCGCGGTCCACGTTTGTGGAGGGAGACAGATGAGTAGCTCGTGGAAAACGCGTGTGAAGGATGCCAATGAGGATGTGTGGATTCCGCCGAGTTGGCGGAAGGCGTCGGAGCCGATTCATCTCGATCCGACGATGTATGTGCCGGTCGAGCCGGGGCCGCTTTCCGGTGGGTGGTATGATGACGATCTCGAAGGCGACCCTGACGAAATCGAGCGGAAGCTCCGCGCTGATCCGGCGAACTGGCGTTTTGCGGAAGAGCTGCGCGTGTGTGATGCGTGCGGCGATGTGTTCCTCGCACAGTCGCACAACCACCGATTCTGCTCGGCCGAGTGTCGTGAAGCCGGGACGACGTACGAGCGCACGTGCGTTATCTGCGGGAAGGTTTTTCGCACACCGCGCACAGATCAGCGATTCTGCTCGCAGCGGTGCAACGGTCGTGCGCGGACGAGTTCCGCGTATGACCACACGTGTCCGTGGTGCGGTGCGCGATTCCGCGGGAGCCGACGTGATCAGCGATTCTGTTCGCGCGCGTGCTACAACGCCGACCGGCGCGCGCGTCAGAATGAAAGCGACACGTCGAACATGAGCCGCGAGTAGTAGGTCGAGGTCGGCCCAACGAGTCCGACGGTGTTGAAGTACTCGGTGAGTTTCAGTGTCAGACCGTTGACCGGCGTCGCGCTAACGGATATTTCGTGCCCTGATGCGTTTGTTGCGCCGCCTGCGAAGTTGGAGTCGGTGAAGTGCTGCGGTACCGCGAACACTTCCGCGTGGCGGTAGCTATATCCAAAGCACCAGTTTCCACTGCGCGTCTGAATGCCGATAAGCCATGCCGTCGTTTCGTCGTCTTCAGCGAGGTTTACAGCGGCATTCGCGAATGCGGTAACACCGATCTCGTCATTCCGTGCGGAAAACTGCGCGAACGCTTCGATAGGTCTCCATTCGACGTTCTGGAACGGATTCGTGTAGTGAAGATACCCGCCGCCGATGACGAGCGAGCCGGCGTCGCCGATGCGAATGTTCGGTCCGGCTTGCGCGGCGAAGAGCAGGATGTCGTCGCCGGTGGCTTGTTCGTCGATCCAGAAGACGTTCGCGTTCGCGAAAAGAGGCGTTGCGTGTTTTGAAGCCGCGCCATATGACACGGAAAACCCTTCGGGCGACACGTCGGAATCCCAGATCAGTTGATTACCACCCGCACGGAACAGCGGATTCGGCATTTTCCCCGCGATTGCGGCGATCAGTGCGCCGTCCGACCGATTCCATTCGGCGTATGCGCGGTCGATATAGATCGCTTTCGCGGAAAACGCTCCCGTCATCGTCTGATTTGCCGATGTAGGCGATGCCGAGCCGGTGGCGAACCGTACGGCGACACGCACGTCCTCAGTCACATCGCTGCCCACACCGACACGTGCACGGAATCGCGAACGGATCCGTTGATCGGTTGTTTCATCCCATATGCCCTCGTTTCGCACGCGGAAATCGCCAAACATGTCGATTGCCGGTTCGCTGGAGCGTGTAGCGCGGGGTTGGAGAATCACCGTTGCGAGGAGCGCGAGTGTCCAGAGTCGAGACAGTTGCATGTTGGAGCGCCTTTCTTCGCCGAGCGTCGCGGCGAGGTGGAGCGATCGGTAGTATGGTAATCGTGCGGTGAATGTCACACGGTACGACGAGGAAAACAATACTTGAGGTGTATGAGAATGGAGTGATGAGCGTGCTAAGATGCTGTTAATT
>CAZWQW010000138.1:0-4374 GCA_964635955.1 uncultured bacterium | reverse complement strand
CCCTACCCCTCTCCGCGCGCAATCGCGACGACGCGCGCCCGATTCTCGGGGTTCATGCGCGGCAATCCGAGAATCCGCCCGACTTGCGCAACCACCTCATCCGGGGGCGTTTTCCCCTGAAGCCGCAGAACGAGTTTGACCGCGGCAACGATCTCTTCGTCACAGATGTGGTCGAGTTTGGTCGAAACGACGTCACCACTTCGTAACCGCGGAAGCTTCGCGGCGCGATCGAGCGGCCAGAGGAACTCCCCACGCATCTCAACGAATCCGCTGCGGTCGGCGAGTCGCATCGCCGCTTCGATCGCTGCGCGAATACGTTTCCCCGTTCGCTTCACACCAACAAACGTGCGGATGCGACTCGTTACCTCTTCGACGTGCACCGGTCCTTCGATATTCACCACGTTGCGGACCGCATACGCGAGGCTCGATGTGTCGTATTCATGAAGCGGCGTGTCGTTCAGTCGAGGGATGCCGACGTCCTCACATACCTCATACGGCGTCGCTTCATCCTCGATCGCACCGAGCTCCGTTTCGTCATCATCTCGCTCGACCACTGTCGGCGCCTCCGTCTGTTTAGGGGATTCCGGCTTGGACGGGCCGGCATCGGCAAGCGGTGCGTCGATCGCCTGATGGACCGCGGCCAGCAACCGTTCCGCTGCGTTCGCGCGGTGATTATACCAGTCGGTAGACCATATGCGGTGCAGTCGCCATCCGCGGTATTCCTGGAGGATCATATCGCGGAGCCGGTCGCGTTCACGCGCACTTCGCGAGCTGTGATACATCGCGCCGTCGCACTCAATGCCGATAGCGTACCGTCCCGATGCTTTCGGATGCGCCACGGCGAGATCGATGCGGAATCCCGCGCATCCCACCTGCGTGCGGACTTCGAACCCATTCGCGACGAGGAACTCGCGCACCGACTCTTCAAATGGACTCTCCGTATCGCCGTGCGACACCATTCTGTCGTCGAGAACGCCTGTCTCTGCATACTTGAGGAACGCTTTGAGCCCGACGAGTCCGCGGTGTTCGGCATTGTCGATCGGTAGTTCGTCGCCACGAAAGTTGGAGAACAACACGCAACGTTCACGTGCGCGCGTCATCAAGACATTGAGACGTCGCTCGCCGCCATCGCGTGTGAGTGGGCCGAAGTTCTTTGTGATCTTGTGATCGCGATCGAATCCATACCCCACGCTGACGAAGATCACATCCCGTTCGTCACCCTGAATCGTTTCGAGGTTCTTCACGAAGAACTTCTCGGCGTCCTCGTTCTCAAGGAGCGGGCTCAGTTGTGGGTGTTTCGGGCGAAGTAACTCGATCTGATCGAAGACCGCGTCGCGCTGTGCAACGCTGAATGTGCCCACGCCGAGGCTCTTCTCCGGGTTGCGTTCGAAGTGCTTGAACACGTGCTCGGCTACAACGCGCGCCTCGTCGATATTCCGCGCGCTTTTCCCCCGATCGTAGACTGTATCCGGCAGATGCACCAGCTTCAGCCCGAGCGATTCGCTGACACCGTGCGTCGACGGGTAGATGAGCAGGCGGTTATCGTAGAACTCCCGGTTCGATACGGCGATGAGCGACTCGTGCTTACTCCGATAGTGCCACGTGAGCATGCGCTGCGAGAACGTCTTCCGGCACTGATGGAGGATACTTTCGGTAGCGATCATCGAGTCGCTGTCGTACTCATCCTCGCCTTCGCCGAAATCGTCATCCATCAACGCATCGAAGAAGCTTGTCGGCGGAAGCTGCCGCGTGTCGCCCATCACGACCGCCTGCCGACCCCGTGCAAGCGCTCCGAGCGCATCTTCGGGCCGAACCTGACTCGCCTCATCGAAGATGACGACGTCGAAACGCATCGTCGCCGGATCGAGGAATTGCGAAATCGAAAGCGGGCTCATCATGAAGCACGGCTTGATCTGCTGAATGAGATTGCCCGCCCGCTTCATCACGCTGCGAATCGGGAGGTGGCGTCGCTTTTTGTTCATCTCGCGCAACAATACGCCGGATTCCGAGCTCGACGACGGGTTCCGGTAAACCGTCGGACGGCGATTGTGCAGCTCATACGCAAGCCGTTGCCGGTTCTTTTCGATAAGTCGTTCGTCGAGTTCGCGGAACTGTTGAATCCGCGATTCATGGAGATCGGCGCTGAAATTAGCAAGGCTCGGTGTCTGTAAAACAGCGACGCGTAGGAGGTGTTCAGAAAAGCGTCCGCGGAACGCTTCAACGGCGTCCTTCGGCTCGATCTCGCCGCGCTCCATCGGTTCGATTATCGGCGCGGCGATCGTACCACGACACCGCTCGCGCACCTGTGCATACGACGCCCAGCTCGACAGCGTCTCGATGTTTGATTCCCACGTATCGATGTACTCGCGAAGCTTCGTCAACGGAATCGGTTCCGCATCGAACTCAGCGACAAGACCTTCAGGCAGATTCAAAAGCTCGCCGATCTTCCGACGCGCGTCCGCGATTTCATCCGTGCGTGCATCCAGTTCGCCGATCCATTCTGCAAACACTCGGCGCAGTTGGAGATACCGTCCACTGAGCAGTCGAAGCGGCGACCGGCAGAGCGAGAGATACTCATCGACAACAAACCGGGCGGCCGGGCTGAGCATGTCGCTGCTGAACCGGCGCTCGATGCGACGTCGATCGAGGCTCGCTTGGCGCCGATTCGTCCACCATGCTCGTAATCCCGTACCGAACGATTTCTCCGATGCACGTTCGCGCGTAACAATTGTCTGAGCCTCGGCATCGATCTCCCGAATCAACGTCCGAATCCGGGCGAAATACCCCAGCAGATCGTCAATATCCAACCGCGTCAGCGTCCGCGTGGGTGAGCACTCCCGCCATGGATTTTTCAGCACCGGTGTTACGTCGCGAATTCGCAGCGCAATGTCACGAAGCGCCTGATCGGCTTCGCCAAGCTCACGACGGGTACACGTCTCCACATTTTCGAGGTGAATCACCGGAACGTTTCGATCTGCCGCGCGGAAATAATCGCGCGTGTGCTCGCACTGTCCGATGAGCTGAAACGGTGTCTCGTTGATCGCACCGACCGGTGTGGCGAGTGCGCGCGCGTAGTCGTTCAGCTCCTTCTTCAGACGGTCGAGTTCGTCGAACTTATCCTCAAGATCGACTTCCTGCGGCGCGCCAAGCCGCAGCGTGCGATCGAGCTCGCCAATAAACTCGCGCTTGTTCGCCTTTCGGCTGTGGAGCTCGAGACAGTAATCGCCAAGTCCGATCTTATCGAGGCGGGATTTGACTACCTCTAACGCCGCCATCTTCTCGCAGACGAAAAGCACGGTCTTCCCCGCTGCGAGAAGTTCCGCGATAAGGTTCGTAATCGTCTGTGATTTACCCGTACCCGGCGGGCCCTCCACAACGAGATTTCGTCCCGCTTTCACCTCGAGAATCGCGGCGATCTGCGAGGGGTCGGCATCTACCACATTGTATACGTCGCGCGACGGCAACTCGTCGACATCATCCGCATCGATGCCGTCATCCGGCGGTGTCACGGCATCTGGATCGAGGATTGCGGTTAGGAGCGGGTTCTCTTCCTCCAGCCAGTTGGCAGGCTCGAGATCGCGATACATGACGAATTTCGTGAAGCTGAAGAAATCGAGGCACGCTGAGCGCGTGACCTTCCATTTCGGATTGGAGGATATAGCGGCCTCGACCTCTTTGAGGTAATCGCTCACGCGCACTGCGCCGTTATCGGTAACGAAGTCCGGCAAGGCGACGTACTGTTCCGCAAGTTTCGCCGCAAGTGAGATGTTTCCGGAAGGATCTTCACCGGACCAGACAACCGAGTACGACTCACGAATTGGCGTGCGCTTCAGCTCAACGGGAATGAGGATGAGTGGGGCTCTGCGCGCATCGGAACTGCTCTTTTCATACCATTCGAGTGTTCCGAGCGCGATATAGAGGACGTTATAGCCCTGTTCTTCGATGAAAGTCTGCGCTTTGCGTCGGATGCTGCGGAGGCGCGTGCGTAAGGAGCGGTCCTCCACAGCCGTGCTGAGCACAAGTGCACCCGATCCGACATCCGCGTCACCGGAGTCGGTTCCTTCGACGCTCCGGAACCGCACCGGTCGTTCTTCACCAACGAGGGTATCGTAGAGTTCGTCGAGTTCGGTGTTGATGAACTCGAGTGACGCGCCTCGACTTAGCCGATAATTGAGCAGTCGATTCCGCATGGTGAGATCGAGAAGGCTTTTTCGCGCGTTCTCCATTTCGCGCCGAACATCGGGCATGAAATGCTCCTCGCGTCACCGGTAGCGGTATTGTACGGTCGGCACCGGTGTTGTTCGTTTCGCTGTCATAAGGTGTGCTCTGTTTCAACGTCGCTTATTTCGCGTGTGTATGCAATGCGGCGAACTC
>CAZWQW010000137.1:0-4479 GCA_964635955.1 uncultured bacterium | reverse complement strand
TCCTCCTTCCCGGGCTCGGATACACCGCGGACGACATTCATTACGCGCTCACCGGTGTTCGACCACTTCCGAAGCATAACTTCGACAAGCCCGGCGCCATAACGCGCCGCCATATCGTGTTCGATCACGAGCGCGAAGACGATGTCCCCGGTATGATCTCCATCATCGGTGGCAAGCTCACGACGTTCCGCAACCTCGCCGAGCAGACGGTTGATGTCGTGTTCCATAAGCTCGGACGAAAAGCGCCACCGTGCCCAACGCGTGACCGCCGCTTCCTCGGAGCTGGCGATATCGAGCGTCCGACCGGTATCGACGCAGCATTGTGGGACCACCTGTATTCGCTGTATGGACGCCGCGCAGTCGGGGTTATCGTACTCGCGAATCGCGACCCGAAGCTGCTCGATCGGCTCGACCCGACGCTTCCGGACATCGGCGCGCAGGTCGTCTGGGCATGCCGACATGAGCACTGCAAGCACATCGACGACTTCCTGCTGCGACGGAGTGGGATAGGGACGGGTCACACCGAAGGTTTCGGTTGCCTCGATGCAGTTGCCGATCTCATGGCTTCGGAACTTGGTTGGACGGCGGAGCGACGCGCGGCGGAGATCGCGACCTACCGTGGGATCATCGAGCGAGAGCACCGGGCGTCTCCGAGCTGACGCTCGGAGACGTAAGGCGAAGGGCGAATGCTTCGCATTCGTTAACCCTTCGCCCGTTTTCTCCGCGCGAGACGGTGGGTTTGCGGTGCGGTGGGTTCGCGGTGCGGTCGAAACCTCGCGTCTCCTCGCTGCGCTCGGAGACGTGGGGCGAAGGGCGAATGCTTCGCATTCGTTAGCGCCTTCGCCCTAACGAACACGAAGCGTAGCGGAGAGTTCGCGGCCTCACTCGGCAGAACGAAGGAGCGGAGACGGATCGTTGCTTTCGGTCGCGGTAATCGTTCCGAGTCGTCCCTGTTCGGCAAGCTTGAGCATCGGCCCGAACTGCTGCTCGGCGAGTTTCGCGTATTCGCCGCCGTGCGCGAGAAGCTCCTCGTGTGTTCCCTGCTCGACGAGCTCGCCGTTGCGTAGAACGAGGATGCTGTCGGCGTCCATAATCGTCGAGAGACGATGCGCGATGATGAACGTGGTGCGGCCTTCCATGAGCGTTTTGAGCGCGTCCTGAATTGCGTTCTCGCTCACGGAATCGAGTGCGGATGTCGCCTCGTCGAGGATGAGGATGCGCGGATTCCGAAGAAACGTCCGCGCCAGAGCGATGCGTTGCGCCTGACCGCCGGAGAGGAGATCGCCGTGGTCTCCGACTTCGGTATCGTATCCGTCGTCGAACTCCATGATGAAGTCGTGCGCGTTCGCCGCCTTGGCCGCGTCTTCAACCTCTTCGTCGGATGATTTCGGGCGACCGTAGAGGATGTTCTCGCGGATGGTCCCACGGAAAAGCACCGCTCGCTGTGGCACGATGCCGATCTGCTTGCGCAGAGACTTCAGTTCGACGTCCCTCACGTCTATGCCGTCAATCTCGACGCTGCCGCCCTGCACGTCGTAGAAACGGTTAATGAGCTTGATAATGGTACTTTTTCCCGATCCACTCGCGCCGACGAGTGCGAATGCCTGACCGGGTTCAGCGGTGAAGCTCACGTTTTTGATGACCGGAGTGAGGCCGTCGTAGGAGAAGATGACGTTTTTAAAGGCGACATGGCCTTCGAACTGTTTCACCTTCTTCGCTTGCGGGTCGGATTTGATGTCCGCAGATTCGTCGAAGAACTCGAATACGCGCTCAAGAGCGGCAACCGAGGTCTGGATTACCACATTCACATCGGATAATCGTCGGATCGGGGAGTATAGCATACCGAGTAGCCCGGTGAACGCGACAAGTTCACCGGCCGTCAGCTCGCCGCCGAGCGCCATTATTGCACCAACCCAGATGACGATGATCGGCGAGAATTCGGTCACAAATGTGGTTACCGCGTTCAACCCAGCGCTTAGCTTGACACGATTCATGACGTGGTTCGTGTACTGCATGTTCCGCGCGCGAAATGCCTCGATCTCGCGATGTTCCTGCGTAAACGCCTGAACAACCATCATTGCACCGAGCCGTTCGGTCACATCGCCGCTGATCTCGGCCATCTCGTTGCGCGCTTCTCGCGTCGCCTGACGCACGCGTGGATTTACGTATTTGTATACGAAGAGGTAGATCGGCAGCAGCGCCACCGACCAGAGCGCGAGTTCGACGTTCATCCAGAAGAGAATCCCCAGAACGACCGTCATTAGCGTGATGTCCATCGCGACGTTCACGAGTGCGCCGTTGATAAACTGCTGCGCCGCGTTGATGTCGCTGAGGAGTCGCGAGACGATCGCGCCGGTACGTTGTTCCTCGAAAAATCGGAGGCTGAGCCGTTGAAGGTGCTCATACAGTGCGCTTCGAAGGTCGAAGATGATGTGCATTCCTGCGTATCGTACGAGATACGTGCGGAAGAAGATCGCAGCCGCTTGCGTGACCATGATGCCGGAGAGGATCAGTGCGACGCGGTTCAGGTGTCGCGTACGTTCGACGAGCGATTCGGGACCGTTGATGACGTCGTCGATAATGGTCTTGATACTCATCGGAACTGCAATCGGCATGACGAACTTCACGACACCGGCGATCGCGGTTCCGACGATATATGGCCAGTATGGTTTTGCGTAGATCAGCAGCCGCTTGAGCGGATGCATAGACACAGACTCCTTTTTTTATTCACGCAACGCGGATGGGTTGACCACGGGCCAGAGCACTCGGAACCGACAGGAAACGAAAAGCGGAACGATCGCGAAGGTCGCCGCGGTATCGCGTGTCGTTTCTCGCTACACGCGTTGCGGGTATGTAGTGTGACTCCAAATTGTAACAGATAGTATACGAATGTAGTTCCCGTAGGGCGAACTCTCGCTGACGCTCGAGTTCGTTAAGGCGAAGCGACGTGCGTCGCTTCGCCCGGTGCATCTTCAAACGCGACGTTCGTTTCGCGGTGCGGATAAATCCCCCCGCTACAGATTTAAAGCCTGTCTACACTGACTCGCGTCTCCTCATTCCATTCGGAGACGTGAGACAAAGAGCTTTCCGCAGCCACACTTGCGTTATGCATCGTTGGATCATCAAACTAACATAAAAAACCCGTCACCCCGGGCGTTACCCCAGAGCGACGGGTTTTCTTTACACATGATGGAGGCGGTGGGAATCGAATCGAGCTACTCGCCGGGTGATTCCGTACCACGACTCATGATTTCGATATAGTTGGCGTAGCTGAAAAGACGATTACGCCTCTGAGCAGTAAGTTCCTTGACAATGCCGAGTCGCTCAAGGTGACTGAGTGCCTTGTTAACCGTCGCCGGTGTGATGCCAGTTTTCGTCACCAGGGAACCCGAAGTCGCGATCGGATGCTCCATGAGTACCCGATGGACGCGTAAAACGGACGCCGAGACCCGCCCCAATTCGCTTATCCTTTCGCGGTCCTGATTCGATAAGTCGAGAAGTTGCTGGGCGGTTTCTACCGCTTGCGAGGCGGTTACGATCACAGCCTCAGCGAAGAAATCGAGCCAAGCTTCCCAATCACCGGTAAGACGCACGTTGTTTAGCAACTCGTAGTAATACTGCCGATGCCTCTTGAAGTAAAGGCTGAGGTAGAGCATCGGTTCTCGCAAAACCTTCTGCTCGCACAACAGCAAAGTGATCAGCAATCGTCCGAGACGACCATTACCATCAAGAAACGGGTGGATTGTCTCGAACTGCACGTGAGCAAGCGCCGCCTTGAGCAGTGCAGGCGTCGGTTCCGGCCGATCGTGGAGGAACAGCTCCAACTTACTCATGCACTCCAATACCTCGTCGGCTGGAGGCGGCACAAAGGCCGCATTACCGGGTCGAGTGCCACCGATCCAGTTCTGACTACGTCGAAACTCGCCCGGCGTCTGATTGCTGCCACGACCTTTGCTCATCAGCACACCATGGATCTCTCGAAATAACCGTAGCGATAGCGGGAGTCCACCTTGAAGGAGGCGCAGGCTATGGTCGAGGGCGGCGACATAGTTACTGACCTCTCGTACGTCGTCCAGAGGCACGCCGGGTGCCTGATCCAGCTCAAATAGCAGCAAATCCGATAGTGACGACTGTGTCCCCTCGATCATCGAGGAGAGAACGGCTTCTTTACGGACGTACATGTAGAGGAAGAGAGACGTGTCCGGAAGTAAGGTTGAAACGCTATCCAGTCGCCCAAGTGCCAGTAGCGCCTGATCGAACTTGCTCCGCAGTTCCGGTGTCCATTCGATCGGTGGACGCGGAGGCAGCGGCGCGGGTACGAACGCTCGCACAGCCTCCCCTACCGTCGATACGGTCACATACCTGCCCTGAAGATCTCGTTTCATCCAGTCTGTCTCGGAATCTAAAATACGGGCCGCTATTATTTTACGATAAAGGTTTATCCTATAATAATGAGACAGGGAAGCGAGATCAAGTGGA
>CAZWQW010000136.1:3453-4523 GCA_964635955.1 uncultured bacterium | reverse complement strand
GCGCCGAACCCGTTCAACCCGAGCACGACCATTCGTTTCAGCGTCGACGCGCCGGGCGCGGTCAGCCTGAATGTGTATAACACAGCTGGTCAGCTCGTTCGCACGCTCGTCGACAAGACGATGGACGCGAACGCCATGCACGAAGTCGTGTGGGATGGCACCGACAATACGGGTCACTCCGTTGGAAGCGGTGTGTATGTCTACCGTCTCGTGAGTGGTGAGAAGCAGCTCCAGAAGCGTATGGTACTCGTTCGTTAACGATCAGATCGGTGGGGGCGCGCCGGAGGAGTATTCGGCGCGCCTCCGCTTTTCCGTACGGTCGCAGGTGATTGACGCATCCGTACCGGGCTACCCACGTGAACAGCGGCGGGTCGTCCGATTCAATTGAGAGAGGTTGTTCCATGAAGCGCGGGAATGTCATCGATACCGGTTTCAGGTTGCGCGGTATCTTGTACGCGCTCCTCGTTTCGGTGGTTGGGATTCTCCTGCTGCCGAATACCGGCCGTGCGGCGAGTGCACTCGACAGCGTACGGGTCGTACCGAATCCGTATAACGTATCGGCGCGGATTCACGGTCCACGTTCGAATCTGCAGGCGTACGAGCGAGTCATGTTCACGAATCTCCCCGTTCCGGTTGTCGGCAACCCGACGAAGATCAAGATCTATTCGATGACACTGGATCTGGTCGCCGAACTCACCCACCGGAGTCAGGACAACCAATACTTTTGGGACGGCCGCAACTCGGACAACCAGTATGTTGTAAGCGGGGTGTACTACTACGTCATCGAGCATCCCGACCATAAGCCGTCGCTCGGTAAACTGGTCATCATACGGTGACGATCTTCACATGCAGAGGAGAAGGACAATGAGACTCTTCGCAGCGTGCGGTTTGGTCGTCGCCTCGATGCTCGTGTTTGGTGCGGGTTCTGCGACGGCGCAAATATCAGGATTCGATCCGTCTTCGGGTCAATATGACGTCGACGCGCCGGAACGGCGTGGTCAGGCGGGTATGGCGTGGTTACGGATCGGTGGAAGCGCGCGGGTCGAGGGTATGGGCAGCGCGGCGATCGG
>CAZWQW010000136.1:0-3353 GCA_964635955.1 uncultured bacterium | reverse complement strand
TGGATGTCGGAACGCAGTACAACACCGGTCTGCGGAATCTTGCGATCAACATGTCGTTCTGCAACCTCGCGACGACGGTGAACTACATTGAGCAGGACTTCGACCTTCCCCTGACGTATCAGGTCGGCTTCAGCTTCGACGCGATTGAGCTGGTCACTGGCGACGCTTGGGATCGCAACAAGCTCCATATTGAGATCGTCGGCGTCGACCGGCGTGATGTTCCGCTCGATGCGGCGTACGGCGTGGAGTATCGGGGGCTTCCGCTCGGTTCGGATAACGGCCTCGAAGTCGCACTGCGTGCCGGTCGTCGTCCCGCGCGGAATCAGGAAGCGTGGCTGAGCTATGGCGGTGGTGTTGCCGGGATGTTCTCCGGCGTGAAGGCGCAGTTCGACTACAGCTATAACGACTATGGTGACATGTTCGATGTCCACCGACTCTCGCTGACGGTGTACTTGGATCGCTGAAGGCGATAATGACCGCGCGATAGGAACAGGAAAGCGAGAGTTGCGGGGAGCGGCTCTCGCTTTCTGCGCGTACAGGTGGTTGCGTCACCATGTCGGTGAAACGGCGTACGCGCCGGGATACCGGGTGACATCCACCCGGTGCGCGTGATGAGTAACCCGATCGTATCGGCGCATGAGAACGATACTTCGTGCGGAGTCGTCACAGGGCTTCGCCGTAGGAGGAGTGTCCATGATTCGGCGATGTGTTCGTATTGCGTTACTCGCCATGCTGGTAAGCATGATATCCACTCCGATTTTTGCCGGCACGACGGGAAAGATATCCGGCACTGTTACTGATGAGGTGGGGACTCCACTTCCAGGTGTTGGCGTCACGGTCGATGGAACTCGTCTTGGTGCGAGTACAGACGCCGATGGTATGTTTGTCATCCTTCAGGTTCCCCCGGGTCAGATGAACGTGAGCGCGCAGCTCATCGGCTACCGCACGGTGACGATGACCGATGTGGGAGTCCGCGTCGACCGCACGACGGAGATCAACTTCCGGCTTCCCGAAGAAGTGATCGAGATGGACGCGGTTATTGTCACGGCGGAGCGTCCACCGATCGAGCAGGACGTGACCTCGTCGCTCATCACTGTCGACGCGCGGCGCATGGCCGAAGCACCGGTGACCTCGATGCTTTCCTTCCTCACGTACGAGCCGGGTGTCACCCTTTCGCGTGGCAACGAGCTGCAAATCCGCGGCGGCGGCCCATCGGAAATACGGTTCCGCGTCGACGGACTCGACCGCACCGATGGCCTGACTGGGAAGGCATACACGCAGTTGAACCAGATGCTCGTCGCGGAAGTTACGGTGCTTACGGGTGGCTTCAACGCGGAATACGGCAACGTGCGTTCCGGTATGGTAAACGTCGTCGTGAAGGACGGGACCGAGGGCGGCGGCCTGGTTCCGTGGGTTGCCGGTGCGGCGACGTACGCTCCGGCGCAGCGCAAGCACTTCGGTCCGGGTTTGTACGATGAGGATCAGTACGACTACTGGCTCATGAGCAGCAAATCACCGTTCGCCGATATCGCGATTGACAGCGTCAACAGCGCCCTCTATTGGCCACTACTCTACGAAGAGACGCGCGACCATCCGTCGTTTACCGATCCCACCGACCCACAGTACCGCGATCCGCGTCAGACGGGGTTCCTCGTCTTCGGCGGTCGGAGTAGTGGTCAGTATCTCGGTTGGCAGCAGCGTGCCGATCTGGCGAACGCGGAGCAGCGGAGCAAGGGTACGTTCGGCTACAACAAGTGGACCGCCGAACAGGCTCGCGAAGCGTGGGAGTGGGAATCGAACATGAACGAGACGTCGTGGCAGTATGCGCATCAGCCCGACTACAGTCTCGACCTCGCCGCTGGATGGGCACTACCGCAGAAGACTGGCGGTCTCATCGTTGGATACCGTCGCGAGTACGAAATGACGGTCGCTCCGGCGCTACGGCCTTATTCTGACGACCAATCGTTCGAAACGAAGCTCACCTTGACGCCGACGGATAATCTGAAGGTCCGCGTCAACTACATGACTGGATGGAGTAAATCGACCGGTGTCGCCGACGAGAATAGCAGCCGGTACAATCCGGAGCTCGCAGAAGGCGGTGCGGGGCATGTCATTGGCGCCGACCCGATCTCGATGCGTTCAGCGAGTGATCTTGTTCAGAGCCTGGGTATGGCGCGCACGCAGTATAACAAACTGAATCTCTCGAACAACGGCTATCTCGACGGCGATTTTAGCCAGTACGGTGCATCACTGACGTATACCGTCGGTCCGACAACGTTCTTCAACGCGTCGATTGGCCGGTCGAGTTCGTCGTGGGAGCTCCGTCGCGACCTCCCGCGCGCTGATACGGAGAACTTCAGTTCGAGTTGGATACCGCCAACGTCATTCGGGTATGGATCGTGGCTCACGGGATTCTTCGGCTGGACGGATGTAGACGGTGACGGCCGCGCGGATAATCCGGTATCGATCGCGGACGCAACGACTCCGGGTCGCGCAGTGTTTAATACGCCGTTCCGCGTGCCGAACAAGTACTCGGAGGTCCCATCGGCGACGGTGTGGGTGACGAAGGACTTCGTGTTCAACGGCGGTGCGGACACGGTTACTGTTGTTTCGCCACAGGGGTGGATGTTTGCGGGCTACCAAGACCTCAGCCGCACGTACTCACTGGGTGGCGGCGGTACCGATGTCTATACCGGTGACGCCAATCAGTGGGTAATCAAAGGTGATGTCACTCATGCGATCGGCAGCCATACGTTCAAGACCGGTATGGAGTACATCAGCAGCGATCTCGAATACCACGTTGCCAGCGGTAATGGGCTGTCGGACAACATGGACTTTCGCGATTACGGTGGCGAGTGGCCCGCCGCACGCCCGAACCTTCTCGGTCTCTTTGTACAGGACAAGATGGAGACCGACGGAATGATCGCGAACGTCGGCGTTCGTCTCGAACGGTTTGACGCGGGGCATCCGGCGCTTCTCTACAGCGATGTTTTCAATGTCGACGAGGAGATCTTTTCCGGTCATGGTCGAGAGATATTCACGAGACTTGTGATCGCCGCTGGATGGGATACGCTTCTGTGGGGCAACGTGCCCGCGGCAGCGACGGGCTGGCAACGAATCGACGATAGCTTGCGGACCATCGGTTCACAAGCTCCGCGCCCAGGTGACGTGGTTGCAGCAGTTCCAGCGGACGACAATATCGTTCACTGGCAATTCGCGCCTCGGTTCGGAATCTCGCATCCGGTGAGTCAGCGGTCGAAGCTGTTCTTCAACTACGGTATCTTCTACTCGATGCAAAAGCCGAGCCTCATGTATGGTATCTACGACCACGACGGTCGTCTCGGCGGAGCGGG
>CAZWQW010000135.1:0-4630 GCA_964635955.1 uncultured bacterium | reverse complement strand
GAAAAAAAGGGGGGAACGGGGAGGAGAGGCGCGGAAGAGAACGACTCACGCGAAGACGCCGCGAACTCTCCCGTGCGTTCGAGTTCGTTAGGGCGAAGCGCGAATGCTGCGCATTCGTAAGCTTCGCCTTACGTCTCCGTGCGAAGCGAGGAGACGCGGTTCGGAGGCAGGCATTGCGCGAGTAGCGGGTTGTTTCAACCGCAACGCGCAATCGATGTTGCGTATTGTTTCGCTCCGCGTAAGGGGTTCGAACGCCCCACGGTAAGGACGTATTGCCATACACCCTTACGTACAATACACGCCGAGAGTTCGCACCATCGAACGAAAAAAGCGGGGGCGGACTCACATCCACCCCCGCTTTTCGTATACCCGTCGCGATTTACGCTTCGCGCGTCACGCCAGTGCCGTCACGACCTTGCGGATTGCCTTCGCGATGTCGTCGGCGTCCTCGTCGGTGAACTTCTGGCTCAAGCCGATGTGGATCGTACGGCCGAGGTAGGCGAGCGTCTTCGGGCACATGTCCTTGCTGTATTCGACGTTGCCCTTGTAGACGCTGGGATCCCACGGGCTCCAACTCGGCGTCCGTCCGCGCTTTTCCAGCACGTAGTTCCAGTTCGGATAGATATGACGGTCGGGAATCTCCTTGCTGAACATCGTTCCGCAGGGGATACCTTCCTTATTCAGCGCTTCGGCGTACTCGCGGGCTTTCGCTTCGGTCGGGCCGAAGAACATCAAGCAGATCGACGCGTCGCCCGGCACATCCGGCATATCCTGCAGTTCGATGCCACGAAGGTCCTTGATCTGATCGACGATGCGGTACTTCACGCGACGCAACCGCTCGATGATCGACGGCAGTCGTCCGAATTGGGTCAGCGCTATCGCACCAGATACTTCGCTGATACGGAATCCCTCGCCGGGAATCGGATCGACTTCGCTTTCGCCCGGACGCCAGAATGCGAACGCCGAATCGTGCGCCATCCGCGCGCGGTCGAAGACCTTCTTGTCGCGCATCACGACGATGCCGCCTTCACCCGCGGTGATCGTCTTTGACATCTGGAAGCTGAAGCATCCGACGTCACCGATACCACCAAGGGCTTTCCCCTTGTACGTCCCACCGTCAGCCTGTGCCGTGTCTTCGATCACGGCGAGGTTGTGCTCTTTCGCGATGGCCATGATCTCGTCCATGCGACAGGGCGTTCCGCGCATGTGCACCAGCAAGATTGCCTTCGTATAGGGTGTAATCTTCTTGCGGATGTCGTCCGGATCGATGGTGAGTGAGTTATCGATCTCCGTGATCACCGGCACCGCACCGACGGCCACGATTGAGGCGGCCGACGCGATGTACGTATAACCCGGCACTATAACCTCGTCGCCAGGGCCAATCTCGAGCCCGACCAAGCCACAGATCAACGCGCTTGTGCCGCTATTGACGGCGAGCGCGTATGGTTGGCCGGTCGCCTTCGAGAATGCCTTTTCCAACTGAGCCGTCTCCGATTTCTCCTGATCACCGAGGAATCGAAACACGCGCTGCTCGCGCAATACCTTGAGGACCGCCTGTTCTTCCTTCTCACCGATTTCTGCGACACCGTGCCAGCCCGGTGGGAATGGTTTCGTGCGAACGGGGGTACCACCTTGAATCGCCAGTTTTTCACTCACGCGAAAGCTCCTTCTTACTCGCCGATACCATTCGCGAGCGACAACCTACATGACAAACGAACCGGATCGCCGTCCGCGTCCAGTACAACACTGGTTCTCGCGGTCGATTGCCGCGCATTCCATGTACGAAATGCCTTGCATACGTGCGACTTAGAGAACGGGAATGAGTATACCAGAGAGGCCTTCAGGGACAAAGGGAACGAGTTATTCAAAAAAAATCCCGAAGCGTGACCGGCATCACTTTACGCATGGTCACACGTCAGTATGTTTGTTCTGTGAGTGATCTCGTTTCGCAACGCACTGTGTCAGTGTTAGGTATGTATTTCATTATGACTCTTGACGCTTGAAAATATTAGCATATACTCTCTCTTGCGGCGGGGGCGCCATGTCGGTTTTCGAGGGGTGATAAACATGGTAATGGATGTCAGGTTTAACGGGAGGAAACGCACTGAGGACCGGTGTCGCGTCTTCGTATGCCGTCTCACTGACGGGCGCATGGCGGTCGTGCCCGAGAGTCACGAAGCGGATGTCTACTTCTACCACAACCTCGCCGAAGTGAAACAGCAGGTAGCCCTGCTCATACCCGATATCCGCATACCAATCTACGGCGACTACGAGCTCGACGGTGTTCGGAAGCTGCTCACCACTGCGGCGGCAGTCCGTGCGATGTAACGACTCCTCCCCGCATCCAAACAAAAACGCCCGCACCGAGTGATACGATGCGGGCGTTCGCGTGTACCACTCGGCGGTTACATTTTCATGCGCTTGAAGACCACTTCCGGCACGTGACGAACCGCGAGCATGATCAGGCGCCAGATTCCGATCACGTACGCAGTGTCTTTCCGCGCTTTGATCGCCTTCCAGATGAGTTCCGCAGCGTGTTCCGGCGACGCAACAAGCGGTTTCGGCAGATTCATGCCCTGTGTCATCTTCGTATCCATAAACCCCGGTTTGATAGTCGTGACCTGCACGTTGCTGTGATAGAGCCGGTTCCGCAGGCCTTCGAGGTACCGCGTGAGGGCGCCTTTCGCCGCGCCGTACGTGTAGTTCGACTGCCGGCCACGGTCGCCCGCCGCGCTGGAAATCGCTGCGATGAAGCCGCTCCGGCGCTCTTCGAATGCGTTCGCAAAGAGGTTCAGTACACTCACGACACCGGTGAAGTTGATATCGATGGTGAGCTTCGTCGCGCTCCAGTCGTTTTGCGTGCGCTGCTGATCGGTCATGTAGCCGAAGCACACGATCACACCGCCGGGGAGTCGCCCGAGCGCTGTGCGGCACGATTCGAAAAACGCGGGATGCGTATCGAATGCGGTTGCGTCAAATGGGAGCGTTGCCACCTCGACGCTGCTCCGCACGCGAATATCCTGCGCGAGTGCCGTAAGTTCGTCTTCTTCGATCGCCGCGAGAATCAGGTCGAACCCGTCGGCTGCGCAGAGGCGAGCGATTTCGCGCGCGACGGTCGATGTGGCACCGACAATGACCACGCTCCGGCGGTTTTTCTTCTGCGGTGTCGTCATGAGAGCTTCCTTTACGAGATGATTCCCAGCCGTCGTGCCATATCCGACGAGAGCACGCCGTCCGGGTCGAGACGCTGTCGGATTTCACGGAGTCGATCGATGCCGTCGCCATACATGGAGCGAATCGTCTCGGGCGTCGTCGTGGCGTCTTTCGCGAAGTAGAGTCGTCCACCGTAGTCGAGCACGATGCGGTCGAGTTCGCGGAGGAACGACGGGAGACCGGGCGTCATGGGTATATCGAGTGCGAGCATCCAGCCGGGCATCGGGAACGAAAGCAGACCCGGATTCCCATCGCCGCACCGCTTCAGAACGGCGAGGAACGAGGCTTGTTTCGCGTCGCTCAACCGTCGAATGATTGTCGTGAGCCCTTCGGCCGCGTCGGGCGGTACGATGAACTGGTACTGCGTGAATCCGCGCGACCCGTAGATGCGGTTCCAGTCACGAATCGAGTCGAGTGGATAGAAGTACCGATCGTAATCGACGAGTCTACCCAGCGATGTGGGGTTGATCGCGTAGAACGCCTCGTTGAACGCGCGAATCGTTACCGGATTCAACACATTCGGCGGGAAATCGATTGGCACGCCGAGTGCTATCGGTTTGCTGACGCTGTACGGATCGACGATTCCCGGAGGGAGATCGTCGGTCGTCGCGTGGTCGCCGAGCATAACGACGCCGCGACCCATGCGTGAACCCGTCGCGAGGCAGTCGATCCACGCGACGCTGTAACGGTACCCCGTGTCGCGTTCGACGAGGATGCTCAGTAGCTCGTCGAGGTTTCGCGCGCGGAGGTAGTCCGTTTTCGCGTACGCTGATTCGACCCGCAACAGCCGTATCCGCGCAGTGAGGATGAATCCGGTCAGTCCGATTCCGCCAACCGTTGCCCAGAATACATCGGCGTTCTCGTCGCGCGAACACGTGAGTACCTCACCGGTTGGAATGAGCAGCGTGAAGCTGTCGACGAAATCGCTGAACGACCCGTCGGAGTGGTGATTCTTGCCATGTACGTCGTTCGCGATCGCACCTCCGACGGTGACGAATTTCGTGCCGGGGGTAACCGCGATAAACCAGCCGCGCGGAAGGAAGGTCTTGATGATCGTCTCGAGGCTGACACCGGCTTCGCATTCGAGCATGCCGGACGTCTCGTCGAATGCGATCATCCGGTCGAACCCGGTCGCGACGACGACGCTTCCGCCGTTGTTGATGGCGGTATCGCCGTAACTCCGCCCGAGGCCACGCGCGATGAGTGTCTGCTTTCCGCGGCTGATGAGAATGTCGCTGAGTGCTTCGGTCCGGTCGGGACGATAGACATCGCTCGTGGCGACGGGGTACCGTCCCCATCCGGAGATACGTTCGCGTGTGTGCGGAATCACGGGCAACCGTCTCCCGTTTTGGTTCGTTCGTGTCGGAGTTTGCTATGAGAAACATACACGCGAACCCGCAGCGGTGCGAGGGGTTCG
>CAZWQW010000134.1:3378-4715 GCA_964635955.1 uncultured bacterium | reverse complement strand
CCGCCTGCGAGGATCACCTGGCGCGCTCGTTCCGTAAGCGCATGCGTCGCTTCGAAGGTCGTACCCTTCGTGACGTTCTTGACCGTGATGATCTTGTCGCCGCGCTCAATCGCTTCCCGGATATTCGGTAGCTCGAGTTCGTCGGCGAAATCGATCCCGTCGTAATCGCTCGGATTGACAAATGTCAATGGAACGATTCCGAAGTTCACGAGATTCGCGAGGTGGATTCGCGCAAACGACTTCACGATTTTTGCTTTCACACCGAGCCAGCGTGGAATCAACGCGGCGTGTTCGCGGCTGGAGCCCTGCCCGTAGTTGTCGCCGCCGATAACGATTCCGCCGCCCCACTCTTTCGCGCGTTTCGAGAAATCCTCGTCGAGAATGCTGAACGTCGCCTCGGCGTATTTCGGCACGTTCGACCGATACTTCAGCCAACGACCGGCGGGCATGATGTGGTCGGTCGTGATATTGTCCTCAACCTTGATCAGCACTTTCCCCTGAAGCGAACCCGGCAATTCATCAAACTGTCCGAGTGGAACGATATTCGGACCGCGGACGACGTTCACGGAATCGCGATCAGCCGGCGGACGAATGACCATATCGTCGTTGATGACGTACTTTTCTGGCTCGCCGACTTCGGGATACTCGATGTCAAGCGTTCGCGGATCAGTGATCACGCCCTTGAGTGCCGTCGCGACGCAAGTTTCCGGACTCGCGAGGTACACCAGGGCGTCTTTTGTCCCGGAGCGTCCGAGGAAATTCCGATTAAAACTGCGCACGCTGACTGCGCCGGAAGGTGGTGCTTGTCCGTTGCCGATACATGGTCCGCACGCGCTTTCGATAATACGGAATCCGCCGGCGATAAGGTCGGCGAGAAGCCCGTCCCGCGCGATCATTTCGAACACCTGCTTCGATCCCGGAGTTACCGTCGCCGAAAGACCCGAATCGATGGAGCGTCCGCGCACCATGAGTGCCGCGATGCCAAGGTCGTGGTATGAGGAGTTGGTGCACGATCCGATATTCACTTGCTGCGTTGGCGTACCCGCCACTTCGCTGACTTTCACGACGTTGTCGGGCGAGTGCGGCTGCGCGATGAGTGGCTCGAGCTCGTCGAGGTTGATTTCGACGATGTCATCGTATTCGGCGTTGTCGTCGGCTTTCCACTCGGACCAGTCGTCGCCGCGTCCCTGTGCGACGAGGTATTTCCGGGTGAGCTCGTCGCTGGGGAATATCGATGTCGTCGCGCCAAGTTCGGCGCCCATGTTCGCCGCAGTGAATCGATCGGCGACAGGTAGCGTCGCGATGCCCGGTCCGCCGTATTCCATGACACGTCCAAC
>CAZWQW010000134.1:0-3278 GCA_964635955.1 uncultured bacterium | reverse complement strand
CGGCGACAGGTAGCGTCGCGATGCCCGGTCCGCCGTATTCCATGACACGTCCAACACCACCTTTCACGGTGAGCCGACGCAGCAGCTCGAGGATGATGTCTTTGCCGGTCACCCACGGCTGAAGTTTTCCGGTAAGCCTGACGAGTGTGACTTTCGGCGCGGGCAGGTAGTATGGCTGCCCCGCCATGGCGACTGCGACGTCGAGTCCGCCGGCACCCATCGCGAGCATACCGATGCCGCCCGATGTGGGTGTATGGCTGTCGGAACCGAGGAGAGTCTGTCCGGGAACACCGAAGCGTTCGCGATGCACCTGATGGCAGATGCCGTTACCGGGTCGGCTGAAGATTACACCGTGCTTGGCGGATACCGTCTGGAGATAGCGGTGGTCATCTGCGTTTTCGAACCCGTCCTGCAGCATGTTGTGATCGACGTAGCTGATCGACCGTTTGGTACGAACGGTATCGACGCCCATTTCTTCGAGTTGTAGATACGCCATGGTGCCGGTGGCGTCCTGCGTAAGGGTCTGATCGATACGAATCCCTATCTCCTCGCCCGGAACGAGTTTTCCCTCGATCAGATGCGCGTCGAGTATTTTATACGTAAGGTTTTTCCGTGCCACGAGTGATTTCTCCTTTCGCTCTACATAATACGAAGTGCATTCGCGACGAAGTGTAATCGCGAGATAGATCGATCCGGTTGTGCGGACTTCGTCGATTCCGCGTATGTGATACGTTTCCTCGACTAATGATAGAGAGACATCTTTCCGACCCGCAAGTGAGACCGGTGCGCACGCCTATGGACTCGCCGTTTCGTCGGAACGATTGACGAACCTCGCGGCAACGCTGCATATTACATGGTCATGTTTTCTCGTTCCTCAGGAGTCACGCATTGCGCGGAATCGCGTCGCTCATCCTCGGCATCTTCGCAATCATCAGCGTCGCGCTCTTACAGGGCGTTGCGATCGGTGTCGGCGAGTATACGATCGCACTGATCGCGATCAACGCAATCGCAATCACGATATTCACACTCGTTCGCCCCGAATTCGGGATCTTCTTTTACCTCATCATCATGCACTTCGAACGCTTCCTTCCGCTCGAATACCAACCGAGTCGCTACGTCGAGGGTATCGGATTCGGTCTCAACGTCTCCAATCTGATCCTCCTCCTCGTTTTTGGATCGTGGATCGTTCGACTGGTACTCACCAGAGATCGTGCCGACCTTTGGCTTCCATCGGGACGCTTCGGAAAGCTCGTTGTGCTGTATCTCGCTATGGTGACGTTCGCAACGGCGAATGTACTCGTTGCGAAGATGGTGTTGCGTGTTCCGTATATGTGGGAAGGGCCGACTTTTTTTATTGCACTGTGGCGTAACGCGGTATTGGTTCCGTTGCTTGCGATCGTCATCATGCAGTCAAAACTCAGTCCGCGATTCGTCAATCGCCTCGCAATGCTGTATATCATCGCCATGGTAGCGCTCGGGGTCTGGTCCGTTGTCACCTTAGTACAAGCGTTTGTGTCTGGAGCGATTTATCACGAAATAGCGGCAATACTTCGCGGCGCACCGATCGATTTGGCGATGACGTCTCTCGCGTTTGTCGGTGTCTGTGTTGCGATGATTATCTTGTCACGAGGTTCGATCACACGCTTTCTCTGGCTGATTCCTCTCGTCGCAATTCTCGCGGCGATCGCGTATATGCAACGGCGCGCGACGTACATCGGAGTAGTGCTCGAGTTTCTCGTTGTACTTTACATCATTGGACGGCGAGATCACCGATACCGTCCCGCAGTCAATGCTGCCCTTGTTGTCGGTGCAATCGCCGCCGCGATCGCCACACCGATCGTCGTAATCGATCGTCTCGCATACACCGTGCAAGTCGTTGGCGGAGAGTACACGCTTGAAGGATCAGCTGCTATTCGTCTGAAGCTCTGGGGATTGGTCTTCTCAGGAATGATCGAGCGGTGGTGGAGTATCCTTTGGGGAAACGGTTGGGCCTTTGCTTCAACAGCATTCACTCGAGCGCGTGGTGTCGGCGGTTTATCCGTCCATAATCTCTGGCTAGAAAGCTTCGTTGACGTCGGTTTAGTAGGAGTGTTCCTGATTGCATCGGTCTACGTCGAGATCTTCCGCATTCACTACGCGCTCGCCCTTCACAGCCATCGACGATTACTCGTATCATTCTCGATCTCAATCGCGTCGCTTGTGATCGCGGTGCAAATCTGGCTTCTCGCGCATTCTTCAGGATTAGGCGGACAGTACGGCACGCTGCTCTTCATTTGGACCGCCGCATATATTCCACTCATGCGACCGGGAGGGCCACTCGCGCGTATGTACCTTCCGTTGCACAAGTGCACGGGAATGGAATACCTCAGATACGATCCGCGAGATTATCCCGAAGACGAAACGGACCAGAAGAGCCTAAGCGGTTCGAACCTTAGATACCGGAGCGTGAAGTCTCGGTACCGCGAAACAGAACTCGTATAGTTCTTACGACCATTACAAGCGAACACAAAGTTTCGAAACACCACACACCATGACTCGACCTCGCATCTACATACACCGCATCGGACCATGGGCCGACCGCTACCTCGCCGGCGACAACCGCGCACGGCTCGCATCGTTCGCGGATGTGGTCGACGACAGCGCGCTTACCGAGCCGCCCGACGACATTTCCCGTCGACTGCGAGACGTCGATGGCATCCTCTCGCTGAACGGGACAGGTGCACTCGATATAACAGTTGAAGCGTTGCGAGGCTCACGAATTCGTGTCGCCGCGATATCGCACTGGTTTCACGGCCTTCACGATACCGCGGTTCCCCTATGGCGGTCGGCGGGCGTCGACGTTCTCGATGCCTCGTGGGGCAACAACGCCGCCGTGGCGCAATGGACTCTCGGTGCCGCGTTGACCGGCGTATTCCGATTCGCAGAACTCGATCGCGCGATGCGATCAGGGGTCGAATGGCCCGAACACGAATTGTCCGGACACATGCTCGACGGGCAACGCGTCGGCATCGTCGGACTCGGCCGCATCGGTAGACTCGTTGCCGAGTTGCTCGCGCCGTTCCACGTCGAAATGGTGGGATACGATCGGTACGTCAACGAGGCCACTGCAGCCGAATTCGGTGTGCGCTGGATGCCGCTCGACGAACTCATGTCGACCGCCGATATTATTACGTTCCATCTGCCCGTTACCGAGGAAACGACGCGGATGATCACCCGCGCGCACATCGAATCCATCAAACCCGGAGCACTCGTAATCAACTCCGCGCGAACCGCGATAC
>CAZWQW010000133.1:2187-4831 GCA_964635955.1 uncultured bacterium | reverse complement strand
GACGCCGGATATCCGGTATCGCGCACTCGGTTCGAGCGCATGCAACGCGAAGCGCGCGGTCTCAAAAGGGCTCTCCGGACGGCGAAACACCTGCACCATCCCACGTTTCAGATCGGGTCGGTCGAACTGCCATGCCATCCAGACGTCTTCTCCGAGATCGTATCGCGTGAGCGGATAGAAGTCGCCGAGCATGAGCGGCGCCCATTCGCGCCACGCGGCAAGTGTTTCACGCAAACGGTCGTAATTGAGGTCGTCGCGGCGAAGATCCCAGCACCCGATGACGTTGATGGAGAGTTGGCTGAGTAAGCCGTATTCATCCTCCGCATTTGCACCGGTGCCATACCACGGAATCCAATGCGCGATGCCGTAGGTGTGACACTGTTGTGCACGCGCCTCGAGGATGTAATCACTGCGCAACAGCGGTACGGCACGACTCATCATCTCGATGTCGTTACGACGCCCGCCTGATGCGCACTCATCGATCAGCATCTTCGGGAAGCGACGGCGTAACTCGTCCCAATACGCGAGCAGACCGGTGACGTGATGGTTTTCCGTGATACCGCGACGGTCATCGGTGTCGCGCTTTCGCCAGTACGGCAACGGATCCATGTTGAAGTCCTGCCGATAAAGATCGATCCCTTGTTCGGTAATCAGACTGGTGACTCGATCCGTAAGCCATTCACGAGCGTTGTCATTCCCGAGATCGAGCAGTCGCTGATGCTCGGCGCCTTCAGGATGGGGAAGGAGCCAGTCGGAGTGTTCTTCCCATAACTCTGTCCCGGGTGTGACGCGCTCCGGTTCGAACCAGACGACGGTTCGAAGTCCGCGTTCGTGCGCGTGATCCGATACCGCGCGCAGGCCGCGTGGAAAGCGCTTCGGATCAACCTTCCACGTGCCGGTATTCGGCCAGCCGGTCTTGTTTGGATACCAACCCGCATCCATCCACCAATAATCGGGAGCGAGTCGTTCCTCGAGATAACGGTCGATAAACATGCGCTGACTCGCTTCGTCGGCGTGAATCATTTCGCCGTACTGATGCGAACTACACGGCGTCAACTGCGGATCCGGGATCTTTCCCATCGGACGCGGCACGATATGCTCCAGCATCCAACGCCGCCACATGTTCTGCACACGATATCGCGGTCCATCGGCGAACATGAGCGCCATGCGCGGTGTCCGCACCTCCTCGCCGGGGTGCAGGCGGAAATGCGTGTCCTCCTGCTTCGCGCGGACCACCACGCCGTCATACGCCCGACGGAACATCGCTTCCCACTGACCCGGCCACCCGATCGCAAGCAGCGCATACGAACCGTTCATGTCGATCGCGAAATACGGAAGATCGCTATTCGACGACCGACCACCGTCTGTCGCAATCCGGACGTTCGCGCCATTCGCAAGCGTTGTCTCGTGTGGCGCATAATCATCGGCGCGACATGGACTTCCGACGTGATGGTGAAGTACGCATGGCGCATCCATCGCGATCCCAAACACGGTGTCGATTCCGGTGAGGTCGCGTATAATCGGCGTGTCGCTGGAAGCGTCGTTTCGGAGATACACCGTCCACTCACATATTGGGTAGTCGCGGTACCGCGTGACGACACAACGCACTGTCAATTGATCTGGTGACGTCCACTGGAGAGCTGTCTCACCTCGGGTGGAGTCGAGATTCCGCTCCGACCGCTCGAATCGCCATGTATGGAGCAACTCATGCGAACAGCGTTCACCGAGTACGAAGCCAAACGGCGGACGCGGTTGTTTGCCGAAACGCTCATCGGCCCATGATACTGCGCGGTCGAGCTCTATCGCTGTAGGTGAAGGATCGTTTGCGAATGCCATGTGAGACTCCGAAGGTGGAAATGTCGAACTGCGACGCGCGATAGGGAGAAGATACGATCGTATCGCGTGTGACAGGAGGTGGGATATCGAAGACATTCCGGAGGTGCGAGACGGCATGTAACCTATGTCTCGAGCTGTGTATGCGAATGCATCTAAGTTGTACACGGTTCATTTATTTAACGTGAGCACTTGACAATGTCCCGAATGAAGTGAACATTAACCGGTGTACATTCGTGTAAGTCGTGACACGAACGTCGTGTTGTACGGCGATTCGGTTACGGGAAATCACCATTCTCAGGGGGAGACCCATGAAACGTATTCTTACTGCAGTGATGATCACGTGTCTGGCCGCAACGGTTGCGTTCGCGCAGCAAGAGGAGCAGAAGCAGCTTACCGTTGACGTAGCGCCGTTGCTCAGTGTTCCCGTTGGTGATTTCAGCGATGTAGCCAGCCTCGGCCTTGGCGCGGAAGTCATCGTGAACTACCCGGTGATGGACAAGCTCGTTGCGACCGGCGCGATTGGCTATCTCTATCACCTCGAGAAGAACAACGCGACGTATACCGCGATTCCGATCATGATCGGCGCGAAGTACTACTTCATTCCCGGCGTATTCGCTGGTGCGGAACTCGGTATCCACCGGTGGAGTTGGGAAGTTGACACCGGCTTCTTTGGCACCGTCTCGAGCAGTTCGAACGAGGTTACACTTACCCCGCAGATCGGTTATGAGCTTGGCAAGTTCGCCGTTACCGGTCAGTACGTGATTTCCGGCGATCTCAGCTACGTCGCCGCGCGCGTAAGCTTCCCGGT
>CAZWQW010000133.1:0-2087 GCA_964635955.1 uncultured bacterium | reverse complement strand
ACATTTCGTTTTAACTAATAGTGCATCGTATCCCATGTCACCGTGATGAACCCGTAACCCGAACACACATTCAGGGAATCACCAATGCTACTACGCCTCGTGCTCAGTCTCCTCGTCGCGACCGGTAACGCAGTCGCCGCTGAGTCATTTATCATCGCGCGCGACGGACGTCCAGCCGCCACGATCGTCACTGCTGCGGACATTGAAAAGCCATTCGACGACGGCATTCGCAATCCCGCCGTACGCGACCTGATCAGAGTAGTTGCGCTCATGTCTGCGAGCGATATCGAGCCCGGCGCGGCGCTTCCCGTCGTCAACGAAGAGGTGTCCTTCGCGAACGACGTGCCACAGATTCATATCGGATTGACTGAGTTCGTGATAAACGCCGGACTTGTACCGGATTCGCTCCCGCGCAACGGCTACCGCATCGTAACGACGCACGAAAACGGACATCCGCGACTCGTCATCGCCGGGCCGACGCCGCTTGGCACGTCGCATGGCGTTTATGATCTACTCTCACGCGAACTCGGTGTAGTGTGGGGAATGGGGCATCCGCTATTCGAAGAGATTCCGCAACGTCGCACCGTCGAAGTCGGGCCGATCGATCGCATCGAAACACCCGCGTTCGCTTCGCGCGCCGTGAGTGGTGCCGATTCCGATTGGCCGCGCCGAATGCGCCTTGATCAGAGCCAAACCGAACTGCCATATATGCGGCACGGGCATAACGTGGCGAACATCATCACGCGGAACGAGTTCGCCGATTATCCCGAATACTGGGCGTATCATGACGGTCGATACAAACAACCGGAACGCTGGCCGCACCCGCGCTCGATGATCTGCCCGACACACCCCGACGTCATTCGGATCACCATCGACAAGGTGCGGAAATACTTTGACGAGCACCCCGAAGTGCTCGGATATAGCCTCTGCGGAGCCGATACCGACGAGTGGTGCACGTGTGAACGCTGCGCCACGCTCGATGCCGGACTCGCGCCGGTACGTGGAAACCCACAGTACAGCGACAGTTACTTCTCATGGGTCGATACCGTCGCGCGCGCCGTTCTCGAAACGCATCCCGACCGATACGTCAGCGCGTATGGCTACGACACCACCGAACGTCCGCCGCGTCGCGATACTCCGCTCCCGCCGAACGTCGTTGTCTATCTCACACAGGACGGGACGCAGCACTTCGATTCGGCGTTTGCAACATACGAGGACAGTCTCATCACCGCGTGGTCCGAAGTGGCGCACAATATCGCGATCTACGAGTACGGCAACCTCGGGTGGTATATCCCACGGAATCCAGCGCATCTCATGGCAGACCGAATTGCTGCCTTACCGGCGCTCGGCGTGAAGGCGTACTACTCGGAGATATTCCCCCACTGGCCGCTCATGGCGCCGTTTCTCTACACGTCGGCGCAGGTGATGTGGGATATCGACACGGATGTCGACGCTGTACTCGGCGCGTGGTATGACTCTATGTTCCACGAAGCCGCCGACGAGATGCAAGCGTTCTACGAGACGCTCGAAGCGGCATGGATGAATGCCGATCGGTCCGGGTATTGGATGGGCGGCCGTGCTCGCATGTGGGAGCAGCTCGCCGCATGGCCGCCGGAGTATCGGGAGCTTTCGCGCGACCAACTCGCATCGGCTCGTGCAGTCGCGACGTCCGATATCGTGCGTCGGCGGCTTGATTACATCGCGCGCGGCTTCGACGTGGCGTACGCTGCGAGCGTGAGTTTCGACGCCGTCCACAGTCTCAACGCGCAAAGCGACGAAGCAACGATCCGCTCAGCAATCGGGCTGTTCGATGATTTCCTCGCACTGTATCACGCGAATATCGAGAGCGACCCGACCTACCACGATACCTACTATCGCGGACACAAGCCGCACGAGCTATTCAAGTGGCTAAAGTGGGATCTCTACGAAGCCGTGTCGCGCGCCACCGCCGATCGTCCGGAGCTCTTCAGTCAGCTTCTCCGCGACGAGCCAACGCTCACCGACGCGTATAACACCGTTACGAATCGGCGTATGGCGGGATACCTCCGCTGGACGGAGCGTGGAATCGAGCACCGTGGTGTCTGGCC
>CAZWQW010000132.1:0-4900 GCA_964635955.1 uncultured bacterium | reverse complement strand
TTCCCGAGGAATACGTTCGTCACGGTGGAAGCGTTGTTTGACGAGCGGGTGACGCTGGAAGTCGCCGGATTCACCGGACCGGCATTAGCGCCGATCATACCCGAGATCCACGCGACCTCGGATATGCCAGCGTTCGGCCATAGTATGACCGTTCGCGGGTTAAGGCCGAACGAGCCGTACACGTTCGTGTTGAAGTTCACCGACCTCTCCGGTAACTCGGCGACGTGGCCGGAAGGCACTGTGCTTGCCCGTACGGCACGCGGTCTCGAAATCACAAAGCTGACGTCCGGGCGCGGTAATTCGTTTACAACGAGCGCCAATGCGGACCTCACGCCTCCGCAAATCGTCCGACTGCCGAGGATTACGTCTCGGTCTGCGAACTCGATCTCCATCGCGTGGGATACCGACGAACCAGCCGACAGTCGCGCACGGTTCGCACGTATCGATAATCTGCCACCGGCCGCAAAAGCCGCCCGCGAAACAGACGGCACCGACTATACGGACGACGTGATTATCACTGAGACGACCACGGAACACCATATCGTTATCACTCAGCTCGATACATCGGGTACGTATGAGATAGAGATTGCATCAGTGGATGTGAGTGGAAACGGCGAGACCACCGCGCCGCCAGTGACGACGACCACCACGGTAACCGCGGATGTCACGCCACCGGTCATAGTGAGTGGTCCGACGGTGCTTTCGAAGACGCACGACCGCGCCGTTGTACGCTGGGTGACGGACGAGTCGGCGGATTCGCAGGTTGACGTGCTCGAACGCGGTCAGCCACTCGAAAAGCGCTCGACATTCAACACCGGCGATTTCGACACCGAACACGTCGTGACACTGACGAACCTCAAACCCAACACGCTTTACGACTATCTCGTAAGCAGCTACGACGTCGAGCAGAACGGCCCGGTTACCGCACTCGGCGAGTTCACCACGCTGGAGACGCCGGATACCGATCCGCCAGTGATCGTGTCGGCGCCGACGGTGGTCAAGTTCGACGACATCTCCGCGCAGCTTGCATGGGAGACGAACGAAGCGGCCGATACGTACGTCGAGTATGGCACGACGCAGGCGTACGGTATGGTCGCCCAGAGCGCAACGAAGCGCACCGACCACGCGATCACGCTGACGAACCTTACCGCCGGGACGCAGTACTACTTCGCGATTCAGGCGGAAGACGCAGCTGGGAACGTCTACGCGCAAACTACACCCGGCACGTTTACCACAGCCGCCGGTCCGGACGTAACACCGCCCGCGGCGCCGACAAATCTCACAGCGGTTGCGGGTGACGGCGAGGTGTATGTGTCATGGAATACGAATAGCGAGCCGGATTTCGCCGGGTACGAGATTGAACGTGCGGTTCAGGGGCAGGCATTCGCCAAGATCGCGACGAACATGACCGAATCGCAGTACCTCGATCAGAGCACATCCAATGGTGTAACGTACCTCTATCGCATCCGCGCGGTGGACGACTCGCGCATGCACAACAAATCGGCATATGCGACATCTGACGCCGTCACGCCGGAAGAGGGATTGGGACCGGAACCGCCGGAATTCGGTCCGTACTATTTCCTGTATTACAACATCCAGACGGCGGAAGGTGCGCTGTTCCGACCAGTCTTCAAAGTCACGAATCCAACACCGCAACCGGATCCGCAGACATCAGTGTATTCGTACCAGTTCGTCGTCGCGACGGATGCGGCATTCAAGAACGTGATCGTAACGAGTCAGCAGGTACCTCCCGGTGACGAGATTATCGGAACGCAGGAATCGTGGTACTGGGCGGCACTCAGCGTTACGATGCCGGACGAGAATCGGGATCACACGCGGATGATACCGGATCCCACGTCGACTTCGTGGATTCCGACACGGCCGTTAACGCCCGGACAGTCCTACTACTGGAAGGTTCGCACGTACGACGGTATCTTCTTCAGCCCGTGGAGCGACACGTACGAGTTCGGTGCGACATCACCGGTGGTGCTGCTCGATCCACGGCGCGCGACGCATTTCAACATCAACCTGAACCCGGAGGCACCACCTGAGCGGCCGGTTTCGGTAGAGCTTGCCACATTCCAGGCGACAGGGCTCGCCGGCGCGGTGCAGTTGAACTGGTCCGTTCGCACCGATGGTGAGGCGACCGGTGTTATCATGACTCGGTCGTTCTCGTCGACTGGTCCGTTTACGCCGATTGGTGGCGTAAATCCGTTGGACGGCGAACTGCTCGATGTGGACGCACGGTCGGGTATCACCTACTGGTATCAGCTCCGTGTTCAGCTTGCTGACGGGCAGACGCGCGAACTCGGTCTGGTGAGTGGTGCGGTTGCGCTGCCGAACCGATTCAGCGTCTCACAGAACGCACCAAACCCGTTCAATCCGGTGACGGTCATTCCGTACGCGCTTCCGTCCGAGTCGGAGATTACTGTTGCGATCTACGACGTCACGGGACGAATGGTGCGGCATCTGTTGCGGAACGAGCGACAGTCGGCCGGATGGTATCAGTTGCAGTGGGACGGCACGGATAATGCGGGTCGCGCGGTGGGTTCGGGCGTATATCTCTACCGCGTAACGCGCGTTCCGGTCGGTGATGCGTCGCAGGCGGAGATATCCGAACGCGAGATCGTGGTGCAGCGGATGAGTTTGGTACGGTGAACTCGAGCTGGTGCTCGAGTTCATTAAGGCGAAGCGGCGTACGCCGCTTCGCCCCAAATCTTCGAGTGAGACGCGGGTTTCGCGCAGGCGGTTGAAACCATCGTTTGTCTGACAACGAAAAGGGCGAAGCTGACGAATGCGCAGCATTCGCGCTTCGCCTTAACGTCTCCGAGCGTTCCGCTCGGAGACGCGGACTAACGGTGCTTTGCTGCGCGTATACTGGAGCTCGACGTCTGTTACGCGGTTTTCGAGTACCTCGCGGACGATCTTCAGGTCCTCGTGAAGTTCCTGCGCGCTCATAAAGCCGATGGCGACAGTATCGACCGGTTTTATCGTGCTAAACACGAAATTCAACGCCGTCGGTGGCATGATGCGTCCCGCACCCAACGGCTTGATCACGATAACCGGCTTCTGCGCCTCACGAATGAGACGACCCGTCCAATCGGTCTCGACTTGACAGAGAAATCCCGCACAATTATACGGGAGGATGTAGGCTGCGACGTCGTAGCCGCGCTTGTCCGTGATGATCAGGGTCTCGGGGCGATGTGTGCTCCAACCCGGAATCATCCCGTGGTCGCGGATGACCTGCAGAAGCTCTTCGGCGCCATCGATCCGCTCATCGGCAACGATGAGGTTATTGTCCGTAAATCCCTGATGCGGCATGCAGATATCCACGCCGTGGTCGGCGCACCATTTCACTCCCGGGACGACATCCTTCCACTTCCGCGCTTCGGGTGTGCACATCCACACCCACTTATGCCCTGTCTGTCGCTCATGCTCGCGTATCGCTTCGTAATTCAGCTCACTCGGCGGACCGAGAATCGCGTTGATTCCCTCCTCGCGTGCAGCTTCGAGCACTTCTACGATGCGCTCTTTCGTGAAATACCCTTTTAGCCACATATCACGCGCGTGACTGAAATGCGAGAACCCGTTGAACGGGTTCGTTCCACATGTCACGCGGGATACGTCGATTCCGCCGATATTCGTCATGGGAAGCGATGCCATGCGCGTTCTCCTTATGGATCGTAGCTGATTCGACGGTGGATGTTCAACAGGTGCGCAGACACCCGGTACGATAGAGTCGATTCCGGTCCGGTCAAAGCCGCATAGGGTCTGCGCGGTGCCGTTTCCCCCGACTCAGATCGGGCGTACCTTCATCACTCTGTCAATTCGCATCCACACTACGGTCAAGGAGTCGCACGTATGGCCATTCGGCTCGGATTCATCGGCGTCGGCGGCATCGCCGGAACGCACCTCAACGCGGCGAAAGTGCTCGGCATCCCAGTGAGTGCCACGTTCGATGTCAGCCGCGAAACCATGGAAAAACGGCAGCAGGAGTTCGGGATTCCGCACATTTGTGCGTCCGCGAAAGAACTCGCCGAACATCCCGAAGTTGATGCTATCGTCGTCGCTTCGCCACAACATGTCCACCTCGAAGGCATTCGCGCGGCGTGCAAGGCTAAAAAGCCGCTCTTCACGGAAAAGCCGCTCACGCGCACACTTGAACAGGCGCATGAGGCGGTGCGGCTCGTGGAGGAATCGGGAATTGTTGCGCAGGTCGGATTCGTGCGTCGCTATTGTCTGGAATGGGGCGCATTTCGGAGCGCGATCGAGTCAGGCGTCATCGGTAGCCCGGTTGTCTGGTGGATGGCCGGCGGTGGACCGGGTCCGCGCAGTCCGTTCTTCATGACACACGATCAGGGTGGCGGCCCGATGCTCGACGGCATGGTGCACAACTACGATTTCTGCCGGTACATCTGGGGAGAGCCGACGAAGGTCGTTGGATCGATGGTGAACCTGCGCCCGGATACTGACGCGTTGGATACCGGCACCGCCGTGATCGAGTTTGCCGGTGGACATCGCCATACGATTCTCAACTCGTGGGGACTGCCGGAAGGGACGCGGTCCGGCGGATTCCATAACGTGCTCGGGCCGAAAGGCGTGTTCTACTTTGGCGATCCGGATAACAATCCGCCCGCCGATCTCGACACGAAAACGCACGGCTACCACGTCTCGAAGCTCGCCGGCGGCGAGCGGAAGGTGCACACGTACGAGAAGCGGAACATGTACGAGGCGCAGCTTGCCGATTTCATCGCGAAGGCAGAGATCGGTGATCGGAATACCCGCGCGACGATTAAGGATGGTCTGAAGGCGCAGGAGATCGCACTGGCGATCCTCGGGGAGTTCACACCGGGTCAGCGTTAAACGAACTCTCGCTGACGCTCGAGTTCGTTAAGGCGAA
>CAZWQW010000131.1:0-4915 GCA_964635955.1 uncultured bacterium | reverse complement strand
TTCGCCGCCCATCTGCATACGGTACATCCGAGCATACCATCCATCGTAGGCCATCAGCTCGTCGTGGGTACCGCGCTCCGAAATCGTGCCGTCGAGCACCACGAGTATCTGGCTGCAATCCCGCACCATGCTCAGCCGGTGCGACACGATAACCGCCGTGCGACCAAGCTGCAGCCTCTCCAACGCTCGCTGGATGAGCATCTCGCTTTCCGGTTCCACCGCCGCCGTTGCCTCGTCGAGGAGAAGTATCTGCGGATTTGCAAGGAACGCCCGCGCGATGCTGATCCGCTGCTTCTGACCGCCGGAAAGTTTCACGCCGCGCTCGCCCACAACGGTGCCGTATCCCTTTGGCAGTGCCTCGATGAATCCGTGCGCATTCGCCGCAGCAGCCGCCTGCACGATGTCCTCTTCGGTCGCGTCGAGCCGTCCGTAGAGGATATTGTTCTTAATCGTGTCATTGAAAAGGAACGGCTCCTGCGTCACCGTGGCCATGTGCGCGCGCAACGACCGCTGTGTGATGTCGCGAACGTCGGTACCGTCGATTGCCACGCGTCCCAGTTGCGGATCGTACAGCCGGAGGATCAGGTTCAGGATCGTGCTTTTCCCAGAACCAGATGGACCAACGATGCCAACCTGTTCGCCCGGCGCAACACCGAACGAAACGTCGTGCAGCACCGCTTCGGCATCCGCGCCGTCGTACGAAAACGTCACGTCGTCTATATCGATACGACCGGCAACCGACCGGATTTCCTTCGCGCCCGGTTTGTCCTCAATTTCCAACGGCGCGTCGAGTATCTCGAATACGCGTGACGACGACGCGATCATACTCTGCACCATCTCGTTCATCCGCGCGAGCGATTCGATGGGATGGAACAGCCGTCGCCAATAACCCCGGTACGCGACAAGTCCGCCAATCGTGAACTCCCCCTGTAGCACGAAATACGCACCCGCTCCGACCATCATGATGTTGCTCAGAAAGCCAACGACCTGCACCGAGGGGAAGTAAACCGTCCGAGCGAAAATGCCGCGTTTCGCTTCATCGCGGTAAAGCGATACATCGTCACGGTAGCGCTCGGTCTCATGATTTTCGCGCGCGAACACCTTGATCACCTGCATACCGGTGAGGTTCTCCTGCAACTTCGCCGAGACGTCGCCGAGTCGGTCGCGAATCCGGCGATAAAGGCCGCGAATCCGCGCGTTGAACATCCTGATGAGGATCGCCACACCGAACATCGGAAGCATGGTGAGCAAGCCGACCTTCCAACTCAGCGTGATGAGAATCGCTGCGACGAGAAAGAATTCGATGACGTGTGCGATGACCTGATCGACCCCGTCGACGATGATGCGCTGGAGCGTATCCACGTCGCCAATCGATCGGGCGACCAAATCGCCGGAGCGCCGATCGTGGAAAAAGCGCAGGCTGTGATCCTGCATGCGCTCGTAGATCGCCATGCGAAGATCGTGAATGAAGTCCTGCCCAACCGACCCGAGATACCACGTGCGGATCATATTCAATCCGGTGCCGATCAAATGCACCGTCAGCATGACACCGAGTGCCGGCAGGAGCATGTTGATCTTCTCGTTGAGCACCACCTCGTCGACGACGTACTTCCAGACAAGCGGATGGAAGAGCTGCGCCGGCGTCGCGAGGAGGAGGCACCCGAACCCCAGTGCGATCTTCCAGCGGTAAGGTTTGAACCAGCCAATGAGTCTTCGAATCTCTCGCATGACAGTCTCTCAAATAGGTCCGGGCATTGAAAACATACCGGTCGCATTGTCATTTCGTAGTGCGACGAAATGACCACTGTGTCGGCTACTTGAATATTTCGTCATTTCGCGTTTTATCGATATCACTCCGATAGGATGCGAGCAGTGCGCGGATTCCCGCCGTCGCGAACCGTGTGGTATCACGAGCGAGCTTTTGCACAGCGTCGAGTGATCCACCAGTCTTCCGAGTGAAACGGTCGCGTGCGTAGCGGTTATAGCTCCAGTAGTTACACAGCGCGATAACCTGACTACCGCACGTGTGAATGATTTCGTCGTCGAACGTGCCTCCGCCCATCTCGGCGATGATGGCGTCGAGGACCGCGCGGTTGCGTTGGATGTACGGGCGGAACTTCCGCGCCATACCGGACTCGGGCTTCATCCGTTCGTGCGCAACCATTCGTTGAAACCACGCAACGCGGCCTTCGGAAAGCGTCCGCACGAGCATCGCGTGGATGAATGCGTGGAGTCGTTCATCCGGCGTTGCATCGGCTGGTAAACCACCGTCGAGTGGGACTTCAGTATCGGCAACGCGTCGTGAATACGCGAGCACTTCGTCGTACAACGCCTCTTTCGTCCCGAAGTGATAGTTGACCGCGGCGATATTCGCTTCGGCACGCTCACAAATCTCGGCTACCGTTGCGGCTTGATAGCCCTGCTCGGCGAAAATCTCGCACGCGCTTTCGAGCAGGCGCTGTCGGGTGCGTCCCATGTTTTGGCTCCTCGCACGAACATACGGTGACTATATCGCGTATTTGAAATATATATTTGAAATACGCATACGAAAAGTGGTGGGAGATCAAGGTGGACATAGAGTAGGGCGTTAGGAATACCGCAATGGAGAAACAAAAACGGCGGGGAATCGAAATCGACTCCCCGCCGCGAGTAGCGTATTGGAGCGGTGTTACGACGACCAGACGACGAGTCCCATTTCGTACGGGTTCGTCAGATCAGCATGACGTGGAAGGATGCGGATCGCGAAGCCGTGCTGACCGGTGCCCGTCGCGGGAACGGTGCCGGTGTAGTGGTACACGTTGTCGTCCTTCTTCACATCGAATGTCATGTCGACAGCGACGCCATTGGCGATTTCCCCAGCCGCATCGATACGACCGTGATACGCCTGCACCGCGACATCGTCCGGCGTAAGTTGCCCGAGGAACACGTCGGCCTGCACACTGAGGTCGGCGCCAACGGGAAGCTCCTGCGCCTTCTGGTGTTCGATGTTCACAAGGTGCACCTGTCCCCAGTATTGACGGATACGTTGTTTCCACGCGGCGAGGTCCTTCGCGCGCTTGTGTTCGTCGCCTTGGAACTCACTCCACCGGCGTGACGCGGGCACGTAGAATCTGTCGGTGTATTCGCTCACCTGACGGCTCGAGTTGAACTCCGCGCACAGGTTCGACATGCTCGCCTTCATGCGGCCGATCCACTGGCGCGGAAGGCCGAGACCGTTCCGTTCGTAAAACGTCGGAATGATTTCCTGCTCGAGGAGATTGAATAGCGCTCGCGATTCTACGTCGTCCTCGAGGTCGTGCTCGAGATCCGTATATTCTTCGCCGCTACCGATCGCCCAGCCGACATCCTCTTCGCCGTGATCGATCCACGCCTCATCCCACCAACCGTCACGAACCGAGCAGTTCAACGCGCCGTTAAGCGTCGCTTTCATACCGCTCGTGCCACTGGCTTCCAGCGGACGACGGGGTGTGTTGAGCCACACGTCGACACCTTGGACCATGTAGCGCGCGACGTTGATATCGTAATCCTCGATGAACACGAGGTGACGACGTAGCTCCTCGGACGAGCGCATAAAGTGAACGAGTTGCCGCATGAACTCCTTGCCGGGAGAATCGGCGGGATGCGCTTTGCCTGCGAAGATGAACTGGAGTGGACGTTCTTTGTCCAGAAGCAGCTTCGTGAGCCGCGCCGGATCGCGGAGGAGCAAGGTCGCGCGTTTATACGTTGCAAAACGACGCGCGAACCCGATGGTAAGCGTGTCAGGATCAAGCACTTCACCGGCGGATGTGATCTCCCGGCGAGTCGCTCCGCGGCGTTTCAACTGGGACTCGAGCCGCTTACGGGAGAAATTGACGAGCCGCTCGCGTCGTCTGCAGTGCGTGCGCCAGAGTTCCTCGTCCGGAATCTGCTTCACTTTCTGCCAGATCTCGCCGTCCGCGGGCTTTTGCATCCACGTCGGGCCGAGATAGCGGTTGTAAAGCCACGCCATGTCGTTACTAATCCAAGAACGTACATGTACACCGTTGGTGATCGACGTGATGGGTACCTCATCGACCGGCAATCCGGGGAAGAGCGACTTCCACATGGACCGCGCGACCTTTCCGTGCAGTTTGCTCACACCGTTGGTGAACATGCTGAGACGAATCGCGAGTGGTGTCATACCGAATCGCGACTGTCCGGATGTTTCCTGCCCGAGTTGGAGGAACCGCTCGCGACTGATGCCAAGCGCCCCGTAATAATGCGAGAAGTAACGGTCGATGAGGTCGGTGCCGAAGACGTCGTTACCGGCAGGAACCGGCGTGTGTGTTGTGAAAACGGTGCCCGACCGCACAATCTCGACCGCCTCGTCGAACGAACAGCCACACGTGTGCATCGTCATCCGGATACGTTCGAGCGCACTGAACGCGGAGTGACCCTCGTTCATATGCACAACCGTCGGATCGATCTTGAGCGCGTTGAGTACCCGTGCGCCGCCGATACCGAGGAGAATCTCCTGCTTGATGCGCATTTCCAGATCGCCGCCGTAGAGCTGATCGGTAATGTCGCGATCGGCGGGATTGACGTTTTCCTCGATGTTTGTGTCGAGTAAGTAGAGCGGTACGCGTCCGACTTGGAGCTTCCACACCCACGCATACACGCTGCGTCCGGGGTAGTCGACGTCGATGATGAGCGGTTGCCCGTCGTCATCGCGTACGAGGGTAAGCGGCATGCTGTAGAAGTCGTTGACCGGATACTCCTCCTGTTGCCAGCCGTCGTTGTTCAGGTACTGCGTGAAGTAGCCCATCTGGTACAGCAAGCCGATGGCGACCAGCGGTATTCCGAGGTCGGAGGATGCCTTCAGGTGATCACCGGCCAGCACGCCAAGCCCGCCGGAGTAGTTCGGAAACGACTCGTTGATGCCGTATTCGGCGGACAT
>CAZWQW010000130.1:1320-5086 GCA_964635955.1 uncultured bacterium | reverse complement strand
GATACTCGCTTAAAACGTGGTCGGGGCGAGTGGATTCGAACCACCGACCCTCACACCCCCAGTGTGATGCGCTATCCTGACTGCGCTACGCCCCGACGACCGTACAAACGAGAAGATGGTGAGCTAGACAGGATTCGAACCTGTGACCTTTGGTTCCGGAGACCAACGCTCTATCCAGCTGAGCTACTAGCCCACACTACCCAATTACTTCTTCTTATGACGGTTCTTCCGAAGCCGCTTTTTCCGCTTGTGCGTTGCGATCTTATGGCGCTTGCGCTTCTTTCCGCTCGGCAAGTGAGCCTCCGTTACCTTTTCTCAGGCGAAATGTAGATACAACCATGACCGATTCGATAAACCTGCGCACCCGCGCCGGGCCGAGTCGGTCGAAACGATTATCCTGTTACTCCTGCGTGCGAGCGACCGCTTCCCGCAACTCCCTGCACGGACGGAATACCGGCGCAGCACGCGGTGGCACTGGCACCTCATCGCCCGTACGTGGATTGCGACCGGTCCGCGCCGCGCGTTCTTTGACCGTAAACGTTCCAAATCCGCGAAGCTGTACGCTCCGATGCTGCTCGAGATTGATCACCACCGCAGCGAGAAATCCGTCGATGACCGCCTGCGTCGCAGTCCGAGTCAATCCGATGCGGTCCGCAATCTCTTTCGCGAGATCCGCTTTTGTTACGTTCTTGTCGGAATCAGTGCTCATGCGCAATTTTCCTCGTCGAACGATGCAGGTCCGATCCCGTCGGGCCTACGGAGACGTATCACACGCGTCAGGGCAGGCGGTACGAAACTCTCAACGACGGACCGTGCCAGAGCAGCGCCGATTCAGCGAGTATGCGATCGAAAAGCCCCTTCCGAGGCGTCGGCGCGCGAACGACCGGCGCATCGTCGTCCAGCCCGCCTATGCGACGCGCCAACTCGAGCGCATCGTCGAAATTGCCGAGTGTATCAATCAGTCCGCGCTCCATCGCCATCCGACCGGTAAATACCTGACCCTGAGCGAGCGAATCCAGCGCTTCGTACGAGAGGCCGCGGGAATCGTGGACATCGGTGACGAACTGCTGGTACGCGTCTTCAATGAGCGCTTCAACCATCGCACGCTCGTTCGGCGCCATCGGCCGATTCGGCGTGCCGGTCGATTTGAATTCGCCGCGCTGGATGATCGTGAACGCCACGCCGATTTTCCGCATCAGCGTGTCCGCTTGCACGAACTCCGCAATGACGCCAATCGACCCGGTGATCGTTCCGGGCGCTGCCATGATCGTGTCGGCGGCCATGCCGATGTAGTACGCACCGCTCGCCGCCACATTTCCCATGGACGCGACGACTTTTTTCCCGGCCGCGCGCGTTCGCTGCACCTGCCGGAATATCTCCTGCGACGCACCGACCGAACCACCGGGGCTTTCGAGCCGCAACAGGATGACCGGAACCGTTTTCGATTTCTCGAAATGTTGCAACTGCTCGATGACCGGCCGCGCGTCGCTGATGACATCTTTGATCTCGATCAGTCCAACGCCGGTTTTTCCGTCGGTAACCGTCGCGAGCGTACCCGCGAGACCACCGGCAAGCACGAGCACACCGAGTGCGATCACGCCAATGGTAATCCCGTTGACGATCAGTTCGCGACGTCGCCTCGGTTTTGCTTGTGGCATGAGTTCGCCTCGTATGCCATGGACGATCGGAGCGATTGAATATACCGCACTCGCTCGGTACGGTCAACAGCGCAGCGTCAGCGAGACGATGCCGCGGAACGTATTAGGGCTCTGGCGTCTTTACAACACTGATGAATCGCACACCACCGCGCTCGAGCCGGAGCGAATCCAACGCGAATCGTTGTGACGGCGTTGCATCGACCGTCCACGCCGTGTCGTGCAGCATATCATAGAACCGATACGTTCCATGCCCGCCGAGTATCGCGCTATCGAGCTCCGCCGTAACACTGATCGGTCCGCCGGCGAGTCCGCTCCACTCATCCGCTTCCGACTGGTTCACCAGCATAAGATACCGTTCGTCGGTAATTGCACTGTCCGGCGACGAAAACGGTGTCACCAACACGCGGTCGTCGAACTCGGAGTACGACACAATCTCCACCGACTTCACAAACGACGATGCCTCCGCATACCCAACGTTTGGATCCTGTGGCGCGACGACGGGCTCATGGCAAATCGCCGGACCGAGTTTAGCCGCGATCAGGTGAATCTCCGCATTCACCGTCTTCATTGCGTAATACACGTGGTTGAACCCGCTCGCGTACCAGTACCCTGCTGATTCGGTGCCCGTGAAGACACCGGGCCAATACGCCACGCTATCGGTCACATCGCCCCACGCAAGCCGATCGACCATGCGCGGTGTCGGCATCCCATGCATGTACGTCACGTACCCGATGCCCTTTGCACCCCACGCGAGCTTCGAGAACACGTCGATTCGCAGCGATTCCGTATCGGGCGGATCGCGGAATACCGGTATCAGCCCATTCTCAGCGGTCATGTGGACGAAGTGCCAGTACGGATACTCTCGCCACGACTCGCCACTCACCCGATTTGCCGGATCGTGAACGGCTTTCCAGTACCCGAGACAGTGGCGATTCAGTGCGCTGATCGGCCAGTTCTGACCTGACACGCGTCGACGAAATCGAAAAAGTTGGATACCGAAAACTGGCCGCGGACGATCCGGCTCGTAGGTTGCCGAGAGCATGCGGATCAACTCCGCCGTTTTCCCCGGACTGTATGGTGAACCAACGAAGGTGAACGCGCTATCCTTCGCCGACGACGACGGATCACGGATAATGTCCCGCACAATCCGATCATTCGCGATAATGCAGTCGGTCGTGTCGAGGATGTTCATGTGGTCGTCCCACGTGTACCACCCGATAATCGGATTGTTCTCCGCGTCATCGTTCCACAACGGTGCTTCCATGAGCGTGCGTACCGCGATGCTGTCCACGTGATATCGCACACCGTACGCTTCGAGGTCTTCCTGCCGATTGATCGTGCGCGGCATCGGTAAATATCCGAACCCGGCGTCACGCGCGGCGCGATAGAGCAGTTCCGGACCCGGGCTGAGCTTGTTCCCCGGATACGAATTCATGATCGCGTCGACGCCAACGGCTTTCAGCGAATCATAACTGAGGTAGCGACGAGTCTCTTCGTGCTCGTTGTAAAGGCGAACGAACCAGTGGTCATTCGGAAGACCGAACCCGACGAAGGTGAAGTTAGTCGAGTCGGTAAGGTAGTTCGGGCCGTACTGATCGGGTACCGCGGGAGCTGCCCACGCGACGATGACGATGGTGTCGCGCGGATCGACGGCCTTCGCAGGGTTTGACTGTATGCCCAGGAGCGCCAGCCATGCCGTTAGAAGCGCGACAATCCGTACCAAACTACATCTCCTGAGACGGTGATTGACGCTACCAGACCGTCACCATCTCCTCGTACACATCGCGGTATTGCTCTGCCGAATGCCGCCACGAATAATCCTCACGCATACCGGTGCGCATCAGCTCCAGCCACCTACCCCGATCGGGGTATACCGCAACGGCGCGTCGAACCGCATCGACAAGTGCCGTAGGCTCGTACTTCGTGAAAACGAAGCCGTTCCCGTTGCCCGCGCTCGAATCGTAATCGCGCACCGTGTCCGCAAGGCCACCAGTCGCGTGCACGATCGGCACGGTGCCGTATGCGAGACTGTACATCTGATTCAGCCCGCACGGCTCGAACCGCGACGGCATCAGGAACATGTCCGCGCCAGCTTCAATCAGGTGCGC
>CAZWQW010000130.1:0-1220 GCA_964635955.1 uncultured bacterium | reverse complement strand
TCCTTGGCGTAGGTGCGGCTCACCGTGTTGAGCTGATTCGCGTACAGGAGCCCAGCTTTCAGGTAGTTGATCTTGCCCCAGAACTCGAGGTCGCCGTTGTCGTACAGATCGCGGTCGAGACCCGTAGGGCTGAGTTTCTCTTTCGGGAACTGCCCATGGTACGCGAGGTTGTGGATGGTAAGGAGCGTCTTCACACCCGCGTAGAACGGGTGCCGCGTGTCGATCATCGGCGTCTTCACGGCGTTTCGCAGATACGCGGGTATAAGTGCCGTCTGCCAGTCGTGGCAGTGGATAACATCCGGCTTCCACTGCAGGCGCTTCACGAGTTGAAGCGCTTGCTGCGCAAAAAACGCGAATCGCTCGGCATTGTCTTCGTAGTCAGTATTGCCGACCGAGTAGAAATACTCGCGATGGTAGTACGCCGGTGCGTTTACGAAGTACCAGTCGACGCCGTCGCTCGTCTTCCGATGCCAGATGTCCCGCTCGATTTCCGCACCGGCGAACTGTTGTACTTCGCGCGGCATGATCTGCTCGAGCCCGAATGCGCGCGCGTCGATCTGCCGATACCGTGGCATCACCGCACGCACCTCGCAGCCAAGCGAGGCAAGCGCGACGGGGAGCGCACCCGCGACATCAGCCAAGCCACCGGTTTTCGCGAATGGAACAGCTTCCGGGGTTACCATGAGAACGCGGATTGGACTCGGCATAGTTGGAAAACCTCGATCGATTACGGAGAGAATGAAAGACGTCGGAGCGCGATGCGACTCACGCTCCGACGATGTGCGTGTTATTATGACTATTTACGCGTGTCGTTCCTTCGGTAGCCACGCCGCCGGATCCAGATTTTCGAAGAGCGGATCGCGTTTCTCGTTTCCCTCGACGAACAGCCAATCGCCGTCGGTCAGGGTTTCGCCAGCTCCGAGTCGATCGACGAGGTCCATAAGTCGCACGAACACCTCGTGGTGGTGTGTGAATCGGAGCTCAGCGTAATCGCGCGCGCTGATCGTGCTGATGAGGAACTGCCAATCGGACGACTCGGCGAGTAGTAACTCGCGACCCGCCTGTCGCAGCACCCGTTGCAGGTCGTTATTTTCACGTGCGCTCGCCCACTTCTCCGCCGCTTTGACATAACGCTGTTCGTCTTCGTAAAGATGTCGCCACGTCCACTTCGTGAATTCGTTCAGCCAGATATAGTGGTATCCGCCTTCGCCCCACGAGCC
>CAZWQW010000129.1:0-5103 GCA_964635955.1 uncultured bacterium | reverse complement strand
TGCTGATAGTCCCACGGACCATCGGTAAGATATTGTGCGCGACGCGGTCCGATACCTCGATTGCCCTTCGGTGGATACATCGCGTAGTGCGTAAGGCGTTTCGCGTCCGCCGCGGTGTTGATAAACGGCACGACGATCCCCTCGACGCCGGAATCGAGTACGTGCTTGATCGCCACCTGATCGATCCCCGTCATGCGCACAATCACCGACGCCGGACTCCCCTGCGCGGCGATGACGATTCGCTCGATATCTTCAATCGTCAGTGGCGCGTGTTCCGCGTCGACCAGCAACACATCGGCACCAGAATACGCTGCAATCTCGTTGAAGAACGGATCACGACATGCCACCCACATGCCAAATAACGTGTTGTCCGTTGCGAAGCGCGCTTTCAGACGCGGAGGACCGAGATACCCCTTTGCCATTATTTCATCTCCTTGAAGGCATTTATATTCCGTGAATAGTGTAGTGAGCTCCGATAGCTGCGCCAAGAGCGAGATAGCAAACAAAGAAGCCGACCGGCGAACCGGTCGGCTTCAGAGTTCCCGGAGGGACGTAGCTGGAATTGAAAGAAACGCTTCAAACTGGGAAACGTTGAAGGGCATTTAAGCCGCACCGAAACATATCGTAGCGTATTCCCTCGGAAACCCGAGGCCGCATCCTCACTTCGGCAGGGCGACCTTCTTTAGAACGATTGTTAAAGGTTCTTCAATTCGCAGAACGTCCCCCGTTCACTTTGAATATGCCGGTCTCGTGGTAATCCGTCAAGCTTCAACACGCATGTACCGATCACTATCCGGGCTTGACGATCGCATTTCGCATTACGTCGATCGGTGGCGTGATTCCGGTCCACAGTTCAAACGAGCGTGCGCCCTGATAGACGAGCATATCGAGGCCATTATACGCGCGACCACCCGCTCGTTCTATCTGCTTCATGAGCATCGTGCGCGGTGGAGAGTAATTCGAGTCAATGCACACGAGCGAATCGTGCAGACAGTTCCAATCGTCACCGATCGGCGAGAGATTCGCGTATTCGCCGCGTCCAAGATTTGTTACGTTGATGACAAGCCCGGCATCCCGTAGTGCGCGTCGTGCGGAATCGACGTCGAGTGGCGCCGCTACGATTTCCGTGTCGCCTCCGAACTCGGTTGCGAGTCTCTCCGCACGCTCTACCGTACGATTGAGGATCGTGACCTTGCGAACGGCTTCCAGCGTCGTGAGCGCATAGATAATTCCGCGTGCCGCGCCACCCGCTCCCAAAACAACGACGTGTTCTGGAGGATCCTCGACGCCTGCACCGTCATGAATCGCACGGAGAATACCATATACATCGGTATTATCGCCGCTCAGTTTTCCGTCTCGATGAATGATCGTGTTTACTGCGCCGACTGCTTTTGCGGCGTCGCTCAGCTCATCAAGACCTTCCATCACGGCTTGTTTGTGCGGCACGGTAACATTCATACCGCGCCAGTTGAGCGCGCGTACCGCTTCGACTGCATCACGGACACCGGCCGGCTTCACATGACACGCGATATACACCCAATTCATTCCGAGCGCGTCAAACGCGGCGTTGTGCATCGCCGGCGACAGTGTGTGCTCAATAGGATCGCCTATCACCGCGACGATTTCGGTGTGTCCGTCAATAGTCTGCATCGTTGATTCTCACTCGGTTGATACTTCGAGTTCCGCCGGTACGGTACTGCCGTCGCTGACAACGCTCAGCTAAAAGAATAGTAGAATGCCGAGTACGACAATGAGGACCGAAACGAGGTGTCCAAACAATCGTTGGTTTACACGATTGAAGAAAACGATCCCGATCTGTGACCCGATCACGACAGCGGGAAGCAACACCGCAACGCTCGTGAGCAATCGCGCATCGAGTGAACCTTCGATACCGAGCGTGATCGTTTTCAAGCCCGAACTCACGAGAAAACACGTCAAGAGCGAGGCTTTGAAAACAACCGGCTTCCACGGTTGATGGGCAACGTACGCGATCAGCGGCGGACCGCCAATATTCGTAGCACCACCAACCACACCAGCGAATAATCCGGCGACGTATCCCCACCACGGGTGTAGCGGTCGACGCGTGTGCCCGTTCGACAGCAGGCGAGATGTTCCAACATATACCAGCAACACAGCTACGGAAATGCGGATGATGGACGTCGAGCCTTCGAGTAGTATCAGCAGCCCGAACGGAAGGCCGATAACCATTCCAACGACCATCGGGACGACGTTGCGAAGGTGAATCGCGTGACGCACGCTCCAAAGCGCGAGTGCAACATTCGCCGCGGCAAGTGGTGATACAATGATCGAGGCAACTCTCGCATCGATGAGGAAGACGGCCAGTCCCATGCTCGTCATTCCAAACGCGAATCCGACCGCGCCTTGAATGAACGCCGCAAGGAGAATGATCGCTTCGAGGAGGAGAAGCGTTTCGAGGTCAAATGCCACGTCAGTTACCCGCGCCGAGAACGAGAATCACTGCCGGATCCACGTCGTCGCCGCGGATGCTCCACTCCTCGCCAGACAGGATGACAATGACATCGAACGCGCGTACGGGGTGCTCTACACCATCGATGGTAATCCGACCACTGCCTTGCATCACGACAACGGCACGCTCCGCACCGGTTGTCGGTTGGTCACTCCATGTCTCTCCACGATCGAGAAAGCGTGCATCAGCGACACGGAAATGCTCGACTCCCTCCGCAAGCGACGAACCGTCAGCGAGGAAGCTACGTCGGTCGGTATTCGGACGAAGGTCTCGAAGCGAAAACATCTTCATTGTGGCATATCCGTCGGATTATCGTGGAGCGGTTCTATTGCGCTGTCTGTGAATACGTCTTCGGAGACGCCCATACCGTGTCTTGTGTGGCGAAGAACTGGCGATCCGCTTCAAGCATCTCGTTGTATTCGGCACTCAAGTTCGCGAGCGCCTCTTCTACCGTACTCGAACCAGTGCGAATCCGGTCAAGCCATCTGGCTGTGGCGTTATCCATAGCGTCAAACTTTGTTACAGCGGGCGTAAGGAACGCATATTCCGTCGCTTCCAAAAACCGTTCGTCGTGTTGCTCACGGTCTTCCTTCAGGAAGAAGTCGTATACATCCTGCCGACGCACCGGCATCGCGCGATTCGCTTCGCCGATATATTGCTGAGCTTGACGGCTCAACACGAACTTGATGTATTCCCACGCAAGTTCTTTCTTGTCAGATCCGGGATAGATAGCGATACCGTCCCACGATGCCCGCGTAGCGCGAATACCGGTCGGGCCTTTCGGCATGTGGAACACGTCCCAACGCATCCCATCGGTAGCGCGAAGGTTCTGCATGAGATAGGTTGGACCCGGAACCATGGCGAGCCGGCCAGTGAGAATGGCGATCTCAGACGCAATTCCTGGCATCTGACCTGCCTGGGGACTCGCATTATCTACGATGACGAGGCGACGTAGAAACTCGATGGCGTCATGGGCTTCGGGTGTATCGAATCCAGAGCGAAACGCCTCACGATCGATGACGTCCGCGCCCCACGCCCACAGGAAAGTCTCGGATCCGAGAAAGCTGAACGCGAGACTCGTCCCGAATTGATCGATTCTCCCATCACCGTCGTGGTCTTTCGTCAACGCGATCGCGATCTGTCGAAAGTCTTCGTACGTCCACGATGTATCAGGGTAGGGGATGCCTGCTTCGTCGAAGAGATCGAGATTGCAGAAGATCAGAACGGTGAAACCGTCCCACGGCATGCTGTATTGAATTCCGTTCCACTGAAGCGACTCGAGCGACGTGGGGAGGAAATCCTCGATCTGCAGTTCGTCTCGATCACGCTCGATGTATGGATCGAGGTTCTCAAGATGCCCATGCACCGCGAAACCTGCTTGGCTTTCGTCGTCCATACAGACAACATCCGCAGCGGTCCCGGCGATCATCTGCAAGCGAATTTTCGTCCGATAGTCGGTTGGCGTATACTCAAGCTTCACGTTGACATTCGGATGGAGTTCCTCGAAGTCGTGCTTGATCTGCTGCCACAAGGCGAGGTCGTGGTAGGCACCCCAGAACGAGTGTCGTAACACGATTCGGTCGTCATCGGCTTTCTTGCTGCACGCGATAACTACGAACAGCACAATCGCCACGAACACAGCAACTCGAAGAACTTTCCGTATCATCACCCAACCCACGTTCCGTATCGACTTTACCGCATCTCGTGCTCAGTACGCAAGATGATCTCATCCTGCAGCGGCCGCGAAAGCCGTGTGAAGTAATCCGAGTAGCCCGCGACACGAACGATCAGGTTGGAGTGTTCCTCCGGATGGCTCTGCGCCTGTCGGAGAATGTCCGAAGAGACGACGTTCACCTGAAGCTCGAATCCGCCCATGCGCAGATACGTTTCGAGCAAGTCGATCACCTTCTCGCGGTCGTCCGCTGTCCGGAACATGTCCGGTGTGAACTTGACGTTCGTAACGATCCCGCCGATGAACTTCGAATGGTCCATCTTCGCCGATGACCGGAGCATCGCGGTGACGCCTTCCGTATCATGCCCCTGAACCGGTCCGACTGAGTCTGCAAGCGCTTCACCGGATTTCCGTCCATCAGGCGTCGCACCAGTCTTCTCTCCGAGAACGCTGTGCATGATCCAACAAAGGAATCCCGGCTGATACGGTCCACCGCGCGGATTCGTGTATTTGCGCGCCTCATCGTACCAGAAATCGGAGAGCTCGACCCACAGCGCATCTGGCTCGGCGACGTCGTTACCGTACCGTGGCGGTTTCGTGCCCATGAGATGCCGAAGCGCCTCCTCGCCTTCCCAATTTCGACGCAAGATGTCAGCGAGATCGGAAAGGGTAATCGCGTTCTCTTCGAATACCGCCCAGCGTATCGCCATGATCCCGTCGACGACGTTGGCGAGACCGACGAGTTCCGGCATGGTATTGTTGTACCGGGCGCCGCCTCGTGTGATATCGGTCGCGCGGTCGATACAATCGTTGACAATCGTCGATAGGTACGGGTAGCGAATCGTCTCCATCCAACCGCGATCGTGCGCCGCCGTGATTTCGAAGTTGAACGCCATTGCTTCGGCGAGATCGCGCTTGAACTCGGAGACGATATCGTCGAGTG
>CAZWQW010000128.1:0-5362 GCA_964635955.1 uncultured bacterium | reverse complement strand
GCGTAACAGTCGCGAAGAAGCTGTGCGCGCATCTGACGCATTTTCGCCTGATATGAAGCGAAGTCGCCGATATTCGGCAGATTTGCGCGACAGCGTGCGCACCGTTTCGCATGTTCCCACGCGCCGTTCCATTCGTGCGGACCGTCAATCTCCCAATCCGCCGTAACGATATCCAGCGGTACCCCCGCCAGATGATACGCCTCGACGAACGCAGCGATTCGACCGAGAATGACCGACTTGCGCGTATCCAATGTGAATGGACAACCCATTTTCGGACCACTGAAGGTGTCATCCCAAAACGGTTCGCCGGCATCGTCAACGTGCGCGGTCGCAGGTGTGTTGTCGAAAAAACGATGCAGGATATAGTTCGCATCCGCAGCGACCGAAAGGCCGAGCGACTTCTGGATACGCCCAATCCGAACCGATTCCGCGATTGACTCATCCTGTTTCTCGCCGGACCGCCAGTTGGTGATCACCCCGATACCCCGCGCGGCGAGCTCGCGAATCGTCCAATTAGCTTCGTCATCATTAAGCCCGCTCAAGTTGCCGACAGAATACTGGTAGACAAGCTCACGTGTGCCGCGGTCGTTTTTCAACGGAGATAAGGCATCAAGAACAGTACGGACGCTCTCGGGAAGTGCTTCTGGTACACTCATGAGTTACATCTCCCGGCGTGTTCGCCGTGTGGAAAGCCAACGGAAGCGATTTGTTTGGATTATAGATGCTATCGAATCACGCAAAGTTTGATGGAGGGGGGAAGGTCGGCGGACGCTAAGCGTTCGTTACAGCGAAGGCACAGCCTTCGCTGTTCGCGTTTTCATATTGAATGGTATTCAGAAATGGCGGGAGATGGTTTCGTCTTTGCCCAAACAATCTATACGCGGACTCGATGCTTCACATTTCGCCATCTTTGACCAGACGGATTTGGTGTGTAGCATTTTCAACGACACTCCCACACAATTACGCTCCAAGGGACTCTCCATGCGTCAAACATACGGTGTTGAGCACGGGCTACCAGTATTTGCCGATGCGATGCGCGGCCGGCTCACATTCCCTCGATCGTGGGTCTCCGGTAACTACACGGATTTTGCCGAGTGGCGGGAACAAGCGCGCGACTTCGTCCATGAACGGCTGCTTGCGCCGCCTCCTACCGCGCCGTTCGACGCGGACATGATCGGCGAGGAGGATCGCGGCAGTTACGTCGCGCGACGTGTTGTATTCAACCTGACCGGTGACAGCCGCGTGCTCGCGTACCTGTGTATCCCGAAGGCGGCGTTGGAACCGGGCGCGAAGACGCGTGCCGCGCTGTTGCTCCACGATCACGGCGCGCGATTCGACATCGGCAAGGAGAAGGTGATACGCCCGTTCGATGAATCGGATGAGCGGATCGCCTCAAGTGCGCAGTGGGTGAACGAGTGCTACGGTGGTCGTCACATCGGCGATGAGTTGGCCGCACGCGGCTGGATCACGTTCGCAACGGACATGTTCTTCTGGTCAGACCGCGGCGTCCCACGCGATGATCCGAAGCCGTATCCCCACATGAACCCAATCGGATGCAACCTGTTCTTCCTCGGATCGTCTCTCGCCGGTCTCATCGCGCATGAGGACCTCCGCGCCCTCGACTTCCTCGCGTCACAGCCGAACGTCGATCCGTCCAGAATCGCGGCGGTGGGTTTATCAGTCGGAGCTTTTCGCACGTGGCAGATCAGCGCGCTGGATGATCGCGTTGCCGCCGGTTGCGCGATCTGTTGGATGACCGGCGTGCGACATCAAATGCGTCCCGGTGTTAACCTCGCCAGTGGCACGAGCTTTACGATGATCCACCCGGGCCTTCATAACGGTCTGGACTTCCCCGATGTCGCGTCAATTGCGTGTCCCAAGCCGATGCTTTTCTATAACGGCCTTCGCGACGGCCTCTTTAGCCTCGAAAGCGTGGAGTATGCGTACGACCGAATGCGGCGTGTGTGGGAACCGCAGGGCGTCGGCGATCGCCTGGAAACGCGACTCTGGGATGTACCGCACGAATTCAACGCCGAAATGCAGGACGCTGCGTTCGAATGGTTGGACGGTGTCGTATCCCCCGAATAAGAAAAGGCGAAGGGTACCCACCCTTCGCCTTAACGAACGCATAACGTAACGAAGTGAGGGATTACGCCTCCGCTTCGACCGCCATACTGATCAGTCGCTGGCGAATCTTTGCAACAACCCCCGGTTCCCAGAGCGACTCTTTCGCTTCTTTGACAAACCGCTTGAGACGCTTCTCCAAGCGATCGGCGGTAGCTATATCGCCGGCTTGACGGGCACGCTTCGCTGCGTCGCGAACACGGGCAAGACGCGCGTGGTCCTCGATGCCGATGCGAATCGCCTGCCATCGCGGACTCGGCACCGGGCCTTCCGCACCGGCGTAGACCATGACGTAGTCCGCCTCGGCCTCCCATAGATCAAATCCCGTCGTGCAATACGTCCAGTATCCGACACCGGTAAAGCCGATCTCCCACGCCGTCCAAATCTGCTCCCAATAGTATGTCGGCTCGATATCGTCTTTCACACCTGCACGCGCTTCGTAAATCCAGTGTTCCTGATTCGTCGTCTTGAGGTAGTCGATTCGATCCGTTTCCTCGGCTTGTACAACATAATACTGCGTCGGTTGGACAATATCGACGACATCCACAAGACGTTTGTGATCTTCGACTGTCATACCGCGGTAGGGATCGGTATAAATGCGCACCTTCGGATTCAAGCCCTTTACGAATCGTGCATACCGTTCCAACTCGGCAATGAGACTACCGCCACGTAGCCCGGGTTCGTCAACCGGGTAGAATGCCCACCGTTCGTAGCCGAATCCCTTCTCTGCAAGGTGCTTTACTAAAACCGGCAACATCTCCGCGAACGCCTTTTTCCATGCTTCGGAATGCGGTACAGCCTTACCTTTCTGCGGTGTGAGTACATACGCCGGCAGCAGAATGACGTTCTGTGGACGCATACGCTCGAGATACCAGTCGAAGTGGTCCCAACTCGGCCACTGCGTTATTTTCCCAGACGAGTCGTGGACGAAGGTGGGGAGCGGAAGACTCGGGAAAACTGATGTGTAGTGATCCTGCATGTCTTCCAGCGCGGCTTCCTGATAATGCTCGAACTTCTTCATGAAGCCGTAACCCCAGTTGCAGAAATGCAACGGCATCGCTTCTGGAAGAGTAACAGGTGCAACCGTCCAGTGAATCGGAACGTCCCACGTCGCACCGCCTTGCGTCAGCGCGCGGAAGTGGAGCGTTGTCGAATACTTGCCCGCAGGGAGATCGCGAGTAAGTACATCGATCCAGAGTCGCGCATTCGACGAGCCGTCAATACGCAACAGTCCTGCATTCCCGAGGTTCGGCAATGCGTCAGCACCCATGTCGCCTGTTGGCGTTGGCACGCGTATCACCTGTCGAAGCTCGAGATGCTTTGCCGCCAAGTGCACGGCGTCGCTCGCATCAGTGATCCCGTCGACCCACGCACGGACACAGAGCGAATCCGGCAGGAGGTTTGCGATGTCGATTGCGACTGCTTCGTGACCGCGTTGATCCGTGAGAATGTCAATGCGCTCGAGAAGCTCTTCTGGTGGCGTACTGGCTTTCTCTTTTAGCGGCATCCACGGGTGTTCAAGCTGCCACGGAATGAACTCAACCGGCCGATCGAGCTCACCAATCAGCCGGTTCCGCAGGTTTTGACACCGGCCTTCGCGTCGAAGCTCGCGTAATAATGCGTGCACTTCGGCAATGAATTCGCGGCGCTTGACGAGGCCTGACAGCGAAGCGTAGGACACGAATCGACCGGCAATATCGTTCCAACGGATCTTCAAACTCCGAATAATTCGATGGTCGGTGCCCGGGATTTTCTCTAAATAGGTAAACAGTGCTTCGGCTTCGGCGGCTTCTCGCTCGAATCCGTCGATATTAACCGTCTTTTGCTCCGTCCCAAGTCGCTTCCAACCGTTTGGATCGATTGTTTGTGCTTGGAGACGATGGTAACCCGGATCCAATATTTCGAGGGAGAATCGTTCGCGAAGCTCATCACCTACGATCGCGCGACGGACAACGCCATTCGAATCTGCCACGGACACTTCCGCAAGCATATTCTCCGGTAGATCGTAGGCGATTCGATTAACTTGGAGTCCGAAAATCGTGGGATCAACGAGGCGTGGTTTCGGTCCCGCCGCTGCTTTCGCCGTCGCCCTACGTGCATGCGTGTTCGCTGCGGGTAACCGATTCGCGCGACCGTCGAACGCACCGCGGCTTGTCGGCCATGGTACATCGGAATCGGTTGAAGCTTCGGTGCGGTAACATGTCAGCTCGCCGTCATTCTGCGTCACACAGAGAACTTCGAGACGTCCGTCGCCGTCTACATCACCGATTACCGGTGCGCTCTCGACGCCCTTCGGGACGTTATGCTCTTCGAGTAATCCACCGTTCGCATCGAGCACGCGGAGTTTCGTGTTGTGACGATGCGGGAAGAGCAGCTCCAACTTGCCGTCACCGTTGACATCACCAATCGATGGTCCGAACGGCGAATCGCCACCGGTATACTCGACCGTAGACCAGAGGAGAGCGGCGTCACTGTCAACAGCTTGAATCGCGCGTCCTTGGTGTGGAAAAACGACTTCGTCGCGACCGTCGCCATCGATATCGCCGACGCTAATGACCGTCTCGATGAATCCAGCGCCGACACCGCGCTGCGTCCACCGAACCGCGCCATCCGGACCGATGCAGCGGAGAACATCGCCGGTTCCACCGGCGACAACGCACGGTCCGTCGCCGAGGTCGACGAGCACGTGGCTCGACCACTGCGAATTCAAGCCGATGTATACATTCCAACGGAATGAGCCATCTGCGTCAAGACAGTACAAGCGCCCATCGGACGAGGAGAAAAACACCTCATCGCGTCCGTCACTGTCGAGGTCACCGACGCTGCACGGTCCAACACCGGTCGCGCGCCAGATGCGCTCACGGTGCGTATGGAACTCCCACGCTATCGCGCCTTCACTCGTCAAGCCGGTGACAACACCGCGCCGATCCGTCGCGATAAGAGACGCATCGCCACCTCGAAGCACTGCGACGTTGTTGAACGACATGAGTGAGCCATCGAGTTTCGTGCGCCAATGGATTTGACCGCGCTCATCCATACACAACACGTCACCTGCCTCGCTGGCGACAAATAAGCACCGACCGATACCCGGCAATTCATCGAATGTCGGCCATGTCGAAACTGTCGCACCGACGGACACACGCCACACTTCCTTGCCGGAACCATCGAGCGCAATGACGTTACCGTCGGATGTGCCAACGATGGTGCGTGGTCCCTCATTCGTCGGTATGATTGTGGG
>CAZWQW010000127.1:0-5527 GCA_964635955.1 uncultured bacterium | reverse complement strand
CGTGGCTGGTCGTTGATTCACCTGCGAACGCTGGATGGCGCAATCAACGTTTTGCGCGTCGTTCCGCCAACCGATTCGACGTGGTATTTCGCCGCGCGCGCCGGTCTGGCCGTCGCATATGACGCCACCGGACAGACTGGCAGCACGATCGCGCCGATCAATGAGGTGTTGACCCACGATTCGGTGTGGGTTTTCTTCCATGATCCGCGGATCGATTGGCGCGATATGGAGTATCTCCGCGCGCGGAACTATCTGATATTAGGTTCACAGATCGATCCGACGCTTGAATCGGCTGTTGCCGCAACGAATCGCTTGACGCGCGATGTAGCACCATCGGTCGCGCCACTCGATCCCGTCAATTCGGCAACGTGGGAAGCGAACGGTGTGGAGTACATGACACTCGCGGAAGCCGTGCTCAAGCGATTGGAACAGCTCAATGCGATTGGTACTGAGTAACGTCCAACACCAACGGCGACGAGATGACAGAGCGAACCGGCGATCAGATCTACCATGAGGACGGCATCGTCCCTGACGGCGCACTAAGCGCCGACGAACGATTGATCCGCCTCGTGACGAACCGGGTGCTCGAGGAGTTTCAGCGCCAATCCGCACCACACGAGTCGCCGAAGCTCGTACCAGTTGGCATTTCCGCCCGCCATTGCCACCTCACGCAAGAAGCGCTCGACGTCCTCTACGGGCCTGGTTCCGAACTGCATCCCTATCGGCCACTGCGCCAACCGGGGAATTACGCGGCGAAGGAAATGATCACCATCATCGGGCCTCGCATGCGCGCGATAGAAAACGTCCGCGTACTCGGTCCGCTGCGAAACTATTGTCAGGTGGAACTTTCTCGCACCGATGGGTTCGCGTTGGGTATTGAGCTTCCGCCGCGTGACAGCGGATACCATGAAAGCACGCCGGGAATCACGCTCGTCGGTCCGCGCGGAACAGTAACGCTCGATCATGGGGTGATTCGCGCCGGTCGACACATTCACATGCCACCACATATCGCCGAAGCGTGGGGTATTCGTGACCGGCAGATCGTCTCAGCGGAGTTTGAAGGCGAGAAAGGCGTCGTCTTTCACAACGTGCTCGTCCGCGTCGCCAAAGGTCTGGTGCCGGAGCTTCACCTCGATACTGACGACGCAAACGCCGCCGATCTCGAAAACGGCGACATGCTCCGCATTATCGTCTGAGTATCCTTCCGAATATGCCTTCTCGCGCGTATTCTTGATACGTTCACATCCGACCTCACGCCCTAACTAACGCATGGTTTCCGTGTCTCTCCATTCTTCTCACGATCTCCGAACATGGCGCATTCGGATTTTCGCCATAACGTGGCTGGCATACGTCGGCTACTACTTCACGCGAAAGCATTTACCGGTCGTACAACCCCTCTTTTTGGAAGAATACGGCTGGTCGATGTTCGATCTCGGCATCGTCGCCGCCGCGTTTCAACTCACGTACGCCGTAGGACAGCTTGTCATGGGTGCCGTCGGCGATCGTTTCGGCGCGCGTCGCCTTTTACTCGTCGGCATGGTCGCGACGCTTGTTCTGTCGCTGCTCAGTGGGCTTGTTACCACCGTCAGCGCGCTTGTCATCATCTGGCTCGCGAATGGCTTCGCACAGGCAACAGGTTGGCCGGCAACCGTCGCAACCATGGCGCGGTGGTTTCCGCGGAAGACGCGCGGTCGTGTCATGGGTTGGTGGACGACGAACTACATGGTCGGCGACACACTCGCGACGTGGCTGGCGGCGGCGTCGATCGGACTCGCACCGACAATGCTCGCAGCGATTCGGTGGGGCTTTTGGATTCCCGCGCTTGTGTTCGGCGTCGTGGTGCTTGTTGTGTGGAGATGGCACCGTGAAGCGCCGGAAGACGTAGGCATCTACGACGTGCCGGACACCAACGGCCCGAACGGTCGCGCGGTGCATTGGCGAGATCTTGCCGCAGTTGTAAAGGTACCGGGACTGTGGGTCGCGGCGGTCATCACTGGTGCGCTCAAATTCGCGATGTATGTCTTCTTCTTCTGGACAGTTACGTACCTCGTCGAAGCGCGCGGCTACACCGACGCCGGCGCAGGCTTTCTCGCCGCATTGCTACCACTCGGTGGCGCAGCCGGAGCCATCTGCGCCGGATGGGTATCGGATCGCGTTTTCGAAGGGCGGCGTATTCCGGTCGCGGTGATTCTCCTTCTCATATTGGCTATCGTAACCGTCGCGATCCCGCGAGTGTCGTCGGATGCTTACGTTCTCGCGGCGTTGTTTCTCACAGCGGGATTTGCGATATACGGTCCGGAATCACTTCTCGCTGGTGCCGGTGCGATTGAGTACGCTCCACCCGGCGCAATGGGCACCGCAGTCGGCTTTGTGAACGCCATCGGGTCGCTCGCGGGTATCCCTGCCGGGCTCGCCACTGCGGCGATCGCTGAGTCGTTCGGATGGGAAGCGGTGTTCTGGATGGTTGCCGCGCTTGCCGTTGCAACGATGCTGGGTGCGCTGCCGCTGTGGAACTCGCGCGGGAAGTGAACGGCCGATATCGGTCTGGGGACGGTATGAATGTTCGCTTGAAATATGGTCGCGACGGCCTGAACGTTGTCATTCCCGATGAAGTCGACGCTTATGTACTCAGTCTGAATCGCGTCGAACCGATTCATGACGCTATTGGAGCCGTCAGACACGCGATTGAGTCACCCATCGGCGCCGCACCATTAAGAGAAATTGCGCGCGGACGACGTGACGCCGCGATTACCATCAGCGACATCACGCGTCCCGTGCCGAACACGATCATCCTCCCTCCGATCCTCGATGCGCTGAATGACGCAGGTATCCCCGACGATCGCGTCGTGATCGTCGTCGGTACGGGTCTTCATCGCGCGAATACGCCAGACGAGCTTCGCAACATGGTCGGCAAGGAGGTCATGCGTCGCGTCCGCATCGTCAACCACGTCGCGCGCGACGAATCGACACTCGCCTACGTGGGTGAGACATCGCACGGAACGCCGGTCTGGATCAACCGCGAATTCGTCGAAGCCGACCTGCACATCGCGACATCGCTGATCGAGCCGCATCTCATGGCAGGCTTCAGTGGCGGCCGGAAGGCTATCTGCCCGGGCATGGCAGGCGTGAAGACAATGCGCATCATGCACGGTCCTACGATGCTCGGTCACGAACGCGCATGCGAAGGTAGACTCGACGGCAATCCGTTTCATATCGAAGCGACGGAAATCGCGCGCATGGTTGGTGTCGACTTCATCGTGAACGTCTCGCTCGACGATGCACGGCATATCACGGGAGTATTCGCGGGCGACCTCGAAGCGGCGCACGCACAGGGCTGTGCGTTCGTTGCGCGACAATCGTTGGCGAAACTGCCACGTCCGGCGGATATCGTGATTACGAGCTCCGCGGGATATCCGCTTGATCTGACGTTCTACCAGTCGATCAAAGCGATGACGGCGGCGCTTCCCGCAGTGAAACAAGGCGGCACAATCATCGTCGCATCGGCGTGCGGCGAGGGCGTCGGGTCACCTGAGTTTACGGCACTGATGCGCGAGACGACGTCGGTGGCCACGTTCCGCAAACGGTTGGTCGATCCAGACTTTTTCGTCATCGACCAGTGGCAGTTGCAGGAGATGTGCAAAGCGCTCGACCGCGCGGAGATCATGTACTTTAGCGACGGCCTTGACGCAGAGACGCTACGCGACCTCCTGGTGTCGCCAACAGAGTCAGTGGAGCGGGCGCTCGACGCCGCGCTGGACCGGCATGGGCGTGACGCGCTCGTAGCTGTGATACCGGATGGTCCGTATGTGTTAGCCGGTGTTGGATGAGTGAAGTGCAAAACGCGACAATCTAAGCGGTTGACTGCATCATATGACTGAAGTCGATCCACTCGCTACCGCTATCCCCGATACGTGGTCAATTGTCGTAATCGGCATTCAAGCAACAACGCTCCTCGCAGTATTCGCCGCTTTTATCGTCTTCCGCAAAACGAAAGATCGCGATCGCCTTTCTCGTGTGCTCATGAGCGTATTGCCATTAGGCGCTGTGGGGATAATCGCGTCGTTGATGTATGGCGTGATCAGGCACTTCGGCAACTGGTGGTCGGCGAATCGGCTTGCGAAACTCGTTGGGATGACGGCTGGATACGAGCTGTACCCACTCCCCGGCACCGGTCGTATCGATTGTAACATGTACGGTCCGCTCGCCGAGTTAGTATATGCGCCAACGCTACTCGTCGAAACGCCGATCGGAATGCTTGGTATCGGTATGGCCGTATCGATGCTTCTCTTTTTCGTCCCCGGAGCGCTGGTTATCTGGCAAGCATCGAAAGGCCGTATCCACATCGTCTCCACCGTCGCCGCTATCGCCGTATTCCTGATGTACACCGCACATAACGGTCCGCTTTCGTACGTCGCGTATCTCATTCACGCAGACGCCCCGGCTGTAGGGCTGATACTGCCGACGGTGTATTTCCTGTCGCGAGCCAACGAATCAAACAGAGTGAAGTATTCAGCGGTCAGCGGCGTCCTTGCTGGTCTTGCGCCGTTCGCAAAGCAAAACGTCGTGTTTGCCGGGTTTGGGCTTTTACTCTACGCTGCCGTCGCAATGGACAGACGCCACGTTACCGCGTTCCTCATCGGATTTGCCTCCGCTGTGCTGGCGGGAGTCATACTCATTGCGTCCGCGTTCTCATTCGACGGATTTGTTTACAATGCGATTGTGCGTCCGGGGAGTCATGGCTTCGTCGGATCACTCGCGACCACGCTTCGAACGACGCCTTTCATCCGCTTCGTGCCGTTTATCTTGCCACTTCTCTTCGTTTTCCTGCTGTGGCCCGGTCGCACGTGGCGCGAGCGACTACGAAACGGCAATGCCGACGCACAATTAGTCACTGTGTTTGTGTTCATGACGCCGATCAGCATCGCCGGACGCGCGAAGATCGGCGGCGACGTGAACGCGTTCGCGTTGGGCGTCGCGGCACTCGTGCTCTTCGGCGTCCTCACGATACTGAGGGCATCAGTCTTCGAAGCGGATACGTATGACAGTCGGGTAGTTCGGAAATACGGGCGCGTCATACGCAATGGTGCCGTTCTGACGCTGGTGTTGTTCGTGGTGTATCTTACGGGGTATTTTGTACATAGGATTCAATCGCCATCGACGGGAAAGATTGTGTCCGGCTTACGCCTTACACCGGAGCGCGTCGCGTACTCGTATTTGTTGGAGAATGACGAGTCGGCTTACCTGCCGGTGAATAGGCTTTCACAGGTAATCGTAAGTGGTAAGCTCTATCACAGCGCGTACGACGTGTGGGAGACGGAACAAACGGCGGGTCCGATCGATGTCGCACGATTCTTCGCTGGTGCACCGGAATCGCCCGACGTGATCGTGATACCGAAACGCGCCGCGACGTGGCGGGAGACGCCAACGATCCTTCGCTTCTACCCCGACTACGTCGTAAGTAACGACACAACGGGTGACGCGTACTGGATCGAGTATCGACCGAGAGCGGTTGTGGATAGCATGCGGG
>CAZWQW010000126.1:0-5628 GCA_964635955.1 uncultured bacterium | reverse complement strand
GAGGTCACGTCCTGCTCGATCGGTGGGCGCTCCGCCGTCACCATGATGGCGTCCATCTCGATCACTTCTTCGGGAAGCCGGAAGTTGATCTCGGTGGTGCGGTCGACGCGGACTTCGACTTCGGTCATGGTAACGGTGCGGTAACCGATGAGCTGCGCGCTGACGGTCATCTGACCCGGGGGAACCTGGAGGATGACAAACATACCGTCGGCGTCGGTGCTCGCTCCGAGGCGGGTTCCGTCAATCGTAACACCAACGCCGGGCAGCGGACTGCCGTCGGTGTCTGTTACGGTTCCGGCAATTTTTCCCGTGGTGCCGGCGAAGACCGAGGTGGAAATCAAACTCACCAGTGCGGCGAGCAGCGAGAGACGGATACGTCGCCGGATCATGGCGATTCCTCCTGCAGCAGTTCCCGATTGAGTCCGGGACTACGTTCGGACATGGCAAGTCAAGTTATATGAACGTTGAACGTACTACCAAGCGAACGAACACTATCTCTCAACGATACTCCCCATGTTGAGAGATTCTCGGGTATCCTACGGTAAGCCGTCAAACGGAGTAAAGCAACCCCTTCCTACTTATTCAACGGTAAACCAGATTTCGTGAAGCCGTGACCATTGCCGCCAGTTCAAGTGCCGATCGTTTGGGTCATCCCACGTCAGAACCGCGCGTCCGCTTTCGGTGAGCCGCTTCGGTACTGCAAATTCACGAACGACGCCGACTTCCGTGCTGTTGGTAATCGGCATGAGTCGTTCGCCGTTGATTTTCGGGTACAACGCACCTACGCCGGTGAAGCGCAGTACGTACTCGGCACTCGGGTTGAGGTCGGCGTATTCGAAGTTCGCCACGGGCCAGTGCATGTTCACGTGCCATGCGAACTTCCAATTCTGCCCGGACCGGAAATGCGGCACACGATGCCGCGCGTTGGCCGGATGACCTTCGTATCCCGTCGACGGAACGATGTGCGGCATCTCACCGACCTGGCCGACGTTGTCGTAGTAGCCGCCCGGACCCGGATCATTCCACGTGCGAATGGTTTCGAGTCGCGCGAGCTTGCCCTGCTCCGAATCGAGCGCGCGGATTTCCTCGAACTGTGCCGTAAGCCATGCGCGGTCGTTGAGCGGTGCATCGATGTCGTCGATAACGTTCCCGCGTCCGCGTAGACCGCCATACAGTTCGACACTCGTCTGAAGACCGATCTGCTGGTTGAGTGCCTCGGCGATCTCGAACGCGCGCTCACGATACGGCGCGGCGACCTTCTCCGAGTCGGCGAGCGCAAGGATCTCAAGTGCCGCCGCCACGGCCGCATCGGCGCCTTGGGTCTCAGCCGTTGAAAGCACCGTCAGAGCACGCCGTTCGAGTTCCTGTTCGTAGCGAGCGCGATGGCGCGTGTACGTATCGTAATACGCGCGTAGGAGAAGCAGATTCCACCGCCAATTCGCGTTCAACTCGGGATGTTCGCGTTCGAGTGCCTGCCAGAATGCGAGGGTCGCGTCGATGCCGCCGTTTTCGCGAATCGGTCCCTGCCAGTTCCGCTCGAGCGCGAAAATCCCGTCGGCAGCGCGCTCGGCGACATCCGCGCCGAAAAACGTCCGGCAGTAATCGATGAGTACGTCGCGGATATCCCGATCGAGCTCCCATCCCAAGGCGTTCCAGACGACCTTATTCACGTCGTCATGCGCACCGTCGGAGTAGGTGAGAAAGCCGACGGTATGCGGTGTCTGAAGCCGGATGATCGCCGCGTAATCGACGGGACGCGGATTCGCCGACTCGCGGCCGAGTGTGCGTTCGAACGCGAGATCCCACCACGGCGTGGGATACTGACACGCGATCGTATGGGTCACGTCCGGATACTGACGAAGCGGGTACTCGGCGGGAATCATCCGGCGCAGTTCAACCGGTCGATACGCCTGCGGCCCCGCGACGACACCAGCGAGCCATTCCGGGCGCTCCGTACGCAGGTAGTTCGTGAAATACTCGGCCTTCTCGCCGACGTACCCCTGCATGCTGATCCACAGTCCGGCGTTCGGATGGTGCTTGTGGAGTAGCTCGGCAACCTCACGCGCGTATTCGACAACGAGCCGCGGATGGTTGTCACCCGGATCGGCGCCGGGAATCAAGATGTGATTGAGGCGCGGCGTTGTCGCGAACAGGTCTTCGAACCGTGTAAGTTCCACTGCACGCACCGCTTCATCTTCGAGATCGTAATCGGCGGGTGTCCAGAACCAGTAGTCGAGATCGTATTTGTCGCACGTCTCGCTCAAAAAGCGGTTCATCTCGCGACGACTCACCTTCATGAGCGGATTCGATTCGTCCCAGCCGAAGGGGATATTCTCAACGGCGTTTGAGCCGAACAGCGCGAGATCGCGGATGTACTGCTCAAATTGCTCGGGTGTCCACGCGTCCCATGTGTTATTCAGCGGGCGGTAGCCAAGCTGATGGCCGCGAAACGGGTATTCCGGCGTCGTTACCACATTGAGGTTGGCCGGTATTCGCACACTCCCCTGTCGCCAATCCATCGAGCGAATCAGGTAGCCAACACCGAATAATACCCCACGATCGTCCGCACCCGTGATCGATACAACGGTACGGTTCTGCTCCGGATGAACGACGGATATAACGAACCCTTCCGGTCCGACGTTGGCGTTCGCCGCCGCAGCGGCATCAGCAAACTTCGCGAGGCGAATCACCATCGCGGCATTATCCGGTTCGTTCGTCGCTGGAATGCTGTTCCAACGAATGCCGGTTCTTGCTTCTACCTCATCGAGCAGGACATCGGCGGCTGTCTGGACGCGCTCGCCTGCGCCGACAACGAGGACCGCGTTTGTGATATCGACGGTCATAGACGTACCAATGGACGTAGCGACCGGTGGATCGGCTGGTGGATTCGACGCGGCGCACCCAAACGCTGTCGCGGTGATACACGCGAAGAGCGCGAGGATAGTCGGTCGAGAACGGCGCAGGAGGTGAGATACTGAGCAGCGAGTTCGGCTCTCTGTCATACGTGTTTCCAACGTTACGAACACGCTATGTCGGCGCGTCCGAAAAAGGAAAAACTTACTCGTCCGTTGCGAAAGACCACGCAACGGCTCCGAATATATCAGTCGTATGATCGTAGATAAGCCGATACGGCGAGGGGCGGGATAGTTGCTCCTCCACACACCGGGGAAATCTACTAACCTGTTTCCTGACTCGTCAAGTCCGAATTGAGCATGATCATGGATTCCGCCCCACTGGCGCATCCCGAGTGACGGAGCTAACCTCTTTGTAGCACATACGCTGATTACGATTGCGCGTACGGAGCATTTATGACGTCGAAACCGTTTCTGCCCGCCGTTGCTGTAGTGTTCCCGTTCATCGTCGGGCTCCTGTTGGGTGAGGTTGCGTCGGTCCGATTCGGTATCGCGCTCGGAACAGCGATCGTCTTCCTCATCGTCTCTCTCGGTGTGGCCGTTTCGTCGAAGCGGTATTCTACAGCCGCGGTATTTGCAGTCATCGGCATCGTAGCGCTCGGTGTGGCGCGGGCCCGTGTCGGCGTCGAACGAAGCGTCGATCCAGCCGAACTCGCTCCAGTGGTTAACCAGAGCGTCGTCGTGACTGCACGTATCTCCGATGACCCGGTGTTCGACGGACACGTATGGCGGTTTGGTATACGAACCGATTCGATCCAAGCGGACACGACACTGCTCGTCGGGCCGGTACCGCTGTACGCGCGCGTCGATAGCTCGGTCGTGAATGCGTTACCCGGCTCCGGACTCCGCTACGGTGCTCGCGTACGAATGACCGGTACACTGCGACAGCCCCGCTCCACGACGCCCGGACTCTTCGATTACGGTCAGTACCTTCAGCGACGAGGCTTCGTCGCGCTCCTTTCGGTACGCGATTCTGACGACATCGTCCAGATCGAAGGAGAGCCGACGTCGAGCGAACGGTTCGCGTCCGTCGCACGCCGCTACGTCCGTCGTGCCGTCACCATCGGTCATTCCGCCTCCTCCGGTAACCTTATGACCGCGCTCGCACTCGGCGATCGAGCGCGACTCCCTGACACCGTTCTCGAAGCGTTCCAAGCGTGCGGCGTTATCCACGTTCTCGCGGTAAGCGGTCTCCACGTCGGTATTGTGCTCATGGGACCGCTGTGGCTGCTCCGTCGGTTGTTCGGGCGGAGGACATGGCAGGTGGCGCCGCTTATTGGCCTCGCGTGGGGCTATGCCGCGCTTACTGGTATGAATCCGCCGGTTGTGCGCGCATCGATCATGGCGACGGTGTTTCTCCTGACGGTGCCGGCGCGGCGGGTGTATAACCTGTGGAACGCACTCGCACTGAGCGCACTGATCACGCTCGCGATCCGTCCAAACGACCTGTTCGGCGCGAGTTTCCAGCTCTCCTACGCGGCTATGTGCGGGATTCTCGCTGTGGCCGACGCGCTGCAACGGAGCGCGGTACTCGAGCGACTCGATCGGATACGCGTGCCCGGCGTCGAATGGCGGATCGGTCGGTATGTCGCCGGATTGATCGCGGTAACCATCGCCGCGCAGGTTGCTACATGGCCGATCAGCGCCCATCACTTCGGCTACGTCTCGATCGTCGGCATCCTCTTGAGCCCACTCATGGTGCTCCTCGTCACGGTTGTGCTGCACGGCGGTATGATTGCCGCATCGGTCGGATGGATTCCGGGCGGCGCGTTTGCGGTGAATACCCTCTTCGCGCCCGTCGCCGACCTCGCACTGGGCATTCCGGCTGCAATATCGACTATTCCGTGGACGGCGTTCCACGTCCGTCCGCCAACGTGGGCCGAAGTCGCACTCATGTTTGTCGCACTGGGTATTTCGTGGCGCATCACGCTACGTCGCGGAGTTTTCGTCGGATTGGTATTCGTAGTGCTACTCATTGGTAACGTGATGGTCTGGTCGGCGCTCGCACGTCGCGAATCGGCGGTTGAGATCGATTTCCTCGACGTGGGGCAAGGCGACGCGACGCTCTGCCGATTCCCCAACGGCGCGACGGTGCTCGTCGACGGCGGACCGCGCATGCCGTGGTACGATGCGGGCGAATGGACCGTCGTGCCGTTCCTCTACACACAGGGCATTCGGAAACTCGACGCGGTCATCGCGACGCATCCGGATAACGACCACTCGGGCGGTCTCATTGCGGTGCTTCGTGAGTTCGACGTTGGGATGTTGCTGACAAACGGCGCGGATGACACGTCCGCTACATGGCGCACACTCATCGATCTCGCACGCGCACGAAACGTACCTGTTGTTCCACTCTCATACGGGGATTCGCTCGGTGGGCTCGGCGGAACGGTAAGTGCCATTGTATTAGCGCCGCCGAACGATACCCTGCGAACGCAACGTTGGTCTGAGAATGACAAGAGCGTGGTGATTCGTCTTGCAACGCGCGGGCGGAGCGTTTTGCTCACCGGTGACGCGGGAACTGTTGCCGAAGAGTGGCTAATACGTCGGGCGGGTAGCACCCGTGCGGGTAACACCGATCGACTGCAGTCGAACGTGCTGAAGGTCGGTCACCATGGATCCGCAACGTCGAGTAGTGCGCCGTTCATTGACGCGGTCCGGCCGTCGGATGCGATTGTCAGCGCAAGCCGGAACAATCCCTACGGGCATCCCGCGC
>CAZWQW010000125.1:2685-5637 GCA_964635955.1 uncultured bacterium | reverse complement strand
GTATCTATTGAATGAGCCCGGCGGGAGTCGAACCCGCGACCAACAGATTAAAAGTCTGCTGCTCTACCGGCTGAGCTACGGGCTCATGATTTCGTGGGTAACCTGACCGGTTTTATATCAAAGTCTTTTAACGTACGACTTCCTACCCGTCATCGTCAACCGAGTGACGATCAGATTGTTGGTCGCCCGGGAAGCTTTCGCACCTCGATTACCTGGTCGCGTCCCGGACCGACGCCGATCAAGACAACCGGCACTCCGGCTACCTCTTCGACTCGACGTACATACCGCTTTGCGTTTTCCGGAAGTTCGTCGAATGTCCGCACATTCGTCGTGTCAGACTGCCAACCCGGCAATGTTTCGAGCGTGCATTCTACACGTAAGAACTCGTCAGACCGAGCTGGCGGTCCGGGGATTTTTTCCCCGTCGAGTCGGTATTCCGTGCAGAGCTTGAGTTCTGGCAGCGTGTCAAGACGGTCAAGCGCCGTAATCGCGATGCCGGTGAGTCCGTTTATTGCGGCGGAATATCGGAGAATGACGCCATCGAGCCAGCCACATCTGCGTGGACGTCGCGTGGTTGCACCGTATTCGTCCCATAGCTCGCGCATCCGATTCCCAAACTCTGCTTCGAATTCCGTTGGGAACGGTCCGTTACCAACACGGCTCGTATACGCCTTTACAATTCCCACGACGTCGGTGATGAACGTCGGTCCGATACCCGCACCCGTCACCGCGCCACCGGCAGTCGTGTTCGAGCTCGTAACGAACGGATACGTGCCGTGATCGATATCGAGTAACGTCGCCTGCGCGCCTTCGCAGAGAATGCGCTTTCCCGATCGAATCATATCGTGCAATAGCGCGGATGTGTTCGCAATGAACGGACGAAGGCGTTCTGCAGCCTTCAGGTAATCATCCGCTATCTGGTCGGCGTCGAGTGGTTCGGATCCGTACACCTTCGTAAACACGTCGTTCTTATCCGACACGATAGCACGGACACGGCCGCGAAAACTTTCCGGATAAAGGAAGTCGGCTACTCTGATGCCGTGTTCACGCGATATTTTATCGAGATACGTCGGACCGATACCGCGCTTCGTCGTGCCGATTGCGCCTTCACCGGCCGCGTCTTCGCGAATAGCCTCGATACGTTTGTGCCACGGCATGACTACCGCTGCGCGATCCGATATCCACAATCGATTTTGCGGGTCGATCCCCCGCGCGATGTGCTCGTCCAGTTCTTTGAGAAACTCCATAGGATCAAAGACGACACCGTTTCCGATGACGCAGGTTTTCTCTGGGTGGATAAGGCCAACCGGGATCTGGTGAAAGATGTATTTGACCCCATCAACGATTACCGTGTGACCGGCGTTCGAACCGCCCTGAAACCGAACAACCGCATCGTGTCGCTTCGCCAAGAAGTCAACGATCTTCGCTTTGCCTTCGTCGCCCCAATGAGTGCCAATCGCCACGGTGACTGCCATGGTTCGCCTCTTTTCGAAAACGTGCTGACGTCGTTAACACAAAAAAGCGACCCGGCTGCCCTTGGGCAGCTCGGGCCGTGAATGAATATAGCGACACACGATCCTTATCTGCAAAGGTAGCGAGATTCAGTCGTTTACTGCGTCGCCGCTCGGGGAGCCGTCTCCGTTCCGACCTTCGGGGAGGGGGAGCTCACCTTGAACGCTTCGCGACCAGATGCGCAGGTCACGTCCAAAAAGATTCGTCTGTACATACGGCGATTGATCAGCATGAATGCGGCACTCGTCCGAACAGACCCAAAGGTACTCCTCGTAATCGCCGCGAAATCGGTGGAGTCGCACAGGGAGAGATTCCACGATACAGCCGCAAACAGGGCACAATACGCCGTTTAGCCCGGATTCGCGCTCGCAAGGCGGCTCTGATTTACGTTCGCGGATCGGATCGGCGGGCTTGCCATTGCGCGTACTCATTCTCAATATCCCAATGACTCTGAAACGGCTTATATACAACCCGCGCGGAAAACCCGTACGGCGTGTCTATCTGGTAATCTGGAACGAGCATCTGGAAATCCCACGCCGGACAACCCGAGCCACCGCCCGACGGCGATTGCGTGAATCGTACCGTTGTTCCGTTTGATTTCGCCGATTCGTCGACCATGAACAGATACATCATTCCGTGTGATACACCGTAGTAATACGGCTTCGCGAGTCTCCACTTCGAGAGTGACGCGTACATGTATTGCTCGTGCATACCGCTCGCTGGTAAATCGATTGCGTCTTCTGGGAAGCGATGGGTGCTTTCGACTCCGTGGCGTGGGGTGCTGTGACGAATCCATCGTTCGCCGTGTTCGTCAACAACCGGGAAGTGAAGCGCGAGGTCTTCGGGACGCTCGATATAGCTTGCCCAGAAGACGCCCATCGGTCCGTCAAAGGTTCGCGCACGCGGAATCGCACGAAAGTGGAAATCGACGTAATGCGGTGCTACGAGTTGGAATGTTGTCCAGCTTTCGACCTGAAAATGCGGCGTTGGCGGTTGATAGAGAACGGCAGCCGTATCATCGATACGCCGAAGCGTCATCGGAGCAGACCGCGGTTCGAACAGTCGTTCACGTACCGTATCGGTCCCGTCGAAATAGAGCTCGAGATTCAGTCCGGCATAGAGCGGAACGAAAAGATTCTCGCGGCGATACGCGGATTTTATCCACGCGAGTCCGTTATATCCCGCACGATGACCGGAAAGCTCATGATGCGCTGCGTTATCAACGACGCCTACATTCAGATCGCCTGCGTTGAGTTCGACGTACATTGTGTCTCCCGTTCGCGTCGATCATGTTCCATTGTCGCGGAGGCTAACCACTCTGCACGATCTCGAATATACCGTTTGCACTATTGGTCACCCAAGACGGATCTCAACATTCGTTCGCGTTTTTGATGGAGTTCGCATGTTGTTTATCGGATTTGATCTCGTCGGCACGATGCC
>CAZWQW010000125.1:0-2585 GCA_964635955.1 uncultured bacterium | reverse complement strand
AACGTTGTTCGAGTTGGTCGACGATTTGGTAGTCGTAAAACATAAACAAGAACCAGTGCACCGATAAAAGCGACCCCCGTTAACACACTTCCCAGTAGGAACGGAGCAGGATAACCCGCCGTGTGATAGACCCATCCCCCAAAAGCGGGACCCGTCGCTCGTGCGAGACTTGCGAGAGCTTGCCCAATGCTCATCGCCCCGCCTTGGGTGCTCTCCGGCACGAGTTGCGAAATGAGACTGAATGCGTTCGGCCGAATCAGTGCCGCTCCGATGCTGAGTAGTGCCAGCGAGAGCATGATCCACGCAAGTGATGTTAACAACGGGAGCATCACGAGTCCGACAGCAATAAACGCTAATCCGGATGGAATCAATCGAGCTTCGCCGTAAAGTCGAACGAGTCTTCCGAGGAACCCGCCCTGCACGACAACCATGATCACCCCGGAGAATCCGAGAAGATACCCGACTCGACGCGCGAGTTCGGCATGTGTAAGCCCTGGGAAGACAACATCCTGAATGAGTAACGCAAACGTCGCCTCCATGGCGGCGAACGCGAACACGTTTACGAAGAACACACCGAGGATAAGTGTCACAACGGGTAGCTTCACAATCGTCCGTACCGAGTGCAGCGGAAGCCAGCGCTCAGACCGCGTCTCGTGTGTGAGCGACTCCTTCAGCGCGATCGCCGTCCAGACGGCGTTGACGATCGCGAGCCCTGCTGCGACAAACGCAGGGAGTCCACGTCCAAATCCTTCGAGAATACCACCGAGTGCCGGTCCAACCACAAATCCGAGTCCAATGGCGGCTCCAAGCATGCCCATTGCCTTCGCTCGGTATTCGGGCGTCGTAACGTCCGCGGCATACGCCTGTGCAACTGGAACTGTCGACGCCATGATTCCAGAGAAGATGCGTGCGGCGAACAAAACAAACAGACTCTCTGCGAGTCCGAAAATAACGAGACCGATAGCCGCGCCAGTAAGTCCAATGATAAGTACGGGCTTACGTCCGATCCGATCCGATACGCTACCCCAGATCGGCGAGAAGATGAACTGCATGATCGAATACGAAGCAAACAGAAGCCCGATAACTGATGCGGTGGCACCGTATGTTTCGGCGTAGAACGGCAGGATCGGCAAGATGATACTAAACCCGAGCATGTCGACGAACGCCGTGAGCGCAAGGACTGTTAGCGCAGAACGTTTCATACGTGATAAATCCTTATACCGTAAACAGGTAGGTCGTTTTCATAATAGGCAATCGCGGATAATGTCATACGAGGAGTGTGAGACGTTCGGCGTGCTCGTCTGGCCATTGCGTACGCACGAGGGATTCGATATCCGAGCGCCCGTACCGCCGACTGAAGTGCGTAAGCACGATCTTCGCGTCGCCGAAGCATTCGATCCGTTCGACGAGATGACGGATGTGTAAATGTCCACGCGCTTCCGCAAGCTCCAAGTGATTCGGCTCGAGAAAGGTACATTCGACGAAGACTATCTCGCTCGTCGAGAGATCGACAGTGTCTAACGTTTCCGGAACAGTATCGCCGATAAACATCACCAGTCTGCGGTCGATTGTGTTGGTTATTTCGATGCCGCGCTCCTTCATTGCCGCGAGCTCATACCCTGGCGTTCCGTAGTATTCAGGACGCAGCTTTCGCGTACGTTGAATCAACGTGTACCCTACCGATGGTAGCGTGTGTTGCACTTTAAACGGTTGAATGTGAAGATTCCCTCGGATCGGGTACTCGTCACCGCCTTTCACACCAACCAGCTCGACCATTGGAGGCTTTCGTCGGCCTTCGCCTTCGATATCTCGCCAACAGGCGAGTAATCGTTTTACTCGTTCAACGATTTCCGACGGAAGGAACACCGTCGGCGGTTGCATATGCTGCAGACGCCGCAACCCAACGTAGCGTGAGAGTCCAAGAAGATGGTCTTGATGCCCGTGGGTGATGAATACGTGCTCAATGGGAAGCATCTCTTCGACGACACTTCCCATATCGAAGATCACCTTGAGTTCCGGTGAATAGACGAACGTTGTATACGCCGAAACCGAAGCGCCGGTAAAGGTCCATTCACCTATGCGAGCGGTCGTTGTCAGTGGTTGCCCGATTCGATCGACGTTCATCACTTGACGCGACACTCCCACAAGCACCCCGAACGCTCGCCGTTATCTGTCTCACCGACCCAGAGAGTGCCCCTATCGTCAATTGAGAGCGAATGCAACGCAAAACACCCAGAGCCAAACTGCGGATCGTAAATGGGACCAAGATCGGTAAACTGTTTCGTCTTTCGATCGAAGAGATGCGCCCGAGTGACCCCGTCTTCGCCCTTCATTCCGTAATTCGCACCGGTGGTGACGTAAATATTCCCATCAGGACCTTCATCTATCCCGCAAAGTCGCATTCCACGCGCCGGTTTCCCGAGCCATTCGACCTTACGGTTTTCCGGGTCCAAACGGGAGAATCCACCGCTAACACTCCCCATATAGAGATACCCGTCTCCGAGGTTCACAATATCGTCCATCTGCTTATCGTCTTTGCGTCCGACTGCAGGTAGTTGCAGATCCGTCCATTCAACGGTGTTTGC
>CAZWQW010000124.1:0-5689 GCA_964635955.1 uncultured bacterium | reverse complement strand
AGCGAGAGTTCGCGCGAGCTTTAGCGAGCGTTCGCACCGCGGTTGAATTGGCGCAGGAACGGATGATTCCGGTCGAGCACAATCACCGCGTTGCTATCGAGCGAGGTTTCATACGCCTCGAGGGTTCGCGTGAACTCGTAGAAATCAGCGCCACGCTCGTACGCGCTTGCATACGTGTTCAATGCCAACGCATCACCCGATCCGCGCATCTGTTCGGCGAATCGACGGGCCTGCGCGCGCATGATTTCCGCATCACGGTCCGTTTCCGCGCGGATACGCGACGCCTCGCGCTCACCGTTCGAACGATACCGTGTCGCCTCACGCTGACGTTCGGCCACCATACGACCGTACACCGAGCGTGCATTTTCCGGCGGCAAGTCCGCACGCTTGATACGCACGTCCACGACGCGAACGCCTACCGACTGCATTGCGCGATCACTGATTATCGTGACCGAGTCCATCACCATCTCGCGATTCGTCACGACGACTTCGTCCTGCGTGTGACGACCGAGTTCTTGACGCAGTGCGCTGAAGATGACTTCCGCCAAACGTCGTTCGGCGTAATACATTCCACCGGGAAACGCTTGGAGATACGCGACTGGATCGATAATCTGCCAGATCGCGTAACTATCGAGTAAAAGGATCTTCTTGTCAGCCGTGTAGATCTGATCGACGTTTGTCGGGTCCGACGGCATCATCATCCGACTAAATTTGTGAACCTGCTCGATGAACGGCGTCTTCCAGTGAAGTCCCGGCTCCTTGACCGATCGGCGCACCTCGCCGAGTCTCGTAATGACCGCTTGCTCACGTTCGTCAACCGTATACAAGCTCATGCCGATGAGAACAACTGCAACGGCGAGCAGAATGAGTGCCGTAATGTGCTTAGGTTTCATCGACGGCCTCCTTCCAGGAGCGAGCCGAGGCCTTCAGTATTCGGCAGAACGATAACGCTGCCCTGACGGTCGCCGACGATATACTTCGGCTGACGCGCGAGAATACGCTCCATGGTCTCGAGATAGAGCCGCTTCTCGGTCACGTCACGGGATTTCCGGTATTCGTTGTAGATCTGCGTGAATCGAGCCGAGTCACCGCGCGCAACGAAAATGCGACGCTGCGCGTACGCTTCGGCGTCACGCGTCAGCCGTATGGAATCGGCTTGCGCGGCCGGAATCACCCGGTTGCGGTATCCTTCGGCTTGTTCGATACTCCGCGCGCTGTCTTCCTTCGCCGAAGTCACGTCGCGGAATGCCTCTACTACGGCATCGGGCACACGTACGTCACGAAGCTGTACCTGACGAATGTTCACACCGATACGGTACGTTTCGTTTACGACCTCGTTCATCTTCTCGCGCACTTCCGTCTCGATCTCATCCTTCCGCTCGCTGATGGCGTCATCGATGGGGTGATAACCGACCACCTGTCGAAGCGCCGCTTCCGCAGCGTCGTGGATAACCGTCTCGGGATTCCGCGTGTTGAAGAGGAAGTCGTTCAGTGAACTGATGGTGTACTGCACGTTCATTGGCGCGACGACGATGTTCTTGTCGCCGGTGAGCATCTCAGCTTCCGCCATGACCGGCCGGATTTCACCGCGGTACTCGCGGTAACCGATCTCAAGCAGACGCACCCGGTCGACCTGCTCACGAAGCAGCGTCTCGACTGGCCACGGGAACTTCAGGTGCGGTCCGTTATACACCGCACGGTGATATTTGCCGAAGCGCAGAACGACCCCCTGCTCGCCCGGTTCAATCTGATAGTAGGCGGAGTAGAGACCCGCCAGCACGACGACGACCGCGGCGACTATTGCGATCATTCGTCGGTCTGGCTTTTGACCGCTCCCTGGGAACGGATATTGTTGCATGGTACCTCCTTGGTAACTCGAATCCGGTATCGCGTACCGACGCCGAGCTTACCGATTTCCGGGAACTTCGGCGGTGGCGATCTGCGAAGCGATCATCCGCCATGCCCGGTTGAGCGTATCGATGCCTTCGAGTCCGGCATAACCGGTGTGTAGTCCCGCAGCAACATTCGCCAAAGACATCGCTGGCTGAAGTTGCGCGAAATGTGTCCAGCCGAGTGTGAGCGCTGCGTGGAACACATCGCCACAACCGACCGTATCAACTGGTCCATCGGACGACGTCGCCGCAACTGAGAATGTTCTGAATCCCGATTCGGTTCGTTCGGCTCCCACCGCGCCTTCGTCGGCAAGGGTGATCACCGTGGCGCGCGGTCCGAGATGAAGCAGGTCCCGCGCGAACGCCGCCGCATCTTCCGGTCTCGTCAGCCGATATCCGGCGAGCGTCTCCGCCTCGCTCCGGTTCATCTGCACAACGTCCGCCAGCCCGATCCACGCTGCCCAGTCGGCGCGCCGATGCGCGAAACGACGACCACCAGAATCTGTCCCAAGCGCGAGCGTGTGGTAATCCACGACAATTGGCCCGGTGTACCTCTCACGAAGCAAACGGAACGTGTCGATACTCATCTCGTTGCCCGTGATGAAGTTCACGCCGATCGCACGGGCGGTCAACCACGGCGCATCGGCTTCTGACGCGATATCCCTCGCACCGAGCGGCGAAAGCGCACCCGACACCGTCTCAGTGCGTTCGTTCGCGTCGGTGAACGTGATCTCACTGTGCTGTGTCGCCGCATCGACGACACGCACGGCATCCATCCGACAACCGGCTCGTGCGAGAAGCTCCCGCGCTTTTTCGGCGACGTCGTTGCCAAGCGTCGTCACAGGAATTGCGCGCACACCGATTTCGCGACCGAGTGCGGCGAGCGCAAGCGCACCAAACATGATGCCGCCGAGCGATTCTTCCACGCGGCCATCGGGATACCGTTTTGTATCGCGCGCGGGATACCCGATGAGGGCGATTCGATTCTCCATGAGTCCGTTCGCGGAAAGAAGGATGACGCGTCCGCCGGAAGAGAAGATACCGAAATCGGTGCTCCGTCCGTAGGTACGACGACCGAAAATCGTGTAAATCGGCACGGTGCCGGCTTGCCCTTCTCGCGTCCGCACCACACATTACCGATGGTCGTTGATTCGTCCTTCTCCGTCTCCGGTACCGAAATCATGCAGCATCGCTCCGCGTCATCGATACTCCGCGTGTGCCTCGCCGCAGTCTCCATCATTGCCACGGGCGCGCGCGCTGCCGATACGACACTCGTCGTATGGGGCATCGGTGAGGGCGAAGGCTCGATCGGTCTATTCGCGGCGTTCGACGCATTTGAACGGGAGAATCCCGGCGTCAAGATCAGCACGAGTCCCGCGGGCGGCGGTCAGAACCCGCAGAAGATGCTCACCGCCGTCGTCGGTGGCGCAGCGCCCGATGTGATCAATCAGGACCGCTTCACCGTATCGAGTTGGGCGGCGCGGCATGCATTCCTCCCCCTCGACAACTTCCTCGCCGCGCAAACGGGTCCCGACCAGATTCTTGCGGAGGAATACTACGAGGCGACGTGGGAGGAGACCGTCTTCGAAGGGAAGGTGTACGCGATCCCGAACGGCACCGACGCGCGCGGACTCTACCTCAACGCGGAGCTCTTCCGTCGCGCCGGGCTCGTCGACGAACACGGCGAAATCATTCCACCACGAACGTGGCACGATCTCGGCACATACACCCTGCGCCTCACACTCACCGACGCAATCATCCGGGCAGGGCTTCTGACCGAGCAGGGGGAACTGCGCGAGCCATACACGTGGCGCGACGTGGAGACATTCACGTTCTTTCTCTGCGTGCAGAATCCGGAACGCCGCCGTGAACTGCTCGACGCCGGGCTTATCCTGCCACCGGACTGGACGTATGACACGGTCAGTGCGTACCGGTTCCCAGTCACCGACCGCGCTGTCGCATCGGGTATCATCGACCGCAACGGCGTAATGAAGCCGCCGGCAACGTGGCGATTCCACCGCGTGGGATTCCTGCCGATCTACGGCAACGTCTGGCTCCACATGTACGCGTGGCAGACACACGGCGAGTTCATGTCCGCCGACCGACGCACCGCCACGCTCCACGATCCGCGCATCGTCACAGCGCTCACGTGGATGACCCACTTCTACGACATGCTCGGCGGCCGTCCACTCGTCGAGGCGTTTTCCAGCACATTCCAGGGCGAGTTCCTCAATCCGTTCATCACCGGCCTCATCGCCATGCTCGCCGAGACCGACGGATTCATCGGCACCGTCGCGCGGTACAATCCCGAGCTCGAGTTCGACGTCACGCTTGTGCCGCTGCCACCGGATGGGAAGCCGACGACGTGGTCGGGTGGGTTTTCCTATGCAATCCCACGAAACGCGCGGCATCCCGAGCTCGCATGGCGCTTCGTCCGGTTCATGTCGAGCGAACGGGCGTTCTCGCTCATCCAGCGGACGCGTTTCAACTACAATCGCAGCCGTGGACGGCCGTACGTGATGCCGATTCCGGCGAATCGCGAAATCGCCGCGCGCCTCATTCCGCCGTTTGTCGACGAGAATCCAGACCTCCGACCCGAATTGAAGGAAGCGTATCACCGATTCGTCGATCTCATGGACGTGAGCACGTTCCGCGAAGTCACGCCGGTTTCGCAGCTTCTGTGGGACGAAATCCAACGCGCGACGGAGATGGCGACATACCGCAAGCTCACACCGGAGCGTGCGTTGACCCTCGGCTCGGAGACGGTGCAGGCGCAGCTCGACCGCACGTACCGGGTGACGCGCGGTGCAGTGGTCGACTGGTTCGTGGTATTCGGCGTGGTGATCATCGTCGCGCTTGGAATCGCGGGTGTGCTCGTGGTGATCTACCGCGACCGTTTCCGTATGGGATACATGGCGCGGCGTGATCTCTTCGCCGGACTCGGATTCGTGTCTCCGTGGCTCGTGGGGTTTTTCCTCTTGACGGCGGGTCCGTTCATCTTCAGCATCGCGCTCAGCTTCACGGAATACGACGTGCTGAATCCCGCACGCTGGGTCGGTTTGCGCCATTACGTTGAACTTTTCGGCGAAGACCCGATCTTCTGGAAGTCGCTCTGGAACACGGTGTTCATGATGATCGGCATCCCCATCGGCATGGCCGTCGGGCTTGCGATCGCGATGCTGCTCAACTCCGACGTGAAAGGCATGTCCGCCTACCGGACGATCTACTATCTACCGGCGATCGTGCCGGTAGTCGCGTCGAGCATCCTGTGGATATGGGTACTCCACCCGACAAACGGCATCCTCAACATCATCCTCGACGCGGTCGGACTTGGCTCGCCGCTGTGGCTTCAGAGCGAGGAGTGGGCGAAACCCGCGATTATCGTGATGGGACTCTGGAGTGCCGGTTCGAGCATGATCATCTGGCTCGCCGGTTTGAAGGGAATTCCGGATCACCTCTACGAAGCCGCGCAGATCGACGGTGCGGGGTGGTGGTCGCAGTTCCGCAATGTGACGATTCCCATGCTCAGCCCGTATATCTTTTTCAACCTCATCATGGGCATCATCGGCACGCTGCAGATCTTCACCCAAGCGTTCATCATGACTTCCGGCGGACCGGTTGGCGCGACGCTCTTCTATGTGTATTACCTCTTCAACAACGCGTTCCAGTATCTCCGCATGGGGTACGCGTCGGCGATGGCGTGGATCCTGTTCGTCATCATCCTCGCGCTGACGCTCGTGCAGCTCAAGCTCGCTCCGCGCTGGGTTCATTACGAAGGCGAGGAGAAGTAAGTCGCC
>CAZWQW010000123.1:0-5713 GCA_964635955.1 uncultured bacterium | reverse complement strand
GTCGACAATGGCGCCCCTTGTCCCCTGATGAGGTAGCCCGTATCCATATTCGTCACAATGTACTCGGAATAATCCTCGTTTCGACAATGAATTCTCTACGACACGCGAGCCACGCGCTCGTGAATCACCACGGAAGGAACACGTCATGGCAGAGCCATTGAAAATCGGTATCGTTGGGCTTGGTGGAATCGGCAACACGCACGCGGGCGTCTACATGAACGACCCGCTCGCCGAGATTGTCGCGGTCTGCGACATTATCCCCGAACGCGCCGACAAAGCCGGGAAAGCGTATAACGCGAAGGTATTCTACAGCGTCCAGGAGATGCTCGACAGCGGCATCAAGCTTGACGCGTGCAGCATGTGCACGGCCGGCAAAGAAAACGGCGGCGACCACTACAAGCCGACAATGGAACTCCTCGCAGCGGGCATCCCGACGCTCGGTGAAAAGCCGATCTCCAATGAACTCGACAAGGCGAAGGAAATGGTCGCGCTCGCGAAGGAAAAGAACGTCCCCTACGCTATCGACCTCAACCACCGCTTCACGCCTGCCGCTCTTCGCGCGAAGGAATGGATTACCAACGGGCGTCTCGGGCAGCTTCACATGATGAACATGACCATGTGGATCAACAACCCGAACGAAAGCTCACCGTGGTTCCATCTCCGCGCGCTTCACCCGCACAGCTTCGACGTGATTCGCTACTTCATGGGCGATGTTGTATCGGTGCAGTCGTTCCTCAATAAGGGGAAGGGTCGGACGATCTGGTCGAACGCGCAGGTGAATCTCCTGTTCGCGAGCGGCGCGATCGGGCATCTCACCGGTTCGTACGATGCGGGCGGCTCGTTCGGTCTTGAGCGGGCGGAAATCGTCGGTTCGGAAGGACTCGTCCTCATTGACGATGCGTGCGAAGTACTGACATTCAAGGATCGTCGTTCGATTCAATCCGAAACGTATAACTATCTCGGTGGAATGCGGAGCTTTGGTGAGACGTTCCAGTTCCGGATTCACGACTGGCTCGAGCAGCTTGTCGCAGGTGTAAAGCCGGAAGACGTGAACGCGTCAGGCGCGGACGGGCTCAAGGTCCAGACGATCATCGAAGCGGCGATCAAGTCGTGGAATGAGAAGAAGATCGTCGATATCGTCGATATGTGATAGCGACGGTTCATCGCGAAAGATTGCGGAGCGTACACGAGGTGGTGTGCGCTCCGTCTTTCGTTAACGAGTAAACCAGGCCCGCAGGAAGTCCGTTTCCGAGCCATCATAGACCGCGTGGGAGAGGTATTCCTCACCGGTTTGGCTACCCCAGGCGTAATAGATGATCGTCTTACCGTCAAACTCGCAGAAATCGATATCCGACGTGTTGATGTTTTCGGAGCCGTCGGGCTCCGGCGCGATGATCGGGTTCGCCGCTGCGGGCTCCCAATTGAGCAGGTCTTTCGAACGTGCTGCGAACTCTTCGAACCACCACCCCGGTTGTCCCGGTCGGGCATCCAGCGTCTTTCCGCGCGGCATTTCGAGGCACACCATCGCGTAATGGCCGTCAATCCATCGAATCGACGGGCATGCGGTGTAGCGGTCGGTGCCGTAGAGCGCTTCGTCGATTGGGAGCTTCCGCCAGTTGATGAGGTCGGTTGATTCTGCGAATCGGATGGTAAACGCGGGCCAACGTCTGTCGTTCGTCTCGATCGCCATGATGAATCGACCGGAGCCGTCCTGACAAACCGAGGTGTTATACAGCCGCTCGTTTTCGCCGCGGACGGCTACCCGTTCCTGCCACGTCTTCAAGTCAGTCGACCAGAACACGTGGACGTCGTCGGTCTCGGGTTTGTAATGAAGAGTCGCATAGATATACACCGTGCCGTCGTGCACGAACGGAACTCCGAAGGTAAATCCCTCGCCGAACTCGGTGATCACCTCCATCGCGGCGAATTCTTCTCGGCTGGTGACATCGCGGTTACCATCGGGGAATCGGCGAAGTCGAAGGTAGTGTTTTCCGTTGCGCGTGTTATCCGGAGTACGCTCGCGAACCGACTCAAACATCAGCAGTTCTCCGTTGAACACGAACGGAGACACTTCGACGAGGTTTTCCTGAACGGTACCAAGCTTTCGAATGCCCTGCATGAATGAGGTCCTATTGTGAGAGGCTTCTACGCGTCTGTTTTCATGGCTCCGATGAGGTCGCGCACGCGGTCAACCCCTTCGTCGCGGCACCATGTGGCGAGTCCGTCGATGATTTTCGGTGCGCACCATGGATCGATGAAGTTTGCCGTGCCAACTTGAACGGCCGATGCGCCTGCGAGGAGAAACTCGACGACATCGGTAGCTGTCATAATCCCGCCGATGCCGATGATGGGGACTTTTACGGCTTTCGAAGTGCGCCATACCGCGGCGAGCGCAACCGGTTTGATCGCGGGTCCGCTGAGTCCGCCGGTGCCGCGTGCGAGGACCGGGCGCCGCTTTTTCGCGTCGATCGCCATGCCGACGACGGTGTTGATCATGCTGAGGCCATCCGCGCCTCCGGCTTCAGCGGCTTGTGCTATTTCCACGATACTGGTCACGTTCGGGCTCAGCTTCGCGAATATCGGCAGCGGGCAGACGCGTTTGACCGCGCGTACGACCCGCTCGGTTTCCAGCGGTTTCGTGCTGAAGTCGAGTCCGCCGGCGACATTCGGGCAGGAGAGATTCAGTTCTACTGCCGAAATGCCGGGTTCGCGTCCGACTCGTTCCGCGAGCGTGACGAAATCTTCGGGATCTTCACCGGCGACATTTACGATGAGCGTGCATCCGGCTTTGCGGAGAACCGGTAGGTAATCGGTGATAAACGCGTCGATGCCGGGATTCTGCAAGCCGATCGAGTTCAGCATCCCGCCGACGGTTTCCATGATGCGTGGCGGCGGATTTCCGGCGCGTGGTTCGCGGGTGATTGTCTTGGATACGAGTCCACCGAGTACGGAGAGGTCGTAAAGGCGCGCGACTTCCTGTCCGTAAGCGAACGTGCCGGACGCAACGAGGATCGGGTTGGGCAGCTCGATTCCGGCGAATGAGACGCGTAAATCGGGTGTGTTCGAGTGTGAATCGGGCATGGTCCGTCGATGCGGTTTCGAGTGAGACGTGATGGTGTCGAAGAGGAAGGGTACCGCAGAAATGTTGGTGTGAGCAACGTACCACGCGGAGGATATCTTGGTACGTCACCCTGTGCGGATTACCCTTGATGGCGAAGAATGCAACGACCAATGGCTGTTCATCTCCGGAGAGTGCACAATGGCGAAGAAACCGGCATCTTCCGCGCAGGTATTCACACAGACCGCGACGACCCCGCTGAGAGATCTCGATCGTTGGCATCAGATCGGTGAGGAAGAAGCGCGTGTTGTCTATGAAATGACGTTACGGAACGAGCTTTCCGGCGGCACGGAGACGGTCCGCGAGTTCGAGAACAAGTTTCGGAAGTGGGTCGGGTTGCGACACGCGATCTCGGTGATGAACGGGACATCTGCGTTGTGGAGCGCGATGTACGGCCTCAAGGTCGGCCCCGGCGATGAGGTGATCTGCCCAGTTTACACGTGGATTTGCACGATCAGCTCGGCTCCTATGCTGGGTGCCAAACCGGTCTTCTGCGACGTCGACCCAAAAACCATGCTCATGGACCCGAACGACCTCCGGAAGAAGATCACGCCGCGTACGAAGGCGATCATTCCGGTGCATCTCTGGGGTTGGGTGTGTGATATGGACGCGATCATGTCGATCAGCCGTGAGACCGGTGTGCCGATCCTCGAAGACTGTTCGCACGCACACGGTGCGACGTTCGACGGGAAAATCGTCGGAAGTATCGGTCATGTCGGTGCGTGGAGCATGCAGGGCTCGAAGGCGGTCAGCGGTGGTGAATGCGGTGTCATCGCTACCGACGACGATGAGATTTTCGATCGCGCATGTATGATCGGTCAGGTGAACCGGGTCGCCGGCCTCGATCTGGTCGGCGAGACGTATCAGAAGTACCAGCCGCTGGGGCTCGGCGTGAAGTTCCGCGCGCATCCACTCGGTGTGGGAATCGCGAATGTGCAGATGGACAAGCTGGCGAAGCTGAACGCGGGCCGTCGTAAATACCTCGCTGCAGTGGAGGCGGGATTGCGCGACATTCCCGGACTGAAGCCGGTTCCGACGACGCCGAAATCCGAACGCGGCGGACTGTATGGATTCCCAACGACGTTCCGCGCCAATGAATTGCCGGGTGTGAGTCGCGCGGACCTCATCGCGGCGCTTCAGAAGCACGGCGTACCGGCGAACGATCCGAGTGGGTATCCACTGCTTCACCGTCTGCCGCTCTTCCGCGATGGATTCGACATCTTTGGCGGCGGTCGTGGCGCGCTATGCGAAGGTTACGCGGGGTACAAGGAAGGCGATTTCCCGGGTGCGGAGCAGATCTACGACACGATCGTGTTCTTGCCGATGCTCACCGATCCGGTCGATGGTGCTGCTGAGGAGGTCGTCCGACGGATTCGTGCCGCGGTGGAATCGCTCGGCGACTGATTTCGCTCCTGTTCGACCTCTACGTCATGAGGGGCTGAGTGTATCGATCGGTACGCTCAGCCCTTTACGTTCGCGGAATTGCTCGACGGTGTGGAAACCGATCTCTTTCAGCATTGTGTATGCTTCCGCGATCCCCTCGCCTGTGTGTTTGGCGGTATGCGAGTCCGAGCCAACGGTCACCCGTGCGCCACCAAGCTCACGATACCGTTGGAGGATGCTCGGTGCGGGGTAGAAGTTGCGTGGATTCTGCCGCAGCCCCGATGTATTGACCTCCAACGCGATGCCATTCCGGATGATCGTCGTAAGAATCTGGTCGATCTGGTCGGAGAACGGAGCGGCGTCGAACGGCCCGTAGTGCGTTACGCCGTAGCGCTTGATGAGGTCGATGTGCCCGAGCGCGTCCCACAACCCGGTTTCCGCTGATTGTCGAACGAGGTCGAAGTAGCGGTCGTATGCCTCGTCGATGGTTCGGTCGCGGAAGAAGTCCAGCGCACGCGGTTCGCTGATATTTCCCTCGCCGCGAATGTAGTGGACCGATCCGACGACAAAGTCGAACTCCTTACCGTTGAGCCAGTCCGCGATTTCGTCTTCGAAATCGGGGCAGTAGTCGATTTCGATCGCTGCGAGTACGGTGAGGTCGCCTGTAAATTCGCGTCGTGCGGCGTCGAGTGCGGTCATGTAGCGTGTGTAATCGAAATAGCCGGTATTCGGTTCTTCGGTGATGAAATCCATGTGTTCGGTAAACGCGATTTCGGTGATACCGCGTGCGATTGCGGTACGGCAGACCTCGACCATGGGAGTCTCCGAATCGACGGACGCCTCCGAATGATGGTGGTAATCGAGCATATATACCTCAGAGCTATTCGAAGTGTTGGGATTGCGTAGTGATTAGAGTAAGTGGTGACATCGGAGGTGGGAGATAAGTTCCGCGAACGCGAGCAAGCTCGCGTTCGTTAAGGCGAAGGGCGTAGGACCCTGAATTGCGCCCTTAAATTTGGACACGTTTGGGGGTGATCTTGTTGGGTATGTCGGTTCACATCCGGTGTTCGTTATCGAGGAACCGGCCGATCTGTTGCCGTGCGTCGGCGTAGGTTTCGTAGTCTGAGAGACGGACCTCCTCTTCCTTGATGGTGCGCATCAACCGTTCGACATGGCCGTTCTCCGTGGGTTCACCTTTCCGTGACATACTGA
>CAZWQW010000122.1:0-5857 GCA_964635955.1 uncultured bacterium | reverse complement strand
TAAAACTCCGCGTTCGGCCAGACGCGTTCGCAGCCGGCTTTCACCGCTCGACAGATATCCTCGACCGATTCCGCCCAGAGATCGTCGCTGAATAGCTCTACACAGTGCCAACCGCTGTATCCAAGCGACGTGATGACGTCCGACAGCTCATGGAGCGGAAGGATGCCATCGCCCGGGATCACGCGGTCGGAGTTGATATTCATCACTTCGATCACGCAGTCGCGGATATCGTTCATGTGAGCGTGCACGATCTTCCCGTCGAGCAGCTCGAGATCGTCGAGGCGCGACGGTGTGCTGAAGAAATGCGCCGGATCCCACACCGCGCCGACGTTCTCTCGGTCGACGAGCTCAACGAGTTCCGCCATGGTGCGAATCGACCGCGCCATGCCGCACCAGTTTACCTCGAGGGCGAGCGCGACGCCGTAATCGTCGGCGATATCAGCAAGGCGGCCGACTTCGTCGGCGAACTGCTCGAGGAACGTCCGATACGTGGCGTCGCGGGCGAACAGGTCGCGCTCCGTCGCCGATTTCGCATGCGGCGGGAAGGTGTCGCTCTGTGGGACGTCGCCGCCGCATACAATCGCACGGCATCCGAGCGTCTGCATCGTTTCGGCGTAGGAACGGAGCGTCGCTTCGTTCTCGCGACGGGCGTCCGCGCCGCCGAACGCACGGATCGGCAACCCGGTCGCGCCAACGCACGTCAGATCGTATTCGCGCACGAGTTTCGCGAGCTTCGAGTTCCCGTACTCGTCGACGAATCCTGCACATTCGCCGAGGTTTATCTCGAAATGGTGCCATCCGGTCTCGGTGTACGCGCGGAACGTTTCGCGGAGGTCACGTCCTCCGCCGGTGGTAATCTGATGCATCGCGAGTTTCATATTGCACCTCCCCGATCGTCGTTAGGTTCGCATATCGCCGCCAACGCTTTTCATGAGATCGACCTGTTGTTCGAATATCTCCAGATCGCGAATTGCTTCACCGGTTGAATCAAACGGAATCGCGCCGTCACGAACGCATTGGAGGAATCCCTTTGCCTGCTCGAAGAACGACCAACTCGGCAGACCGATGTTCGGCGAAACGGTTTCGTGAGAACCGTCGACGAGGTTCCTTCTGATCTCCACCTCGCCGTTTTTCTGTCGTTGCAGCGGCGACGGCATACACAGGGTGATTTCTGCGCCGTCGAAACTCACCCGATACACCTCATCCCATGTCCGATTGATCTGATGGCGCCCCATTTCAAACGCGACGGATACGCCGGAGTCGGTACTCGCGACGAGCACCTTCGCCGCCGGATGGGTATATGCGAGACGGTAGTCTTCGCCGATGAGATACCGTAGCAGGTTCACCTGATGGACGTAGAAGTTGATGTTCATGTTGTAAAATCGCGCCTCCGCTTCGGAAAACCGGGCCGGGAACGGTTCTGTCGGAGGCGGCGGCGCGGTCGTCTGCTCCGGTTGCACTGAGAGCGGCGCTTCGTGTCCCCACGTCCAGTCGGTGCCGGACATTTCGCACGACACATGCCGGAGCGCTCCGTACTCACCTGACTCACGCCACTCCCGAATCAACGATGCGACCTTCCGTGTACCGAGATCCCACCGCTTCATGTATCCCACGAGGTAAACGAGGTGACGCTCGTCGGCGAGACGCTTCCATTCGCGCGCATTTCGGAGGTCGTTCGCCATGGGCTTTTCCGTGAGCAGATGCTTTCTCGCACCAAGGATATCGGGAACGACGCTGTAGTGATGCCCATACCCCATGATCGCGACAATAGCGTCGACTTCTGCGTTTTCAAGAAGCGCGATGTGATTAGGATAAACCTCGGCAATTCCGTATCGGCGCGCGACGTTATCCGCGAGACTGGTTCGCAAATCGGCGATCGCGACGAGTTCGCACTGATCCGGGAGCTGAGCGTAGTTCGCGATATGCGCGATCTGTCCCATGAAACCAGCGCCGATGAACCCAAGACGAATCCTGTTGGGCATATCGTTCTCCTCGCACGAATGGGTTAGCGTATGGACACTCGATGTGAATATCCGTCGGGGGAATGCGTGGATAAAGGGCAGTAGAGGGGTATTACACCGTTACTTTCTGTTCGCCAATGCGCCGACGAAGCAGGTGCGGAGGAATATCCGGTAGCTCGCTGCGTTGATGACGCGCGATCGCACACGCCGTTCCTGCCGCATATCCAAGTTGCATGATCGTGCGTGACAACCGGCACGACGATGCCGCGATGTGAGAGAACGACGCCGCGCGCGACGCAATGAGTAGATTCCGGAAACCTTTCGGAACGAGACACCGGAACGGCACGCCGTACGGTTCCGTGAGTTCGCGGCATCCGCCGCCTTCACCGTGTATATCCAGTGCGTGATCCGCGATCGCGACGATATCATCGTGCCGCTGACCACTGAGACCCGCCTCGATATCGTTCTGCGTGAGGATGTATTCACCGACGATCCGCCGTGACTCCCGTACACCGAGCATCGGCGCGGTCCAGACGCGGCGCCAGACATCGAAGCCGTGTTTTGTCTGCAACCAATACCAGTGAACCGCAACTCTCCGTTCAGCTTCTCGGTACGCTTCGTCGGGTGAGAGCGAGGCAACCTCGTCGCCGAAAAGAACCGGGAGCACGTTCACGTTCCGGTCACCATTCGGGTACGTAACCATGTGCGCGGCACGTCGACACAGATCGGGTGATACTCCCGTAGGTAGCGGATCGACACGCGATTCGCCCGTGTGCCGGATACGGTAGATGAGCGTCGCGCCGTTGAGACGCCGCGATGGTTCGACTGGTGCTCCCGGTTCACCAAACCGGTCGCGTGCATCCTCAGCTTGCATCTCCTCCGCGCCGGCAGCGATGCAAACCACGCCGTCGGTCGCATCAATGACGTAACGCGCGGACACGGTGACAAGACCGCTGTTGTATTCGAAGGTTACATGCTCGATACACCCGTCGCTAACCGAGACGTCGCGAAATACCGCCCTAAACACGACATCGCAAAAGCCGGTTTCATGCAGCATGTCTTGCGCGGCAGCATCGAGCGAATCCGGTTCGAAAACGACCGAATGCCATGTCCCCGGTGCGAGACCATGTCGTCGCAACGTGTCGGCATACGTTCGCGTAGGATCAGGTCGCCAATCGCCGTAGGGGTGATCGGATGAGTATCCGGCGTGAAGCGAGGTGATCGCTACAGCGTCGCGGGTCGCGCACATGCGTTCGTACAGTTCTTGCGGGATTCCGGTCGCGCCGACGGTTGGCTCCCAGTTATGCACACCACCGACCGTCGACGTACCGCCGAGTCGGTCGAAGCGTTCGAGGAGCAGCGTCCGAAGGCCAGCTCGCGCAGCAGCTACTGCCGCACCGATTCCGCCGCTTCCGCCACCAACAACACACACGTCGTAATGAGTCATACGAAACTAATAATCGATTTTGAGACGCCTCATTCGAACCCCTCGCCGGTGCCCAAACGCGACTTGGTTCTTCTTCGCGGACTTCGCGCCTTCGCGTGAGTATCCTTAACGCCTCGCATCGAGTTGCCCCATAGCCATGCGGATCCAAAAAACGCGGTCACGACACAACATCGCGACCGCGTTCCGTTCTAATTCGTTATGGCATCTTACTTAATGAACACTTCCTTGCCGGTACGACCGGATTTGAAGATCGCTTCGAGAACCTCGATGTCATGCTTACCGTCAACGGGGCTGCTCATGGTATCGCTACCCGTACGGATAGCCCTGACGAGGTCTTCGACGTGCGCGGTGTGACCGTCGGCGCTCAGCGCCCACGGATCGTTTGCAACGCTTTCACCCTTGCCTTCTTTCGGGCCGTAGAGCTTCATCATCTCAGCTTCCTCGGCCTTTTCCTTCTCGCGACCCGGGTCATTGTCGTGCATGATCTGCCACGCTTCGAGGTTCGTGCTCTGACGAATCGAGCCGCGTTCGCCGAACATGACAACGAACTGGTCCGTGCCACGGTAGGCGCACGTCGTGGTCATGATCGTGCCCATGGCGCCGTTCTCGAAATTGAGTATCGCAACGGTGTGGTCTTCGGCCTCGATATCGTGTGCGAATACACCGTACTTGCCGATGACCGACTTCACCCGTCCGAAGAAATAGAGGATGATATCAAGGGTGTGGATCCCCTGATTGGCGAGAGAACCGCCTCCGTCGAGTGCCCACGTACCCTTCCAGCGACCATGTGCTATGTCCTCGTAATAGCTCTGCGCACGGTACCATGGCAAGAGGGCGTTGATACCGATGAGTTTACCGAGGCGTCCCTTATCGATCGTGTCCTTGATGCGACGGTTCAGCGGACTCATGCGCTGCTGGAAAATCTGCTCGAGCTTCACGTTGTGTTCCGCGGCGGCGTCGATCATATCCTGCACGCGCTTCGCCTTGATGTCGGGCGGCTTTTCGACGACCAGATGCTTGCCCTGCTTGATCGCCTGAATACCGAATTTGGCGTGCATTCCGCTCGGAACGCAGATACATACCGCTTCGAGTCCTGGATGTTTCAGGAATTGACTATACTTCGCGTACCCCTTCACGCCGTCATACTTTTGCACCATCTTGTTCGTGCGTTCCATGTCGATGTCGCACACGGCTACGAGTTCCGCACCTTTCGCCGCGTTAACCGCCATGCAGTGGTGCTGACCCATTCCGAGTCCTACAACACCGAATTTTACGGGATCTTGAGCCATTCCGTTTCGCTCCGTTTCGCTTCTCGGCCCGCCGATTTCTGCTACATAGCCGCCGCAGTCCAACGCGCAGACCGTTCCGCCGGACGACGGTTTATGGATAGAGCCGTTAATCGGTTTAACAATACCCCAGCGATTTTGTAGAACGAAGGGGTGCTTCAGAGGCCTTCACATTGATAGTTTACCGTTGACCGCGTCACACCGAAGTATGACTTTATAGTCGATTGTCACATCGTTACGCACTGTCCGCGCAAATCGGCGCATCGGTGGAGATATCTCATGGGCGAACGCGTATTCGAAAAACTTGCTGATCCCAAAGCGCTTAAGCGCTCGCCGATCTTCGTTTTTGCGGCGGACGCGTTGGTAGCATACGGCATCACCGGTATCGGGACGGAGCGCACTCCCCATCCGCACTATCGCACACGCCCGGAATACCTCAAGATGATGCGCGAAGTCTTGTCCGATGGCTACATCGACGGACTACTGATGACACCCGCCGATGCCGAGGTCCTCGCTATAGACGAGGGACTCTTCGACTCTTCGCCGGTGACACCGATCGTGCGCATGAATGCGGAGACGCATATCTGGAGTCCCCGACACGGACGCTATCGGCAACAATACTCGCGGCCGTTCCAGACGGTGAGAACGGCTGAAGCGGGTCGCTACTGCACCGAAGCGATGGCGTGCGCACGCGACTGCAAAATCAAACTCGGTCTGTATTCGATCACACTGAATAACGACGCCGAAGCCGACGCGCGAACCACCGGCGAGTTCCTCGAATTCGCGTGGCAGTGCGGCGAAACGCCCGATTTCCACTACTTCCTCGAGGTATTCCTCCCAAACATTCAACAGCCCGGTATGGACACGAAGGAGCAAGGCGAGTATATCGCCGATAACATCGTTCGCCTCATGTCATACCTCCGACACCATCAGCGACCCGTGTTCATTAAGACGGTCTATACCAAACCGGAAGTCTGGAAATCGCTCTGCGAATTCGATCCGACGCTTATTATTGGTGCGCTCGGCGGTGGTCGCGTCAACGCGCGTACATCGATGCAGCTCGCGTATGATGCAACGGAGTATGGTGGGAAGGTGATTCTGTTCGGCCGCGCGATTTTCCAGGAAGAAGATCCCCGCGCGATGGCGAAGATGATGCGCGCCGT
>CAZWQW010000121.1:3462-5913 GCA_964635955.1 uncultured bacterium | reverse complement strand
ATACGATCGCTGCTGTGCCATTGCACGCTCCCTCCTCCGAACAGACAAGATACCCACTTTCCGGTCTGTCCAAAATCAGGGGCGCAGTTCAAATCGCACCGCGAAACCACCTGCGCGAACCTTTCGTTGCACTTTGCAACTACACGCGGAATGAGTAAAATCCTCACCACCACCGTACCTCAATCGCAACTACATCGATAGGGCAGTCCCACTCCCATGATTCGATCGCTCGCCATCATCTTTGTCTGCCTGTTTCTCGGCGACGGCGTCAGCGCGCTGCTCGGTATTCCCATTCCGGGGAACGTGATCGGCATGATCCTGCTTACACTTGCGCTCATGCTGCGTGTCGTGAAGCTCGAACACGTCAAACCCGGAGCTGACGTTCTCACGCGTAACCTCGGATTTTTCTTCGTGCCACCCGGTGTCGGGCTCATGATCTACACCGATGTGCTGCGCAACGAATTCGCCGCGATCGTCTGTGCGACGGTGATCAGCACGTTCATCGTGCTCGCGGTTGCCGGTTGGACGCAACAGCTTTTCGAGCGTCCGAACGGAGACGACGTGGATGCTTGATACACTCATCGGTTCGCCGGTCTTCGGTATCACGATCACGTTCGTCGTGTACGCCATCGCGTCGTCGCTCTACGTACGCTCCGGACGTCGCGCGCTACTCAACAACGTCATGGTCAGCATCGCTGTGCTCATCGGTATCCTTGTCGCAACGGGGATCGATTACGAGACGTACGCACGCGGCGGTCGCATCATCAGCTTCTTTCTCGGACCCGCCGTTGTCGCGCTCGGTGTGCCGCTCTACGAACGAATCCCCACCATCCGGCGTAACGCGCGCGCAATCAGCGTCGCGGTAATCGCGGCGAGCGTGACCGGTATTGTCTCCGCGGCCGGTATCGCCGCGCTACTCGGTGCGTCCCATGAAGTGATTATGTCGATTGCACCCAAATCGGTGACCACGCCAATCGCCATGGGTATTGCGGAATCACTTGGCGGTATTCCCGCGTTGAGTGCCGCGATCGTCATCGTCACCGGTGTGCTCGGTGCCGTGGTGGGACCCGCGTTTCTCCGCATCATCGGTGTGCGAACGGCAACGGCGTTCGGTATCGCCATGGGCAGCTCCGCGCACGGCATCGGAACGGCGCGCGCCGCGGAGGAGAGCATCCTTGCCGAAGCGATCAGCGGCCTCGCGCTCTCGCTGAACGGGATCGTCACTGCAGTGCTCACACCGGTGATTTTGCGGGCGATGGGGGTATAATACGCGAACTCTCACGTACGTTCGAGTTCGTTAAGGCGAAGCGACATGAGTCGCTTCGCCCCACGTCTCCGAACGGAACGCGAGGAGACGCGCGGTAGGGTGCGAGGCATGCCTCGCCCGTACAGCAAGGCAAGAGATGTCCGGCGACGATTCGCCCGGCGGTTAAAGCCGCGGACTGTGAGCGGTTAAACGTAAGGTCAAGCCTGCGAAGGCAGACTTTGCTAACGTAGCGGGCGGATTTATCCGCACCGCGGAATCGATGTCGCGTATTGTTTCGCTCCTCGTAAGGGGTCCAAACGCCCCACGGTAAGGGCGTATGGCCATACGCCCTTACGTACAATACACACCGACAGTCCACCCGTCGACTGAAGTCGGGGGCTGTGAATTCGAACACGGCTCCGTAAGAGAGTCCGCCTTCGAAGGCAGGCTTCGCGTCGGAAACGCACGACCTCAGTCGCACCGCGAAATCAACGGTACGCGATGCCAGTCGCACCACCATATACCTCGCCCGAAACCAACATCCCGCCTTAAAACACAAAGGGCGAAGGGCTTACGAATGTGTAGCATTCGCCCTTCGCCTCAACGAACTCGAGCTTGCTCGAGTTCGCCCTAACGCAAGCTCCGCTCCACGTGTTCACGGAAACGCGCGTACGTCTGTTCTCCACGAAGGATGAGACGCGGGTTTCCGTCGCGAGCGTAGAGAATCGTCTCCGGAAGACCGCCACTCAGGTTCGAGTGAAGCTGTCGCATGAATCGGTCAGGGTCACCAGGAGCTTTCACGAGAATCTGGAATTTCGCGCCGACGTCCTCGACGAACGGCTTCACCTGCGTGTCAACATCCTCCGGTTCATCCACCGAGAGCCCAATAATCACCAGACCTTTGTCGCGATACTCCTCGTCGATACGAACTAACGCGGGGAATTCCGCACGGCACGGTTCGCACCACGTCGCCCAGAGATTGAGCAAGACGACCTCACCCTTTTTCGCGTGAGCCACGATGATGTCTTGCACATCAGCCGCCGTAACGGTCTGGTATGGACGAACCTTATGCTCGCAACCCGCCACCATACCGAGCGCCACTAACGCAGCAACCAACGAAAGAAGACGACGACGATTCATGCAGTTACCTCACTGTTCGTGTGTGCGTGTTCTCATACGTGTACGCTCAGTTCGCGTTACTCGGA
>CAZWQW010000121.1:0-3362 GCA_964635955.1 uncultured bacterium | reverse complement strand
TCGCGTTACTCGGAGACGCGTTTGATCGTGCAACCGAACGCACGAGTCTCCGCCGGATCGATCGGTCGACCCGCGAGAATCGCATCGAGTGCCTTCGCGAGATCGCGGCTCTCTATCCTGTCGGGATTCCGGCTGTCATCGATGCGTCCGTGGTAGAGAATCACACCGTCCGGCGACACAACATAGATCTCCGGTGTGAATGACGCACCGAAACGGTCGGCGATCACGTTACCGTCATCCTTCACTATCGGAAACCTGAACCCCGCACCAAGCGCGTGTCCTTTGATCTCAACCACGGATTCCTGCCGATTCGAATTGACGCCGAGAAACTGGAATCCGCGCGGCTGATACTCGCGTACAAGGCTTACCATACGCTGGTTGTAGTCGTTCGAGATGGGACACTGTGTCGCGATAAACATGACCACCGTCGCCACACTGTCGCGGTACTGATCGAGTGAATGCGTCTTGCCATCGTAGCTAACTAATGTGAAACTCTCGACCCGATCACCCGGACCGAGTCCAACCGCACCAGCACTTCCAACAAGTGAAAACGCGAATACCAGCGCGGCAATGAATCGTTGTATGCCACTCATGAGTTCCTCCCGGATGTTGCACCGGCGCTTACACAACGCTGACTACAACGCCTCGACGGGATCAATCGGTTCCCACGCGACGTTAACGTTAACCGACCGCAACACGTGAGCGGAAGGGCTCTAAGGTACCGGCATCGTTACGTAAGATAGGAGAAAACAACGGGTACGCTTGACTACGATTCCAGTTGTCGGTACCATTCTCACCGAATTGCTGCGCGAAGTTATGCCATCCGCGCGACGCGTTCAGCATCTCAATTCGGTGATCGTAACAGCGTACGTACAGCGTGTGTAAGCTACGTCGTAACGCCGCTATTCCGGGGAATACGCGGCGAACGTATTTACTTGGAGGTAGTAATGAAACACATCGTTGTTGTCGCGTTCGCAGCTATCTTGGGCTTCACGGCCTCCACTGCGGATGCCGGTCCGCTGACACAGGGTGGTGTATCACTGTCGATCATGCCGCAGGTTGCGTTCCCGTTGAATGACGCGCGCGACCGGATGGACGATTTCGGCGGTGGCGCACTCCTCTCCACAAACTACGCGCTCAAGGACAATCTCGCCCTCGAAGTGAACCTTGGTGGCATGATGTTCAGCGGAATCGACGGTGAGAAACGCGGTACACCGTGGACATTCCAGGATTGGTACGTCTATTCGGCTACGGTCGGCGCGAAGTATTATCCCGTGAAGGTAGCGAAGCAGCCCCCATTCATTGGCGCGGAAGTCGGCTACTTTCGCTGGGACGGCAACGGTTCCGATAGCGCAGGCGGCGGGAAGAACAAGATCGCGTTTTCACCGTTTATCGGTGCGCAAGCTGATGCCGGACCGATCGGAATCGATGTTCGGTTGGGTTACAACATTATGCCGGATTTCCAGTTCATTCGCCTGAACTTAGGTCTCCGGCTTCTGAACTTCTAAACACCGAGCACGGGATACGCTGCAGGCGCGCGGTACGAAATGCACCGCGCGCCTGTCTTTTTTTAACGACGGAGCTGTTCTCCTTCGATCAAACGCGCGTGAAGTTGCCGCGCGAGGTCTTTCGCAATATCGCGGCGCTCGCCGACGACGTTCCGCGTCTCATTCGGATCTGCGGTGAGATCATACAACTCACTCGTATCGTTCAGACTCTCGACGTACTTCCACTCACGCGTCCGAATCGCGCGGTAGTTCACCTCCGTCGTCACCGCCGCGCTGCGATGCTCCCGCGACGGATCATGCGCGACGTCAAGCACGCTGCGACCGTCGATATTCTCGAGCGAAGGCACTCCCGCGATATCGCATACCGTCGGATTGAGATCCTCCAGTTCGACCAGCGCCTCCGAGGTTTGTCCGCCCACAATTCCGGGTCCCGCGATGATGAGCGGCACGCGCATCGATGTCTCGTACGCCGCGTGTTTCGTGTAAAGGTGGTGATCGCCGAGTAGTTCTCCGTGATCGCTCGTGACGATGATGTACGTATTCTCCAACCAGCCGCGCGCCTCAAGTGCTCGGAGCACACCACCGACCGCATCGTCTATGGCGGTAGTCGACGCGCTGTACTGCCGACGCGCGATTGCATGCTGTTCGTCTGTACCCATGGTGCGTGCCGCGCGCTCCCGAATCCATTCCGGTTTCCCGTTGAGGTCGTCCGCCATCGGTTTCGGCATCGCCTTTCCACGATATCGATCTGCGTACTCCGTCGGCGGGTCAAACGGATTATGTGGCCCGACGAAGCTTACGAGGAGATGCCACGGGAAGTCACCGTCGATATCTTCAAGCCACTGTTCAGCCCGTCTGCCGATCCACAGGTCTTCGAACGCTTCAGTCGGAAGCGCGCTGTCGAGTGTCTGCGCCTCAAACCACGGCAGCTTCGGACGAGTTACCGAGTAATTTTCGTGGAATTTCTGCAGAAGACCGCGATCGTCGAGCCATTTCGTATACGGGCCAATCGGCGTCGCGCTGTTCCCCGCGTGCATTTTCCCCTCGGCTTCGACGGGATGCGTGAATCCCCAGCCGAACGTGCGCGGTCGCGCGCCACTGAGACCGTTGTATCGATCCGATTTCGCCAGATCGAGCTTCCCCACACACCCGACGTGATACCCGTAATCGCGCAGCCGCTGGTAAAATGTCGGCGTCGATATTGGGAGATATGCGCTGTTGTCGAGCGCGCCAAGACGATGCGGCAGGAGTCCTGATGTTAGGGATATTCGCGCGGGCGCACATATCGGTGAGGGCGTACTGCACTGCGTGAAACGCACACCGCGCTCGGCGATTCCGTCCAGATTCGGCGTGCTGACGTGGTCAGCACCGGCACAACCAAGCCAGTCGTGGCGAAGCTGGTCCGCCATAATCATCAGGATGTTCGGTCGTTCGGACTTTGCCATGTGAATCCTCCCTATGTGCGAGGGTTGTTATCTCCAAAAAGCATTCGCTGACGACGACGTATGAGCAAGAGAACGAAGTCCGCGGCTACTCCTCGTCCACTGTCGGCGGACGGACCGCACCCGTCGCATTGTCGGCATGGTACATAGCGTGCAACTCGGCGAACGCGGCGCGCAGCACTTCACCCTTTCGCTTGCCGCCGTGACGGTACAACTCCTGATCGATCGTTGCGCGTAGCATGAGCAACCGCCACCGCCAGCGTCTCGTCGCATTGGGCGACATCAGCGCTTCGACATCGTGAAGGAGTCGGTATGCTTCCTCAGCGCTTTCACCGATCTCGTCGCGCTTGTGGTTCCGCTCCATGATCCGAATCGCTTCGACTATCGCGTCGAGAGCGCTTTCGTCATGCAC
>CAZWQW010000120.1:1435-6109 GCA_964635955.1 uncultured bacterium | reverse complement strand
CTTTAGAACGCCTGCCCGATGCCGAACTCGAGCTTCCAGCCGCGACCGCCATAGACCGCCCACGCAACGTCCACGCGAATCGGCAGCACCCAGTAGAACCGAGGGCCGAACCCGACGCTCACACCGATATTCGCCGGCTTGATCGCGTCGAAGCCCGTCGATTGGAGCTGATCGAGGCGGTAGCCGTGTGTGAGCCGCACCTCTTGTCCCGCATCGGTCTGCACGGTGTCGCGCTGCGAGTACACTGGCACATCCGGTGTCCACGCGCGCGCTGCATCAACGAAAAACGTCGCACCAAGTTTCCGCCACGGGTCCACACGGATTTCAGCGCGTCCCATGACATACGCCATGGCGGGCAGTGCAAGCGACACGGTGGAATCGGCGCCGGAAAGCGTCTGGATCGTGTGACTACTCGCCGTAAGATCGTCGCGGCTCAATCCGCGCACGACAGGCGTTTGCTGACTCCGCCAAAAGAGGTCAGGGATCGTATACTTCGATATCGCCGAGACGTGATACAGCCCCGCGTTCACCGCGAGTGCGCCCGTGGTGATGTCGCTGAGCGGGTAGTACACCTGCGCGACCAGTTCCGGACGAACCGTCATGACGCCCGCCGCGAAATCCGGATCGCTGAGGAGCAGTTTACCCGAAAGTACCACAGCGTTGGTTGGGCGCAGGAAGTTGTCGCGCGTATCGTAGGTGCCGCTCAGGATCAGCGCCTGGTTGTATCGCGTATTCGTTCCACCGTCGAAGAGCGCATCGACGCTATCGATTCGCGAAATCTGAATTGAAGCGCCGAGCCGGGTGAATGCGCCGAATCGACGCGAAAGGCTCATGGTCCACGCGAGTTGACGCGTCCGCACCTCCTCGGTGAAGTGCTCCGTAACGCTGCTTGTCGAGCCGGATGTCACCGTTCCAGTGATCGTCTCGGCAGTGACGTCGTTGTCTTCCCACGTCGACGAGAGCTGGTGATCCATGCGGACGCGGAATCCGTTCCCGCCAAATACCGGTATCCACTGCGGCACTGCAATTCGCGGCTGTCCGTAGAGCGCGGCAAAGCGGAGTTTCTCCAGCGCGACGTGTCCTTCGCCCAGTCCGGGCTCCAAGATCACCTCGGATTCCTGCCCGATAGTTCGTGCTTTCCGCTGGAAGTTGTGGTAGTAGACGCCTTCTTCCGCGCGCCAACCGTATACCGACGACCAACCGACCGATCCACGGATGTCACCAGCCTGGCGCTCTGATACGTCGACAACGGCGCGGCGCGGCGCGGTAATTCCATCGGACTGGGCGATGTGATTGTCGACCGAATCGGGCGTGACGCGCGCCATGCTCAATACATTCAAGTCAAGCAGGTAGTTCTCCGCGGTGACGATACCGCTTCGGGAAAACAGCCCGCCCTCGCGAAGCTCTGCGTCGTGCAGCGCTTCAGTAATGACGGTGGAGTCGATCGAGAGCTTATCTTCGTTGAGAACCCGCAGCCCGGCCACGCTATACGGCCGCAGCTCTTCCACACGATACCGCTCGACGACTGTGCGTTCGCGCCGATCGATCGTCACCGACTGGTTAATACGCACCGATTCGGTGTCGAGGTATCCCTCGTTGCTGTAAAGAACACCCAATTCGACGAGGTTATTTACCGCTTGCGCCGGAGAATAGAAACGCCCTGATTCCGGATGCTTCTCCGCGAACTCGCTCACCAACAGCGCCGTATCCAACGCGGTGACGCCTTCGAATACCACCCTCGTCAGCCGATACCGCACGCTGTCGGCGATGCCGGCCATGACAACGACCACGTCGACAAGTTCGAGCGGACCATCCCGACCGGCGGGCTCCGTCGACGCAGTCGCAACCTTCGCTTCGAGATAGCCGAGGTTCCGGTAAAACGTCGCGATAGCAGACGTATCGGCGGCGAGTTGTGCCGCGTCGTATTCAACGGGAAACCACAGATTCCGCCAATTCGGCTCGTACAACCCCATAACACGCTTCACATCGTCACGACGGGCAACTTGCTCCCATTTCTCGCCAACATCGGGCGGACGTACACCGAGGTAGGTGACGATGATCTCGTCAATATACCGCTCAGGGCGCTGGCGACCTTGTGCGCGACTTTCGCCCACGAGCACGCCGAAGAACAGCGCGAGCACGCCGGAGAGCAGGATGTATCGTCGGAAAGGTCGCTTCATGTCAGAACCGTACCCGCACCTGAATGTCCGCGTTCCACTCTTCCTTCTCCACGATCTGCCGAACATCATCGCGACTCGCCGTTTCGTTGCCCACGGTAAGCGAAAGCGATTCGAGATTCTGCCATCGTTCAGGTCGCCGAAGGATATACCACCTCGCTTCGGCTCGCTGATAACCCAATGTCGAGATCTCGTTGACCGGCGTGGCGACTGATACGCGCACATGCTGACCGAAGATGCGGAATGTCTCGGCGACCTGAAGCTCCGTCACCGTCCCGGACTCCATGCCACCAGTATCCGTTTCCCGCTGCTGTATTGCGACCTGATCGAGCGGAACCATGCTCCCAAGCGCCGCCGAGGCAGCCGCGAAACCCTGGTTCGCGAGGAACCGGTTGAACCGATCCTGCGCCTGCAATTGGACCTCAGTCGTACCGAAAAGCAGCAGCGTAATCACCTGCCGCTGGTCGAGGATGACCTCCTCCGACGCGCCGGTCCCGGCATACGCGACAAACTCCGTGCGGATGAGATCGGGGAACGTCCCGCTCACCGCGATCTCCACCCGGTAGTTCGTCTGCTCCTCCACGCCGAGGAAAGAAGATGTCGCCTGCAGGTCGATATTCGGCGTGAATGACTCGGGATCAGAGAAGAGAATCGTGCCCTGATTCACCACGAATTCGCGACCAAGATACCGGAATGTCGAGCCTTCGGAGATATCGACGCGACCCTGCAGCTTCGGCGCTTCGCCTATTCCGGTAAATTGGAGCGTGAACCCGACTGAAGCGTTGTTTGAGATGTTGTTGTTGATTGCGATCGAATCCGGCGTTGTCAGGTTGATGAGGATATCCACGCCCGGCATGAACTCGCCGCCGCCTCCGCCACCACCACCGGTGCCGGGACGTGGTGCGAGGAGGTCCTGTGGCTCCGGTACACGCGCCTGCAGCACCGAATTGTAGAACGCGACGTTACCCCTGAGTGACGACGCCGCGGGAGTCCCGTGCCAACGGATGTCGGAACCCAGCGTGAATGTGCCGATCCGGTCGGTGTAGTACGCTTCCAGAAGCGGCTTGAGCGCGAATCCAAACGGACGCAGGTACTTCGGCAGCACGACGCGGTCCGAACTGATGATACCGAACCGCACGCGATCAAGTCCGATATCGAAATCGAACGCACCGTCGTCAAGCGCGTAGGCGATGCGGCGTAACAGAATCTCATCCGACCCGCCGATGGTGATCGCGAAGTTGTCGATGCTGATGGCGTCGCCGCCGAGTGCGATTTCGAGCGGATCGGTGAACCATACCGGCTGATCGAGCATCCGCAGGTCGAGGTACGCACCGCGCAATCGAACGAAGCCGTCGAATTCCGGCGACGCGGTCGGGCCCTCCACCCGGATATCCAGATCTACGGGAATCGTCGCGGCAAGATCGTTCTCCGGACGTCGACCGGTGCCTTCGTCGATAACACGATCGAACACACCGTGTGCCTTTGTGATGTCCTCGCCACTCATACTCGGTGGAAGATACTGGACATGCTGCGTCGCACCCGGCAACGGCGCGGCTCTTGGTGACGGTGCAGGCGGAACGATTTCGTCGATCGGCGGAAGACTCGGCAACACGACGTTCACCGCCTCGAACCGATCCGCGCGAACTCGAATACCGAGTGTCTCATCGGCGAACGATACGCCGCCTTCGATGTGTAGCGTATCGACCGACGAAAACAGGTATCCCTCCTCGATTACGGCGTTTTCCGGATCGATCGACGCGGAAAACCGTATCGAGTCGGCCTGCACGCCATACCCCATCGGTGCAATCAGCCGCGTAGCCAGACGCGCGTGCGGCTCATCCGTTTTCATGTCCCACGACGCGTGCACCGACAGCGCGCCATCGAGGTCTTCTGGCAGATTCGCGAGCGGCATGATCAGGTGCCGGAAATCGGCGAGCTGCAATTCGTCGATGACCAGATCGAGTCCGAGCGACTTGGCGTCAGGGCGATGCGCGACAACGATTATGCCGACGGTATCCGTGCCGACGACTTGCGCGAGTCGGACGGGGTTCGTTAGTGGTTCGTCGATGTCGGTCGCGATGCGCAGAGTGAACGGCTCTATCAGGGCGAGCGAACGGTCGAACGGTGCATCGACAAGCAGGGAATCGAGGCGGAATACCCCACGGTACGAGTCGAGTTCGGCCAGCTCCGTTCCCGTCAGGTGGAACGCGCCCGAAAGTCCGATTCGACCGGAACGCAGACCTTCCCATTGATCGATCTCGGCACCGATACGGTCAAAAACCAGATTGACACCGAACACCGGATCGATCTTCGAGGGAACGGGAACTCCGAGCGCGTTCAATGTTGCCATGAACGATCCGTCAAGCTGTCCAAACGGGAATCGCGCGTGCAGGTCGGGTATGCTGAGTGTATCCGACGCGAGAGAAAGTTGTGCACCGATGGAGTCCACTGCGAAGGACTTCCAGCGGATGTCTTCCGCTCGGAGAAACCCGTTCGC
>CAZWQW010000120.1:0-1335 GCA_964635955.1 uncultured bacterium | reverse complement strand
GAGACTCCCGCGACGTCTTCAACGGGCTGGCCGGTGAACGCGGCGAGGACCGCGCCGAATTCGAACGCCTGCCATTGCAGCGCGACGCTCGATAGTGCCGCACCCGTTGGCGACACCGTGCCCGTGATGTCGAGCGTGTTGAGGTCGTTCCGCATGTCGAATGTGACCGCGTCAATGCCGTACTCGACATTCGCGGCGAAGCTCCCGAGCGACGCTTCGCGCAATGTCATCTCGGTTGTACGCAGTTTCGCACTGATTCGTGGCGCGCTGAGCGGACCTGATCCAATCACGTTGACGTTGAACGCACCGTCCAACCCGACCGATTCGCGAAGGTTTCCCGGCAGATTTCCCACGCGCCACGGTCCAATCGCGAGCTGAAGGTCGTCGAGGACGGTCAATCCATCGGATATCAGCACCGATCCGGTGATGAGCGAATCGACCGTACCGAGTGTCGCGCGGAGTTCATCCGCGCGGTCGAGGAATGCATCCAGATGGACATCCGCAATACGAACCCCCGGGAGTATCGGATCGGTATACGACACGCGAAGTTCCGCCGTCGGTGCTGATAACGCCCCGGTCACCCGCGCATCAACCGCAATCGTGCCGCCAACTTCCCGCACGCCAAACGCCCGGAGTGTCTCATCGAGGGCGTCAACGCGCACCCGTGCCACCAAGTCCGCATCGTCCGCGTTTAGTAGCGCACCGGTCATTTCCGCAACGACGCCGATGACTTCCGCGCGAACATCTACATCGGCGCCACGGGTTTGCGCCGCGATTGTTGCGTCGCCGTACGACACATCCGCAACGACGAGGTCACGCGCCGTTACCGTGAGATCGACGGATTCCATCGGTACAATCCCGTCGCTCGGACGGTTAAATGCGCCTCTCGTACTCGCCGTGAGCGAAATCGTGCCGCTCGGCTCCATCGGAGCGAAACTCTCTACGAGACCCGGTACGCGCGCGATCGCACCAATGTCAATGTCCTCGATATCCAGCGTGGCCGTGTACGTCTGATCGGTGGAGGTCAGCGGAACCAACGCGTTCAACGTCAGCGCCCCTTCGAGCAGACGCGATGCGCCGTCGATGGCGATGCGACCGGCTGAATCCGTAGCCGCGTCGAGCTGGAAGTCGGTTGCGACGACCCACGGCGTCGTGATTGCGTCGGAACGTACCGCGAGGTCGACCTCCGGCGTATCGCTCCACGTCACATCACCGACAGCACTTACGACACCCGCAAGATCAAGTCCCGCGATGGCACTTGGAAGCTCAGCGAGATCGATATCGAGGCGGAACTGACTCGCGTACGGGCCGCCGATCAGATTAGCAATCTCGGCG
>CAZWQW010000119.1:0-6150 GCA_964635955.1 uncultured bacterium | reverse complement strand
CGCCCTACATACACCGCGTGTCCGCACGTCGCGATCACCGTCGGGTAGCGCGCGCTCTTCTGCAACGCCTGCATGATACCCGCGAACTGATCAGGCTTCGACTCGCGCATCGCCAGAATCGTCTCCTCACGGCCATACGCGAGCCCGCGAATCGATACGAGATCCAACCGCGTGAATCCGGCATCGCGAAATAGACCGGTGATCTCGTCAGGCTTGGCGAACCAGCCCTCCTGAAACCCGCGATCGGTGCGATTGTGGAAGACGCCACCGTCGAGCGCGGTCTCATACGCCGCGGGATCGACCTGCGCGGGATCAGCCGCCGCGCGCTCTATCAGGCCGATCACCCCGACGAGCGGTGGTATGAACGAGACGAATGCGAGCCCTGACGGACGAAGCACGCGACGGATTTCACTGACCGCGCTGCGCCGTTGTTCCTCGGAAACGAAGTGGTAGAACGGACCAAGCGCCGCAACGGCATCGAACGACGCGTCTTCGTATATACCCAGATCCACCGCGTCGACGATGTCGATCCGCTCAATCTGATCCTTCACATCCGTCGCACGGATTTTGCGCTCCGCAAGATCGATCTGTTCCGGCGAGATGTCCGCAAGCACCACACGGTGGCCACGCCGCGCAAGCGCAATCGCATACCGCCCGGGTCCACCGCCGAGATCGAGCACGCGACACGCGGTCGGGAGATAGTGTTGGAGCAGAAACATCGTGCGCTGGAACTCGAACTGCCCCGCAGGCGCATTGAGCCTTCCCCATTCATCGAATGCGTCGTAATACCGACGAATTCGATCGTTCGAGGCCGCGCTCGCTGTCTGATTCGTCTTCGTATCCATTGGTAGTACGCAAGTCTGCTATTACACGGCGTCGAAAAGCGCGGTCGGAATCTTCGTGATGCCGAGTTGCTCTTTTGTGATACTGTATACCACCCAGATGTTCGAACCGACCTCGACGTGGGTGAAATACTGAGGCCCACCGAACTTATACACGCCGCCATCTGGCGTGCGATCGACGTGCAGCAGGAGCCATGTTCGGTCAAACACCCGTCCATCGTCGGAGAGCGTGAGGAACATGTCCTTGCGGCTGCGGTCGGCGGCGTGAAAGTAATCGTCGTAGCTGTTGCAGATAATCCACGGTCGACCATCGGCAAGCTCGCCCGCGATCATCTGCGCGCCGCCGTAGAGGTTCGTCTCGACCGCCGGTGGATACACATCGTCTTCGGCGACCTTCTCCGCGGCGTAATAGTGCCCGTGATTGAGCAGGTTATCGCGCAACACGACCCATGACCCGTCCGGTCGCCGGAACTCTGCGCCGTGCGCGAGCGCGTTCAAGCCGTCCGCCGCAATATGCACCGTTCCCGGCGCGTACTTCAACGTCCGATGAAACGACACCGGCGTTCCGTTCTCCACGTCACCACGGGTTACCGCATCCGCCGTTTCGAACGCCGCCATCTCCGTATACGGCGGCAGCAGATCGGCGACGCGCTTCACGCGTCCCGGGGTGATTTCGATCTCGGTACGTAGCGGCGTCATCCGGAACATGGCCGAATCGGGAATGAGTCGCCCCTTTTGAACCCGCCACTTCTGCACCCACGAAAGACCGAGGTGGAACCACACGTCGAAGAAGAAACCGGCGTCGACATCCAGGTCATCGCTCCACTGGTCCGCCGGGAGCGGCTTTGTTGGGACGCGATTCTCTTCGAGGTTCGTGTAACCGTGGCACGCCATGATGTTGCCGAAGAAATAGAGCGAATCGTTAATCAAGCGCAGCGCACCCGTGGCGTACGGGTAGATGACGTGCGGATCGTGCTGGAACGGCCGACGCATGACCGGAACCGGTTGCGGCGCAAGCTCGCTCATACTTCCCAACGCGTCGCCGAAATCGATATCCTCACGGTTTTTCGCGAAGATGCCGGTGCGTGCAAGAACGCGCTGTCCGGGACCGTTTTCGTCGCGACTATGGTTCGTCCACGTCACGATGAACAGGTCATCGTGCAGGATGATCGACGGATGGTGGTTGAACGTCCCGTGGACCGGACTCTCATACTGCCCGTCACCGCCCTCGTCGATATTCGCGCGACACGGTTTCGGATCGTAGATCAGTCGGTGATCGATGCCCTCAAGCTGCGGCAATCCGAGCCCGGGTGCGTTTTCGTCGAACGTTGCTGGCGGTTTCCACGTGATCGGTGCATCGGTCATCGGCGGCGACTCCATGCGAGAGAACGTTTAAGCGCGTACACACCGCGTTGATGGGCACGCGGCTTCATTCGATGATACGTGATGCGGAAGGTTTATGGAAGTGCCGGAGTGTTCAAATCCGGCGTCATTGATGGTGAGATCGTACGTGGAGGTACACCGACGGTATCATCGGCGATATACCTGTCAGTACGTGATCGATAGTCGCTCGACGGCCGTCTGTTTCTCCGTCTTCAAACGCACGACATAGACACCCGAGCCGACCCGTTGCCCCGAATCGTCGAGGCCATCCCAGGTGACACGATGGACGCCGCTCGTCTGTTCTCCGCTGACGAGAGTGCGCACGCGCTGTCCGAAGGCGTTGTAGACGATGAGCGATACATCACCGGACTCGGTGACATCGTAGTGAATCGCCGTATTGGGGTTGAACGGATTCGGCAGGACGCGTATGGCGGCGTCGGTCGACGGCGCGACGACAGACGCGTCGATGAGTTGTTGCGCGTAAAAATAGGTGTTTGGCTCGGCGTACAGGAACACGTCGCCATGCTCAGCACGAAGCCGGTCAGCGAGCATCGCCGCGGTCGGTAGCGATCCGACCTCATCCCGATTCACCCGTGCGAACGCGATATTGCTCCCCCGTCGTTCAACCGTCAGGCCAACTTGTTCGAGAAGGTACACGACGCGGCTCCACGGTACGTTGTTATCGTACCGCACCATTAGTTCGTCGGGCGATGGAATCGAAAACTCGTGATCGAGTGGTTGCGCCATGTAGACGATATGCGGCCAGCGCATCCGCAGCCGATGCGCCATATCTTGTACGGTGAGGTGGAGCGGGAGAATCGAGCGGTTGAGCGTATAGACGTGCATGTTCAGCGGATCGGGGATATACTGATCCTCGGTCGCGCGGTATTCAATAAGCCCCATTGCGCGGGCGAAAGAATCCGCTTTCGCCACGCTGACATCGCTCCGATAGATCACCGCGAGGTGGTCCTGTGATAGGTACACCGGCGGCAGTTCGACGGTTTGTGCGCCGACGGACACCGTCATCACGACAACCGCTGCAGCGGTCAACAGGATTTTCCGAAGGGACGTTACCATACCGTAACTCCAGAGATAAAGCGACGTTTTCCAAATGTATCGCGTACGGTATGTGTGTGCAAATCCGAGACCAGTTCCAACGTCCCTTTCGTCAGAGGACTTCCGCCGGTCCGCTCGCATTGACGATCCATTCACCGTCATCGCCTAAGCGGGTCTCGGTCCATCCGTGAACGTCGACCGTATCGCCCGGTCCGATCTCATCGATGGAGAATGACGAGCCGACGGGGAATTGCTCGGTGATACTCGCACGATCTTTCGGAATGGCGCTGATTTTCGTGCGCGGATTCGCCCACGAGCTTTGCACTTCAGCGAGACGTGCGCGCGCGCCGGTTTCCCCATTCACGAGATGCGCCATGCGATAGTACACGCGCGATCCCGCCAGCGGCATCGATCCATGGTAGACAATCACGTCACCGTCATACTCGTCAACGCGACCAGCACCGATACGCGGCGTCCAGTTCACGTGACACCGTACGCCACCGTCGGGTGTCGTTTCCACCGCTTCGACGCGGTACGCGAACGTGTCCGCGCCATCTTCACCCGGTCGTTTGCGCGCGATCATGAGATATCGACCGACCAGCGACTCCGGCGGCGTATCCGCATCGATATCGATCGTCCGCGCGTCGGCGTCGATGGCGGTTATCACGCCACGCCAATCCGCCGCACCGCTCCGGATACCGCGCCCATCGACTGTCAACGAACCCGCGCCAACAAGCGACATCCGACGTACGTGGCCACTCGCGGCGTCGCGCTCGATAAACCCAGCGCGACCTCGGAAGCGAATACCCGGGGCAAGTTCGTGCTCGACCTTCGGATCCTCCGCTCGCAAAATCGTGTGCGTAACCTCCTCGAGATCGACCCGCGCACCGGTTAGTCCCGCGCGGAGTATCGGTTCCGCATGCTCGATCCGCAGCTTCGTGTCCGATTCGATGAGCGATATGAAGGTCGATAAATGATCGTCGACGGCGGAGTCACCCGCTGATGTGTGTCGGAGCAGCCAATTGAGTTCATACGGCGGCGCATCGGCCGGTGCGTGCGGCGATCGTCCGCGCGCGAGAATCGTCTCGCCCGCTACCGGAGTAAGCTGGCGCACTCGGAGACTGAGGCCGTCGGCGTCATCGAGCGCCCATGTCGCAGTCGTCGGTCCAGCGCCGCGGCGCACGTCGTAGAGATACGCGAGCGACTTCAGTTCATCGTCGGTTTTCGCACCATACGGCACATCCGCACCCGCGACAGTGCCGCCTTCCTGCGTGCTGAACGATTCCGCGTTCGCGACGTCGAGTTCTCCTGGCGGTCCGTGGAATGTCCACCAATGCTCATTCCCGCCGGTGACGCTGAACAGATCGAGCGCGTAGAATCCCGAATTGCCGTTCTCATCGGGTGATGTATCGACGAGGCAGACCGAACGACGGATACCGTATCCGGGTATGGCACGAACGCCGTCCGCGTCTCGCTTCCGAGTGACGCCGTACCCGGCAGCTTCGACGATTCGGAAGGACGATTCGATATTTCGCGAATTATCGAAATCCGCAGCGGGATCATGGAAGAGACTCACCGTCGTGCGCCACCACGGCGACCCTTGCGGGCCGAGGACGCGCACGGTATGGTGCGTGATCCACGAGCCGTCCCACGTATCCATGTGTTGCCACGAGTATGGATACCCCATGTGGCGTAGGAGATTCCGCCGATGCGCGAAGAGACCGATATCGAGCTGCTGCTCATGTGAGTGGCCGGGATGATCGCCGTAGTAAAGCCATACGCCGCGACGGCCGTCGGCGGTTTTCGGTCCGGATTCGAGGATCCCGACCCCGTACCCATCGGAGAGGCGCGACGGCTGCCAGAGCCTGTCGTCCGGTTTGAGATCGATCTCCGGTGGTCGCTCGGATGTGTAGAATCCACCATTCCGCTCGGTCTTCGCTTGTTCGGATTGTATGCGCGCCTCGCGTTGTTCGAGGAGCTCCAGTGCGATTCGGAAGCGCTCGTCATCGGGGAACACATCGGCGATGCGGCGGTAGGTCTCGATTGCGTTACTGATGGACATGACGGACATCGGAGGAAGTTCGCGTGTATTCGGGATATCGCCGGTGTCGCCGATGTAAGGATGGCTGAGCTGAGCGATGACGATTTCCAACGGCCAACGAACGATATCGCGGTACCGGCTCGGCGCGTCGGTTTCACCGCTGGTGAACGGGTCGAATCGGTCGGCGGAATGGAGCTCCGGATGAGCGTCTCGTAGAGCCCGTAATCCTTCCTCGATCGGCACGAGAGCGGATACGTGATGACCGTTGTACCCGCCGGTAGATTCATACGCGGCGCCGTCCTTGTAATAGTAATTGACGGGCATTCTCGCTACATGACCGCCACCGTTTACAAGCCAATCAGTCAACTCATACGCTTCGGGGATACCGAGTGCGCGTATAAGGTAGATCATGCCGCGTTGCGGCTCCGGAAGGTTGCTCGCGGTGGCGTCGTCGAGACTCGCTTGTGCGCCGGCTCGGAGCAGAAACGTTTCGATCCAACGCCGCGCCGATTCGCCGTCGTTGATCTCGGGTATCCGTTCGGAGAGAAACGCGATCAGCTCGGGATCGCCGTCGATTTGGTCGAAGACGAGGTCATACGCGCGCGCGCACGTCACGTATTGGCTTGGCATGTTGATGCAGTAGTCGTCCATACCGGACCGCGCGATCTGTTCCGGTTTGTTCGTCTCGAATGGTCCGAAATGCATATCGGGACCGCCCTTGTAGAGCGGTTCCTGCACCGTGTATGAGCTCCGAAGGAACCGATGCTCGGGGAAGCGACAGAGGAAGCGGTGTTCGCGCGCGAGACTCGCGAGCAGGATGGTGATTTT
>CAZWQW010000118.1:0-6264 GCA_964635955.1 uncultured bacterium | reverse complement strand
CGGCGGGCGCCGCGCCGTACTATTATTCCTCACGGAATCGGCTTTCGTATCTACGAAGGCAACGACTCAGACCGGCGCGCGCCACGTTTCACCGCGCCGCATCTTTCCACCGCGAAAGGCACGATACCATGGCGGAGGTCGTTCTCAAGGACGTCTCGAAGATCTTCGATAAAGACGTGGTCGCCGTCGATAAGGCGAACCTCACCGTCCAGGACAAGGAGTTCGTCGTTCTCGTCGGACCGTCCGGATGCGGGAAATCGACGACGCTCCGCATGATCGCGGGACTCGAGGAGATCACCTCGGGCGAAATCTACATCGACGGGCGACTCGTAAACGACGTGCCACCGAAGAACCGCGATATCGCCATGGTGTTCCAGAATTACGCGCTCTATCCGCACATGAGCGTCTACGACAACATGGCGTTCGGTCTGAAACTTCGCAAGTTCCCGAAGAAGGACATCGACACGCGCGTACGCGACGCCGCGGAGATTCTTGGCATCAGCACGCTACTCGCTCGGAAGCCGAAGGCGCTTTCCGGTGGACAGCGCCAACGCGTCGCTGTCGGACGCGCCATCGTGCGGCATCCGAAAGTGTTTCTCTTCGACGAGCCACTCTCGAACCTCGATGCGAAGTTCCGCGTCGCCATGAGAACGGAGATCAGCAAGCTCCATTCACGGCTCGAAGCAACGATGATCTACGTCACCCACGACCAGACCGAAGCGATGACCATGGGTGACCGTATCGTCGTTATGGACAACGGCATCATTCAACAGGTCGATCCGCCCGTAACGGTGTACGAGCAACCCGCCAACCGATTCGTTGCTGGTTTTATCGGCTCGCCGGCAATGAACTTCGTCGAAGGCCGCATCGTTGTGCAGGACGACTCACTCGTGTTCGATGCGGGCGTGTTCAGCATCGCACTCACGGATGGAATTCGCGAGCGACTGAGCGGGTTCTCCGGTGAGGAAATGACGCTTGGCGTGCGTCCCGAATGGCTGTTCAGCGGTACGAACCTCGACACAGCGAAAAATCCGGCGCGGATCACGGCGAAAGTCGATCTTGTCGAGCCGATGGGAAGCGAAACGTATCTGTACCTGAGCGTCGGCGAGTCGAACATCATCGCGCGAGTGGATCCGCATGTGTTGCCGGAGATCGGCGACGAGATCACCATCGGCATCGATATGGCACGGGTGCATTTCTTCGACACATCCGGCGCGACGGTCATATAGGCTGCGCGTGAGTGAAAGCACGCATCAACGGGAGTCGCCGTATGGCGCCGTTGAGTAACGATATCCCGCATGCCGACGTGTTCGGCCGGCTCATGCGGGCAAAACAGAGCGGACGACTGGGGCACTCGCTGCTCCTTACCGGCGGCGGTGGGCATGGCGCGTATGTCGTCGCGCTACGGCTCGCCGAACAGCTTCTCGGCCTGAGCATCGAGCAGAAATGGTCGGCGCTGTTTAATCATCCGGACTTTCTCTGCGTATCACCGCTGCCGCCGGTATCGCAGCGCGGAAGTGGCACCGAAAGCGGGCTCGAGCCAGTTGCCGATTCGATCGCTCGCGATCCGTATGCGCCTGCTGAAGTCGGTGCGAACTGGGGTATTACCGCTGATCAGGGCCGGCGGATGATTCAGTGGGCGGTGATGTCACCGTGGCAGGGCGACTACAAAGTCGCGTTGATCGCGGAAGCTGATCGTGTCAACGAGGCGACGGCGGACATCATGCTCAAGACGCTGGAAGAACCGCCGCACGACGTCACGATCATACTGGTATCAGCACGGCCGCAGGACTTATTGCCAACGGTGCGTTCGCGTTGTCATGAGACACGCATACCGCCATTCAACGAGGACGAGATCACCGCGCTGCTCTCCGCGCGAGGTGCGTCGGAAAGCGACGCGCAGTCGATTGCGCCGCTTGCGCAGGGCGATTTCTGGCAGGCAATCGCGCTACTCGGTGGTGACACGAACGAATTGCGCCGCGACGCAGCGAAGATGATCGTCACCGCGTTGGACCCGAAGCAGAAAACCGCCGATATCATGGGTGACGTGCGCGCGACGGTCGACGATATGACACCGGCGGACGTGAGTGAGTTTATCCGCTGGATGATCTGGTGGATGCGCGATCTGATACTCGCCGTCGAGGAGCTTCAGCCGCCGCGACGGGAACTCGAACCAGCGCTCGAATGGGCGCGGAAAGTCGGACGGGTGCGGCTCATCCAGTGGCTGGAGGAAGCTGACCGGTCATACGAAATGCTCGGACGCAACGTCACTCCGGAAGCGGTGTTGACAGCGTTGACACTCTACCCGCGCGACCAACGTCGACTCGGCACGGAACCGACATTCCCGCCGCTCGACATGGTTGTTTCGCATAGATAGAAGCACGCCGGAATCCCTCCGGCAGGGGAATCACGTGTATGGGACGAGACATACGAGAACGGACCGAGGAAGAGGAACTCCGCGGTCTTGAAGATAGAGACGAGTTCGAGCACAACGGAGACGAAGAACCCGACGACGATACCGATAGCCCATTAGCGGAAGTCGTTTTCAAAGGGAACCGTCGCGCGGTGTTTCGGAATACGAGTCGGGTCGACGTCACCACGGGGATGTACGTCATTGTCGATGCGGATAAAGGCGAAGACCTTGGCCGCATCGGAATGGTGAGCGAGCAGCTCCGATCGCGTCGACAAAAGGGCGGACGCAAGGAAATCCTGCGCATCGCCAACGAACGCGAACTCGCGCGGTGGCGCCAGCTTCGTCCGCGTGAAGAACAGGCGTTCCAGGACTTCTGCGACCGTGTAGAGCGGCGCGGAATGACCATGAAGCCGGTCGATGTCGAATATCAACTCGACGGGCGCAAGGTCATCTTCTACTTCACTGCCGAGCACCGCGTCGATTTCCGCGAGCTGGTGCGCGAACTCGCGTCAGTCTATCGCACGCGTATCGAGCTCCGCCAGATCGGCGTCCGCGACGAAGCCAAACGACTTGGCGGCATCGGGCCGTGCGGACGTGAGCTCTGCTGCTCCATGTTCCTCAACGAATTCGCGCCGATCACGTCGCAAATGGCGCGCGATCAGAACCTCTCGCTGAATCCGTCGAAGCTCTCCGGCATGTGCGGTCGGCTCAAGTGCTGCCTGCGCTTTGAGCACGACTTCTACGTCGAAGCGCGCGACCGCTTCCCGCGATTAGGCACGCGCGTTGTACTCGACGGCTGCGACGGGCAGATCAACAAGCTCGATTTCTTCACCGAGACCGTTACCGTGCGGTGTTCAGATGGAGAAGACAGGGCGATCTCTCTCGACGAATATCGACGCGCACGTGAGACGCGCGACGGGCGCAGACGTCAGTAACCGCGATATCAACGGTACATGCAGCGAGCCGTCGTCCTCATGTGAGAACGACGGCTCGTATCATTTTCGGAAATGTCTTCGCGCTTACTCGGCGATTTCTACCGGATCAATGCTGACAACCTTGCCCTTGCCGAAGCTATTGTCCTTGAACACGACAAGACCCGTCGCACGGGCGAAGATCGTATCATCACCACCGCGACCGGCGTTTCGTCCGGGCTTGAAATGCGTTCCGCGCTGGCGTACGATGATCGTACCAGCGTGCACGAGCTCGCCGCCGTATGCCTTTACGCCCAGTCGTTGGGCGTTTGAGTCGCGACCGTTCCGTGAACTGCCGCCTGCCTTCTTATGCGCCATGATAAGCCGTCCTTTACAAAAACCGCTCGTCGCCTCGAATAATCAGGCAGTGACGATATCGGTGATCTTGACTTCGGTGTAGTCCTGACGATGGCCGTTCGTGCGGCGATACCGCTTGCGGCGTTTCTTCTTGAAGACGATGAGCTTCTCGCCGCGGTCATGCTTGAGAACCTCGGCCGTCACCTGCGCGCCTTCAACGGTCGGCGTACCGACGGTCACGTTTTCACCGTCGGAAAGGAGCAACACCTCTTCAAAGGTAGTGCTCGTGCCGGCGTCGACACTTAACTTCGGGAGCCGAATCGTATCGCCCGGCTCAACGCGGGCCTGCACTCCGGCAACTCGCACGATCGCATGCATTTTCGAACCTCGTTATCACAAAACGAACAGATTGCTGACAAGATTTTAGAATGTACCGACGCGTGATTGTGCTGTCAAGTCTGCGAACTCTGCGCTGCGCTTCGAGTTCGTTTGGGCGAGCTGCGCTCGCTGATACCGTGCAGGGCCGTGCGCTCGCCGGATATTTCGACCATGTCGGGTATTCTCATACGCAGACTCGCCGCGACCGCTACGTAATCACTGACACGCACTGTGCTATCGTTAAGATTTCCGGCGGACCTCTCCGAGTCGCTTATCGCGGCTTCGGGAAATACTGCGCTTCGATCATCGCACACATCGCGTGATACATCGGGAAGTGATCTTCCTGCACGAGCTTCGTCACCGTCGCCGGCGATGTCACGAGGATGTCCGCGATCTTGCCCATCTTCCCGCCGTTTGCCTTGGAGCCGGTAAGCGCCACTGTCGTCATGCCAAGCGCCTTGCCGACCTGCAACGCGTACGCACAGTTCGTCGCGTTTCCGCTCGTCGATATGCCCATGACGACATCGCCCGGGCGGCCCATGGCGTAGAGTTCTTGCGCGTAGTGAATGTCGCGCAGCTCGATGTCGTTCTGCACCGCCGAAGCGAGCGGTCCGCTGTTGCCCAGCGCGTACCCGCGAAGCCCCTGCTCGAGCTGACCCGCGAGCACCGGCCCATCGGGAAGCCCTTGGAATGCGGCTTTCTGTGCCGAGGTGAGCGAACGATCGCGCTCGAACGACTTCAGCAACTCACCGACGATGTGCACCGAATCGGCGAAGCTTCCGCCGTTCCCGCAGAGGAAAAACGTACCACCCTTATCGTAGCACTGCACGAGCGCTGCGTGGAGCCGCATCAGCGACGGCGCGGTGCTTGCAAGGTGCGGACGCCGCACGATGAGGTCGGCGAGTATTTCGACGACGACGGGATGATGCTCGATCACGTCGCGCACGACTGCCTGCTCCTGCGGATGGTCGGCGAGCCCGTTGACGATTGATTGTATGTCCAGTGCCATGGTATCTCCCGCGGTATTCAACCGGTGTGTACATAACGGGGGCGCACCACGTGCGCCCCGTAACGGTAGTCGGTGTGCGGACGCTTATTCGCCCATCCGCTTGCGAACCTGCTGATAGAGCGCCGGGATCGCCTTGAAGAAGTCGCCCTCGATGTAGTGACCGGAGCCCTCGAACGCTTCGGGGATACGCGTCACGACGCTCTTGATATCCCGGAAGTAGTACGAGTACTTGTGCTCGTCGTTCATGTGGCTGAGGTTCGCCGGACGGATGTCGAAATCGGCCGCAATCAGTCCCATCGGCGGCTGCTTGATGTTCGCCGCCATGCTCACCGCCTTGAGGAACACTTCCGGGCCGGTAACCGCCGAGCCGACGTTCAAATAAACGCCGCCACCCTTCTCGTGCATCTTGAGAATGTGCGCCGCGAACACGCCGAAATCACGACCGGAACATCCGCCCTTTGCTTCACCGTCGAAGTTCGGGTGCTGATCCGTGATATCCGTACCCATGGTGGCGTGAATGGTGACTGGAATCCCCTTCAGGTACCCCTGTGCGAGGTAGCTCTCGTGCTTGAACGGGAACTCCATGTCGAGTTCCTTCTTCGCTTCGCCGTTGATTACCCGACCGAGCGTTTCGCCGAGGCCGAGCTTCCGCTCATTGCCCCACGCGATCGCGTCGTTGATATAGAAGCCGGTCTCCGCCGCAAGGCCGAATTCGCCGCGTGGAAGCGCGTTCGGCACAACCTCCGAAGTCTCACCGATGAGCGCGAGCTCGAAGTCGTGAATGGCGCTTGCGAAGTTGCCGCAAATGAGCGTCGAGATGCCGCGTTGCATGAGGTCGATGATGAGCGGCGACATGCCCGCCTTCACCGGATGCGCGCCCATGAGCCAGATCACCGGCTGACCTTTGTCGCGCGCGGAGACAATTGCGTCCGCGATCTTGGGAAGGTCCGGATGCTCGAATTCGGGCTTCATGGCCATGACCTTGTCCGGCCAATAGAGGCTTTCCTGCGTTACCTTGTTCTTCCGCTGCTTGATCGGATACGTGCTGATCTTTTCATAGGGGAAGAACGGGTACTTGCCACGGTATTCCATCGGCATCTGAGTGATCTCCTGTTGGCGCACGGAAACATCACTCCGCGCACTCGTGTGTTTTCGCTGAATCGCTCTGAGAGAATGTTAAAGATAGGATTTGTGCG
>CAZWQW010000117.1:0-6665 GCA_964635955.1 uncultured bacterium | reverse complement strand
ATATCGAGCGGCTGTACATTCACCAAGCCCGCGCGGTCAATCTCGCCCGCGATGGTCGCGATTTCGTCGTTGTAACGGGTACGGCAAGCGGAAAGACGCTTTGCTACAACATCCCGATCGCCGAACGACTCCTCAACGACCGGAACGCAACGGCGCTCTACCTCTTCCCGACGAAAGCACTCGCGCAAGATCAGCTCCGCGGAGCGAATCGTTTCTTCACGCAAATTCCCGGTGCGAACGTCGACGCCGGCGTGTACGATGGTGACACGCCTCCCGACACGCGGAAGACGCTGCGTGACCGCGGGCAGCTCATCTTCACGAATCCCGACATGCTGCACTCGGGCATCCTGCCGAATCACGCGCGGTGGGCGCGGTTCTTCGAGCGGCTTCGCTACGTGGTCATCGACGAGGTGCACTCGTACCGCGGCGTCTTCGGCTCACACGTCGCCGCAGTGCTCCGTCGACTCGAGCGCGTGTGTCATCATTACGACGCGCACCCGCAGTACCTCATGTCCAGCGCCACGATCGCGAATCCCGAAGAGCTTGCGAGCACGTTGATCGGGCGCGACGTCGAACTCATCGACGACGACGGGTCACCGCGCGGCGCGAAATCGTTCGCGCTCTGGAATCCGCCGTTTATCGACGACGACGAACGCGTCCAACGGCTGAGCTCGCTCACCGAAGCGCAACGCCTCATGACCGACCTCATCGAGGACGACATCCAGACGATCGCGTTCGTCCGCACCCGGAAGATGGTCGAGCTGCTCTACCGATTCACGCAGGAGGCGGTATCACACCGGAGCGCGGCGCGCGCACGCCGCATCAAGTCGTATCGCGGCGGATACCTACCCGAATTGCGGCGCGAGATCGAGAAGCAGCTCTTCAACGGCGAGCTCCTCGGCGTCATCAGCACCAACGCGCTCGAACTCGGTATCGACATCGGTTCACTCGAAGCATGCGTGCTTGTGGGATACCCGGGCACTGTTGCGAGCACGTGGCAGCAAGCCGGACGCGCGGGACGTGGCGAGGCACCCTCGCTCGTGATTCTCGTCGGGCAGAACATGCCCGTCGACCAGTACATCATGCACCACGGCGAGTACCTCTTCGGCAAGTCGCCGGAACACGCCATTGTCGACCCGGCCAACCCCCACATCGCCATCGGACACATCCGCTGCGCCGTGCATGAGCTCCCCATCACGGCCGAGGAAGCGGCGAGTCTCTTCGGCGAATTCACCCCCGCGCTGCTCGAACTGCTCGCCGACGAGCACCACGTGCGGCGCATCCGGGGCAACTACCATTGGGCGCAGAGCGGATACCCCGCCGCGCAAGTCGCGCTCCGCAATATCGACGACGTGACATACACCATCCAGGAAGCGACCGAGGAAGGACCGCGTACCGTCGGCACGCTGGATGAGATCAGCGCATTCACGCTCGCGCACACCCACGCCGTGTACCTCCACGAGGGCGAGACGTACTTCGTCGAGAAACTCGATCACGACCAGAAGATCTCGTTCGTGCGGCGCGAAGGGCTCGACTACTATACGAGCGCGCTTACCGAGCAGTTCATCCGCATCGACGAGACGACACGCGAAGACAAGTGGCGCATCTCACACATCCACTTCGGCGACGTCACCGTCAGCATCACGGTGACCATGTTCAAGAAGATCAAGTTCGGCGAGCGCAACTCAATCGGCTACGAAAACCTCGATCTGCCCACGCGCCACCTCGAAACCACCGCGCTGTGGATCATCCCACCGGAGACGAGCCTCGCCGCATGCCGCCGATGGGGACGCGTGCCCGCCGACGGGCTGAAGGGCATCGTCAACGTGCTCGTCGAAGTCGTGCCGATGTACGTCATGGGCGACGTGAACGATATCGGCGGCGTGCTCGATAGCTCCAACCTCGGACGGCCTGCGCTATTCATCTACGACAAATACCCGGGCGGCATCGGATACGCGGAGAAGGCATTCGAGTGGACCGAGCAGATCATGACCACCGCGCTCGAAGTCATCAGCGACTGCCCCTGCCGCACCGGATGCCCCTCATGCGTGGGCGCGGCGCTCGCCGACGGCGGCATGTCTGGCCCGAACGACCGCGAAATCGTCCCCGACAAGGAAGCCGCGCTCATCCTCCTCCACGACATGCTCGAGCGCGAGCCCTACGTGCCGAAGCAGCCGAGCCCCGAAGCACTCGCCCAACCGGCCGACATCCCGGAACCCGATCCGGTCATCAAGCCGCTTCCACCGAATATCGAAGAGAAGATCCGGTCGCGCGTGCGAAACCTCCGCGGCGGACGGAAGTAGCCTCGCCCCGTACACAAAGAGAGGCGGCCCGCCACCGTAGCGACGTGCCGCCCCCCACAAACGGCGCCCCCCAACAGACACCGTTATGCGGTATTCCTACCGAACCAGAAGCATCCGCTTCGTCAGCGTACCCGCAGGCGTGCCGAGACGGTAGATATACATCCCGCTACCGACTTCGCGACCGCTGTTATCCGTGCCGTTCCACACCGCGCGATGGATGCCGATCTCGCGCTCTTCCGCGATGAGCGTGCGCACGACCTGACCCGTCGCCGAGTAGATCACGAGGTTCACCGCGCCACGCTCCGGTAGGCTGAACTGAATCGTCGTCACCGGGTTGAACGGGTTCGGCGAGTTCTGCAAGAGCGAAAGGTCATACGAACCCGTCGCCACCGGAACCGGTCCGTGCATCTCCGTGAGACCCGTCCACGAGATGTCCTGCAGCTTGTAGAAGTACTGAATACCCGGCACGAGCGACTCATCCGACCACTCATAGTCGCCGCCGAACGCCGAATTGCCAAGGCCCGGGATGAGCGACGTCGTCACCTGCTCATACGGACCGTCTTCCGACTCCGCCCGCCAGACGTGGAAGCCGAGGTTCTCCACCTCGCTCTCCGTGCGCCACTGGAGCATCACCGCACCGGCCTGATATGCACCCGTGAACGACGTGAGCTCGACAGGGAGCGAGTATTCGACGGATACGGTATTACGATCGGCCGAGGTGCACGCAGAGTAGTTATACTTATCCATGCTCGCCGGACTCACAACATCGGCCGATGCCACGACAACTATCACGACCCCCGCGCCGCCTGCAATGTTTGTCGGAACGACAACGCACAGCGTGTCATCGTCGCTTGATTGCACGTTATATATCCCGACGCTACTCGCCGCAACACCGTTTACGGTCACTTTGGAAGCGGAGACAGCAGCCGGCAACGTCGCCACAGTCGGGTAAATGAGCCCGATTGTATCCGCACCCGCGGCCAGCGAACCGTATTGGCTCGTCGTAAATTGCCATGTCCACTGCACCGGCGTGCTCGTTTCGAGCGGACTCGCGACAACCGAGAGACTTCCTACCGACGTGTTTTGATCGGCGAGCGTATACGCCGCCGACGTGACCGGTGTCGGCTCGACGCTTGTCCACGCGCTCAACGTATAACTTCCCGGAGTATTCGGGTTTACGATCCCCGCGTCAACGGAAATGACGACGTTCGACGCGCTTCCGCCGGTAACCTCCGCGGCAACCGTGATTGTTATCCGGTGCGTGCTGCTATTACCGCTCACCGCCGACGCAGGTGTTTCGCTTGCGCCAATAGTCACATACGACGCGGTGATTGTCCCGTTCGGAATAACCGTGATCGCGGGGAACTCGATCGTGATCGTCCCGCCCGCGCCGATCGTACCCGTTGTTACCGTCGGTGTGATCGGGATCGTGTACTGCGCCGGTTGCCGTGTAACCGCCGGCGACACCGTTACCGTTCCAACCGTTATGTTTGTCGCAATCGCCGCGATGGAATACGCATTCGATGCCACCGCCGACGGCTCGACCGACGTCGCAACCGAAAGCGTACGTGAACCGGCGGTCGTCGGATTCGTGATCATATTCGTCTGATTCTGGAACGCCACCGTCACCGACGCCGAGTTACCGATACTGACTCCCGATGGCACGGTCACGACCACGGAGGTCGCCGTCGGTGTGGTCACTGTCGTTGCAGGTGTTTCGTTTACCGATGTGTATGCCGGCGTACCGGCGACAGCGGTGCCAAGCGTGGTGCCGGATGGGAATGTTATCGTGATCGTCGATGTGCCGGGGATGAGACGTCCATTCGCGCCGGTGCTGAAGGTGATACTGTATGCCGCGAGTTGGCTCGTCTGCGCCGGATTCACTGTAACGGACGCAGCGGAAACCGTCGACGATGCCGATGTCGTGGTGTACGCTGGCGAGTCGAAGCCGTTGCCTCCATTCGTTTCCGCAACGGTCTTTACGTTCACCACGTACGAACCAATAGCCGTCGGGTTCAACACACCGGCCGCGGACGAAATCTGTACCGTCACATTCGCAAGACTCCCCAAACCGCCTTCCGGCGTATCCAATGTAATCGTTCGGTTCGTTGGATTGGTCGTCGGCGCGACCGCAAGCGCAACCGTGTTTACGAGGATATCCGTCTTCGGTATCGACGCAGGGATAAACGTGTTATCCGGAAACGTCAAGATGATATCGTCGCCTTCTGAAAGCGCGCCACTTGACCCCAACGTGAACTTGATTGTATACGCCGCCGAAGCGTTGATCGTCGTCGGGTTCACCGTCGCCTGCGTCACCGTCAGGTTTTGCGTCGCGGTCAGCGTGTAGGAACCGGATTCACCCGCAGCGGCGCTGTCGGCGGTTGTCCACACGGTAACGGTGTAATCCCCTGCGGTGACATTAGTCGTTGCGAGCCCCGCGTCCGCGTTGAAATACACGTTCGTTTCCGTGTTATTCGCTATCGTGACGCCACTCGGCACCGCGACAATTACCTTGCCACCGTCTCCTGGAGTAACTACTTCAACAGCGCTCGCCGTCTCACCGGCAACCTGCACGTTCGATGCGGTAATACTCGACGGAACGTAAATGCCATCGGTTGTACCATTGTCGAAGTCTACCGTGATGTAGCTTGACCCCGCGGCGGTTCCACCCTGCAGACGGCCCGTTGAGCTGGTCGTGAAGAGAACCGAAAACGCACTACCGTCGCCGTCGCCGCCGTAGTAGGTGTCGACGACGTTCGGCGACGCGGTCCCGCTGACGCTCTCGTCCAGAACAGACGTCGTAGTCTTCTTTGCGATTGTATACGCCGCCGACGTCGCCGCGGCTGGTTGCTGCGAGGTCCAAACCTTCAGCTTGTACACGGTCGTCGATGGTACAGCGGGATTCTGAATGTTTGCGCCGACGGCGAATGTAACGTTCGTTGGTTGTGCGGAATTATTGTTCCCAACGTACACGTAAATCCTGCGCGTTTCGGGGTAACTTACTGCTGAGCCGACGGTAACACCACCTGTAGTCACCGATGCAGTGATATCGCCCGAGGGGAGAATCGTTCCGACGGGAAACTCCACGACGATGTAGTCGTTCCGTTTATTCGCTGTGAGCGCGACGCGAGTACCACCAAGCGTTATCGCGTATTCCGTGGCACTATTGACCGCGTTCGTGGTGTTGAGAGCGACACCGGATATCGTAATCGGCGTTGCCGTCGTAACCGTATACGATTCCGACGAAGATCGTGTCGGTTCTGGCGTGGTCGCTATTTGTAAAGCGTACGTGCCGAGTCCAGGATTCGTTATACCCGTCGAAATGTAGACAACAACTTGATCGGTGTCATCGATCTCAACGGTAGCAGGAACCGTTACTGTCACTGTACGAGCCGTCACATCGTTGGTAGCCGATGCGCTTTCCTCGTTTACCGTAACGTCGGACGACGCACCAACGACGGTTCCAGTCGGGAATGTCACGATGATCTTCGAGCTACCCGGGTAGAGCCTCCCATATGTTCCGGTGTTGAATGTCAGTGTATACGTTGACGACGCGTCTGGTGTATAACTACTCAGCGACACGGACGCTGTCGATACGGTCGAACTCGACGCTGCGATGGTATAGGGATTTGAATCGACAGCATCGTCCGCGGATGTATCGAGTGTCAACGTGTAATTGTCCGGATTCGATGGATTTTTAATCCCCGCGCCAGTCGTGATGGTAATCTCCACATCCCCGCTATTGGGGACCGAAACCGGGGTCGTGATCGTCACTGCCTGACCACTGACACTGACGGCGTGCGCCTCGTCGCTAAAACTGTTAGCCGAAACGGTAATCGCGGAGGTCGCGATACTGCTCGGGACGTACGTGTTCTCCGGGAACGTGATGATTATTTGGCCAGAACCCGCTGTGAGCGCACCGCCGCTTCCTACGCGAAATGCGAGGTTGTACGATGCCGCGCGGTTCGCGGTGTTTGGGGTTACGTTAACAGACGTAACGGAGAGATCACCTGCCGACGAAATCGTATACTGCTGCGCGGAAACAGGCGTTGTCTCTACCGACGTATAGACGGTCAGTGTCGTGTAATCCCCCGCCGTCGGGTTATCGATCGAAGCGCCTGCTCCAAAAAACACCGTTACCGACCCGCTATTATCGATCGTAACCGGTGTCGTAATCGTCACGACGCGAGTGCTCGCGCTCGCGTTCGCGCTCGTGCCGTTTACGGTAACGCCAGAGACGTTCCCATCAGCGATTGTCGTTCCGCTCGGGAACGTGACCGTTATAGTCCCAACGTTTGCCGTGAGATACCCTGATGATCCGAGATTAAACCCGATCGTATACGTTGCGCTTTCACTCTCGAC
>CAZWQW010000116.1:0-6741 GCA_964635955.1 uncultured bacterium | reverse complement strand
GTCGAACGTAGCATGAAAATCCCGCCGTCGATGATGTCCCAAAGCTGGATGGGCTCCGATCTTACAAACGAGGATATCGTCCACGGCGACGATTTCGTCGACCAGTACGAGCACGAGCTTCTCGATACGACCACGGTCGACGCCCAACCTGTTTACGTGATTCGCTCGGTTCCAAAGCCCGACGCACCCGTGGTGTGGGACCAGATCGTTACGTATGCGCGCGTTTCCGACTATCTCCCCGCGCAACAGGATTACTTCGACGAGGACTCCGTAATCGTGCGTCGGATGATATACGGTGAGTTCAAGGAAATGGGCGGCCGTGTCATCCCGACGCTCTACATCGTCGAGCCGCTGACTGAAGACGAACGCGGCAATCGAACCACCATGCGCATCGTCGAGATGGAGTTCGACGCGCGCATTCCCGGCGGCGTGTTCTCCCGCGCGAATCTGGAACGTTCGCGATGAAAACCGTGCTGAAGCTCGCGTGGCGCAATCTCTGGCGAAACACGCGGCGAACGCTCCTCACCGTGCTGGCGATCGCGTTTGCGATTGCGCTCACCGTATTCGCACGTGGCGTCGCATTCGGCACGTATCAGCAGTCGATCAACTACAACGTCATGCTGTCACTCGGACATATCCAGATACACGGCGATGGGTATTGGGAGAAGCAGATCCTCCGCAACTCGTTCGACGTCGATCAGATCGACACAGCGTGGATCGTGCGCTTGCCCAATGTGACCGTCGCGGCTCCCAAACTCGCCATGGAGGCGCTCGTAGCCATCGGCGAGGAGAACTCCAGCGGCGCGCGAATCGAAGGGGTCGATCCGGAGCGTGAACACGGCGTCTCCATCATACCCACATCCATCGTGGCGGGACGGTGGCTCGAGCCGTCGGATTCCGTCGGCATCGTGATCGGATCGGTGCTCGCAAAGAACATCGAAGCTTCGATCGGCGATACCCTCGTGTACTTCACCCAGGGATATTACGGCACCATGTCCGCCGGTTTGCATCCGGTCGTCGGAATCTTCCGAACCGGCAGCCAGCAGATCGACGCCGCGTTGGCATACACACCGGTTCATCTGTTCCAAAAAGAGCTCGACGCCGAAGGTCGCCTGACCGCGCTTGCCGTCGTCGTGGACGACTATCGAGCCGTATCCAAAACGCTTCAGACCTTGAGCGATCGGTACGGCGGCGACGAGTTCGAGGTGATGGACTACGCCGAGTTACTTCCCGATATCATGTCGAGTATCGCGTTCGATAAGGCATCCGGTGTCGTATTCATCATAATCATCATCGTCATCGCAAGCTTTAGCATTCTCGAGACGATTCTCATGAGCGTCATGGAGCGGTTCCACGAGTTCGGCGTCATGCGGGCCATCGGCATGCGACGCCGAATGCTCGTCGGACTGATCATGACCGAGGCGTTTCTTATCGCGTGTATCGGATCGGTTGTTGGTAATGCTATTGGATACGCGGCGAACGCGTACCTGCGCGCGTATCCCTTCACCGTCCAAGCATGGGAAGAAATGACGCTTGAGTTGGGATTTACGCCCGAAATCATCGCGCTGGTTGACCCCGCCGATCAGCTCCTCTGGACAACCGTCATCTTCGGCCTGACGTTAGTCGGAGCGCTCTGGCCCGCGCGAGTGGCGACCCGGTTCAGTCCCGTCGAAGCGATACGGCAGACGTAGAGAGGCGATGATGTCGAACATCTTTCTGAAAGCCGCATGGCGAAACGTCTTCCGAAACAAACGGCGCTCGATCATCATCATCTCCTCGGTCGCAATCGGTGTCGCAGGATCGGTCTTCGTCATCCTCTTCACCGCCGGGATGTTCGAGCAGATGCTGAGCGCGGCGATTCGTAGCATGGGGCACATTCAGATCCAGCACCCCGAGTTCGCCGACAACCCCGGCGTGAACAAATCCCTTACGGAACCTGACGAGGTGATCGCGGCAATCGAACAAACCAACGGTATCGAACATTGGACGCCGCGAATCGAAACGCGCGGACTCGCTCGAAGCGCCGTTTCATCCGCCGGAGTGATGATTTACGGCGTCGATGCGGCCCGCGAATCGCTCATGACCAACGTCGCAAGCCGCGTCATCGAAGGGGAATACCTCACCGGCGAGTCGACCTATCGACGGAAGGAAATCATCATCGGCACGAAGCTCGCCGACAAGCTCGCAATCGGCGTGGGGAGCCGCATGGTGCTCACCGCGCAGGGTCGTATCGACGGATCCGACCAGACCGAAATGACCTCCGGCGCATTCCGCGTCGTCGGGATCTTCGAGATGCCGTCGGCGAGTATGAACGAGTCGATCATCTACATCAATCTCGTAGACGCGCGAACGCTGCTCAATATGGGCGACGATCTCTCGCAAATCGCGGTTACGCTGCAGCAATCTGATCTACTCGAAAAAACGCAAGCGGAACTCGAAGCGCTTCTCGGCACGGACCGGTATGACGTCCGCACATGGCGTGATGGGAATCGAATTATCGTCCAGTGGGCCGAAATGTTCGACACGGTGATCATGATTTGGGTTGCAATCATCTTCCTCGGCGCGGCGTTCGGCATTGTAAACACCATGCTCATGGCGGTATTCGAGCGAACGCGCGAGTTCGGCATCTTGCGTGCCGTCGGTACGTCCCGTTGGGCGCTCTTCCGCATGGTGGTCTACGAGGCGTTTTTCATCAGCGTCATCGGGACAGCATGTGGGTTCCTTCTGATCGCGGTGTTGCACGGAGTCTGGCTGAGAAACGGGCTCGATCTCTCGATGTTCGCGGAGAGTCTCGCTTCATTCGGTAGCGATGCAGTCATCATGCCCGAATGGCGAATGGATTTCATCATTCAGACGGTGATTGTGGTGTTCTTCATGGGAATACTCGCGGCAGTATGGCCGGCTGCGCGTGCGGCGCGTCTGCAACCGGCGGAGACCATGCGCGGAAAGTGATTAACCGACGAACTGGGGATCGCACTCATGTCCATCGTCCAAGTGGAAAACGTTCATAAGACGTATATAACCGGAGGCGACGTACGCACTCACGCGCTGCGCGGTATCTCCCTATCCATCGACACGGGCGAATTCACGGCGATTGCCGGCCCATCGGGTTCCGGGAAAACGACGCTCCTCAACATCATCGGCTGCCTCGATATCCCCGATAGTGGCGTCGTAACGGTGGATGGGCGTGACGTGAGCGCGCTTGGCGAAACCGATCGCGCCGTGATTCGCCGCGACAAGATCGGCTTCATCTTTCAGGCGTACAATCTCGTTCCCGTGTTGACCGCGCTGGAAAACGTCGAGTTCGTCATGATGCTGCAAGGCGTCGACGAACACGATCGCCGCCAACGCGCCGAACAGGTCCTGCGCGATGTCGGGCTCGCCGACTATCTCCATCGAACACCGACTGAGATGTCTGGCGGTCAGCAGCAGCGCGTGGCGGTCGCCCGTGCAATAGCGGCGGAACCCGCACTCATCCTCGCCGATGAGCCGACCGCGAACCTCGATTCGCAAACCGGCGGCGCGCTCCTCGACATCATGCGTGAAATGAACGAGACGAAGAATATCACGTTCGTGTTTTCCACCCACGACCGACTCGTAATGGAGCGCGCCCGTCGCCTCGTGCAGATTCACGACGGACTTGTGGATGACGATGAACGCCGCGATTAGTCTTTTCGCGAAATATCGAAGTAGCCACCCCGTGGCGTTTTTCGCCGCGCTCGTGTTGATCGTTCTCCTCGCGAATCCGGCCGCCGCAATCGACTGGGAACACGATCTACGCGGCTTCGTCAAGGAATATCCATCGCTTGCGCTGACCGACTCCACCACCAATTGGCTCAGTTCGACGCGCGGCCGATTGAAGTTCCGGTGGTTCCCCACGTATAGCCTCACGTTCGTCGCCGATTACGAAGCCACAGTAACGACCGGATCGATGGTCGGGAGCGAATCACTCGGCGCGCTTCGTACCGTGCAAACAGAACGTGGCGAGTTGTTCGACCTCTCGTGGCAGCTTGTTGATGCGCAGAACGTTTATGCGACGCATACTATCGACAGGTTTTACACCGAGTATTATCACGAGAACGTCGTTGTGACACTCGGACGTCAGCGGATCGCGTGGGGTGTGTCGGATTATTTCCGACCTCTCGACCAGTTCGCGCCGTTTACGCCGGGAGAGATCGATACGGAAGAACGCGCGGGAATCGATGCCGCGCGGTTGAGTTTCTCGTGGGATCGGCTGTCGAATGTCGAGCTCGTGATAAGCCCCCGCTCACATTTCGATAATTCGCGAATTGGCGGAAGGATACGCACAAACATCGATGAATGGGATATCGGCGCGATTGTCGGATGGTTTGAGGACGGAACGGTACTCGGTGGATCGTTTTCCGGTGCATTGGGCGGTGCTGGTGTGAAAGGCGAAGCCCTGGCGGTGTACGACGGATATGCTCGCACGGATATGACTGGTATACCGCCAACGTACGAGGAGGTCCAGAAAACGTATCTCAAGGCGACGCTCGGCGGTTCGTATGGATTCAACTGGCGGAACCTCACCGTCGGCGGCGAAGCATATTACGACGGCTCAGGCGCGAATAGTCCAGCGCTATACGACGTAATCGGGCTCGCGACGGGGCGTCGTGTCACCGTCGGGCGGTATTACGCGGCGGCGACAGCATCGGCACTCGCACATCCGCTTGTCACGCTGTCCGCGACAACGCTGATGAATCTCACCGACAATTCCGCGTTGGTAAGTCCGTCGCTCGTGTGGAGCGCACGACAGGCCATCGACGTGACGGTCGGAGCGCAGGTGTTTCTTGGCAACGAGCGAGATGAATACGGCGCACAGTCGAATGCGTTGTATGCGATCCTCGCGTGGTACTTCTGATCGCCTGCGCCTTGGCCCGAACAGTGTCGTATCGTATCAGTATCGATGATTGTATTGGGACGGACCTGTTTCGATGAGGAATGTCGATATGGAATACCGCAAACTCGGCAAATCGGACATTACGGTATCGGAAGTCAGCCTTGGGTGTTGGACGCTCGGCGGTCTAAACTGGGTGAACGGTGTTCCAAACGGCTGGGCCGATGTCAACGAGAAGGAAGCGCGGAACGCGATTCGATGGGCGCTGGATAACGGTGTGAATCACTTCGATAACGCCGATGTCTATGGGAATGGTCGCGCCGAACGGATGCTCGCGCGTGCCCTTGGCGGGCGAAATACCGACGTGGTAATCGCGACGAAGGTCGGTCACTTCCCCGGAACGGCCGCGCATGCGTACGATGCGCTCCACGTGCGGCACCAGTGCGAGCAGTCGCTAAAGAACCTCCAGCGCGACTACATCGATATCTACTACTTCCATCACGGAAACTTCGGCGCGAATGACTGTTACCTCCCGGAGGCGCTCGAGACAGTGCACCGACTTCGTGACGAGGGTAAAATCCGGGTGATCGGGCTCTCAGCGTATAGCGACGAGGATTTCGAACGGCTCATTCCGAAGATTCGTCCGACGGTAGTGCAGAGCTGGGCGAACGCGCTCGACGACCGCTTTATTCGTCCGGGTTCGCGAGTGCGGAAGCTCCTCGATTCGGAGTCGATCTCGTTCGTCGCGTTTAGCCCCCTCGCAAAAGGGTTATTGCTCGACAAGTATTCGGCGAAGAATCCGCCGGCGTTCGAAGAAGGTGATAATCGGCGGAATAACGCCAGCTTCAGCGCGGAGAACCTCGCGAAACTGGCGCCGAAGATGGCGAAGCTGAAGTCGCGCTTCGGCGAGGCAACGGAGGATCTTGTCCGGGTGGCGTTGCAGTACGTGTTGCACGAGCCGGTAGTCGCGTGCGTGATTCCGGGTTTCCGTGACCGCGATCAGGTGCAGCTGAATGTCGGCGCGCACGGCCGTCCGCTTACGAACGACGACGTCGCGTTCGTGCGGGACGTGTTGGCGGAATAGGCGCGCTTCACGCGAGAACGTATCCCATGCCCCATATCCACCTGCCGCAGCCGGATGAACCGGATCTCCTCCAACAATGGACGGCGCAACGGCTCAACGAAATCCTCGATGCCGGCGACCGTGCGCGCGAAGCGATTACGGCCGCGGAATGGCCCGCGGAGCGTTCGCGGCGACGTGAGTTGCTGCGGCAAGTGCTCGTTCCAGACTGGGAGCGGCCGGATCCGTGTGTGACGGAAACGGGTCGCATCGACCGCGTCGTCGACGGAGTTCGCTGGACGATCCACAAGCTCCGCTTCCAATCGCTGCCCGACTATTGGGTTACCGCGCTCTTGTATATCCCCGAATCCGCGCAATACAATGTCGGCACGACGCCTGCTGTACTCCTCGCACAGGGGCATAGCGAGCTTGCGAAGGCGTATCCGGAATACCACGGTCTCTCCGAAGAGCTCTGTCGGCAGGGGATGATCGTGCTCGCGTATGACCCACCCGGACAGGGCGAGCGCGTCATGAACTGGGATAGGCTGCGGAATCGATACGACTTCGGCTGGGGGACGCGAGAACACGACGTATTCGGCATGAAGGCGCTCCTTTGCGGATGGCCAAGCGCGCGGGCGTGGGTGTGGGACGGCATGCGCGCACTCGATGTGCTCCTCGCGCAACCGCAGGTCGATTCGACGCGCATCGGCATGTGCGGCGTGTCGGGTGGAGGTACTCAGACGACGTGGATGCTCGCCGCGGACGATCGCCTCACCCATGCGGCGCCGGCATGCTACATCACGAGCTGGCGGGAGCAATTCGACGC
>CAZWQW010000115.1:0-7010 GCA_964635955.1 uncultured bacterium | reverse complement strand
TCAGCCGCTTCGCGGCCGCGTGCACCTCATCTCTCGTTGGCCAGCGGTCTTTCCCGGAGACGATCTCCACACGAGACCCACGCGGCGCCCATTGGATAGAATTCGAATCGGGACCAAACACCGCGATAGTTGGGACGCCAAGAGCAGCCGCGAGGTGCGTCGGTCCGGTGTCGTTGCCTATATACAGACTCGCTTTTGAAACGACCGCTGCCAACGTTTGCACATCAAACGGTCCTAAGATCCGCGCGGCGACGTTATCGGAAGCACGGAAACCGCGCTCGACTTCAATAGGTCCACGGTTCACTACGAGATCAAGCGAATATTCCGAAGCGATCTCGGCGGCGCAATCGACGAGATCCGGCCATGTACGCGATGCCGAGCTGCTCCCCGGATGCGCGAAGAGAAACGGCCGATTAACCGTTCCCAATGCGCTGTTACATTCAAGCTTCATGTCTGGAATAACGAACGGCGTTCGAGTTAAGACTGGAACTCCCAGTAGATCGAGCGATTCAAGCGCAAAATCCGTTACATGACGCTTCATATCACGCGGTGGATTGGGTGGATGAACGATGACTCGTGCGGTTCCGATTGCACGTAGTGTCTCAGATAAACTACGGTCGTTATCATCAGTGTAAAGAAACGCCAAATCGATTCGACCCAGCACGTCTGCAACAGCGGTCGGGTCACGCATATACCATTGAGCAATCCAAGCGCTATCACTCGATACAATCTCGTCGACAAGATCAGAGGAAACAGCAAGCGTCGACGCATCTGGGGGTCCAATAAGGGTAATACTCGAGGTTGGATACGCTGCGCGAAGGTTCGAAAAAACGGGAAAGCTCGTAATCATGTCACCAAGCGCACCGGATCGATAGATCACAATGCGCGTATCTGAACCGGTTCCACGCAGGGTATCTGTGGGAGCGTCGCGTATCTGTTTGTACATTACACAATCAAGTTTGTCACGATGCAAGTCGTTTTTCCCGAGGTGTTGCCATCGATATCGTACCGTTTGAACCGAAATACATTCCCACTATTACAAACCTTGTCAACCGACATATTCGCCAAATCCCACCACTCGGTGCAAGGATTACCGAGTCCGCTTTCGAGCAGATCATCTCGAAATACGAGAACCTCTGGCACCACTACTACGGCGGCAGTAGACCATACACCCCGCAGCACTACAGCGTGCTCGTAGCACTCGACCACAAAAATCCTGTCGCAGTGACGTTATTGCGGTGGGACGACGCTAATCGATTCGGTCATATCGGTTTCCTCGTCGGCGACCCCGACGCGATAGAAATCACCGGGAAACTCGTCGATGAAGCGGTGTCTATTCTCCTTGAAAAACGATGCGAGACTGTCGGAACCGATGATCGATGTCCGTTTGGAATAGGTTGGATCGGTATTCCGGAACCGTGGGAACATATCGATAGGATTCTATCTGACCGATCGTTCGCTATTGACGACGATTGGATTCTTATGACGGGTCGCACAGACGTTCCCGACCTCGACGACATCGAAAAGCAGCCTCCCGAATGGATACTACTGTGGACCGGCGACGAAAAGCGACACGAGTGGCGCCTTGAGTTGTATTTCGAGGAAAAAGTCGCAGCAGAATGTCACATGTGGGGTGTACCCCCGCACCTTCGCCATTGTCCGGGTTTTGATGGTTGGGTTACCGTCGAATGGGTTGGTGTGATTCCTGAGGCCCGTCGCCAGGGATTCGCGCGTTGGTTGTTGAGCCGTCAGTTTCGCCATCAGGCGTCTGCAAAGAGAAATCACGTGATGCTGTGGACCGGACCCGGAAATCAGAACGCACGTAAACTCTACCACGATCTTGGTTTCGTCGACGGACCTCAAACGTTTATCTATCGTCGTTCTCTATAGTTTGTTCCTGCCAATATAACACTACATGTAACATCTGATAAGAGTACCACTGTCGTAATGGCATACGGCCCACAGTGTATTTGCCTACGGAATCCCAATCTACGGCGTTTTATCGGGTGGCATGTGTGTTGCAATAAGTAGTGGCAAAACTCGACACCGCAAAACAAAAGTGTTTCGTCATGTATCGAACGTGAAAAAACGCGTTACGAATCAGGAGATAGATGAAATGGCTGCAATGAACGCGGAAAGAATGACGCAGAAAACACAGGAAGCAATATCACACGCACATCAGATTGCGATGGCACGTAATCACAATCAGATCGAGACAGAGCATCTGTTATTTGCGCTACTCGATCAAGATGATAGTCTCGTCGCGAATCTCATCGGGCGTGTCGGCGGGAAGCCAAATGACATCAAGCGAGAAATGGAAAGCGCTCTCGACACGCTTCCAAAGGTTCACGGTGCCAACGTGGAAGTATATGCGTCGAATAACGTGCAACGCGCGTTAGCGATTGGCTGGAAGCGTGCTCAGGAGATGAAAGACGAGTTTCTTTCGGTCGAGCACATCCTCTTAGCTATACTCGAACTGAAACATACACCAGCGTCACAGGTGCTTCAACGTCAAGGTGTTACTTCGGAGTTGATACTCAAAGCGATGAAAGAAATACGAGGTAATAAGCGCGTTACCGATCCGGACGCCGAATCAAAGTATCAAGCACTCGAAAAGTATACGCGCGATCTCGCTGCCGCAGCGCGCGAAGGGAAACTCGACCCCGTGATTGGCCGTGACGAAGAGATTCGACGTGTGATCAAGGTTCTGTCGCGACGCACAAAGAATAATCCTGTACTCATTGGAGAACCCGGCGTAGGGAAGACGGCGATCGTTGAAGGTCTTGCACAACGCGTCATAGCCGAGGACGTGCCGTCCTCACTCAAAGGACGAAGGATACTCGCGTTGGATCTTGGTTCTCTGATCGCTGGAACCAAGTTCCGCGGTGAATTCGAAGAACGATTCAAATCTGTTCTAAAAGAAGTTGAGGAGTCGGACGGCCAGATCATCATGTTTATCGATGAGCTGCACACCATTGTCAAGGCGGGTGGTGCCGAGGGTGCGATGGACGCGGGGAACATGCTCAAACCGGCTCTTGCTCGTGGATTGCTGCGGTGCGTCGGTGCGACCACACTCGACGAATACCGAAAGCATATCGAGAAAGACGCGGCTCTCGAACGCCGTTTTGCACCGGTGTATGTCAACGAGCCAAACGTTGAAGAAACGGTGTCAATTCTACGCGGCTTGAGAGAGCGTTACGAGGTGCATCATGGTGTGCGCATAAAAGATGACGCGCTGATTGCTGCTACGCGACTTTCGGACCGATATATCACCGAACGATTCCTTCCGGACAAAGCTATCGATCTTATTGATGAAGCAGCGGCTGAACTACGGATTCAGATCGACAGTATGCCACCTGAATTGGAGGACATCGAACAGCGAATCCTCCAACTGCAAATTGAAAAAACCGCACTACAACGCGAATCGGACGCGGAAGAGAGGCTGAAACCCGTCGACGCTGAACTAAGAGCACTTAGTGAAAAACGCGATGCGCTACGTGCGCATTGGTTACGCGAAAAAGAAATCGTTGATCGAATAAAACAGTTGAAAGAACAATCGGAACAGGTCCGAATCGATCTCGATCGCGCACGTCGGACTGGCCAACTTGAACAGGCAGGTAGACTGCAATATAATGATCTCCCTCAACTCGAAGAGCTGATTCGTAAGGCAAACGAGGATCTCGCCGAAGTTCAAAAAGACCGTAAAATGCTTTTCGAGGAAGTGGATGAGGAAAAAATCGCACAGATCGTGAGTAAGTGGACCGGTATTCCGGTTAGTCGACTGGTTGAAGGCGAGATCGAAAAGCTCGTTCACATGGAAGAGCGCCTGCATAGGCGAGTAATCGGCCAAAACGAAGCGGTCGAAGCCGTTTCGAACGCGGTCCGACGTGCGAGAGCAGGTCTTAGTGACCAGGCTCGCCCGATTGGGTCGTTTCTTTTCCTCGGTCCGACGGGTGTAGGGAAGACGGAGCTCGCGAAAGCACTTGCCGAGTTTCTCTTCGACGACGATACCGCAATGGTTCGACTTGATATGTCGGAATACATGGAGCGTCATAGCGTAAGCCGGATGATCGGTGCGCCTCCCGGTTATGTCGGATATGAAGAAGGCGGACAGCTAACCGAAGCAATTCGACGCCGTCCGTATCAAGTCATCTTGCTCGACGAAATCGAAAAAGCCCATAACGACGTGTTCAATACGCTACTACAGGTGCTCGACGACGGGCGACTGACCGACGGTCAAGGCCGAACGATCGATTTCCGGAACACCGTTATCATCATGACATCGAATGTCGGAAGTCAGTACGCGCACCAGGGAGAAAACGAAGAGCAGATTCATGAACGCATACTTGAAGCGGTCCAGACACAGTTTCGACCGGAGTTTATCAACCGAATCGACGAGATCATCACGTTCCATTCTCTTACGAAAGAAGATTTACGCGGTATCGTGACGCTTCAGATCGATCGTCTTCGTGCGAGAATGAAAGAGCAAGCCAACATAGATCTCGTGCTTTCCGAATCCGTTTTGGATTGGATCGGACGGACTGGATATGATCCGACGTTTGGTGCAAGACCATTGAAACGCGTGATACAACGAAAGCTTGAGAATCCGCTTGCGATGTCGATTCTCAACCGAAATGTCCGAGAAAGCGATCTTGTAACCGTCGATCTGTCAAACGATGAAATCGTTTTCGTACCGGAACGTCGCTCGGGTTCACGTACTGTGGAACACGATTCCGACAACAAGAACCGTCAGAACGAAGGCGCCAATGATTGGTCAGACGACGTCGAAGACGCGGAATTCGAGGATCTAACGTAATCCAGTCTACAGTGATTGCCGCGATTAACAGGCGAGGTTCGTAAGGGAACTCTCGCCTGTTTTTTGTCTCCATAGGTTGCCGATGTATCAACGGATAGAATATCTTACAATGTCTCAATATGCGTTGGTGACAGGAGTTTGTGTCTGAGGGGGTTCCAGATGGCGACAGTTATAGTAACTGGTTCAACCGGTCTCGTCGGATCAGAGACAGTTCGACATTTTACTGAACTGGGATACGATATAGTAGGAATCGATAATGACATGCGGCGCGTGTTTTTCGGAGATGATGCGTCAACCGCGTGGAATCGTGACCGATTGATAGAGAAATATCCCCGGTACGAGCATGTATCTCTCGATATTCGAGATCGAGCCGCGATGGAGAAGCTTTTCTCTGATCGCGGATCGGACGTAGCGTTCGTTGTACACACCGCGGCTCAGCCATCGCACGATTGGGCTGCACGTGATCCTTTCATGGATTTTGAAGTCAACGCGAACGGAACACTGACTATTCTCGATATGACGCGACGTTTCGCACCAAATGCTCCAATCGCATTCACCTCAACGAACAAGGTCTACGGTGATACACCGAATTACTTACCGCTGATCGAGAAGGAAACGCGATGGGAGATCGATCCAAGTCACGAATACGCAGACGGTATTGACGAAACCATGAGCATCGACCATTCAAAACATTCTCTGTTCGGAGCGTCGAAAGTCGCGGCTGATGTGCTTGTTCAAGAATACGGTCGCTACTTCGGAATGAAGACAGCGTGTTTCCGATGTGGATGCATAACGGGTGCAGGGCATTCGGGTACCGCTTTGCACGGGTTTCTCGCGTATCTCATGAAATGCACGGTTACGGGAAAACCGTACACCGTTTTTGGCTATAAAGCGAAACAGGTTCGCGACAATATCCATGCAGCTGATCTTGTGAATGCTTTTGCTCATTTTTTCTCGAACCCTCGAGAAGCGGAAGTCTATAACATGGGTGGCGCGCGCCAGAATAGCGTTTCGATGATCGAAGCGATCGATATGTGTGAGGGTATTTCTGGAAAGAAGCTAAATTGGTCGTACTCCGATGAGAATCGTATCGGCGATCATATTTGGTATATTAGCTGTCTCGCTAAGTTCCAGAAACACTATCCGGAGTGGAAACAGCAGTATACGCTCCGCGAACTTCTCGAGGACATTCATCAGAACAACGTCGATCGTTGGAAGTCAGAGTAACAATCTGGTCGCGAAATGAGGAGCACAAGTTTATATGCGAATTCTTGTTACGGGTGGTGCCGGGTTTATCGGATCACATATTGTCGATTCGTTGATCGAAAAAGGACATGACGTATCGATTGTCGACGATTTATCCACAGGCAATCGGAAAAATGTGAGTAGGGACGCGAGACTGCACGTAATCGACTTGTCGTCATCGTCTCTCGCTCGCGTAATGGATCAAGAACGCCCAGAGGTCGTGTTCCACGAAGCCGCTCAGATGAATGTGCGTCGATCCGTAGCTGATCCTGAGTTTGACGCTCGCGTAAACGTTCTCGGAGCGATCAATCTGTTCGAAAACTGTGTCAGAGTAGGGACAAAAAAGGTTGTATTCGCTTCGTCTGGAGGATGTGTTTACGGCGAACAAGAGGCTTTACCGACGTCTGAGAACACTATTGCGAATCCCGAATCTCCTTATGGGATTACAAAATACACAACGGAACTGTATTTACACTACTACTATAATGTGCACAATCTCGAATTCGTGAGTCTTCGATACGCTAACGTATACGGCCCTCTCCAGAATCCGCTCGGCGAAGCTGGTGTAATAGCGATTTTTATGTCGAAACTACTTAACGGAGAGACTCCGACGATAAACGGTTCGGGCCGTCAGACCCGCGACTATGTATACGTCAAGGATGTCGTTGCAGCGAACATGGCGGCACTCAAAACAAACGTATCAGGTGCCTACAACGTTGGAACAGGCGTAGAGACTAACGTAAATGAGTTATACGATGCGGTTCAGAAGTCGCTGAGTTCAGACATCGAAGCAGCATACGGTCCAGCGAAACAAGGTGAGCAAATGAGGAGCGCGTTGAATATCGACAAAGCGAAGCGAGAACTCGGTTGGACGCCCCAATATACTCTCGAAGAAGGTCTACGTGAGAGCGCCGCTTGGTTTCGAAGTGAATACGGTCAACAGCGATGA
>CAZWQW010000114.1:0-7092 GCA_964635955.1 uncultured bacterium | reverse complement strand
CGCGGAACAGATCGTGGGTGATCTCTTCAATCCGCTGCCGAAGGTCTGTGCGAATCGGCTCTTCAGTCGCCTTCGCGAGGATACGCTCCGCCTCCGATATCGCTGCATCAGGGCCGATCTCAGTCGCAGTCCCAAGCGCCGCCACTGCTTCAGCTTCCAGCGCCGATTCGCGGATCAGACGACTCCGCACGTACGCATCATAGTATGCACGAAGTAACAACACATTCCACCGCCACGACTGTTGCAGCTCCGGATGATTGCGCTCAAGCTCACGCCACAGCGCCAATGTCGCTTCAACACCGCCATTCGTCGCAAGCGGTCCGCGCCAGTTCTCTTCCAACGCGAGGATCCCGTCCGCAGCTCGCTCGGCGACATCCGGTCCGAAGAAGAAACGGGAGTACTCGCGCACGACATCGACCACCGGCATATCGGGATCCCAACCACGGAGGCTCCAGACGGTCTTATTCACATCGTCATGGATACCTTCCGAGTACGCGAGAAACCCGATCGAGCCGCGCGTATACGCCTCGTGAATAATCGCGTGATCGTACGGCCGCGGATTCGGCGCCTCGCGACCAAGCGTCATGTTCAGCGCGGGATCCCACCACGGCACGGGAAACTGGCACCGGATATTGTGAGTAATATCCGGATACACCCGAATCGGATACCGCTCCGGTAGATTCGCGCGGAGCTCCTCGATGCCCGGATCCCACGGTGCTGATACGATACCGGCCAGCCAGTCTGGCTGCTCTCGGTTGAGGTAGGCGTAGGTCCACTCAGCCTTGTCCGGCTCGAACTTTTGCAGGCTCGTCCAGAGAGTGGCATTCGGATGATATCGCTTGAGAAGCGCGCTCAACTCGGCAAGATAGGGGTAGAGGTGCTGCGGATGGTTCGTTCCCGGATCGCCGCCCGGCACAAACACCGCGCTGATATAGGGCGCGCTCCGGTAAAACGCTTCGTGATCGCGGAGAAGCTGCCGTTTCAAGTCTCGCTTGGAGAGGTCCACCATCGCGGGTGCAAAAATCCAGTACTCGATGTCGTATTTCTGACACAACCCGCTGATCTGAACATTCATCTCCTCACGCGTCATGATCATGTGCTTGCTGTTCCGTACGCCTTCCTCAGTCGAGGTCGGTATACTCTCGATGGCGTTCGTACCGAAAAACACCAACTCGCGGATGTACTGGTCGAATTGCTCCACGCTCCACGCATCGTACGAGTTCGGCAAGGGACGGTATCCGAGTTGATGCCCGCGAAGTCGCTGCGCCGGGTGCGACTCGATGATACCGACCGTCGGAAACAGCACGACGCCCTCAGTGCAATCCGCCTCGCGAAGGAACCGACCGACGCCAAAGAGCAGCGCGCGACGTGTCGACGCGCTGATGCGCACGCGAGTCGGACCCGATACCCATGTCTCGATGAGATCCACACCGATGCGATACCCTTCATCGCCGAGTGAAGCGTCCGTCGTATCCAGCACAATATCGATACGCGACATTCCCTCGGCTGCATCGCCGTCGATCGTCCAACGAACGCCGGTCCGTCGTTCGACCTCCTCGGCAAGCACCGTGGCGGCGAATCTTGCCGACTCCGAGTCAGCCGGCTCGACGCCTACTGCGGCGGTCGTAACATCAACGAATTCGAGTGCCATGGCAGACGTGCCTCCGAGCAGTGCGGTAATGGCGAAGAGCGCCACGATTCGTGTTCGAATCTGTGCAGTCGAAACAGGCGATTTCATCTCAATCTCCGTGGCAACGAGCCGACTTCGATGACAACGATAGTATACCTACGCTACCTTGAATACGGGAGCAAGGACGCGGAATCCGATTTCGATTGCCGTAACACGATACCGTATGCTTATGCCGGTCGCCACGCATCCACGATGTGTTCCACACGCGGAGGACGAACGGACGCGTCAACGGCGATTACATCGAAACGTACCGTCTCGTATTCGTCACAGTACGCAGACAGGAACACCTCGGTTACACGAGCGATCTGCTCCCGCTTCTGCGGGGTCACCCACGTCATGGGATGTCCCATTGTACGCCCCCGCGCGGTCTTTACCTCCACAACAACCAGCGTATCACCATCTCGCGCAACGATGTCGAGCTCCCCAGCCCGTCCTGCGCGCCAGTTCCGAGCGACGATGCCGTACCCCTTCCGAACGAGGTGATTCGTCGCCAGATTCTCTCCCCAGTCTCCGGCGCGCTTCCGTTCGTCGGTCATAGCTCTCCAACGTCGAATGGCTCGTCTTCCGGTGGCGGTACGTCTTCATACCGCGGCGAACCGGTACGCGGACGAACCGACGCACGGCGCCGCTCGTGCTCGGTGCGTTTTCGACGGTAGTACTGCGCGAGCAGGTCCCGATCCGCTTCGGTGATACGTGCACGCTGATCCCGTATCGCGACGCCAACCTCCCGAAGCTCCTCCTCCGATTGCGTCTCGTCGATTGCGTCCTTCAGCAGCCAATACGCCGGCGACCGCACGCCGTCACATTCCGCCACGACGCTGTAGGAACGCCGATGTATCGGGCACGGGCCGTGTTCGCGCAATGCGGCGAGGTGCTGTGGCGTGGCGTACCCCTTATGTTGCGCGAAGCCATACGCCGGATACTCCGCGTCGTACCGCACCATGATCCGGTCCCGCGTCACCTTTGCAATGATCGACGCCGCCGCGATGCTAAGGGAAAGTGCGTCGCCTTTCACAATCGCTGTCTCCGGATACCGCGAACCCGGTGCGAAATTACCATCCACGAGCACATGCTCCGGTACCGGATCGAGTTGTGCGATAGCCTCACGCATTCCCAGCATCGCGGCTTGGAAGATGTTGATACGATCGATCTGCTCGTGGTCGATCAGCCGGACACCGATCGACACTGCGCGCGCTTCGATCTTCGGAACGAGCGCCTCACGTGCTTCATGGGTAAGCGCCTTCGAGTCCGTCACACCGGGAAGCTCAACATCGACCGGCAGAATCACAGCGGCCGCGCACACCGGTCCCGCAAGCGGCCCACGCCCTGCCTCGTCCACTCCGGCGATAAGGCGGACGCCTTCGCGCCACAGTTTCCGCTCGAAGCTGAGCATATCCACCGACTTCGCCTTGCGCGGTGCCCGTGTAGGCTCCGCAAGCGCGCGCACCGTAGCGCGACGATCTGCCTTCAGCGCGTTGAGTACCGCGGGAGGTATCTCATCGTAGTGCGCGAGCGCCGACTTGATGCGGCCAACTGGCATGTCGGGAATCGTACGTGGGTCCATTGTATAATCCGTTTACGTGTCGAACGGGTCCTGTTTGTCCACGATCTCGTCTTCCGGGAAAAGCTCATCGAGGAGGCTGCCGTAGTCGACATGAGGCGGCATGGATTCCACTCGGTAAACGGTAAGATCGTCGCCGTCGCTCGCAATCGTCACATCGTCATGCAGTACCGTCTCCACTCGGCCGGCGAGCTCGTGCGCGGTCTCCCCGGAAATCAACAGCGGACGATTCCCTCTGTCGGCAAGCGCGTGGAGTCCCATCGCCACACGCACCGGCTCACCAGCGATTCCCGCCACGTCTCTATCGTCGACACGGATACGTCCCACGAGCGCAGGCCCCGTATGGATACCGATACCCACACGAAGCGGAACCGCACCGATGCGTCGTTGCCACGTGTTGAACTGGTCGAGCGCCGCGAGGAGGCTGAGTCCGCAATGAACCGCGTTGTACGTAGCGTTCGGATGCTCGTCGTCGTCCTGCAACCCGAACACTCCGAGGAACGTCGTCGGTGTCATGCGATGCACTTGTCCGTGATTATCCGCAACAACACGATCCGCAAGCGCCGCGTATCGCGAAAACGCGTCGAATGCGCTATTCGGATCACTCTGCTGCATGAGGTTGCCCAAACGGGGTAGATCGCACGAAATCACGGTCACGCGGCGGAACGCGTTTGCGTCTTCCGGTCCAACAAACGAGTCATCTGGCGACACCGTTCGCAGACGGTCTGCGTACCGACGCGTAACATTCAGTGCCACGGTGATGGTATTCGCGACGGTGTCAACTTCACGGGTGCCGTTCGGCGTCAGTCCTTCAAAGTGTGGAATCGTCGCCGACCAAGGGTCCTGAGCGGATTCCTCGTCGAAGCGCTTCAGTGTACGGGCAACCTCCGCTAAGCGACGAATCAGTCGCATCAGGCTCTCCCGATACGCCATATCGGATTGATCGCCGGACATTACCTTCCCCCCGAAACGTGTTTCGCTCTCGATTCTGTCATGCACACCGTGGAACGATGGAGCGCACTCTCATATATCATACAAAAATGCGGTGGATATCGCAGCGAACCACCCCGCAGAACATATCCACACGTGGAACTGAACACCGGGGCCGTGCATCCCACGGAACCGACACGGTATATTACATGATCGATTCACGGTTTCCGTACCTCTTTCACTCCGACACCGCAGGTGGTCGCATGCACACGTCGAAACTCCGCGCGCTTTCTCTGTTCGTCATCTTCGGAGCTGTCGCCGCAGTCTTTTCCGGTTGCAGCAACTCCGATAGCGAGCTCCGCCGCGTCCTCACCCGATACGATCGGTATACTCCGCCCGAGAGTCGCGCTAAGGAAGCACCGTTTGAGCATCCCACGATGTACGTGCGGCGTTCCGGTGGCGAACTTGTCGGAGTTGTCAACGCGGAACCACTCGCCGGTATCGACGACGCGATCGAGCAGCCCATCCGCGAACTGACGACGCAGCTCGGCTACGTTCGCCGAGCAATGCAAGAGCGCACCGAAGAAGGTGAACGTATCCCGCCCGATGCGCTGCTCGTGCTCAACAAAGACTTTACGTTTGTCGACGTGATGCGCGCCATCTACGCTTCCAACGCCGCAGGATTCCCCGCGCCGCACCTCGTTACGAAAAAGGGCTACGTCCACAGCGTCGAACCGCCCATGGTGCACCCGCAGGCGGGTCCCTACGGATGGTCAGCGTGGATGTGGATAACAGAAGGCGATACAGTCCGCTGGATGCCGATTCCCGAAAGCGCCATCGTTCCCGGTGTTGAGCCCGATCCCGACGCCGTATGGCAGATGAAGGTCCCACCCGCGCGAGGCAGTATCGACTTCGCCACGTTGACAGCGCAGATGCGTGCGACTATCGACACGCTCGATTACATTCCGGAAGCGCAGGACCGCCTCATCGGTATCTGGGCATACGACGATTTCCCGTATGAGAAACTCGTGCGCCTCTTCGATGCGCTTCGTGCCGATTCCGAACAGATGGTCGGTGGCCGCGTGACGGTGCTTCAGGGCATGCAGTGGAGCCCGCCGCCGGACTCGGTGATTACGGTTCGGCAACCCCAACCGCGTCAGTAGACGGCATGACCGGCACGATTGACGTACTCGGGCTGCCGGTCGGCGAAGGAGGCGTGAGCGTCATCCGTCGCGAAGCGGACGTGCTCACGCTGCTCGTACTCGGTGTCGTGACGGCAATCGTTCCACCGTTAGCTATTGTCGCAGCGATTGTCGTCGCGCTCGCGTTCGGATTCAACGTCTTCGGGCCGAACCCTGTGTCGCTCGTCGCATTCGCCGCGATACTCGCGCTTCTTCTCGTCGCACCGGTCGCAATCACGCGTCCGTTGCTCCGTCGTTGGGCAACGTTCGACGCACGGTACGAGATCTCTCCCTCCGGCGTTCGACGCACCGCTCAGCGCTCATCCGGATCGCTGGTATTCCGAATCCCGGAAGACACAACGTTTTCCTGGGACGAGCTCGTCTCCATCGGCGGGAAAGATTCCAGCAGAATAAATGTGCAATCGAACGCGGCCTTTCTCCCGTGGTACACCCGCCGCATTCAACTCCGTGCTCGATCGCCATTCGTGATATCGGGTCTTTCCGATTGGCTAAACCCGTGGCCGGCCGTCTACCCGCGCGTGTCATCGTCGGCTATCGACGAGCTTGACGCTCCGTGGACGAGACTCCGCCTCGAAGACTTCATCGTCGCGTGTATCGCGGCGTTTGCGAACCACGCACGTCCAACACACGGTACCCCGGAGTAACCCCATGAGCGAATTGACCGTCGGCATCCTCGGAACGGCGCGCGGCATGACACTCGCCCGTCTGTTCGACGCGCATCCATATACTCGCGTTACGGCTCTGTGCGATCGCATTGACGCCCGTCGTAAACACGCACTCGAGGACTTGCCACACGCGGTCGGGTTTCAGCAGTACGAAGACATGCTCGGGTCCTCCGATCGGCCCGACATCGTCGTTGTGGCGAGTGAACCGATGGATCACGCTCGACACTCATGCATGGCACTCGAGGCCGGATGCGCCGTTCTCAGCGAAGTGCCCGCTGTTCACACGCTTGAAGACGCGCAAACGTTGGTGGATACCGTCGAACGCACGGGCGGATTTTACATGTTCGGCGAGAACTGCAACTACTACAATCCGATTCGCGTGTGGAAACGATTCCGCGATGAAGGCGTGCTCGGCGATGTCGTCCATGCAGAAGGCGAGTACATCCACGACATCCGGCCCATCACCTGGCTCGACATGGACGGTAAACCCGTCGCCGTTGACGAGCGACGTTCGCGCAGCGACATCCGCCCACACTGGCGCGCCGACTACGATCCGATACGCTACATCACCCATTCGCTCGGACCGGTACTCTGGCTCATGGAAACGCGCTGTACGCACGTGAGCTGCATGGGTGCGCCGCCGCGTGCCCATGAGACAATCAAATCGCCGGATCTCCAAGTCGCGATCATGTCAACCGAAATCGATGCACCGATTCGACAGACCGTCGCCTTCGGCGTGCCACATGAACCCGGCCGTCAATGGTTCAGCATCTACGGAACAAAGGCCCACGTCGAGTGGAAGCGCGCACACTGGGACGAGCCGAAGATGTATGTCGACGGGCAGGACGTGCGCGATATGATCCGCATGGATTGGCCCGTCGCCCCCGATTGGCTGACGCATCTCGCGGGCAAGGAAGGTCACGGTGGTATCGATGCGGCGCTCGTGGAGGACTTCGTCGACGCGCTGCACAACGGCAAACCGTCGCCGATCGACGTGCACACCGGGCTTGACTACTCGCTTCCGGGCGTGTACGCGGCGATGTC
>CAZWQW010000113.1:0-7121 GCA_964635955.1 uncultured bacterium | reverse complement strand
CGTTTTCCATGAGCGCGGAAAAGGTGGGCGAGCTTGCCGTGAAGGGGCTCATCTCAGGGAAAGCGCTGGTCGTGCCGGGAATTGGAAATAAAACGCTCGCATTCTCCACGCGATTTCTGCCGCGTCGCGCGGCCGCATTCATCTCCGCGAAGATCCTCAAGGCACGCGCACATTAGGGGCACCGTACGCGTACACACCGAAGCGGCGCCGGGATATTTTCCGACGCCGCTTGCGTTTTCGTAACCTACGAGTCAGCCGTCATTCTGTGGTAGTATATTAACTGGCGGCACGAAGATGAACTCTCTACGGATTATGGGATAATGGAAAGCCGCGTTGTATCAAAAAAAAGGGTAACCGATCACGGCGAGGTGTTGACTGGTAAACGAGAAGTCAACGCAATGCTCGATATGGTGAAGCAGGAAACGGAAAGAATAGACTCACGTTTTCTGGAACCGGCATGCGGAACCGGTAACTTCCTCATCGAAATCCTCGATCGCAAGCTGCGGGTCGTTCAGTCGCGTTACAAAAAAAGCCAACTCGAGTTCGAACGATATGCCGTGCTCGCTGTTTCAAGTATCTACGGTATCGATATTCTCGAAGACAACGTGATTGAGTGCCGAGAACGATTATTTCGCCTCTTTGACCAGTATTACGTGGAAAACTACGGCAAGTTGGTAAAAGATGATTGTAGAGAAGCCGTGGGATATATACTTGGACGCAATATCATACACGGTGACGCGCTGACGTTACACACCGTTGGCGAAAATTCGAAACCAATCATCTTCTCGGAGTGGTCCCTTGTCCGAGGAAATATGATGCAACGGCGGGATTTCGCGTTTCACGAGCTCATTCGCGATGATAAATCGAACGAACCGACACTGTTCTCCTCGAACAAACTGCCAGACTCCTCCGACCTCGGCAAGCCGGTCTTTATCCCCGAACCAGTCAAAACCTATCCGCTTACTCACTTCAGGAAGCTGAGCGATGTTCGAGACGATTAATTACAACCCCGATGTCTTGATGTGCCTTGCCAACCTCAGCAGTGATGAGGTCTTCACGCCGCCCAATCTCGCAAACGAGATACTCGATCAACTTCCCTCGGATATCTGGAGCAACAGTACGACTACCTTCCTCGACCCCTGTTGTAAATCCGGCGTGTTCCTCCGAGAGATCGCGAAACGGCTTGACGCCGGGCTCGAAGCGGAAATACCAGATAAGCAAGAACGGATCAACCACATCTTCCAGAAGCAACTCTTCGGGATAGCGATCACCTCACTCACATCGATGCTTTCCCGCCGATCGGTCTACTGCTCGAAGGCGGCGAATGGGAAATACTCGGTATGTGATTCCTTCCGAAACCCGCAGGGGAACATCCGTTTCGAGCAAATCGAGCATACATGGGAACGAGGACGCTGTGTGTACTGCGGAGCGAATCAAGAGAACTATGAGCGCGGCACCGAACTCGAAACCCACGCGTACGAATTTATCCATACGGACAACGCGGAGAAGGTATTTAAGATGAAATTCGATGTGATTATCGGGAATCCGCCGTATCACCTCAGCGATGGTGGTTTTGGTCGAAGCGCGTCGCCGATATACCAGAAATTTGTCCAAAAGGCGAAGGAACTCAATCCGCGTTATCTGACCATGATTATTCCCGCTCGTTGGTATGCTGGTGGCAAAGGTTTGGATGAATTCCGAGAAGAGATGCTGAACGACGAAAGAATTAGAAAACTTGTCGATTTTGAAAACAGCGCCGATGTTTTCCCTGGTGTTGATATTGCGGGAGGTGTATGCTACTTCCTTTGGGAAAAGGATTCGACCGGAGCAACTGAAGTAGTTAATACGATCAACGGGAAAGCTGAGATTTCGAAGCGTCGGCTCAATGAATTTGATACGTTATTGCGCCAAAGTCGCGCGGTCCCGATCGTCCGAAAAGTAACGCAAACCACCAAAAAACGACTATCCGATGTTGTATCATCGCGTAAACCTTTTGGCTTACCAACGAACTACTCTCCAAAAAACAAAGGTGTTCCATGTTGGTTTACCCAACGCATAGGTCGAAAGTGCGCAGACTTAAGAGATGTTCGCGATAGCATGAACGTTCTGGATCGATGGAAGCTTCTAATACCACGTTCGCCGATAGCCGGGCAAACAGACTTTTCAAAACCTGTTGGTTTCTATTACGATGGAAATGTGCGAGTAGCAAAACCGGGGGAATGTTGCACAGAATCGTATTTAGTTGCATGCGCTTTTGCAACTGAAGACGAAGTTATCTCGTTTAAAACATATTTATTTACGAAAATCGTACGTTTTTTGTTATTACAAACGGTGGTATCACAGGATGTGACGAAGCAAAACTTCTGTTTTGTCCCCGATTTGGGAAAATACGAAGGTAGATATACCGACGATATGCTGATGAGTAAATGGGGAATAACCCGGGAAGAGTGGGAGTTTATCGACTCCAAGATCTCTTGAATGCATTATCTCGTCAGAAAGAAATCGCGTGATCGAACGTCGTACGCGTGATACGGACGGAGTTCAAAGATGAGTAGTGGCTTTTTCCCTCAACGACCAGATTCGCGCCCAACGATCTATGCGTATGAGGATACCAATCCGCAGTACCGTGGGTTATTGAAAGTCGGTTATACTACCGTGGACGTTCAAGAACGCGTTGCACAACAGTATCCGACGCGGCGGCCGGGTCCGCCTCCCTATCGAATCGTTTTTGAAGAATCGGCCATGCGCAATGACGGCACGACGTTTACCGACCATGATGTTCATCGGCATTTAAGGATGAACGATGTGCCGAACCCGGAAGGTGAATGGTTCCAGTGTACGGTCGACAAGGTCAGAGCCGCGGTTATCGCGCTGCGCACACGGCAGATAAACGAAGAAGATCGCACACTTGATTTTTCGATGCGTCCGGAGCAGATCGCGGCGGTGGAGAAAACCGCGGCGTACATGCGGAGTTTCCAGCGCGAGAATCCTCAAAAAGCGGCACGATTCCTCTGGAACGCGAAAATGCGCTTCGGAAAGACGTTTGCCGCGTACCAACTCGCACAGAAAATGGGTTGGAAGAAGGTGCTGGTGCTCACCTTCAAACCGGCCGTGCAGAGCGCGTGGGAACACGATTTGAAACAGCATATCGATTTCAAGGGATGGCAATTCATTTCGCCGGGCAATCTATCGTATGAAGAGGCAGATAAGAGAAGGCCGATCGTGTGTTTCGGTTCGTTTCAGGACTACCTCGGAAAAAACACGAGTACCGGCGGAATCAAGACGAAAAACGAATGGGTTCATACAACCAATTGGGACTGTGTCATACTCGACGAGTATCACTATGGCGCTTGGCGGGATAACGCAAAAGACCTGTTCGAAGCTGAGGACGCGAATGAGATAGAATTCGGAGAAGGTGTCGGACTAAAAGACTACGATGAAGACATCATGCCGATCACGACGGACGCGTACCTGTATCTGTCGGGTACGCCTTTCAGGGCGATTGCCTCGGGTGAGTTTATTGAAGATCAGATCTTCAACTGGACATATTCCGACGAGCAGCGTGCGAAAGCCGCATGGCGTGGCGACGACAATCCGTACGCGTCGCTTCCCCGCATGGTGTTGATGACCTATCAATTACCGGATACTATTCGTGACATCATTGTACAGGGGCAATTTGACGAATTTGATTTGAATGTGTTCTTCTCGGCGGAAGGAACCGGTGAATACGCGAGATTCAAGTATGAGGATGAGGTTCAGAAATGGCTGGACCTGATTCGCGGCGCGTTTCAAGCGACGACTATTGATAACTTGAAGCTTGGGGCCAAAAAGCCGCCGTTGCCGTTCTCCGATGTGCGTCTGCTCAGCGCACTCTCGCACACCTTCTGGTTCCTGCCTACTGTCGCGTCCTGTTACGCGATGTATAACCTGATGTCACAAAAGCAGAACCATTTTTACCACGATTACACAATACTTGTTGCTGCGGGTAGCCGCGCGGGAATCGGCGTCGCTGCGTTACCGCCGGTACTCGAAGCGATGGACGATCCACTGACGACGAAAACGATCACGCTCTCGTGCGGCAAGTTGACTACCGGGGTAACCGTTCGTCCGTGGACCGGGATATTCATGCTTCGGAACCTTTCGAGTCCGGAGACCTATTTTCAAGCAGCGTTCCGTGTTCAATCCCCGTGGACGGTCGCTACAACTCCAAATCGCGAACAGGTCATCAAAGAAGAATGCTACATCTTCGATTTCGCTCCGAATCGTGCGTTGAGACAGATTGCCGATTATAGTTGCCGCTTGAACATCGATGAAGCGAACCCCGAGAAGAATGTGGCGGAGTTTATTAGTTTCCTGCCAGTTCTCGCCTATGATGGCAGTTCTATGAAACAGATAGATGCAGCTGGGATTCTGGATATCGCCATGAGTGGGACTTCCGCGACGTTGCTGGCGAAGCGTTGGGAGAGTGCGTTGCTCGTCAATGTTGACAATGAAACGTTACGACGACTCATGAACAACGAAGCGGCGATAAACGCGCTCATGAGTATTGAGGGTTTCCGCAGTCTCAATCAGGATATCGAGACAATCATCAATAAGTCCGAAGCGGTGAACAAAGTTCGTAAAGAGAAGAATGCCGAGAAACTCACACCGGCGGAGAAAAAAGAACTCACCGAAGAGGAAAAGGAATACAAGAGCAAACGTAAGCAGATACAGGAGAAGCTCATCAAGTTCGCAACCAGAGTGCCGATATTCATGTACTTGACCGACTATCGTGAACGAAGCCTCCATGATGTGATTACGCAACTCGAGCCGGGATTATTCAAAAGAGTAACTGGTCTCGCTATGAAGGATTTTGAACTCCTAATCAGCCTCGGCGTCTTCAACAGCTCTCTTATGAATGACGCGGTCTATAAATTCAAGCGATATGAAGATTCCAGTTTGGTCTACACTGGCATTAACAAGCATGAAGGTGAAGACATTGGATTGTGGAATACCGTGATTACGGCGAAGGAATTTGCGAGAGATATCGAAAGTATATCGTAGGCTTACGTATCTCCCGTATACACCGAAGCGGCGCCGGGATATTTTCCGACGCCGCTTTTGTCTATCTGCAGATCGCTTACTGAGCTTCGTCCCTCGGAACAAGCTTCGGCTCTTCCTTATCGTCGCGCTTTTTCTCCATGTACCGCGCGCTGATGATGAACGCCGCGCCGATCAGTCCGACGAATACGCCGGTTCCGATCTCGCCGAAATCGCCTTCGAGAAGGTCCATGATGATAAGCCCTACGCCGGCAGCGGCGAGGATGATTCCCCACACGGTCCAGCGCTGTGGGCGTGGCTCTTTCTTCTCAGCCGCCGCAAAGATCTCCGGATCGACGATTCCCTTTTCGATGAGCGCCATCCGCTCGGAATGTCGTTGTTGCGATATCCGCCGCCGGTAGACGAGCACGAGCACGACGATGATGATAGGGGTCGCGAAGACTGATACGATTGCTACGACGGGAACGATGGTATCGGCGCTCGATTCCCATGGTGTGGCGGGCACGCGTACTTCGAGTGACTTATGAATGAGGTCGCGGATTTCCTGTGAATCGAGTTTCGCCCACGCTTCGGGGGGTATCTGTCCAAGGATACTGAGCTCTCCGTCGCCGGTCTCGATCTCGATCTGTATCCGCTTCCTGATGAGCGAATCGAGCTCACTCCTCGCCGGAGCATCAGCCTGTGCGTATGTCGCGAACCCCAAACCCAGCGCGACGGCACTCACCAGAGCAAGTATCAGCGATTTCATTGTGGTCCCCTTCCCGGGATACCCCGAAATACTTCTTTGATCATTTCCCGCGTCCGAAGTGTCAGACGGGCGCGCTCACATAAATGTTACACAGCGTCTGCAAAAATCTACACGATTCGCAACCTATTCCCCACACCGAATTTCCAATCGAGAAGAGTTTCACCAACGGCATTTTCTGAATGTGTTGGTAACGAGTGATCATTTACTTTGCGCGGGTGCTGTAACATTTTTCACTGCTGATCGTCTGACATGGGGAGTGACGGACGAGCTCAGGAGGAAACGGTGGCCGCTACGGACGCTGATCTCGTACAGCGCACGCTGGACGGCGACCGCCGCGCATTCGGGGTACTCGTCGAGCGGCACAAGAATACGGTGTTCGGTTTGGTGAGTCGCCTTATGGGACCAAATGACACCGAGGATGTAGCGCAGGAGGCATTTCTGCGTGCATACAGAGCGCTCGGCACATTTCGCGGCGATGCCCAGTTCACGACATGGCTGTATCGCATCACATGGAACGTCTGTCTCGACCGTCGCGAGCAGCGCTCACGCTACCAATCGCGCGAGCTTTCCGCAGAGACGATCGTCGACGAAGAGACTGACGCTCCGACGGAGTTCGCCGATGACGACGCGGCACTGCCCGACGAGATTCTCGAAGCGGAGGATCTGCGCACCCGGCTCGCCGCGCATATTGAAGCGTTGCCGGTTCACTATAAAGCGGTTCTGACACTCTATTTTTACGAGCAAAAGTCGTATGATGAAATGGCGGAGATACTTGGCGTGCCAATGAATACTGTGAAGGTGCATCTCTACCGTGCGAAAGCTCGTCTCAAGACAGCGCTCGAGCAGGACGGCGCGGAGGATTGGGGCACATGACATACGAAGAGATACTCCAGCTCGCCCGACGGCAAGCGCGCGGCGAGTCGCTCTCTGTTAGCGAAGCGGCCGTGTTTGAAACATATCTTTCCGAGCATCCCGAACGCAGCGCCGATATCCGCTTCGAACAGGCGATTGCCGCCACCATAGCGGAGCAACCGGTTGCTGAACCCTCCATCGATTTCGTCGACGCCGTAATGGCGCGACTCCCCGCTCAACCGGTCGTTCTTCCCGATCCGTCCTCGCATGGTGTGTGGAAGTGGCTTCTTGGCGCGGTCGGAGCAGGTGCCGGATCGGCGGTCGCGGTGTGGGAGTGGCGTGCGGTTTGGCTCGGATGGCTCAAACGGCTTTCCGGTATCGCCGAGTCGGAACCGAGTGTCGTCGTGTCGTTCGACTGGTACGCATTCCTCAGCGATGTCTCGCAGCATCTGTCGAGTGTCTCCGCGCCATCGTCGATCGC
>CAZWQW010000112.1:5586-7133 GCA_964635955.1 uncultured bacterium | reverse complement strand
CGAACGCGAGCGGAGCGAGCGTTCGCGGCTCTGTCGCGGATCTCTTCTTCGGTGACGCCAGCCGCTTCGTACATCGCGAAGATGTTCGCGAGCGGCGTCTCCGGTGGAACGGTATGCGACGCCGCGAGGATGTAGCCGCCGCCGTCGGAGGTCATGGTCTCGATGAGCGACTCGGTCTCCGCACGTACCTCGTCAGGCGTCGCGCGCGGCAGCATTCCCTGCGTATCGACGCCGCCCATGAACGCGAGGTCCGCGCCGAACTCAGCCTTGAGCTCCGCCGGGTCCATACCCGGGCAGCCGCGCTGGATCGGATTCAGCACGTCGAGCCCCATCTCGATCAGATCGGGGATGATGGGGCGAATCGAGCCGCATGAGTGGTAGGCAACCCAGAGTCCGGCATCCTTCCCGACGCGAAACACCGGTTCGAGATGCGGCCGGATGAGTTCGCGCCACGTCGCGGGGCTCATGATCATGCCGTGCTGACCGCCTACGTCGTCGCCGGTCCACAGCCAGTCGAGCGGCAAGCGATCCACCGCGAGCGTGGACATGTGCCGCGCGAATTCCGTGCATGCGGCGATGAGGTATCCCGCCGTTTCCGGATCGGCGGCGAGGTCCAGAATTGCGTGCTCCATACCGCACAGCCGGCAGACCATCTCGAACGCGCACGGTGACACGTCACAGCCGATGAAGTACTCGTCGGCGACGCGAACCACCGGATCCATGTTCGCGAGGAGTTCGTCGGCGTGGTTGTACGGGAAGCGGTAGGCGCGGATGTCGTCCGGCGAGGCGTGCTTGAGTGGCTCGCGCACCGTCTGGTTGAAAGGGCCGAGCTTCTCCCACTCGATACCCCACACATCGGTGTGCCCTTCGCCGTCGTGCTCGTGGACGATCCCTTCCATGGCGTGATTGTTGCCGACCCACGCCTGGCGGATGTCGTCACCGAATGCCGTGCCGAGGTCGCTCGGCTCGATCTCCAGTTCCGCTGCGAGCAGCTTCGCCGTACCCGGGTGGAACCACATGAAGATCGGCACGCGGTCGACCGGTTCGCGGCGAAGTGCCCGGTTTACTCGTTCTTTCGCTGTCATCACTCAGATCGTACCCTGTTACTTCTGTTTCGAAACGGCATTCCCAACGAGTTTCTCAACCAGCCCCGGCCAGATGCGGAACAACGCCGGTAGTGGACGCAGCTTCGCCGGAATCACGAGCCGACGCTTCCGTTTCGCGATGGCGTCGATGATCGCGCGTGAGGCGTCGTCGACGCTAATCGATTCCTTGTTGTGCTTTTTCGTTCCTTCGCCGACAACGTTCCCGTCGCCGCGGAAAGCTGCCGCGCGGAGATTCGTCCCGCGCAACCAGTGTGGCAACACGGCGAGGATATCCACACCACTATCGGCGATTTCCATGCGAAGCGTATTCAGGAATCCGAGCACCGCGTGTTTCGACGCGACATATCCCGTATGAAGCGGCACGGGGATTTCGCCCTGTATTGAAACCGTCGCGGCGATCATCCCCTTCGTCTTGCGCAGATGCGGCAACGCGAAGTGAAC
>CAZWQW010000112.1:0-5486 GCA_964635955.1 uncultured bacterium | reverse complement strand
CGCGGAAGGTCTGCATGGTATCCGTCACGATTCCCGTCCGTCGATCAGGTTGTTACGAATGGCGAAGATGTTCTTCGGGTCCAACGCCCGTTTCGCTTCACGAACGACGGCGAAGTTTGCGTCGCTTTCTATCTGCTGCAGGAATCCCTGCCGAATCTTCCCGATGCCATGGTGGTGTGAAAGCGATCCGCCGTTATCGATAACCGTCTGACGCATGGAGTGCTCGATGTCGTGATATGTCTTCACCGGATCCTTGAGGCCACGCGCACTGAACCCCATGGTGAAGTAGACGCAGACGCCGGAGTGGTACGTCTGGGTCACGCGATACGAGAGGTACGAGTTGCCTTCGACGCCGCGTTGAGTGCACTCCTCGCGCAGGTTCTTGACACACGCTTGCGTGACCTGATGGATCTTCGTCCACGGCATCGACGCTTCGAACGTCTCTCCGACGATTCCGTACTGATTGAAGAAGTCACGGATATATGCGATACCGAACGTGAGCATGTAGCCGCGCTGACCGTTCTTCGCGCCGCCACTCATTCCACCGTACTTCTTCGCGATGCCGAATACAACTCGCTTCTCTCTCGCGACCTCTTCCGGGTCGCCTTCCATGAGCACGGTGCACGCAACCATCTTCTTCGGGTCGAAGCCCTTTACCTTGAAGAGCACGAACTTCTCAAGGCGGTGCATGATCTTCTTGAAGAAGCCCTTCGTCGGACCCTTTAGCGCCTGTCCGAACCGGAACTCGAAGTTGTTCACCAGCCGAATACTCGCCGGAAGCACACCGGTCTTCCGCACTTCTCGCAGGAAGTCGACGCCATGCTCGAAGTCGGCGAATACCAGCGAGCCATGCTGGCGCACTTTCGGCCGCGGGTGGATTTTGAGTACCGCCTTCGTGATAATGCCGAAGTTTCCCTCGCTGCCGAACATGAGATACTTCGGCTGCGTGCCATGCGAGTTGCGCGGCGTCACGAGACGCGTTTCGAGATCGCCTACCGGGGTGACCACGGACATTTCCAGAACGATGTCCTCGATATTCCCGTAGCGATTCTTCTTCATGCCGCTGGCGTTGGTGGATATCCAGCCGCCAAGGGTCGAAAGCTCGACACTATCGGGATCATGACCGGAGGTGTAGCCCATCTCGTCGAGCCGCACTTCGAGGTCCTTACCTTCGATTCCCGCCTCGACGCACGCAGTCAGATTATCACCGTCAATCCAGAGGATGCGCTTCATCCGCCGCATGTCCACCACGGCGATCATGCGCTTCTCGTCGGCGGGCAATGTGAGCGCTGCGCTGACATTCGTGCCGCCGCCGTATGGCACAACCACTACATCGTTCGCGTGGGCGAGCTTCACAATGTTCCTGACGTCATCCTCGGATTCCGGATACAATACGACATCGGCGACCCGATCGAGTGACGATGTGTAGATAACGCGGAAAATCTCGTCCACACTGAGCTGGCCGTGGCTGTGGATCAGGCGGTCGGCGTCTTCCGTCCCGATCTGATCTTTCCGGAGCATGTCGCTGATATGACTCGTGAACGATGCATTCTCAACGGGAGTCGGCGCTTTGTGTTCGACCTGCTCCCACGCGTCCTCTGGACGTACCGGAACACCGAGCACTTCTTCCACGAACGGGATGAAATCCGGCATCTCATACCCAGCGAGGGGATACCGACTTCCCGTCACTCGTACGACTCGCGGACCGACAAATTCGAACTTGGTGTCGACGTATCCCCATTTATGGGCGAAACGCGTTCCCGGTGAGGGATCATACGAGAGATCGAGATTTCCTTTGCTCATCGGAGTTCCTTCTTTGCAGCTGATGCCTCGCGTACCCGCGCTGCACTTACGCGCGGTGAGTCTTCGCGTGTCCGACGATATGCGAGCCAACCGGCTCGTTTACCTGCTCCGGATTCAACAGCGCGGCAATTTGCATCGCTTGGAAGAGCGCGGCCGTCTCAAGTTGAATCCGCAGTGATCGGCGCTTCGGCATGAGTGTTGTTTCGCCGAGCATCGGTGGTAGAATGACCGCTTCCACGATACCCGGACTGATATAGAAGTTCCCATTCGGGCATTTCGGCCAGAGCGAATGAACGCCGCGAAGCCCGATGGGTATGATAACTACGTCCTCCGGCAACTGCGCGAAGAGGGCGTGTTGCAGTGGAAATATCTGTCCCGGAAACGCTGCCGTCGTCGCCATCGGGTAGACAACGCCGGGACGTTCCTCGAGCGCTTCGACAACCATCGTCGTCGTGTGTTTCGTCGCGGCTGCGCGCTCAAGCGTAATGTACTCGTCGACATCCTGCAGAAGCTGATCAAACCGCGACGACGACGTGCCAAACATGGTGATATCGAGGCCGGCGAATTTGATCCCCGCACGTGCGAGTCCCGTTCGTGCGAGAATCACACACGGCTCGGACCGTTCCCAACCCATCGCATCGACAAGTTCCGGCGAACTCAACACCTTGTACAGCACCGGATGGTCGTGCAGGCTCTGGTGAGTCGGGAGGAAGAGTATCTTGCGGGCGCCGTGTGCGAGGTCGAGCTCGCGTGCGATCGTACGGAACTGTGGATCGACGGTTACCTTCACGTCGATATCGAACGCGGCGAGCGACTCGTCACCCCATCGGAGCGAGCCTTGCCACGCCTGTTCACGCCGCTCCTGCTTCGGCAGCTTTTTCCGTTCGATCGCGATCTTTCCACGTCCGAACCGCCAGCTGGCACGCATCCATCGCGCCAGCCGCACCATACGCTCAGCCTTCGAGAAGTCGCCCACGCACCCGACGTTGGGATACTCGAGGAAGCGACCGATCATCTTCCCGCACATGAGCGGCGGCATCTCGAGCCGGGTGTTTACACCAACTTGCACCGCTATTGCATTTGCGCGATCGACGATACGCACCGCGACGTCGATCATGTCGCGCGTGAGGTAGCTGTACTCTTGTCCGTACCAATACCCCAGCGGCTTGAGGCGTGACGGGTCCTCGGTGTGTGCGCGGTGAAACTCGATGGTCATTGCGTGCGCGAGCCGGATATCGTCGCCGAGCAGTTGCAGCTCGTTTTGCACACGAGACAGATCATTCCGTTCTGCAAGTTCGGCGCGGAAGAGGTCCGCATCGACAAACGACTTCCAGAACGAGCTCCCAAGTACACCGAAGTTGTTGTATGTGTTATACCGCGTCGCGAAGAGTTCACCCGCGCCGAGGATATCGAGGGTCCGCTTCGCCACTTCCCGGAGGAGGTCGTGGAGCGTCCCGTCGACGGATTCGCCGTCGATCTCCATCGCGTAGTGTTGCGTAAGCGCGGGATCGTCCAGTTCGGCTGAGAGCGCCTCCGCAACAGATTGTGCGTGGGATAGTGGTACGCGTGCGAGGTGCACCGTCACCAGCGCGGCTTCACCGGCGTCCGGCGAGAGAAGCGGGGCATCGGCGAGTGCATCGACATAGACCGCCTGATACAGACGGAGGAAATCACGCTCGGTACCTGTGCCGCGGGCGACGAACTCGTTCCGAAGGCGGAGATAGAGTCGTGTGCCTTCGTGGTACAGCGGAATGAGTCGCTCAAGCTCCCGCCACGCGTCCGCAAGACGCTCGTCGCGCAACGGCGGGAGTCCGCGGTAAACGGCATTGACGAGATCCGAACGCCGCTGGAGGCTTTCGCGGTCGATCGTACCTTGTTCGACCGAACCGGTCGGCCAGACGATATCGCCCATGTCACCGTCGAAGTAGCCTTCCATCCGGATAACGTCGAGGAAGTGCTGGACGTACTCGTCGTACGTGGCGTACATCGTCGCACGATCGCCGAGAAGCTCGACGTGATAGGGAACTTTGCTACTGCGACTCGCCATTATGCGTCCTCGGAGTTTCCGTTCGAGGATTCCTGTTCGCCCGGCATTTTCAAGACGTGGCGTTTGAGCCCCGGCAAGTGGATATCCTGCACGTATGTTCGCCAATCGATCTGCGAAACATCGAAGCGCAACGCCTCACGGTCTTCCGGCGACAGATTGGCGAAGAGCGCGCGCGTATTGTCGATGCCGTACGTGCAGTGCAGGTTTGTGTAGGGACTGTAGATATCCACCAGCGAGAGCACGCGTTCGGAAAGCGCGTCCAAAGTGCTGATTCGCCGTTTGAGCCGCGACGACCAATTGATGAATCTGAGATTCTGAATCGCCCATGACATCGCGGTAACCGGTAGGCGGTACCGGAGGTAATACCGAAGCCGAAACGTGCTCAGTCGCGGAAAATGCCAAGGCCGGACGGGAATCGGCTCACCGTTACGGTCGCGCATCGGACACCGTTTGAAGTACTCGTAGGTCATCTCGACGATTTCGCGGAACGTCAGCGGATTTTCGGCGCTGGTCGCCACTTGGAACACCTTCGCGTCACTGCCGTTTTTCGCTTCGGGAAGCGCTCCGATGATCGCGTTCACGACCATATCTACCGGAATCACGTCGAGAATGGAGTCCGGATTCCCGGGGAAATCGGGCAGGCGACCCTTGCCGTAATGCGCGATGAGCGGATCGGCGACTTTCAGTCCGTCGAGCCAACCGGGTTCCGGTTCATACAGACTGCTTTCAATAATCGACGGACGGATGATCACGAGCGGCACGTTGCCACGGTCGCGCACGAGAAGCTGCTCGCCCATGGCTTTCGTGTACGTGTAATTGTCATGCCACCCAAGCTCACGCGCGCGCGCAATTCCTTCGGTGACCAGACGCTTCGTAATCCAGCGCTGCCGCAGTGCGTCGAGCTGATGCTCACGACGGTGTGCCGTCACACGTTTGCCGGCATCCTGCCGGTCAAGCATTTTCGTGAACTTCTGCGTCTGGTCCGTGCTATTTGCTTGCAAGATGACCTGATTTCGCAACGCTTGAATACGTTCGATTTCGGCATCGAGGTCGTAATCGGGTCCCGCGCCATTCTTCGTGATATTCGCGATACACTGTGTCGGCGAGAGAAGTTGCTCGGGTAGCGCACCGACCTGCTCGCCGTTGACGTACGCCGTGGAAACATGAATGAAGACTGCGTCGTGGCAGTCCTGTGCGAATCCGAGTATGCGTCGTGGACCGAGCGTATTCAGCTCGAGCGCCAGGTCGATGCGCTCGTCGAACACCACCGTCGCCGCACTGTTGACGACGATGTCGACCTCGCGGCAGAGCTGGTCGTACGTCTCATTACCGATACCCAGTCGCTCGTAGGTAAGGTCGCCGGTGACCGGCACAAGCTTACTCGCGACGAAGTCTTCGTAGTCATCCCGATGGAGCGCGCGGAGTGCAGAGAATGCGCTTGAATCGATGATATCGCGCTTCAGTCGCTGTTCGGCGGTGATGATCCGGCCGTCGGTCTGGCGTGATGACCGAATCAGAAGGTAGATTCGGCGGATACCTGGAGCGTGTCGCAGCAGCTTCTCTACGAGCCCCTTCGCAAGGAACCCCGTCGAACCGGTAATGAACAGGGTTTTCCCTTCGAGAAACTCGCTGATCG
>CAZWQW010000111.1:0-7257 GCA_964635955.1 uncultured bacterium | reverse complement strand
CACCGGCGCGTTTCAGCATCGGAATCAGCGTGCGTACGGTTCGTTCCGGCAGAATCACCTCGAGCGCCGACCACGGTATCTCGTTTCCACTGTTATCGCGTAATGGCGATACGGTCGGACGTTTTTCGTGCGGTAATGCTGCGATGATCTCGTTGAGCGACGCATTTGGCGCGTTTAACTTCAAACCAACGCGTCCATCCGCTTCCAAGGCGCCCGCGATGAGCATGGCCATGTTCTCGATCTTCTGGCGCTTCCACGGATCGTTCCACGCGTCGTGATTGGCGATGAGCTTCGTGTTCGTTTCCATGATCGTCGTGAGTATCCGAAGCTTGTTCGCACGAAGACTGCTGCCCGTCTCAGTGATATCAACAATTGCATCGACAATATCGGGAACCTTGACCTCTGTCGCGCCCCACGAGTATTCGACTTCGGCGTTCACACCATGATCTTCGAGATACCGCTTGACGACACCGACTAACTCCGTCGCAATACGCTTTCCTTCGAGATCTTTGACCGTCTGGATACTGGAGCTTTCCGGAACCGCGATGACCCACCTCGCCTTACGTGTCGTAGCCTTGCTATAAATGAGATCGGCCACTTCGACCACGTCGGCATCGTTCTCGCGAATCCAGTCGAGTCCGGTCAGTCCCGCGTCAAGGATTCCACGCTCGGTATATCGCGCGATTTCCTGCGCACGGAAAAGCACCGCGTTTATCTCGTCATCATCCGATACCGGGTGATACGACCGGCTGCTCACCGCGAACGAAAATCCTGCGCGTTTCAATAGATCCAGCGTGGCGTCCTGCAGACTTCCCTTCGGTATCCCAAACGTAATGGCGTTACCCATGAGTCACATCATTCCTTGTGTTACATGCATGCTTCACAACAACGGAAAATGCGAGTCGCCGAATAGGCAACTCGCGTGATTAACACTAAAAAGATACGGCAGAAGGACTGCGATGTCCGAGGGGTGACGATTTACGGCATACCCGCCGCGGTTACAACGCGCCATGCCGGCCACCAGTAGATACCGAAGAGAATCGTCGGCACGAGAAGGAGCGCGAGAACGGTCGTGTACAACGGTGACACCGCCAGTTTCCCCTCGCTGCCTGCCGATGCCGGAACGAGGAACATCTGCTTGATTACCCGCGCGTAATAATACAGCGATATGACTGTGTTTAGTGCCGCGATGACCGCAAGCCAGATCAGGTTATTTGCTTCCAATACCGCCCAGAACAGGTAGAACTTCCCAATAAAGCCGGATGTTGGTGGTATGCCGGCGAGCGCGATGAGAAACACCGCCATCGACACCGCGACAAACGGCGCACGGCCGCCGAGTCCTGCATACGACTCAATATCGTCGGATTCGAACGTATCCGCGAGCGCAATGATCACAACGAAAGCGCCGAGATTCATGAACAGGTACACCGCGAGGTAAAACATCATCGCACGGAGTCCCATCTGCGAGATCATCGCGACGCCCATGAGGATATAGCCCGCGTGCGCAATAGACGAATACGCAAGCAGTCGCTTCATGCTCCGCTGCCAGATTGCGGAAAGATTCCCCAGCGTCATGGTCACCGCGCTGATGATCGCGATCACGATCTGCCAATCGGCGAGTCCGACCGGTTGCCACGTGAGACCTTCCGGAATCGCCATCGCCTCGTAGAAGAACCGCGCGAGAAACGCCATGCCGGCGGCCTTCGGGCCAACGCTGAGAAGTGCCGCGACGGGTGCGGGTGCTCCCTGATATGCGTCCGGACACCAGAAATGAAACGGTACCGACGCAATCTTGTATCCGATTCCACCGAGGAAAAACAGTACCGCAACGGCGATTGCGAGCGAACTCTCGCCGCCGACCAACGCGATAGCGATCTCACTCGCTGCAAGCGATCCGGTCAGTCCGAACAGAATCGACATACCGTAAATCATCGTGGCAGCCGACGCAGCGCTGTAGATCACATACTTGAGCGCGGCCTCACTCGACGGGAGCTGGTCCTTCTGGTGCGCGGTAAGCACGTATGATGTCATACTGACCAGTTCGAACGCAAGAAACATCGACAGGAGATTGATCGACGCTGCGAGCACATACATCCCGAGCGCCATGGCGACCATCATCGCGACATATTCCGCGAAGACGTCGCGTCGGACATCGACCGATTGCACCGATACGACCAGCACGATGATGACCGATATCGCCGCGATGAGCTTGAAGAATACCGCGAACATATCGTGCGCCAGCATCCCATGGAACAACGACGTACGTTCATACGGCAACGAATACAGCACCGCCAGCAGACTCAATGTCGTGCCGCCGATACCAATCCCCGCCGAGGGCGCGATTCGGTCGCCCTTCGTCACGACATCGGCAAGTATCACCGCGAGCAACGTCACGATAAGGATGAGCTCCGGCACGAACGGGCCGAGGCTGGCTACGTTATGTGCGAGTATCGAGTCCATATCCGATCCCACGGATCAAGTGTCACTTTCGCTTCGAGTTGGCGGTTGCGATGCGTATGCGAAATCCGAAGCGGCAACTATTGCAGATCCCGCCGAAATAACCGTGTCGCAGCGATCAATAGATACCATGGCTTCCGCGTCACCGAAACTCGCCGCGACGGTGTAGTCGACACCGTCTTGTCCGCGAACACGCACGCCGCGCACGTTCCGATCATCGAAACGAATCGATTCGCCTACGACTGCCGCCGTCGCCTTCGCATCGACGTCGGAAATCACCGCGCAGCCCAGATCGACAAGCACCTCGCCGGGCGATATACAGGCCGGCCCGCGGCGGATCTCCGAACACACCTCGTCGACGATCAACGAACGATACCGACCGCCACGTGGCTCCGATGCCCTATCGATCGTAAATCCGTCCATTCCGTAAAGCGAGACGACGCCCAACACATCGTCGATATTCAGCCACGATCCTGATACTCTGATCGCTTCATCTTCGGTTACCGGCGCGACGAGCTCACGTGTGCCTCCAATCGATGCAACCGTCCGACGGTATCCGTTGAATAGATCGTTCGGAATGTTGAGATGAAGCCCGTTCACCTCGGCGATGAATCCATGCCGATCCGGTGCCGCAACGACTCGCTGCAATACAACGCACGTATGTCCGTCCGGAAGCGCGGCGAATGCGATGTCCGTAACCGCCTGATCCGTGCACGACGCGCCTTCATCGATCGATACATTCACACCTTCGCTGACCGATCCGCACGTCACGAAGCCACCGTCGAACGACGCGATGGTATACCGAAGTAGTCGCCGATGCTCGCGACGGTCAATCTCGTTATCCGAGAGAAACCGCACAACCGGACACAGGTTGCGCGCCCATTCGGCCAAGTCCGATCGCTGCGGCGGGACGCACAAACCCTGACTCAGACTCTGCGAACGCCACGAAAACGACGCGAACCGGTGCTCGCCACGCGTTAACGCAGCCCCGTGCTCACTCTCGATCCACTCACCGGCGACTTCTATGTCGTACGGCCGCTGTGAAGACGAGGGCGCATCGACGAGCGGTAGGTAATTCACCAGCATCGCCAATACCGCCGCACGATCCGACTCTATCCGCGTGTAGTAGTGCGGATTGGTAACCACAAGCCATTTCAGCCGACTGCCGTAAAATGAACCGTCGCGGTTCGATTCCGCTTCGTGAAGCGTCCACTCGGTCTGTCCGCGCGCGAGATCGAGCGCGTACGTATCACCAAACCGATCCGCCGCGTACAACAGCGATGGCAGCAGATATTCCTGACCATACGCGTACCGAACCCGCGAGTCGCCGCCAACACGCGCGAGACGGCCGTCGCCGAAGACCATCTTTCGGAGGACACGCCACATGTCGCCTTCGTGATGGTCCAGCGACTCCGGCCTCTCACCGCCGTCGCGCTTCACGTCGAAATGCAGTATCGCCGCGTTACTCATCGATATCGCCATGTATCCAACGTTCAGATACTGGTGATGGTCAAGCGCGTAATTCGGAAAGAAATTCGCGCCGGCGTACCGCTCTCGAATCGGCTTTCCCGCAATCAACGTCGAGTCATCGGCATCGGCTTCGATCGAGATGCCGTTGATGAAATATTCGTGTGCGCGTTCTATCCACGCCGCCGTATCCGGTTCACCGGGATACGCATGCGCGATGCGCCAGAGGAACGAACCGCACCAGATATTCGATTCCGGCGCGTTTTTACCGCTCGATCCCCATTTACCACCGACAACGCCGGCGTGATTACCGCGTCGCGCTTCTCGATACAGCCAGTTTGCTTCGCTCACGAATACGCGTCGTAGCGCTTCGGTATCGTCGGCGGAAAGGAACGGCGTGAGATGGTGGATACCATGCATCGCTCGCTCGATACCCAGCGTGCTGATCCACGTATGCCCCCACTGCTTGCCGTCGTTCCCGCGAAGCGACCCGGTAATATGCGTCGCCAACGCGTACCGCAGCGCCGATACGGCGCGATCACGCCACTTCGCGGCATCCGCAACACCGGGCTGTGCCGCCAAAGTCGCCAGCGCCGCCGCGTAGTTCCAGTTCGACTGCACACCCCAGTGCACGTATCCCGGGCCGTAACACGCGAGCGACGAATCGGCCGGATGGACGAACCGCTGACCGTCCGCCCATTCCGCCCAACGTTCGAGCGCCGAAACTACTGCGGGTACATCAATAGACACTTGCACCGTGTATATCAGATTCCCTTCGCGTCCTCGCGCCTTCGCGTCTTCGCGTGAGGTATTTTTTACTACCCAAAATCACACGTTCCGCAGCTCATTCCAGAACTCACGCGGCATGTGAATACGCATTGAACCGATCTGTTCGAGTGAGCGTATCGCCTTATCGCCGGTGACAAACGCCTCGGCTTTCCCATTCACCGCGGCAGAAAGTATGGGCACGTCGTCGTGATCCTCGAATACGAGGTCGATCAACGGCTCCGGATTACCGAACGCGGCATCTTCCCGAAGAAACCCGTCGATTTCATCTGCGATTTCGTCCGGAAGGTCGAATTTTTCTACAAGTATCCGTCGGAGCTCGGAAAGAATCCGCTCAGAAAGAACGAGTTCATGCGTACCGAGTACTTCTCTGAGAACATCCGCGCAGAGCCCACGTGTCGCGAAGGCGCTCGCTAATACGTTTGTATCGAGAAACACCTTCATGACACGTCGCCGAGAACATCCTCATCCGTGAGATACCCACGTGCTTCAGCAAACGGCATTACCCGCTTGCGCAATTGATCGAATCGCGCAACGCGGAGCTGACGCCGAAGCGCCTCACGCGCGAGTTCGCTGCGAGAGATCCCCGTCTGCTCACTCGCTTTCGTCAGCAGGCGATCCAGTTCCGGTTCGAGTCGAATTGTCAGTGTCGTTGTCTTCATGTATTACATTGTAACACAGGCGCGCGAATCCGTCAAGAATACGCGCGGTCAGATTACCCGCCCACCTGTATTACTCGATCCTTCGCGTCTTCGCGTCTTCGCGTGAGGTATTTCTCCGTTACGGTATTACTACCGCGGTCGTCGGTCCGGCGATGCCCGCCACATCTTGCATTGTTGCGAGTAAGCTATCGAGTGATACGCCGATCAGGTCCAATGCTGGCGCCGGATACACGCCGAGGAAGATTACGATGACGAGTAACGGTACAAGCGAGGCGATCTCGCGTCCGTTGATGTCGCTCAGTGTCTCATACTTCGGATTGAGCTTACCGAAGAACATCCGCTGAATTGTCCACAGCAGATACGCCGCACCAAGCACAATACCGAACGCACCGATGATCGCGTACGCGCGATAGCTTGTGAACGCACCGATGAACACAAGAAGCTCGCTGATGAAACCGCTCAGACCCGGAAGGCCAAGCGCCGCCATGAACGCGATCGCCACGAATCCACTGTATACGGGCACCTTCACCCAGAGTCCACCGAAGCCGTAAATGTCGCGATGGTGCGCGCGGTCGTAGATCACGCCCACGAGGAGGAACATCATCGCGGTAATCGTTCCGTGGTTGAACATCTGGAACATCGCGCCGTTGATTCCCCCTGCGTGGTGCCACGACACCATGCCGAGCATGACGTAGCCCATATGACTGATCGATGAGTACGCGACGAGTGATTTCAGGTCCTTCTGCGCCATTGCACACAGGGCACCGTAAATGATGTTGATTACGCCAACAACCGCGATGAACTTGGCGAATTCGACCGTCGTATCGGGAAGCATCGGGAAGTTCACCCGGAAAATGCCGTACGTTCCCATCTTCAGGAGCACGCCCGCAAGGATCACGCTAATCGCGGTTGGTGCCTCAACGTGCGCGTCGGGTAACCATGTATGGAACGGGAACGCCGGGATTTTGATCGCGAACGCAACGAAGAACGCAAGCCAGACAAGCTGCTTCGGTGTGAACGAGAAGAACCACGTCGAGAGACCACTCATGAGCCAGCCGTCTTCGATATACGCCGACTGATCCATCATCGCGATCATGTCGAACGTCGGCTCTTTCATGTTGAAATAGAGAGCAAGAATCGCGAGCAGCATCAGAACGCTGCCGAGCAGTGTATACAGGAAGAACTTGATCGCTGCGTATTCTTTCCGTGGACCGCCCCATATGCCGATGAGAAAATACATCGGCAGCAACATCACTTCCCAGAAGATGTAGAACAACACAAAATCAAGCGCGACGAAGACACCCGTCATACCGGTTTGCAGCAGCAGATAGAGCGAGAAGTATCCCTTCACCGCCTTCGATATCCGCCACGACGCAAGCACGCCAACGATACCGATCAGCTGCGTTAAGAGCACCATGAGGATGCTGACACCGTCAACGCCGACGTGGTAGTGGATGTTGAACGTCGGAATCCACGTCGCGATCTGCTCAAACTGGATCGCGCTGGTCGTTCGGTCGAACGCAACGAAGAGCAGTACCGCAAGAACGAGCGTTATCGCCGTCGTCGCGAATGCAACGATGCGAATCGCCTTCCAGCCAATCGGTTCGCCATCTGATGGACCGTCGTCGCTCCGTCCGCGACCCGTCGGTATCAGCAGGATCACCGCCGCTCCGATGAGCGGGACAAATGTCAGCCAAGTGAGGATGGTATCCATCACAATACCCTTCTCGATCTGCGCAGGTTATGAGCAGGCCATTTTTTATCTGACGATGATGATCAACACAATCGCGCCAAGCACCGCAAACACGAGGTAGTTCTGCACGCGTCCCGTCTGCACCCGACGGACACGATCACCGACAGTCTGCGTGATATCTGCGATCGCGTT
>CAZWQW010000110.1:2174-7321 GCA_964635955.1 uncultured bacterium | reverse complement strand
TCCGACCTGTTCGACCTCGCCTACTTCATCGGTGTCATCTGGGCCGTCGCTGCGGTGCTCATCGTGCGATGGCTGTGGGTGCGACAGAGTGAGCTTTCGTGTCCGATCTCGTTTCCCGTGGATGAATCCGCGCTTGCCGCGCCATACTATGTGTCGGTTCACCGATGCACCAACCGCGCGCTGATCGGCAAGCCGATGGAGCAGACCATTCTGCGGGGAATACCACAGGCGCAGGCGATTCGGTATCAGCGCAACGAATACATCCGCACGGTGACCGACGCGGATACGTGCCGCGAGGGCGATCTCATTGTGCTGGTAGGCGCGTCGCCGAAGCTCCCCGATATGGGCGCGGTGTTTATCGGGCCGACCGTGCGCATGACCTCCGACGATCCGCTCGTAGAAGACCTGCCGGTGCGATTTGAGACGGTTACCGTAAACGCGACGGAGTTCACGGACGACCGGGTCGAGCTTGAAGACATCGAGAATACGTACGGTGTTGAGGTGCGCGGGTGGTGGCGCGGACGGGAGTATTTCGCCGCGAAGCCTACCGCTCGATGGCGACCGGGCGACCGTCTGCGCGTGCTCGGTACGGGTGATCGCGTGAAGCAATTCCGCGCAATCGCTGAGAAGTCAGCACGCGGCGAGAACGAAGAGATCGATTTGCTACGATTCAGCGTGGGCGCGGTTGTCGCCGTATTCATCGGCGGACTGGCATTGCCGGTTGGACCGTACGTGCGGCTCTCGCTCGGAGTAACGGGCGGCGCGCTCTTCGCAGGACTGATGTTTGGGCGTTCGGCGCGGATTCAGATACCCCGAGGCGCAGCGTTCTTTCTGAAGGAGCTCGGGCTCGGTCTGTTCCTTGCCGGTGTGGGTATGAGCGTGGGGAAGCAGGGACCAATCGCCGCCGCAGACCTCGTTCTGGTGCCGGGTGTGCTCGCGGTGATTGCGATTCCCGCTGTGCTTGCGGCGTTCCTCCTCCGGCGCGCGCAACTGATCGGCCCATATGTCGAGGGTGGCGTCAGCGGCGCGATAACAAGCACGCCGGCGCTGATCGTTGCGACGCGCATGGACGAGACGAGCGAGCCGGCGACGACATATGCCGGAATCTACCTGTTCGCGTTGCTGACGAGCGTCGCGGTTGCGCAGGTTCTTGTGGTTTTTGGCTAACACCGATCATATCGCGGTGAGTGATGATCGACTGGACCTTTGAAATACTCTCGTCGACGAGCGTCGGAGCGCTGTTCCTCATTCTGCTGACGGGGCTCGCACTGGGGCAGGTGCGCGTATTCGGCCTGAGCCTCGGTTCGTCGGGCGTATTGTTTACCGCACTCGTCGCGGGACACTACGGGCTCCTCGTTCCGTCGATCTACGGCTCACTCGGTGTCATCTTTTTCGTCTACGCCGTCGGATTACAGGCCGGACCACGGTTTATCCATACGGTCCGAACGAGCGGCGGTGCGCTGATTCGTCTCGGGTTGCTCCTGATTGGTTCCGGTGCCGCGGCCGCGATTATCATCGGCGCCCTCTTCGACCTGTCACCGGGTATCATCGTGGGAGCGTTTGCCGGCGCGATGACGAGCACACCCGCGCTCGCTGCCGGCCTCGACGCGCTGCGCACCGTCTCGCCGCAGGAAATGGCGCTCGTGACGGTGAGCTACGGGCTTGCGTACCCACTCGGAATCATCGGCGTCGTCGTCCCCATTCAGGTGCTTCCGAAGCTTTTCCGTTCGCGCCTTGGGACCGATTCAACCGCTTCGGAGGCACAAGACACGCTCGCAAACGCGGCGTTTCTCGTGGAGAACCCGAACATCGTCGGGCGTACCGTCGATGAAGCGAATCTGTGGGATTTCGCCGACATCAGCCTCTCGCGAATCCTTCACGACGGCGAAGTGAACGTCGTGCTCGGCTCGACGCTCCTCAGCGAGGGCGACGTCGTGTTGGCGGTTGGGACGTCGGACGAACTCGCGAAGCTCGAACTTCTCGTTGGACCGCGTACGGTGCCGCATTTGTTGCTCAACGAAGGCTCGCAGCAGATTGAAACGCGGACCATCTCCGTCGGGCAACAGGCGGAACAAGAGCTATCTACCTCCGCGCTGAGCAGCCGATACGGCGTGAGCATCACCCGGCTGCTGCGACTGAATATCGCGCTACCAGTCGGGCGCGGTATGCACCTTGAGCCGGGAGACCGGATTCGCGTCGTCGGTGAACCGGCCCGATTGGATGAGCTGGAAGAGGCGCTTGGTCACCGCGAGGGAAGCATCTGGGAAACCGATATGCTCGGACTCGTGAGTGGGATGCTCGCCGGTGTCGCTATCGGACTGATTCCGTGGCCGATCACCGAGAGTATTGCGCCGGTCCGACTCGGTGTAGCGGGCGGTCCGCTGTTGGTGAGTTTACTCGCGGGACATTTCGGAAAGATCGGGCCGATCAGCAATCGCATTCCCGCGTCGGCGCGATTCCTCCTGCGCGAGTTCGGCCTTGTGCTGTTCCTCGCATACGCAGGGTCGCGCGCCGGCGAACACTTCGTGGAAACCTTCGCACAAAATGGCGGCGCGGTGCTCCTGCTGGCATTCCTGACGGTATTCATCCCGGTGCTCGTCGGGTTTTCGATTGCATACTGGGTGTATCGTTACGACCTCGCGTTCTCACTGGGGCTGGTCTGCGGTGGGATGACGAGCACTCCGGCGCTTGGCGTACTTATTAGCTCCCTACGCACACAGCAACCGGCGCTCTCGTATGCGGCAATCTACCCGCTCGCGCTTATCGCGGTCACCGCAGCGGCACAAATCATGGCGCTTGTCTTGTAGCTATCGCACGAGGAGTATGCCCATCGCCGTCATTCGACGACCGCGTTATGTATTCGCCGCGCCTCTCAAGCGTTCGGTAAGCGCGGTGAACCGATCGGCGACTACCACGTTCTTCACCGCGAGCGCGAGTGCCCGTTTCGACCCCACGAGCACCATGAGCCGTTTCGCACGCGTTACCGCCGTGTACACGACGTTTCGTTGCAGCATCATGTAGTGTTGTGTGGTAATCGGCATCACGACGAAGGGAAACTCCGACCCCTGACTGCGGTGTACGCTGATTGCGTAGGCAAGCGTCAGTTCGTCCAATTCGTCGAAATCGTACGTGACGTGTAGCGCGCCTTCCCCACCGATATTCATGTCGATCATGAGCTTGCCTTCGTCGGTGTCAACACCGACGATTCGGCCGATATCCCCGTTGAAAACGTTCTTCTGATAGTTGTTCCGTGTGACAATGACCTTGTCGCCGACGCGGAACTGGTGTTGTCCACGGGTAATCGCTTGCCCGTTCGGGTTGAGCGCGTCCTGTAACCGGGCGTTCAGCTCGTTCGCGCCAGTATCACCTCGGTACATTGGCGCGAGTACCTGGATATCGCGAACCGGATCGACGCCGTATCCGTCGGGGAGACGTCGTTGTACGAGATCGACGATGAGGTTCGCAGCGGCTTCCGGATCGTCTTCGCTCAGGAAGAAGAAGTCCCCGTCGCGCTCGTTCTTCAGCGACGGGATTACGCCACGGTTGATGCGGTGTGCGTTCGTGATGATGTGGCTCTCGGATGCCTGCCGAAATACCGTATCGAGCCTGACCACGGGTACGACACCCGAGTCGATGATATTGCGGAGCACTTCACCCGGCCCCACAGACGGCAGCTGATCGGAGTCGCCCACGAGCACCAGCCGCGCGCCGGGCTTCAATGCGCGGAGCACGTCGCGGAACAGCATCGTGTCGATCATGGAGGCTTCATCGACGAGCAGGGCGTCCTCGGGCAATGGGAAGTCCGCGTCGTGTTGGAAAGCACCGCGTTCGGGTTGCCAGCCGAGCATCCGATGGATCGTTCGCGCTTCGACGCCGGTCACTTCGCTGAGTCGCTTCGCGGCGCGTCCGGTTGGCGCGCACAGGGCGAGGCTCGTCCGTCGTCGCGTCAGCTCGCCGATGATGCCGCGCACGGTGGTTGTTTTACCGGTGCCGGGTCCACCGGTCATCACGAGTACGCCCTCCACAAGCGCCGCGAGGATCGCCTCGCGCTGTTTCGGTGCGTACTCCACACGGGTGCGCGCTTCGATTTTCGCGATGATCGCCTCGGCAGATTGTTCCGACGCGGCGGATTCCGCGCGGCGTGCCTGGAGGAGCGCAACGAGTCGCTCGGCGATCTCGCACTCGGCTTCGTCGTATTCCGGAAGGAAGATGCGTTCGGTAGCGTCGACACCGGTTCGGCGAATGAGATTGCCCGATTGAACAACGTCTTCAAGTGCCTTCGTAACGATCTCCGCCTCGACGCCGAGGTTTTCGACGGCGTTGTCGGTTAGTGTATCGACCGGCAGGTACGTGTGGCCTTGCTCCGTGGCGCGACTCACCACGTAGGCGAGTCCGGCTGCGAGGCGTCGCGGGTCGTCGTTGGCGATGCCGACTTTCTGCGCAATCTGATCAGCGGTGCGGAAACCGATACCGCGAATGTCTTCGGCGAGACGGTAGGGATTGTGCCGGACGATCGCGACGGAATCGCCGCCGTATTGCCGCCATATGCGATGTGATTGCGAGGTGCCGATGCCGTGCTGCTGGAGGAAGATCACTACGTCGCGCATGCCGCGCTGCTCTTCCCATGCCTCGCGAATCTGACGAACGCGCTTGGGTCCGAGTCCTTCGACTTCGCGGAGTCGCTCGGGGTGCGTATCGATCACGTCGAGCGTCTGATCGCCAAAGGTGGCGACAATGCGCTCGGCGGTAACGGGTCCGAGCCCTTTGATCAGGCCGCTGCCGAGGTATCGCTTGATTCCCTCCGCGCTCGTGGGGAGCACGGGGCGGTATTCAATAACGCGGAACTGGTTGCCGTAGCGCTCGTGCTTGGTCCACTGACCGCGGATTTCGAGCGTCTCGCCGACGTTGCGCGCAGAGATTGTGCCGACGACGGTAATCGGCTCGCCGGTGTCTTCGCGGATGAACCGTGCGATGGTGAAACCGGAGTCTTCGTTATGGTACGTGACGTAGTCGAGTACGCCGCGTAACTCCAGCACCGTCTGTTCGTTCGTCTGCGGCACGACGAGGTTTCCTCCGTGAACTCTCGCTAACTCTCGAGTTCGTTATGCGAACCCTACGCTACGCTACGGGTTCGTTAAGGCGAAGAC
>CAZWQW010000110.1:0-2074 GCA_964635955.1 uncultured bacterium | reverse complement strand
AGGAGACGTTAAGGCTTTGATGAGGGGAAAGATACGGATGGTGGGGGTGTTAACGAACCCGACGCCGAAGTCGCTGTTGCCCGTTGGGAAAAGTCGTGGCTGTCCGTTCAGATCAGAGATGCACGGAACAGCCGAGAGTGAAGTGTTCCTCTGCCGTTCCGTAACTCACACCGCCTCCACGGCACCCGATTTTGCTGATCTCTGTGCGGCGAACACAACCGCCATCAGACGCGCCGCATCGTCCACCGGCAGCGTTGTCGATTCGCCCGACTCGATACAATCGAGGAAGTGGCGCATCTCATCGATGTACATACGGTTTATGTCGTAATTGTCTGGCTCGGTATACTCGCTCCACGTATCCGTCGTCGCATCGTAGTGGCGGACACGTTTTTCGCGGAAATCCCACAGAATCGTGCCGGTATCGCCGAAAACGCTGCACCCTCGCTCATAGGTGCGCGAGAGATAATCGAGATGCGTCTCCGAGCGCGCGCCGTTTACGTGTCGGAACATCATCGCGGCGTAATCCTCGGTGTCGATCTCCAGCGGACCGATCGTGCCGGCTTCGCAGAACACCGCCTCGACTTCGCCCGCATACCAACGCGTGAGGTCGATCTCGTGGATGCAGTCGAGCAATACACCGCCGCCCATGCTCCGATTCGCACTGTAGCTGCGACGGTAATCCTGCCACGGACGCCACCCCGGCAGATACGATCCGGTATGTACCCGGAGCATGCGGAGCTGTCCGATCGCGCCGGCGTCGATGAGCTCTTTCACCTTCGCCGGACCCGGGTGGAACCGCATGTTGCAGCCGACGAGCGATGTGAGCTTGCGCGTCCGAACCGCATCAACAAGCTGATCGAGCCCGTCCGGAACCGCGCAGAGCGGCTTCTCGATGAACAGATGACAGCCGTGCTCCGCCGCTTCGAGCGCCTGTTCGACGTGGAGGTGGCTCGGTGTCGCGATGACGACCGCGTCGGGCTTTCGCTGAAACGCCGCGTCGAGACCGGCAAAGTGCTCGACACCGGCCTCTTCCGCGACTTTTACGCGACGGTCGTCGTCCGGTTCGACGAGGAACAGCTCACCGACATCCATACTTCGCAGGTTCATGAGATGGCGACGACCGATCGAGCCGCCGCCGATCACAACGATACGCATGGTGTGTCTCCGTGCGGTACACGCCTCAGTCACCACGACTGAGGCGCGACGTCTCAGTCGCCCATCTCTTCGAGCTCACGACCGCGCGCTTCGAGACCCGCTTTGACGAAGCCGAAGTCGCCACCCCACGGGATCATCTTCGCGCCACGCCGCCGCCGCTCGGTGATCTCTTCCATGGTGCCCGACGTGATCGCCCAGTGCTTCCCATGCTTCGCACATGCAGCGCCGACGATGTCCATGGCGTTGTCGAGCGTCCGACCTTTCGGATCATGCTTTAGCCGCATTCCGAGGTCGCCGGGGCCAATAAACAGCATGTCGACGCCGTCCACCGACGCGATATCCACCGCATTGTCGAGCGCTTCGAGCGTTTCGATCTGGCAGACAAGGAACGTCTCGGCGTTCGCGTCGGCTTGATACGTGCTGATTTCCGAGTAGAGGAAGTTTGAGTCGAAGCCAGCGCCGTCGAGTCCGCGGTCGCCGAGTGGCGGGAACTTGACCGCGTCGCGAACGAACTCCGCGCGCGCCTTCGTATTGCAGTGCGGCACCATGATGCCAGATGCGCCATCTTCGAGGTAACGATAGAGCTTCTGCTTCTCAAGCGTCGGTGTGCGCACCATGACGTCGATGTCGGCGAGGTGCGCGTACGCGAGCATGAGCTGGACTTCGCGATCGTCCATGGCGCGGTGCTCGAGGTCGAACCAGATACAATCGTAGCCGTTCGCGGAAGCCATCTGGAAATAGGCCGGAATCACGTGTCCGAGCGCGGTGCACCGAACGAACTTGTTCTCCCGTAATCTGGCGACTGTCTTACTCCTACGCATGGTGTCTCCGTGGATTGTTGTCGAACCGAAAAAGGACACAGGGACGCTATCAGTTCAACCCGTTTGGGGGAAGGGGTTTGCACCCGCACGATTGGTAC
>CAZWQW010000109.1:5544-7343 GCA_964635955.1 uncultured bacterium | reverse complement strand
CGTCGGATTTCGGTCGCATTCGCGCTGATCTACTTCGTCGCCACCTCGCAACCGTACGCCCTCGAAATTACCCCGATCGATACGCTCGCCATTGATGCGAATGCGGTCGTGTACGACCTCGCGTTCTCCCCTGACGACTCGCTGCTCGTTGCGGGTGCGTCCGATGGATACGCCACGGTGTGGCGCATGACGGACGGTGGTGTCGAACGGGTGCTTGGTATCGGTGGAGCGGGTATTTCGTCGGTCGCGTTTGCACCCGACGGAGAGCGAATCGTCACGGGCGACCGTGATGGCGCGATCGGCGTTTGGCGAGTCGATGACGGCGCGCTGATCTCGACGATTCCCACCGGCAGCGAGATATTCGATCTCGCGTTCTCGCCCAGCGGAAGCCATGCTGCCGTCGCCAACAGCACCTCACGTCTCTCGGTCTGGCATCTCGAAACCGGCGAGGAGACGCTCCTCGGCTCGCATTCGCCCGCATCGAGCGTTGCGTGGAGCGATGACGGCCGATTCGTGCTGTGTAATACGCGCGAGGACGGTATCGTCGTCTATGCATATGATTACGGCACCTACCGGGCGATTCAATCGGCACCGGCGGCCTATCAATACCCGCGTACGCTTGGCAGTACGTCGGATGGACGGTACGTCGTCGGTTCCGATTCGGTCGCCGCGCTTTGGGACTTCGCGTCGGGCGAACGAATACGCGAGTTCTGTCGCGGTGAATACGCACCGGAATCCATCGCGCTGAGTCGAAATGGCCGGACGCTCGTCGCGGCGGGTCGGCTCCACGGTTTCGCGATCTGGGATATCGATACCGGTGAGTTGTTCAGCAAATGGGATCTCGATGGCACCGCACCGTGGAGTGTTGTGCTATCGCACGACGGTGACCTGATCGCGCTCGGTTGCGGCGATACCGTGACACTCTACCGGATCACGCCGCCGCTGATGCCGGAAGGTGCGATTGGCGGCGCAGCAACCGGTGTGTGGCGTCGCACGGATAGCCCGATTCGGATACGTAGCGACGTCGTCGTGCCGGCCGGCGAGACGCTCCGCATCGAGCCGGGTGTCGACGTGCTGTTCGACATCGACTCGCGCTTCGTCGTGCACGGCGAATTGATCGCGGAAGGCACCGAAGCGGACAGCGTTCGATTCATTCTCGGCACGGCGCGTGAATGGGGCGGCATGAGCTTCACGGATGGTGGCGCGGGCAGCATGAGCTACGTTCGGGTAAGCGGCGCGCGAGTAGAATCGACGAGCCAATCAGCGGGCGATGGCGGCGGAATCTCCGTGCGAGACGATGGCGCGCGACTGGATCTCGCGCACTCTGTCATCGCCGGCAATCACGCGGAAATCGGCGGCGGCATCGCGTTCACCGAAGCAAGCGGTTCGCTCCGCGCGTGCAGCGTCCGTAACAACACGGCGCGATTCGGTGGCGGCATATCGATCACGCGGGGTAACGTGACATTGGACAGTTGCGCCGTGTCCGGGAATCGGTCGGAACACACCGGCGGCGGAATACGCGCGGCACGGTCGACTGTCGCGCTGACGCGATGCGAAATCATCGGGAACGAGTCGGCGGGAAGCGCGGGGCTGTTCTTTGAGAACTCGGATATCCAGATCGACTACACGCTCGTTGCGCACAACCGGTCGATCGGCGTCGGTTCGGCGATTAATGGCGCGGCGCATTCCGAGCTCACTGCATCGCTTCGGCTGACGAACTGCACGATTGCGGAGAACGGGATCTTACACGACGAATCCGCGACGGTCTACCTCGTCGACACGGACTTCTCCGCGACGAA
>CAZWQW010000109.1:0-5444 GCA_964635955.1 uncultured bacterium | reverse complement strand
GTATGGTCATTTACGATGTACATGGCCGCTTTGTCCGGACGCTCCTCGACGAGCACCGTGCGGCGGGAACGTATCGCATTTCGTGGGACGGCCGCGATGGTACCGGCCGCGCTGTGGGAAGTGGCGCGTATGTTTGTCGGTTGTCGTGGAGCGGCACGGGCGACGCCGGTACGTCGCCCGTGCTCAGTACCGTCCGCGCGGTAACTCTCGTTCGCTGACGGTTCTCCTGCGTGCGGCGACGGTCACTTATCCGACAGTCTGTATACTATCCGCTGCGCGACTTTCACGGCGACCGGTTCGCCGTCCTTCCGACCGGGTTCGAACGTCATCCTCTGCGCGGCGTCGATTGCCGACTCGTGAAAGATCTCCGGTCCCTGGGTTACGCGAACGTTGGACACCTTGCCCGTCTCGTCGATGACCATCTCCACGAAGACCTCACCCTCGATTCCCGTCGCCTTGGCTTCAGCCGGATACGTCGGTGCTATGGGGTTCACGATCTTCGGCGGGTCGTCAGCCTGCCAGAGATTCAGCGCCGCCGATCCGATGGTTGATTGAGGTTTCTGAGCCGAGATCTCTGGAGCATCGATACTCTCGAGCGAACGGTTCGAATCGCACATCGGCAATACGGTGAGGCCGATAACGACGACAGCGACAAGCGCCGCGGCGTTGGGCAACCGTGGATTCCGCCACGGAGCGTTTTCGAGTTGACGCAGTCGTTCCACAATCATGGTCGATCCCTCCACGAGCCCGAGGAAACCGAGCGGGCTCGGTGCTCTCGTTCGCGCGTCGAGAAGGTCCCGCGCAACCGAGAGAAGCGTGGTGCGGTAGCCGATCGTCCGTTCGCCGAGGAGTCGAGCGACCGTGGCGTCGGTGCAAAGTTCGCGAATGTTTCGCGTCTGTCTGAGCGCGTACCAAACGAGCGGATTGAACCAGAACACGCCGAACGCGGCGATGCTGACGGCGTTTACGATGAGATCGCCGCGCCTGATATGGGCGAGTTCGTGCAGGAACACATACTCGGCGACGTCACGGTCGAAACCCGGCGGTACGTAGATTGTCGGACGCAGCACGCCGGCAACCGCCGCAGAATTGGTCGCGCCGGTAACGCGGAGACTCGGCGCGCGTTTCACGCCCATCCGGTCCGCCGCGGCGCGAAGCGTCTCGTTCATCCACACGGGAGCCTTCGATGAGCGGCGATCTATCTGTTTCAGCCGACGCGCGGCGCGCACGAGCCGAACAGTAAACGCCACGACGCCGGCCATCCATATGAACATGAGCACGGTAAAAGCGCCGAGCGGAGCGTCAGACGCAGCTATCAGGGGATCTCCAACGCCGGACAGCGTCACGCCGACTGAGAGCTCCGCTCCGCCGGAACCAGCCAACGCGCCGACGATGCTGAACGGACTCGCGAGCGTTGGCGGTAGTGCAAGCTTGACAAACGCGAGCAGCCAGACCGCGTATCGCACCTGCGGCCATACGCGCCGTCCGATGAACCGATCGAGCAGCGCGACGCCGATAATGTAGAGACTCGCCTGCCAAGTTACGGTGGCGAGCCACGTCCACCAGCCGATCGCGAACGCATTGAGTTGGGAGACGAGATCTGATGTCATTTTTCACTCCTCCCGGGAGCTTCGTTCGTGCTCGTCGAGCGCACGACGAAGCGCTTCTCGCTCCGAATCACTCAGGTCACGACCGGAGACAAGGAAGTGCATAAACGGCGCGAGCGTTCCTCCAAAGGCGCGATCAAGCACGCCCTCGACTTCCGAGCGCTGGGATTCCTCCCGTGTGACGCGCGGGGAGTATACGCTCGTGTTGCCCCGCATCCTCGCGTCGAGCACACCTTTGTCCACGAGTCGGGACATGATCGTTTTCACCGTCGTGTACGCCCAGTCCGTATCGTTCCGGACACGGTCGAGCACGCTGCGCGCTGTTACGGAACTGCCGACGGACTCACCGTCGGACGCTTCCGTCCACACGGCGTCCATGACCTTCCATTCGGCGTCGGTGAGTTTCACGCGTCGCCTCCTTCGATAGATGTTCTATATGCATAGTACTACACATGTCATAGTTCAGAATACTACAACGATAGAACCTTGTCAAGAGGGTGTTGAAATGAGCGACTGCGTTGTCCGCTGAGCTACTCTCAACTCGATTACCTGTTTTACCAATCCTCGTGTATATTCTTCCTTCGCTTTTCTCTACCTAACCCATCAAACCTTGTCGTTCGGGGGCACGTTTGTTAGGAACTCTCCACACCACACACTCCATCGCAAACGGAGCAATCGATATTTTCCACTCCACCGGATATGTTGTCCTGCGCGCACCGAGTCAGATACCGAAGCTTCCCGTCTGGTCGCTCTCGCTCATGGGATTCAAGCCCACCGCGGAACGCACGCCGATGATGCCGTACAACGCCATCGAGTGGCTACGGAACAACGTGCAGCCGACGTGGTCGGTGTTCGAATACGGCTCAGGCGGCTCGACGTTCTTCTTTGCGAGTCGCGCGGCTCGCGTGGTCTCGGTTGAGCACGAGAAGGGTTGGTACGATATCGTTGAGCGGTCATTGCGCGATCAGGGGTATACGAACACCGAGTTTCTCTACGTCGCGCCGCAGAGCGTCTCCGAATCGGAACCGCCCCAGTGTTGCGCGTTACGATCGCTCTCGGACAAACCGAAATACTCGGACCGGCACTTCGACGCCTACGTGCGCGCGATCGAACCGTATACGGACCAAAGTTTCGACCTCGTGGTCGTCGACGGACGCGCGCGAGCGTGCTGCGTTCACGCGGCCGTGTCGAAGGTCAAGCCCGGTGGATATCTCCTTGTCGACGATACGCGACGCAAACGGTATCACGACGCAATTGCCCGGGTGTCTGGAGAGCATACGGTGTTTACCGGCCTCGGACCGCACGCGCGCGAGCTCGGCCAGACGACGATCGTGCGGATGCCGGATGGCGGCGCGGCGTAATTCGACTTCGCGCTCGCCACAGCGCGTCACTATCTGCTGAACAGCACCCCTACGGCTCGACTCGGGAGCGTCTTCGTGTTATCCTCCCTTTCTCCCGGGTGCACCTACCCGCACGTACGGTTTCTGCGGAGGGAAACCGCCTCCATGTCCGATCGCGTCAGACGGCTCATTACCCACACGGTGCTCGCTATCGGCGGCGTCATCTTCTCGCTACCGTTCTTCTGGCTCATTACGACGAGCTTCAAGGCGGATCGGGAGATGTTCGTCCTCCCGCCGCAGTGGATTCCGGAAATCCCCGAGCGCGTTGTTGAGTCGCCGTATTCCGCCACATGGCGCGGACGCACGCAGACGCATTTCTTCGGACTTGGTGCGCTTACCGTACAGGATCTCGCGCTCTCGGACTATCCGGTGCCGGTCAGCACGCACGAATGGCGAATTCTCGAACCGATCAACCACGCCACCACGCCAGACTCGTTCGAATCGCGTGAAATCCTCCGTGTGCCATACAATTGGGAGCAGCACGATCGCGTCGTCGCCGACGCGCGATTCACCTCACCTATTCCCCCTGAAGACCTGCGTCGCATCGAGGTGACGTATAAGTCCGACCGCTCGTTTCACCGACTCACGACGCACATCGTCAGCCGGGATGAGGTATGGCGGTCGTCCGAAGCGTCGTGGCTGAGTACGGAGACGTGGAAGAGCGCGCCGTGGCAGTTCACGACGCCACGTGAGGAGGAACGAGCGGCGCTGCGGCTGGAGCGCGTGACAGTAGCGCAGATAGAGCAGGATATTCGCCACGCGCAGGAGTCGCTCGGTGCAAACGAGATCATCGTTCGCGTGGAGCTGACACGGACAGCGTGGCCGGTCGCCATCGCGCGGAAGTATCTCGAGAACTACGCCGAAGCGCTTTCCTACATCCCGTTTGGGCGCTTCATGCTGAACACGGTCGTAATCACCGTGCTCAATATCGCGTTGCAGTTGTTGAGTTGCTCACTGATTGCGTACGGGTTCAGCCGGATTCGTTGGCCGGGCAGAAACGTCGTGTTTGCGCTTTTGCTCGCGACGATGATGATTCCGGGACAGGTGGTGATGATCCCGCAGTTTCTCATCTGGCGGAATCTTGGTCTCTATAATACGTGGGGACCGCTGGTCTTACCATCGCTCTTTGGCGCAGGATTTTACATCTTTCTACTACGGCAGTTCATGCTCGCGATTCCGCGTGACCTGGAAGACGCGGCAAAAATAGACGGAGCGGGGTATCTCAGCACGTGGCGGCGCATCGTCGTTCCGCTGATCAAACCGGCGTTGGCAGCGATAGCGATCTTCCAGTTCATGGGCACTTGGAACGACTTCTTCAATCCGCTTTTGTACATTAACACGCGTGAACTCATGCCGATCAGCCTCGGCTTGTACATGTTCAAGGACTCGCACGGCGCGGAATTTGGTATGCTCATGGCTGCATCGCTGGTCATGGTCTTGCCTGTCGTGTTGCTATTTTTCTTTGCACAACGGTACTTTATTCAAGGTGTGACGTTGACAGGACTGAAGGGATAGGCCAATGACGAAAGAGAATCTGCGGTCGGTCGTTTGGGACGCGGTGAAGGCGGGAGAGTGGGAAAACCTCTCCGACTTACACGCGCGGATCAAGGAGCGCGCCGATGAGCGGAACATCCCGTTCGAAGATGAGCGTGAGCTCGAAGCCATGGCGAATCAGCTCATTTGGGAGCTGATGGTCCGTGGCGTTCTCACGCCCGGTGGCGACGCAACCTATCTCGATTTTCAGGTTCTGAAACTCACGGAAAGTGGGATGAAAATCCTCGATATCGAGCGGCATGTTCCGGAGAGCGATCCCGGCAAATTCATCGAGCGCATCACCGAACAGGTGAACCGCCCAATCGATGAGATCGTGAAGATCTACCTGCGTGAGAGTGTGCTCACCCTCATGACGGGCTACCACGTCGCCACGACCGTGATGCTCAGCGTCGCGAGCGAACGGTTACTCGACATCCTCATCGACGAGTATTCGAAGGCGTCAAAGAAGAAATCCGGCAAGGATACGTTCGGCAACAAGATCAAGCGCGCCGGCCGCAGCACGAAGGAGCGCTTCGACACCCTGCGCACGGATCTTCAGAAAGCCGATCTGCCGCCCGACATGGTCGAGACGGTGGATATGCAGCTTTCGGGCCTGTACACCCTCATTCGTTACGCACGCAACGACGAAGGCGCACCATCGGGCCGCGCATTCGATCAGGACACCGCACACGCGGGCCTGCTCCTCTTCCCGCAGTACTGTGTGCACGTCTACGGCCTGATCAACCACCTGCAGCAGAACGGACTGTAGCGCGAACCCTCCGCTTCGCTACGAGTTCGTTAAGGCGAAGGGCTGAAGCCCTTCGCCCGGTTGCGAATGGAACGATGGGTAGGGCGCGAGGCGCGCCTCGCCCATCACGTTTTTTATTCCCCTCACCCTGATAAC
>CAZWQW010000108.1:1828-7389 GCA_964635955.1 uncultured bacterium | reverse complement strand
CGCGGGTCGGCGGAGATGTTATTGGCGTACCCCGGCTCGATTCCTTGAACAGCCGAATATTCTACCCAGAGCGTTTCTTCGGTGAAATCGATCGCAGAGGAACCAAGTTGTTCGGACCAGATGATGGTGTTCTTTACGCTTCCCCCGCCCGCCAAACTATTGAGTCCTACGCTGGAGTAATCCGCGATCGTGCAGTTGGCAAGGGTGAGAGTCCCATCATTCCACATTCCCTGATTGCCGTGGATTAACGTGTATTCGAACGAAGCGTTCGCACCGGGTTCAATAGAAATATCACCCCAAGGGATGCCGTTTACGTCCGGTCCAATGCGAACTTGTGCAGTCGACGTGCCATTTGCCTGAAGGGTGCCCAAAACTAAGATGTTTGCTCCGGGAGCGACGCGAATCTCGACGCCCGCTTCGATGATGAGCGTATTCCCGGGTTCTACCAAAATATCGCCTAATACGATGTACGGCGATCCCGAAATAGTCCAAGTTTGCGTGAGTACTTGCCCAACAACCGGAGTCTGTGCTCCGCTTATCCCCGCGAACGCGAGTAGCGCTGCGAAGACACACGTTACCAATCTCTGTCGTTTCATCTGGATTCCCCCAATTCTCCGCAAGGTGACGGAGTATAGCGATTGGACGCCGGGCGGCGTCTTTCTCGGCGTGAGTAGTGTCAGTCGTGTAATTGAGATGCAAATGACAAGGTTTCACGACCTTGATGTCAGCAACCTCGTACGTTGCGGCATCACACCTTATCGAGCTCAAAGATATGGGATATATACAATTAATCAATAGCGCGTCGGGGGAGTTTACATAGAATTTACGCGCGCATCGGTCGCGGGTAGATGATCTCACGTCTCCACAGGAATGCGTTCGGCGAGGCGGACACCGTCGGTCGACACGTCGCAGTTCCACGCGTAGAGTTCGACACCGGCTTTCGCCGCGGCGCGGAGTGCGTCAGCGAAGGCGGGATCGGTGTTCACTTCCGGGCGCACGCAGGGTACGTCGTCTCGTTGGGCGACGAAGACGACCGCCGCGCGATGCCCTTCGTCGCGCAGTGTGGCGAGCTCGTTGACGTGCTTTCGTCCGCGCGTTGTTGGCGCATCAGGGAACATGCCGACACCGTCACGCAGGAGACTCACGGACTTCACTTCGACATAGGCGTGTGTGGCGCCATCGGGTGTGGATAGGCGGAAGTCGAATCGGCTGTTTCCGTGTCGGAATTCAGGCTGAACGAGGGCAAAATCGGCGAATTCCGGCATCAGCCGTTGCTCGAAGGCATCGCGCATGAGTCGGTTTGGTAGCGTGGTGAGGATGCTGACGAGCGTGCCAGTGTGCTGGTAGTCGACGAGGAGAAGGTCGTAGGTGGTCTTCCGAGCTTTTCCGTCGGTGTCGGCGTGACGGACGAAGACACGTGCGCCCGGTACGAGGAGCTCGGGCAGCCGCCCCGGATCGGGGACGTGGGCGCGAATCCGTGTGCCGTCGGGGAGGTCAGCGACGCCGAGGTAGCGATTCGGTCGTTCGACGAACGTCGCTTCGATGAGTGTGCCGAGGGAAATGCGGTTTGGCATTGGCGCTCCGAGAAGTGTCGGTGAGGAAAACATCCAGCCGATGACACGTGTCACCGGCTGGATGCTGCGCGGTGTATGCGTGATTCGGAACCGCGGTTACTTCACGTTCCACATCGAGCGCGATTCTTTCAGCCGACGGGGAATATCGGGCAGGTCCTTTGATGCGACCATCTCGTGCCACGTCGGACTCGCGTTGAGTGCCTCGCGTACCTTCCGTTTCCGACCGATCTTGTCTTCGATCACCGACGCGATGTGCGCCATCCACCAGCGAATTTGGACTTCGCCGCGCTCGCCGCGGTAGTATGCGTGACCGTAGTACTGGTCGGTCTCGATCTTCGTGCGGTAGAGCCGTTCAGCCTCCGCAACGCGATCGACGATATGCGTCACCGCTTCTGAGAGATCGCTCTGATCGGCGGTGAGCGCGTGAACTTCCTCGAAGGTTTTCGAGAAGAGATACGCAAGACGGTGCCCGTCGAGAACGTACGAGATCCGGTCGCGCACAACGTCGCTCTTGGCGGCCGCAAGTGCGCGGTTAATCTGCGCGAATGCCTCGTCCCGTGCGTCGGCTGGCACCTGCTTGATTTGTTCTGACAGCCAATCGAGCCCTTGGAACCACCGACCTTCGCGTTTCGCGGTCCATCCACGTTCGAGAATCTCGTAGAACCGCTTCATCTCGCCGGCTGCTTCGCGATACATGCGGTTATAGTATTCATCGAGCACCGCATCCGTATCGAGCGATGCATCCCAGAAAAGTCGCGTAACGAGGTAGAGTTGCGGACCCGTATGCGCCCAGTAGGGATATGTTTCGTTGTAGAATCCCTTTACGCTCACGGTCGGAAGGTAGGGCACCGTGCGTCCGACGATGTGCGGATACACGCGTGGGGTGAACCATCCGAGGCCGTAGTAGTCGTATACCGCGAGGTGATGGGCAACCTTCGACCAGCTTTCGAGCAGCTCATGATCGCGCTTTTCGTATGCCGGATCGTGATACTGGCTGGAGTCCTGCGTGAGATACACGACAACGTTTTCGCGTAGGCGCTTGATATTCCGTGGCGGAAGCTCCGTGGTCCAATACGCGTAGACACCGACGTACCGGTCTGGATGCGTCTTGATGAGCTCTTTCGATACGGCGTCGATGTAGTAGAAGTAACTATCCGATGTCATCCGACGACCGCGGTACTCGGGCATGCCGTTATCTAACGCAAGACAGTCCGGGCACTGACAGAAATCGCCGCTGTCGTTTGGGCAGAGGCTGAACGTGCTGATTTCGGGATTGTCGTCGTAAAACTTCCGTACGTGATCTATGGTGAGTTTGATGAACTTCGGATTCGTCAAGCACGGTTGAATGTGCGTATGCCCGTCTTTTTCTGGTACGCGCCGCTCAAGCGGTCCTTTCTCGCCCTTCGGCGGTAGCATCGCGTAGAGATCGGGCTGATCACCGAACTTGCTTGGCGGGATGATGCTGAATAGGTTGTGGCCGTGACCGTAGTAGGGAAGCACGCGGCTTCCGTCGTCAACACGGTTACGCCGTACCCAGTCGGCGTGATTTCCACTGAATACGCGGAACCCGAATACGGGTCGCTCCGTACGGTCGAAGAAGCCCACTTCGATGGTTCGGTGCGACGGAATGTCCTCGAAGCGCGGGTCGGCCATGCCCCACACGACGCCGAGTACATCCGATAGGAACGTATAGATGCCGTGTGACGTACCAAGGTCGTGTCGTCCGGCAATCACGATGCGCTGGATCGGCTCGCTGAAGAGTGTCGCCAGCCGGAATCCGTTCACCGGCAGGTCATCAGGTACGAGGTTCTGCTCGCGTACATACGCGGTGCGACCAACGTGAATCTGCGGGCCGTTACCGCGCACCGCACCATCGTCGACGACTGGTAACGCTGCGCCACCTGCCGGCGCCTTCGACGTCATGATACCGACAACGCGAACGAGGTCTGCGACCGCAGCCGTGCTGTGTTTTCCGAGGTCCGAGGCTACAACTACGGTTGCCTCGGCCACGCCGTTGCGGACAAGGACGATTTTCTTCTCACTCATACTGCACTCCTGTCTGTATTTCCGGTGGTAAAACGCATCTGCCCGTAGCTGATGCGCGCGAGTCATCGTAATGACGCTGAGAAGTAGGTCACGAATCGACGGCGGGGCAAGGCATCGCCGTACGAATCACGGCTTCCTTGGTCCGCGTATACCGTGTAAATACGTTTCCTCTTCCATTCTGAAACGCACGTAAATACGGGGATCTCTCATGAACGAACGACTTGATGCAATCCGCAAAATCCTCATCGACAATGAGTTACCGCTGACATGGCGTACTGCTATCGGCGACATCTCTGGCGCTGAACACCCTGAATACGACGACACGATGTGGTCGACGGGATGGCGGGACCTTGTCGAGAAAAAATGGGAAACCGCTTGGCTGCGCGCTCGGCTGCCGAAGTGTCCTCTCATTACCGGTTCGGCGCGCGGGAAGATCGTTCCAGCGGGAATCGTTACGGTATGGATTAACGGTGAGAAAGTAGCGGAAGACTTCCAGCCGAAGATTCATCTGAATCTCTCGAATACTCACGGCGAGACAGTGATCGCCATTCGTTCAGAGCAGGGAACACTCGCATCGGAACATGAGAGACTCGTCGAGTGGGATTGCATCCGACTGCGTGAGATTCAGCGCATACGCCGCAGCCTCGACTTCGTGCGGAAATGGCGCGATGCTGTTCCGAGTGACACCGACGCAATCGACTCGGTGCTGCGTCGATACGCCGATGCGGTTGATCCGGCAACCTACGAAGGTGCTCCGTCAGTGTTCTGGCAGGATGTTCAATCGGCGACGAACATCCTCCATGAGCTCGACGAGCGAGCGAAACGGTATTCGGTGCACATCGTGCCGCATTCGCACGTCGATCTCGCGTGGGGTTGGACGTACGGCGAAACGAAGCGCATCTCTCGCTCGTTGTTCGACACGGCACTGCAGATCATGGACGAAGACGCCGATTACACGTTCGTGCAAGACCAGCCACCGATGTACGAACCGCATGAGGAAAGCGCTACCGAAAAGGCGATTCGCGAACGTATCACCGAAGGCCGTTGGGATATTCCGGGATCAACGTACAGCGAACCGGAAAGTTTCATGACGGGCGGCGAATCGTGGGTGCGACATCTGCTCTACACGAAACGGTATTTCCGTGAACGTTTTGGAAAGGATATCTGCATTCACTGGGCACCGGATAACTTCAGCGGACACACAAACACGCTCCCACAGATATGGCGGAAATGCGGCGTTCGGTATTTTTGCTTCGGGAACTGGTATCAGGCCGATCACTCGGGGCAATTTCTCTGGGAAGGACTCGACGGAACGCGCATCTTCGCACACTACTTCACCGGTCACTACGATTCCGCGCAGAATGTCGAACCGGACAAGGTGATCGAGAATACTGCGCAGCAGATGAAGGTCAACATACTCGACCGGGTCATGTTGCTCGATGGCGACGATCTCACGCCGCCATGGGCGGAGAGCCCCGATCACGTTGAACAGCTACGCGACCTCGCCGCGTTCCCGACGGTAGCCTTCTCGACGCCGCATCGTTTCTTCGAAGGCGTCGAGCCGGACGCACCGAATCTGCGCGTTGTCAAGGGCGAGTTCGTGAGCACGGTTCACCATCGGCACAACAACGTGGGCGCGTATACAACGTTTGTCGAAGTGAAACGGCGGAATCGGCAACTCGAATGGCTCTTGCGGAGCGCGGAAGCGCTTGGAGCGTTGGCTGTATCGAAGGGATACGAGTATCCAAGCGAGCGGCTGAGTCGCGCGTGGAAAGGTGTCCTACTCAATCAGATGCATGACATCTTCCCGGGTACCGCAATACACGAAGCGTATATCGAAGCGCATCGTCGGTATGATGAGGCAGAAACGACGTGCGAATACACCATCGAGCGCGCGGTGAATGCGATCGCGCGAGATATTGATACGCGAGGCGACGGGAT
>CAZWQW010000108.1:0-1728 GCA_964635955.1 uncultured bacterium | reverse complement strand
TGACACCACGATACGCGGGGAATCAGATTTACGCGGCGTCGATGGTGGGTCCCGACGGACTGACACTGGATAACGATTTTGTGCGCGTGCGAATCAATCCGCACACTGGTTGGATTGCTTCGATTTTCGATAAACGACTCCGGCGGAACATCTTGCGCGACGGACGTGAGGCGTGTGTAATCGAGACCCGTCAAGACATGGGCAACCCGTGGCATCTCGCTCCGGAGGGACGAGAGGCGACGTTGAACGATACAGTCCGCGTAGAGGTCGTCGAAAACGGCGATGTGCGTGCGGCGATTCGCGTGACGACGACGTGGCACGACTCGGGGTTCGTTCAGGAGTTCCGGCTTTACCGCAACAGTCCTCGTTTGGAAGTGCACACGACGATCGATTTCCACGAAGAGAACCGCGTCGTGCAGGCGTTGATTCCGGTCGACCTGTCGAAAACCGCCCGCTGGACCTGTGAAGTGCCATGGGGTGCAGTGGAGCGTGGTATTCCCGATAGCGACCGCGCATCACAAACGTGGGTAGACGTCGATTCGGATGACTGGGGCGTTGCGCTTCTCAATAACGGGCGATACGGTCATTCGCGACGTGAAGACGGAACGCTGACACTGACGCTCGTTCGGTCGGTTGTCGCACACAAATCCCACGAGCAGACGGATTGCGGTCGCCACGAAATCACGTACGCGATACTTCCACATTCCGGTCGCTGGGAGGATTCCGATGTCGTTGCCGCGGCCCATGCGCTGAATAGCCCAATCGTAGCCCATCGCGATATTTCGCACGATGGAACCGCACCGAAAGCGGCGAGCATGGTACGAGTCGAGCAACCCAACATCGTGCTTGCCGCGGTGAAAAAGGCGGAAGACGATTCCGCGTTGATCGTGCATCTCTACGAAACGATGGGGCGCGCAACGGAAGCGTCGATAACCTTTGGTCGATCCGTGCTGTCTGCACACGATATCGACCTGATGGAATGGGAACGAGGAGAGACTCATATATGTGACGGTAACACGGTTCGCCGAGCATTCCGGCCGTGGGAGATCGTTGCGCTTCGGATCGAACTCGCGTCGTAAGAGGACCCAAAATGATAGAAACACGTGTCATCGAAATGGGTGACGGTGTTGTTGTACGTCACGCTACCGAAGAGGATATCGATGCGGTCGTGGCGTCGAATGGGATGATGTGGTCACGGAGCGACGACGATGAGCCGGCGGAATGGGTGATGAAGTGGACCCGCGTGCTCATGGACGGTTCGCATCCGACCACTCGTGCCCATCATTTCACGGTGGCTGAAGATACACGAACGAAGAAGATCGTTTCGGCGTGCGGATATATCCCACAGCGATGGACATACGGGTGTGCGGAACGCGGTGAGCCGGTTGTTGAGTTCGTCGTCGGCAGACCCGAAATCGTACAGACCCATCGAGATTACCGTCGCCGCGGGCTCGTGCGCGTGCAGTTCGACCTCCTCCACGAACAAGCGGACCGGCTGGGCGCCGAAGTCCTCGTGATCGACGGCATCCATCAGTACTATCGGCAGTTCGGATACGAATACGCGCTCGAACGGTATCCGATGCGTCGGGGAGCGCTCTCCGACGTGCCGAAACTCGGTGAAAGCGAAACCGAGCCGGTGAAGATTCGCGAGGCGATCGTCGAGGACGTCGATCTTTTGGCTCGGTTTTACCAGAACGCGGTGAGACGTTCAACCGTCGCGTGCATTCG
>CAZWQW010000107.1:2529-7595 GCA_964635955.1 uncultured bacterium | reverse complement strand
CCACGCTCCCCCACGGGGAGCGTCACACCTTATTAGGTTGTCTTTGTATCACTCTGGGTTTCAATCCACGCTCCCGCACGGGGAGCGTCGGCTTGTCCAACGTAGACGTTCACCGCGACGCTGTTTCAATCCACGCTCCCGCACGGGGAGCGACTCTACATTGAAGGCACGCAACGTATCCGCACATACGTTTCAATCCACGCTCCCGCACGGGGAGCGACAGCGTCGCGGTGAACGTCTACGTTGGCAGCGGTGAGTTTCAATCCACGCTCCCGCACGGGGAGCGACTCCGATATCCGTTGCACGTGTTCCTTCGTATTCACGTTTCAATCCACGCTCCCGCACGGGGAGCGACGAATTCGGACGCGGAACGGCGGCGGCGTGTTGGTGTTTCAATCCACGCTCCCGCACGGGGAGCGACCGGACTGTCGGCAATGTAGTCAATTATCGCATTACCGTTTCAATCCACGCTCCCGCACGGGGAGCGACCGACTTGCGGCGTGACGTACACTCCGTGCTTGGCGTTTCAATCCACGCTCCCGCACGGGGAGCGACGTGATGATCCTACCGCTCTCGAATCGCATTTCGTACTCGTTTCAATCCACGCTCCCGCACGGGGAGCGACGTTGACGGTATCGGACCCGCGACATGCGTGTGATCGTTTCAATCCACGCTCCCGCACGGGGAGCGACCGGTTCGCGCTATCGTCTCCGCCCGCGTCTTTGAGTTTCAATCCACGCTCCCGCACGGGGAGCGACTTTTACGCCACGGACCAAACCAAGCATCTCCACAGTTTCAATCCACGCTCCCGCACGGGGAGCGACTGCATTGATCGACTGGAAATATGAGTCTTGAGCGTTTCAATCCACGCTCCCGCACGGGGAGCGACGCTGCTCATACAAAACTATGACCTATCCGCGTTCGGAACCATGTCGAGCGCGAACCTACTCCGTGATCTCCTCTCTCCGTTCCAGTATTGAACATTTCGAGTATTATAACATCAATATACATCATAAATTAGACTCCTCCGCGAACCGGCCAGGCTTTTCTCGTTCACTTGAGGTTCGCGGAACGCTGTTGTCAAACGATCAATGGTCCTTCCGGATCATACGTTGCCTTCGCCCCGAAATGCTCCACTCGACGTTTCCAGTTAGAGCCGAGAAAATAATACCTTAAGCTGTCTTTCGTTGGATCGATTTCGCGTTCAAGTTGTGAACGTAACACCGTCCATTGAGCAGGTTCTAAAAGGCATTCGAAAACCGAATTCTGCACTCGCTGACCGTAGTTCTGACAAGCACGAGCTACACGTCGCAACCGTCGTTTCCCGCCATCCGATTCAGTACTCACATCGTAGGTTACCAGAACGAGCATGCTGTTTGGTCCTTCTCATCATCAGTGAACGAGAAACGGTGGATACCCATCGATATCACCCCTTAAGTGCCGCGATAACAACATCACCTGAACATGCGGCAGCAATCCAACAGCAATCGATTCTCCCAAATAGGGGTGTTGAATCTCTTCCTGTTTTCGTTCCTGATATGCGACAAGCACAGTCTTTCGCGTCGTCTCGTCCATGTGAACTGCTCCAGTCTCGGTGATTCGAAATCCCTTGGAGTTCACCTGTTTTCGATTGACGAGAGATAACGCGAGTCTATCCGCGATGTAAGGTCGCAGCTCTTCCATGAGATCAAGAGCAAGACTCGGGCGTCCCGATCGATCTCGATGGAGAAATCCTACTTGCGGATCGAGTCCGACGCTCTCACACGCTGCCGTTGTATCACTCGAAACCAGCGCGTAGAGAAACGAGAGGAGGGCATTCATCCGATCTGTCGGTGGACGTCTGTTCCGACCATCGAACGGGAAATCTTCTCGCTGTGCAACAATCAGATCGGGAAATACGCGGAAATAATCGTTTGCCGCGGAACCTTCCAAACCGCGAACTCGATCGATTGATGGTACATCCATTAGCTCTCTGATATGATTCGCCAATCGATGAACGGTGACTGATAGCTGCTCGGTCACATCGTGGTCTCTCGCAGCTCGCATGAGTACCGATCGCGCGTTGGCGATCTTCCCAATGACAAATGATCTCGCAAGAATACAACTCGACTCTGGATCATCAGCGCGACGATACTGCTCTCTCCGTAACAGGACATTGCCGCTCACCGGACTCTGAATACGTGCATAGTATCGTCCACGTTCACTGAGGAACGAAAGATGGACGTCGTGTTCACCACACAACTGCATGAGAGGCGGCGTACAGAGAACGTTACCGAAACACACAATACTGGAGAGCGTTCGAATCGGTACCTGAAGACGCGTTTCTCCATCAACACGAACGAGAACGGTGTCTCCATCGCGAGATACATACGCACCCTGTGTCGTGATATACAGTGTATTGAGTAGACGTTTCATTGATCGTCTCTTAGCACATCCGCAAGGTAGCTACTGACCTTCCGACGGTTACCGGCGACTTTCGGCAAGCACATTTCCATCAGCGAACACGATTTGCACTTTTTTTCGTAATGCGCCACAGGAGTTATTCCAGAACTCAAGAGCTCGCGAACACGAACAACTGTTGCGAGAGTCTCCGAGCGCAAGTCTTCGGTAAACTCGACCGATGTTCTGCGACGTGGTTGTCCATAGTAGATCCAGCCCTGATGGATATTACAGTGAAGCATTTCTTCGAGGCACAGTGCTTGCGCACATAGTTGCACTTCGTCGCAGTGATCCGGCTTCGGTCGGCCTCGCTTGTATTCGATCGGTATTGGTTTCCATACTCCCTCAACGCCAGACAAGCGCGTGCCGTGATTGTCTGGATGAAACTCAACGACGTCCGCACGACCGATGAGCCCAAAGCAGTAGGAGGCGATACGAAGGCCGCGCACGATGCGAATACCAGCGCGAAGCTCAACTTCCTCGCCGTCCGATCGTTCATGTAAGACTCGCCCTTCACTGGTAAGGCGGTTTTCCGCCCAAACGTTCTCGATGTAGATGAGAGCGCATTGGCGTTCGCAAAAAACGAAATGTTGAAGCGCCGATATGGGAATCGGCTCGATTTCATCATACATGTTCACTACCGGGAAAGCGCTCGTGGGGACGGAAGTGTCTCCACGAGCGCTAATGTCTTTATCACACCATATGACGCACCGTAATACCCGTTGGCAGGCTCTGTTCGTTTACCGAGATCTGATAGTCGCTAAACGCGCGTGCTGGACGTGTTTCATCGTTTCGAGTTATGTGTATACGTTCGAAAAGACTTTGCGCCGGTGCATTCCCCAATGCGCTTTCGTGTTCGAAAACAATCAGCCGGCGTGTCGACATCACACCGCGAGCGGCGCTGCGGTCGTGTTCGAACATCACTGCTAACGATTTCCAGAAGAGCTCGAGGTCCGCTTCATCGAATCCGGTGTCCTTCGCGAGAAACGGCGATATGAATCCGTATCCAACGTAGAGCCCGTACGGGACAATTTCCTTGCGACCCATCGTCCGTTCTTTTTCCAGATCGCGTTCGTTCGTAACGGCCATGCGCGTGATTGATTGTTCGAGTGAATGAATAGGGTCAACCGATTTCGCGAATGCAAACTGAATCGGTCCGCGAACTTGCCCAGCGTTAACTTCGGTTGACATAACCGCTCCGAACGCACGAATATCGAAGTACTGCTGACACATCCACGCGCGCGCTTCTGAAATCTGCCTTGCCTTGTCTTTGCCTTTCGCGTTTACATCAAGACCTTTTGCCTGATATGCTTTCTGATGCTCTTGGTTGAGCACCGCCTTTTCTTTGACGTAGATGTCGTACCCCTCCGTGGGCGTTCCATCCTGCCATTTCGCGAGAGTAACGAAGTTCCGCACCTTTCGCTTCAGGCACACATCCGATACGAGACCATGCCCCGTTTCTGGATCGATGCGCGGAGCATTTCCCGCGTCGGGATCACCATTCGGATTTCCGTTCGTAACGTCGAAAATCAGTGCGAAGTCGTAGCGCTTGGTAATCGCTTCCATGATCGTTCTCCTCAGTTAGTATGTCGATTCGTCACTGTGTAACGGTTTCATTTTTGTCTGGTGATGCATCCGCACTTCGTTTTTCCCAGAACGCTGCACGCTGGTGGTGAAATCCGATGATGAACATCCCTTGATCGTCGAGAGGCAAATGCGTCGGAAAGTGCTCTATGTGCTTCATCACCTCGTCGATCAAACCTTCGAGCCAACGCGCCCTCCCGCGTGTCGACTCCTCATCTTTCGCCTTGCTCGCGTGATGACGCAGGTTCTTCATGAGCCGCGGAAATACCACGGACGGACTCGCCGAAGCTGCGCTGAAGTAACGATCCACGACGGAAGCGTTGACATCACCGAGCGCCTCGCGTTGCATCCTCTCGATGAGCGCCATCAGGCGCCCGAGTAGATACCCTTGGTTTGTGTTGTTTGGATCCATCTCTCGTGTAACCTCCTGCGTTGAATGAGCTCTTCGATTCCTTCGATTCATCTCCGCTTTGATGAGGGCTACGCGCCCATCGTTCCAATTCTTCGTACGCCATCCGTTCTGCTCGTCTTGCTCGTAGCCGAGTTCGGCTCGGTAGCGTAAGATTGCCCGTTGCATGACTGAACGCGGATACAATCGCCCGGAAAGCGCCGCGTGCGTAATCGCAGCCGCGAGTGGAGCTGGGATACCGTCGCTGCGGTTTTCCTTCGGATCGGCGATTGATTCCAGCAAGAGTCCGAGTGGGAAACTCGGTGGATGACTTCCTCGCTTCCCCGGTGGTGCGTTTCGTACAATGTCGATATCGCGGAAATGCTGAGCGAGGTTGCGTTGTACATCAGCGACTGTCGTTTCCAGCCAGTCACGCACAATCACTCGACCTTGTGTTCCGGTAAGCGTAAGCGCGTAGAACGCTGACGGATCGTCTATCTGGGTAACGATTCCTTTCCAGATCGATCGGTACATTTCCTCGACTTCATCGGCGTTTACCTCTAAGATGCCGTACATCGGCGGGGTATTCCCCTCGTGCGCCCAATAGCATACCGCCGTATCCGAACTGAGTCGGTAGTTCTGACGGGGTAACGTC
>CAZWQW010000107.1:0-2429 GCA_964635955.1 uncultured bacterium | reverse complement strand
GGGATCAATACCGAGACAGTACTCAGCCTTATCGACGAGGAAATGCGCTTTGTCACCGCTGGTGCGAATCTCTTGCCGAGGGATGAGGAATGATTTCGCGTTCGGTTTTCCGCGACCTCCCTCGGGTGGTTCTTTCGTTCCTTCAAACCCGATGAACATGCCGTTTCTCCCAATCCGAATGAGATACGCGACAGATTTGGGCTCGTAATCCGGATCAGCCATGAGGTTTTCGGATTGAGCAAGATCGTAAAGAGCCTGAAGGATCACATTTCACCTCCGAGAATCTCTGACTCACCTGGAACGTGAAGCACGCCATGGTCGAGTTCCGCGGGGAAGAATATTGGTTTTGGCGGATTCGCCGAGTAATCGATATCCCACAGCATATAGCCGAGATCGCGAGTGTCATCGATCGGATTCGGCATATCGTTCACCGGTCGAATCATGGCGGGAAACTCGCGACACCCAAAATACGGCTGTTGGAAATGCTGCCCTTTCTCGACTCGCCTCCGGAACATATCGACGAACTTTGTGAGATTATCCGATGGCCCCGATTTGTCCGTCATGGCGATATACGCGTCAATCACGTAATCCACATCGTAGAGCGCCACAGTGTTCCGTTGGGCGCGGTCTTCATCGGCGTAGTAGTGAGTGACGTCTCCACCATGGCTGATGACTGCCTTGGTCGGGGACGATGCCCGTGAGTTGACTTCGTTACGTCGAAAACTTGTGAAGGTGATCGGTTTGAGCACGTGAATCCGTTCGATACACCATCGGATAGCCGGTTTCCAGAGGATGGCTTCAAACAATCCTCGCGCAGCCGACGGCGTAATCACTTGGTACGATACCCGTTCGACTTTGAGCTCGGGACGCGTGAAACAGGCGAGCGGGCCTGTCGCGCGCAACGACAGCGTTGGACTTCGTAAAGGTGACATCGTCGTTCTCTCCTCCCTTTCGCTGAAGACGCGTGTTTCGTTAGTGAATTACACAATTAGTGCTTTTGGATCGGCATGTATATCATCACCGATTGATAATCCATATCGGTCGTCGTAGAGATGTTTATACGGTTTGGTAAGTGTGAATATATGGGAACAATCGTCGAATATTTGTTCCAGAGCGCCACACGCACGAAACTTGGAAACCATATTGGGATAGATGCTTACGGTGAATAACTGAAGTTTTCGCATCCGATCGCGAGATATACCGTTGAGTCGAACATCGTTTAAGGCTGATACTGCGGCATCGTTGTAGGGTATAATCACGGTACTCGTGAAATCATCCTCGATAAGCCGAAACAGACTGGCGACGGTTTCGAAATTGAACTGCGCTCGCTCACGCTGAATGTTCTTCGAATCGAGGTTTCGGGTGAAATACAGCCGTCTGAAATACTCCTCGAATATGGTCGGATCGGTGATATCGAGCGTGTTATCTCGTTCAATGAGCATATTCCACGTGACTTCCGTCGCAGCAGTTAATACACCTTGCGGTGGGGGAGTCGGTGCACGGAAAATCTTCACTTTGCCAATATTCCGTTTCCCTTCACGGTTACATCGCCCTGCCGCTTGTACCATACTATCGAGACCACCAAGAGCGCGGTATACAATCGGAAAATCCAAATCAACACCAGCTTCAACGAGTTGCGTCGACACCAAACGGCATGGTTCGTTCTCGCGCAATCTGCGAGTTACTTCCCTGATAACTTCGCGGCGATGTGCGGGACACATGAGAGCTGAAAGGTGAAATACCGACTCATCAGAAACCTGTTTCGAGGCTTCTTCAGCGAGAATACGAGCGTCAGCTCGTCGGTGGACAATTGATAGAATCTGCTTGTGTTTCGCAATTTCTCCGCCGAGATCCGGCCAAGCTAACGGATCGGAACCGCGTGGCCAGCTATATTTGACGCGTTCGAGATTCTTTCCGAGTTCGGCGGGGTTGTCAATGATCTCACGCACGTTTTTCAGTCCGGTTGGTAGGTTGTTCCGTCCTCGTAACGCGGGAGGTGTAGCAGTTGAGAGAACGACGGTGCATCCGTAATTCTCTACGAGTTCATTCAGAGCTTCGCATATCGGGTAAAGGAAGCCGGGTGGGAGGGTTTGAACCTCGTCAAGGACGATTACGCTGTTGGCGATATTATGAAGCTTCCTACAACGAGATGGTTTGTTTGAAAATAATGATTCGAAAAACTGGACGGTTGTCGTAACGATGATAGGTGCGTCCCAGTTTTCTGCAGCCAATCGATGCCGATATGATGTTTCATCATCGTTCTGCGAGGTATTCGGATCAAGATTCGAATGGTGTTCAATAACATTCGAATCGCCCATCGCACGACGGTAGACGTCCGCGTTCTGTTCAATAATGCTCGTATACGGAATAACCACGATGACGCGTTCGAGAGCGTGCTTTTCGGCGTGATGAAGTGCGAACGACATCGC
>CAZWQW010000106.1:0-7985 GCA_964635955.1 uncultured bacterium | reverse complement strand
AGCACGACGTCGTCACCATCGCGCCGTATCAGGCCGCGCTTCGGCAGGATCGGCACTTTCCCACGCGGCGTATCCACCACGTAGAGCGGATTCGCCAGCCCCGACGTATATCCCCGCAACGCTTCGGCAATCTCCACGCCGCGCTCGATTGTCGTGCGGAGGTGGTTTGTGCCCTCGATGAGGTGGCATTGGAAGAGGTAGTACGGGCGCACGCGAATCCGCAGCAGCCCGTGCACGAGCGCGCGCATGGTCTCCGCATCGTCGTTCACACCGCGCAGGAGAACCGATTGGTTGCCGAGTTGCACGCCGGCTTTCGTGAGTCGGTCGCAGGCGAGCGCGGCTTCCGGTGTGATCTCGCGCGGGTGGTTGAAGTGGGTGTTGATCCAGATGGGGTGGTATCGCTCGATGAGCGCGCAGAGCTCCGGCGTGATGCGCTGTGGGAGCGCGACGGGCATGCGCGTGCCGAACCGGATCACTTCCACGTGGGGAATTGCGCGGATGCGTGAGAGGATGCGCTCCAGCCACGCGTCGGTGGCCATGAGCGGATCGCCACCCGTGATGAGCACGTCGCGAATCTCCGGTATGCGCGCGATGTAGTCGATTCCCGCGTTGATGTAGTCGCTTGGCGGCGGGTCCGCGGCGGGGTCGAACAGGCGCTTCCGGAAGCAAAATCGGCAGAATACCGGGCACACGTCGAACACGGTGAACGCGACGCGATCCGGATAGATGTGAATCACGCCCGGCACCGGCGACTGGCCCACCTCGTCGAGCGGGTCCGGCAACCCCGCCGGATCGACGAGCTCCTCCGCCGAAGGGACGACTTGCCGCCGAATCGGGCATACAGGGTTGTCGGGGTCGATGAGGCTCGCGTAGTACGGCGTGATCGTCATCGGGAAGTGGTCGGTGACGCGGCGTATCGCATCCGCCTCGTCGTCCGAGAGCGGAATCAGCGCGCGGAGTTGTTCCACGGTGCTGATGCGGTGCTTGAGGTGCCAGCGCCAATCGTTCCACTCGGGTGCCGATATGTCGAACGGCATGGGTCTGTCGCGCATTTCCGTGATCAGTCCTACGCGAGCACGCCGCGCTGCTTGCCGAGGCGATCGAGCACGCCGTTGATGAACTGCACGCCCTCTTCTCCGAGAAACTCCCCTGCGAGCGTCAGCGCCTCATTCAGCACGACCTTCGGTGGCGTGTCGAAGTCTTCGGAATCCCATTCGGCGAGCGCCAACGCGACGATAAGGTGCTCGAGCCGCCCGATGCGGTCGGGGTCCCAGTTCTCCGCCGAGTCGGTCAGCTCGCGGTCGTAATCATTCCGTCGCGCAATCGCCGCGTGTGCGAGGCGGTAGGAGAACTGTCGACTCGCTTGCGGGAGCTCGAATTCGTCCGCTACGGCGGTAATCGTCGCGCGAAGCTCGTCCCACGGCTGGCTTTCGAGCCAGTAGAGCGACTGGAGCGCAACGCGGCGCGCCTTATGCGGTGAGGCTATTCGCTTTTCGTCAGGCATTTCAGCAGATTCGCCATTTCCATCGCGGCGACTGCCGCATCAGCGCCTTTATTTCCCATTTTCGTGCCGGCACGCTCAATCGCCTGCTCGATCGAATCGGTCGTCACGACACCGTAGATGACCGGTAGACCCGTTTGCAGGCCGATCTGCGCGATTGCCTTCGCGGATTCGCCGGCGACGTAGTCGAAGTGCGGCGTGGAACCGCGAATCACCGCGCCGAGGCAGATGACCGCGTCGTACTTGCCGGTTTCCGCCATTCGTTTCGCGACGACGCCGATCTCGAATGAGCCGGGCACCCACGCGGTATCCACCGCGTCGAGGTCGCCGCCATGGCGTTTGATTGCGTCGTAACAGCCGCCGAGTAGCTGTTCGCTGATGAACGAGTTGAATCGGCTCACCACGACACCGAAGCGCAACCCTTCGGCGCTGACGGTTCCTTCATACGTGTTTGGCATGTGATCCCACCGTTGTGTGGACGTGGACAGCAGCCAGCCGGCTCAGAGGTCGAGCAGGTGGCCCATCTTCTGTTTCTTTGTGCGCAGATACCGTTCGTTGTGCTCGTTCGGTTTCACGATCAGCGGCACCATGTCGACGACTTCCAGCCCGTAGCCTTCGATGCCGACGCGCTTCGCCGGATTATTCGTGATGAGCCGGACCTTGCCGACGCCGAGGTCGCGGAGAATCTGCGCGCCGATGCCGTAGTCGCGCAGGTCTGCCGGAAAGCCGAGCCGGTGATTCGCTTCGACGGTGTCAAGGCCGCCTTCCTGCAGGCGGTAGGCGTGGAGCTTATTCAACAGCCCGATGCCGCGCCCTTCCTGTCGCATGTAGACGATCACGCCGCGGCCTTCCTTCTCGATCATCTGCATCGCCGAGTGAAGCTGCGGCCCGCAATCGCACCGGAGGCTGCCGAATACGTCGCCGGTCATGCACTGCGAATGTACGCGCACGAGCGTCGGCTCGTCGGCGATCGGCTCGCCTTTGATCAGCGCCGGATGGTAGTCCTGATCGAGAACACTTTCGAAGAGGACGAGCCGGAAGATGCCGAATTCCGTCGGCATTTCGACTTCCTCGACGCGTCGGACGAGGCTTTCCTTGTGTTGACGGTACGCAATCAGGTCCTTGATCGTAGTCATCTTCAGGCTAAATCGCTTCGCCAACTCGGTCAATTCGGGAACGCGCGCCATGGTGCCGTCGGTGTTGAGCACCTCGCAGATGACGCCGGCGGGCGTGTGTCCCGCAAGGCGGGCGAGGTCGACGGCGGCTTCGGTATGCCCCGCGCGACGGAGCACGCCGCCATTCGCCGCGGTCAGCGGGAAGATGTGGCCCGGTCGCGCGAAATCGGCTGACCGCGCGTTCGGATCGACGAACTTCCGAATCGTCACAGCGCGATCGTATGCGGAGATACCCGTCGTCGTGCCTTCCACGGCGTCGATGGTGACGGTGAACGCCGTGCCATACATCGCGCGGTTCTCTTCCGGGGCGACCATTTGCGCGAGATCAAGTTCGCGCATCCGCGCTTCTTCCGCCGGCAGGCAGATCAGCCCGCGTCCGTGCGTCGCCATGAAGTTGATCGCTTTCGGCGTGACCTTGTCAGCCGACATGACGAGGTCGCCCTCGTTCTCGCGATCTTCGTCGTCGACGACAATGATGATCTCCCCGTTGCGAATCGCCTCGATCGCCTCGGGGATGGTAACAAACAGTCGCTCGGTACTCTCGTTCTCTGTCATTCGTTCCTTCTGCCTTCGTTATCCACGCAGAAATCCGGCGCGCGCGAGGAGGTCCGCGGTCACACCTTCCGGTGCATCGGATTCCCCTCTGCCATGTACGAGCCGATCGACGTACTTCGCAAGCACGTCGGTTTCAAGATGTATCATATCGCCCGGGCGCCGATCCCGCAGCGTGGTATGTTCGAGCGTGAACGGGATTACCGCCACGCCGAACTCGTTCTCGCGCACGTCGGTGACCGTTAGGCTGATGCCGTCAAGTGCGACGGATCCCTTCCGCGCAATCTGCGGCGCGAGATGATTCGGTGCGAGAAGTCGCAATGTTGCAGCGTCGTCGCCGTGGGTGATATCGACGAGTCGCGCGAGCCCGTCCACGTGGCCCATAACCCAGTGGCCACCCAGCCGCGCGCCGATTTGTAACGACCGCTCGAGGTTCACTCGGCGACCGACGCGCCATGATCCGAGGTTCGTCAGCCGGAGCGTCTCGGCGACCGAGTCAAACTGGAAGGTCTCGGCGTCGGCGTCGACTACGGTCTGGCATGCGCCGTCGATGCTGATGCTATCACCGAGGCGGACGTCGTCGAGAATCTCCGGCGCGTAGATCGTCGTGCGTTGCGTCGAGCCGCGTCGCTCGAGGCGCGTGACGGTTCCGACCGTCTCTACGATTCCCGTAAACACCGTCGCTCACTCCTCTTCCGCGCCGACGAGGCCGGTCAGTAGCCAATCGTCGCCAAACGATATCATCTCCGCCTCGCGAAGTTGTAGCGCCGCATCGATCTCCGCGATACCGAGGTCGCCCACGGCATCGCGACCCGCGCCGACGATCTTCGGCGCGATGAACGCCATGACCCGGTTCACATATCGGGCACGTAGAAGGCTCGTAATCACCGTCGGTCCGCCCTCGACGAAGACGCTCACGAATGGCTTCGCACCGAGCGCGCTCCGTACGGCCGCAAGGTCGAGGCGGTCTCCATCAACATCGACGGAAACGACTTCGACGCCGCGATCGTGCAGCATACGGCGTTTCTCTTCGTCGCTGCGCTGTCCGGTAAACACCATGGTGCGTCCGGGGACAATGACGCTTGCGTGCGGTGGGATATCGAGTATCGGATCGAGCACGATGTGCCACGGCTGATGCCCGTCGACCATGCGCACGTCGAGCCGTGGATCGTCGGCGAGCACGGTGCCGATGCCGACGAGGACCGCGTCGTGGTACGACCGCTGGCGATGTGCTTCGCGTCGCGCCGCCTCGCCGGTGATCCATTGACTGCTACCGGTCCGCGTCGCAATCCGGCCATCGAGCGTCTGCGCCCATTTCGCGGTGATCCACGGCGCGCCGGTTCGTTTCCAGTGAAGGTACTGCTCGTTGAGCCGTCGCGCGGCGTCCGCACCGGGTCCGACACTCACGTCGATGCCGGCATTGCGGAGATGCTCGACGCCGCGCCCGTTGACGCGTGGGTCTGGGTCGAGGTGCGCGCAGATCACCCGTCGCACACCGGCGCGAATGATGCGTTCGGTACAGGGTGGTGTCCGGCCGTAATGCGAGCACGGCTCGAGCGTGACGTAGAGGTTCGCACCGCGCGCAGTGTCGCCCGCCTCGTCTAAAGCGACGACCTCTGCATGGGGCAGGCCGGCGCGCTCGTGGTATCCCGCGCCAACGACATTGCCGTCTCGCACGACGACGCAGCCGACCATCGGATTCGGCGACGTGTATCCGCGAGCTTTCGCCGCCAGATCGAGCGCCATACGCATCCAGCGCTCGGCACTCTCAGAGAACGCCGGTGACTCGGTCGGAGCGATATCAGGAGATGGTGCCGGTGTCATTGGTATGGAGTCTCACGCCGCATAGCACACGCGGAACGCGACTCCCGAGGCGGATTCGAGGAGGGAATGCGCGTATGGATATCGTCGCCGTTCTTCCTCCCATCCGGACTCTACCGTCGGCGCCGGAATCTCACCGGCTCTGACAACGAACGGTGCTGCGTTCGTCGCCTCGCGGGCTATCACCGCCGGTCGGGAATTTCACCCCGCCCCGGAAGAACAGTGCACTTCGAACTGATAAATGTACCGCGTATATCTCGTTCAGTCAACAGTTTCGACAGTCCGATACCGAGCCGATCCTTGCCGGTAATCGGTTGTTTTCGGTTCTTTCTAAGACCCTCGGACTGCGTCACGCGGTAACCATGCGGCACATCGCAACCTTCACCCGACACGTTTGACACGATGGGGCGCACATGCCGGAACCGACATCGGACCTCGTCTGGTTGACGTGTCTTCTTCACGAACTCCGCGCGGATTTCGCCGATCGCGTTATTCGCCTCCGCCGACACAACGAGCGTGCGTGGGTGTGGATTGACGGCGGCGCGGACCGTTCGTGGGTCGCCGACATGACGCCCGGCGCAAGCAAGTTGCAACGAACCCGTCCCGACGACGATACCGCGCAAACGGAATGGCGACTCTGGGGCGGACGTCGCACCGACGGCGCGCAAATCGTCGACGGCACCGTACTGGGCGGAGACCGTGTGCTCGCGCTCCGACTCGATTGGACGACGCGACTTGGCGAGAGTGCCGTGAGCGACCTCGTCATCGAGTTCGGCGGTCGTCATACGAACGCGCTCGTCATCACGGTTCCCGAGGGCATCATCGTCGATGTGCTACGACCGTTCAGCGGCAAGGTGAATCGGTACCGCGAGTTGCTGCCGAACCGCGTCTACGCCCCACCGCCACAATTGAATCGCGCATCGCTTCTCGATCCGTGGCCATGGGATGCCGCATCGGCGAAAACCGTGCGATCATTCCTTGCGACGAGTTTCCTCGCGATGAGCCGCGTGTGGGCCGATGAAATCTGCCATCGCTGCGACATCGAACCGGATACGCGCGTCGGTGACCTTGCTCCCGATGCGCGAAATCGCGTCGAAGAGACCGTGCGGGGCATGCTCGACGGAACAGCGACGGGCACCCTTGCGCCGTACGTCCTGCTCGATGAAAACGGCACAGTGGTCGATCACGTCGCGTTTGAACCGACGCATCTGCCACCCGAACGCTACCGAGTAGCATCGAGTGTCGCTGAGGCGATCGATGCGGTGTGGTCGGCGCGGAGTCAGGTTGCGGAACGTTCCCAGCAGGAACGCGGTAGTACCGAGTATGTAAAGCGGCGGCGACGCGAGCTTGAACGACGACGGGAGAATCTCCGCGCGGACCTTGAGCGCACGGAGCGCGTCGACGAGCTCCAACGGACGGCGGACCTCATCGTCGCACATGTTGCCCAGATCCCGGCACGCGCGACTGAATTCGAAGCGGTCGACTGGTACGATCCGCAACAACGGCGAACGACAATCCGTCTCGATCCGGATCGCACACCGGTTGAGCAAGCTGAGCGGCTCTATACTCGTGCGCGTAAACTCCGCGAGAGTATTCCGCACATCAACCAGCGGCTTGCGAAGACCGAACGTGAACTCGCGCGAATCGAGGCGATCGCGGACCACCTCGACGCAGGCGGCGAACCGACACCAGAGATACTGAACGAAATGGCACGACTACGGCAGCATGACGACACCGAGCGACCCGATCGGCAATTCGCCGACGGCATCCGACCACGAAGGTACCGTACGCGCGAGGGTAATTGGCTCGTGCTTGTCGGACGGAATGATCGCGAAAACGATGCGGTATCGCTGAAAATCGCCGCACCCGACGATCTGTGGTTTCACGCGCAAGGTGTTCCGGGGTCGCACGTTCTTCTCCGGAAGGAAGGTCGCGCGGAGAGCCCGAGCCGCATGGCGATTGGCGAGGCGGCGGGTGTCGCGGCGTATTGGAGCAAGGCGCGTGGCGCGCAAAAAGTCGGCGTGAGCTACACCGAGGCGAAGTACGTCCGCAAGCCCAAAGGCGCTTCGCCCGGCACGGTAACGATTCGGCACGAGAAGCTCATTACGGTCCCGCCGGCGCTCCTTCCGCGTGAGGACGAGTTGGCCGACGAACAATCGGACGAAGGATAACTTCCCGTGTCGATTCGCTCGGGTATCGCGGCGGTAATCCGCTTCATCGTCCTGACGATCGCGTGGATCGCTGTGATCCTTGCGGGGCTGTATGTCCTGATCGCGAATCCGCTGGGCACATGGGGTATCGCGCGCATCGCTGAGTGGCAGGTCGCCGAGCGGACGGACATCTCGCTGCGAATTGGCTCGTTCAACACCGACTACGTCTCCTACATCAAGCTTACGAACACCCGCGTCGCCCTGCCCGACGACACCACACGCATCAGTCTCGACCGGTTTCACGTCCGTTACTCGATCATCGATCTCGTCCGCGGCGATCTCGGCGGAATCAACCGGGTGCAGATCGATAGCCTTCACATGGCGTTTCGTACCGGTGGCGAATCCGAACCGTCGGATGAGCCGTTCGCATGGTCGATTCAACCGTATCTCCCATTCGTTCCCGAACGGATCGCAATCGAAGGGCTGCGGCTGGCACTGGTCGGTGATTCTGGTTCGACAGAATTCACACTGCCGCGCGCGCTGGTTACCACCGTCGCGACGGCGGAGGACTCGTCGCTCATTGGTGAAATATCCCTCGCAGCGGGACTTCCTGGGGTCGCAGCGGTAGAGACGATCCCGCTCACCGCTGACGCGACGATTCATCTCCGTGGCTCGGCGATGCGCGTCGACCGGCTCGCGTTTGGTGCGCCGGGTGCCGATCTGAACGCGATCGCCGAGATTGCTAATCTGATCGGCGGCCCGTACGCGAGTCAGTTCCGCCTCGAT
>CAZWQW010000105.1:6270-8624 GCA_964635955.1 uncultured bacterium | reverse complement strand
TCGTCGAAGGGGTCGGCGCCGCGAAGCTGCTTGCGACGCTTCTCACCAAGTACCGTCGGGCTTACGAACGCCCACAGCGCATCGAGGTCCGTGATGCCCCGCCCCGCAAGGTCGTCCAACGCGCGAACGAGGACTCTCGCCGTCGCACGTGCATCGTTACCCGCGCGATGGAACGTTTCTCTCGAGGGAATACCCAGCGAAACACAGAGCGGCCCGAGGCTTTTCGATGGGAAGTGCGGGTAGAGTTTTCGCGTGAGGCGGACGCTGCATAGCCAGAGGTTTTCCGTCGGCCCGCCGAATATCTCGGTAAAGTGCGTATCGATGAAGAACCGATCGAACGGCGCGTTGTGTGCGACGACCACCGCATCGCCAAGCCACTCGCGAAACGCCGGCATGACCTGCGCCGCTGTCGGTTTGCCCGCCACCATGGCGTCGGTGATATGGGTGATGCGTTGCACGTTGAGTGGGATTTCCCGCTCCGGATCCACGAGTGTCTCGAACTCATCGACGATCCTACCGGCATTCACACGGACCGCACCGAGCTCGGTGATGCGGTCCGCGGGTGGTTTGCCGCCGGTAGTCTCCACGTCGATTACGACCCAGTCAACCGCGTCAAACGCACTGCGGTCGTTCTCAACAAACGCCCAACTCCCGCCATCGACTTGCTGGAAACGCTCGTCGCCGCGCGTTACCAATTCCATCAGTACGGGTGCAAGCGCCAATGGGACATTTTCCGCTGCAAGGACGTCCGCGATCGCCTGTTCCGCCGGTAGCGGCCCGTTTTGTTTGAGAATCCCGATGAGCTGTAACCGAGCTTGGTAAATGAAATCGGGCATACCGGTACTCATGCTGTCTCCACGGAATAACGATCGCGGACGCTTACATCAGATCGTGCGCGGCGGCCAACTCGCAAACGCGGCTTCACTCTCGTCGGGCCCGAGCGCGTCGCGCAGCTTGCGCGTTTCAGCGGCGAGCTGGTCGCACCACGCAATCGTCTGCTCGAGTGGCGGCGTATACGGATCTTCCCACCGTTCCCACGCCGCGAATAGCTCCTCGAACACGCTCGTATCGCAATGATCCGCGCACAGGCGAACGAAATCCGCGAGGCACTGATCGCGGTGGTTCGCATAAACGCCCTGCGACGTGATCGCCGCGCGAACGACGTGCCACGCGACGATGAACGCGGCGTAGAAGAGCGCGTCGGGGATTTCGTCCTCGGTAAACGCGGGGAAGCGTCCAGCGAAGTACGTGAGGAACTTCTCACGGTCTCCCGCCACGCCTTCCAACTCGCGACTCACGAGGTCCGTCCAGCCTGCTTCGGCGAGATGCCGCGCACGTTCCGCCGGTTCCGCGTGAGCAATCGCGGCAAGCTCAGCGGTAACCTTCTCGCCAATGGGAAGCCGATGCCGTCCCGGTGCCTTGAGCCACGTCTCTGCAAGCGAGTCGTTCTTCTCATACAGCTCGTCGGAAACGAGACCACGCCGGGTGGCGTCGGCAAGCGTGAGGAGGAACTCGTCCATACTGAGGATTTCGATCTCCGGATGCTCCGCGAGAAGCGGCATCTCCGATTCGAGCTGATTCCAAATGCCGGTGCTGATCTGTGCGAAGAGGAACATGAACAACGGCCGTGTCTTACACTCGTCGCCGAACTTGAGAATGCTCTCGATGTTCTTGCGTCCGACGTTCGCGATACCTACCGCGTGGACCTTCGGTGCCGTGCCGTCGACCCAGCTCTTCGCGTACGGGTTCCCACCGAGTCCACACACGAGCCCGGGCGACCCGAGCGCGCGCTGTTCACGCTGAATCGGTTCGTCGGTTTCGACCTCGCGCCACCAATCCCACAGGTTCCAGTTTACCATGTTACAGCCATGTTGGCCGGTCTGATCGAGGAGGTCGCGACTGCCCTGCAGGTACGTATCGACGTGCTCTTTTGGCCACAGGTAGGTGTACGTATACGCAGCACCGCTCGACGGGCCGAAGAAGCAGTCATTCGGCGTCCGCGTCTCGTGGAAGTAACGCACCATCGCAGGCATGAGCTTGATCGTCAGCGGCAGGATACCCCAGCCGAACTTGAACGACCCGCGCTTCTCCGCCTCCCAGTTCCCGTTCTGAAGCGTATGCTGCACACTTGCCGCGTCGCCGTCGGAGTTGTAGAAGCAGACGTAGATCTTCCCCTTCTCGGCGCGACACTCTTCGGGAGCGGGAATCGGTTGCTCATAGCTCGCATCGGGATCACCGACGCCACCATGGACGGTCAGGTTCGGCATGAACATGGTCTGGAGCGTCATGAAGCCCTGTTTCGCGGCTTCGGCGACGTATTCCTTCTCCTGATCGTACGCGCAATGCCAGTTCAT
>CAZWQW010000105.1:4782-6170 GCA_964635955.1 uncultured bacterium | reverse complement strand
GCCATGGTGATGCCGACATTCACCGTCTGGAGCACGTCGGTGGTATCCGTAAGCACATATCCGGCGACCCGATCCTTGTAGCGCTCGATCAGTTCATCGATATCGCCAAGCGCTTCGTGCGGGATGCCGAACGTTTTCTCGTAGTATTCGACCCAATGGTATTCCTTATTGAGACGATTCTTTCGCTGTACGGATTTCTGGAAGTCGCGCACGTAATACAAATGCGGGTCTGTGCGGTTTACGATACCCTGCAAACTGCGCATCCACACCCAGAAATCGAGTGGCTGAACCTCTGTATCCGGCTCAACAACGAGTAACCGATTGACTTTCGGCGCATTGGGAAATACGTCGATGAGATGCATACAACGCCTTTCTATGGTTGAGAAAACGCCGCACTAAATCGATTTTGGCGGCCAGTTGGTGAACGTTTCGCCCTCTCGCGGACCGAGTTCGCGTGCGAGAACAGTACCCGCCGCGACAACATCCTTCATCCACGCGATTGTCGTCGCGAATTCCGGCGCTCCCATCTCCTCCCAGACTGCCCATGCGGAGAAGAACTTGTCGAACGGAGTCGTGTCGACGAGATGCCCACACGTCCGACGGAAGTCCTCGAGTGTCTGATTGCGATGGTTACCGTAGATACCCTGCGCTTCGAGCGCATTCCGCACAAGATGCCATACCACGGTGAACGCGACATAAAACATCGTATCAGCTTCTTCTTCATCCGTCGGCGGCTTGCGTCCTTTGAAGTACGTGAGGAAGTGCTCACGATTGCTCGCGCCCTCGATTTCGCCCGACACGAGCTGCGTCCACGCGGCGTCGGCGATTGCTCTGCGACGCTCGTCTTTCGGTGATTCGAAGATATCGACGAGTTCCTCGCAGAGCCGCAACGTCAGCGGGAGACGGTGCCGCCCCGGTGCACGCAACCACGTTTCCGCGAGCTCGTCCGTCTTCTCGTAGAAGTCCGCCTTCGGGTCGATCAGGCCACGCTCGATGGCGTCCTGCAGCGTCAGGAAGAACTCGTCCATGTCGAGCACTTCAAGCTCCGGATGCGCCTCGAACTTCGCCATCTCCGAATCGAGTTGCTCAAAGATGCCCGGCATGATCTGCGCAAACAGGAAGCAGAACGCCGGACGCGTCGGGCACTCCTTCGCGAACCGTTCCATGTCGCCGTAGTTGTCTCGACCGACGTTGGCGATATGCATGCTGTGGAGCTTCGGAACGAGCCCCTTGGCGAGCTCCTCTTTCGTCGGGATGTAGTTCTTCGCGTACGGATTCCCGCCGAGTCCGCAGACGAGCCCGGGTCCTTCCGTCCCGAGAATCTTCCGTTCACGCTCAATCGCCTTCTCGTCGACGACTTCGCGCCAGTAGTCCTGAAGGAACCAGTT
>CAZWQW010000105.1:1500-4682 GCA_964635955.1 uncultured bacterium | reverse complement strand
AGGTCGAGCGACATCCCGCGGTGCATGACGATGAAGTCTTGCAGGTCATGTCCGAACGCGTATCCGACGGGTCGATGGATGCAGTTGTTCGAGTATATCTTCTTGTACGTGTGCGGCCATTGGTTATCGATCGCCCATTCCGCGGCATCCCAGTCGTCGGCGAATTTCCCGCGGAGGTCGTCGCGCTTGGGAATCCCGTGGCGATTCATCCAGTCTTCCTGATCTGGCGCAATCGGAAGAAAACCTTCGAGCCCGCACTGGTTGATCGCGAGGTTCTGCGTCTGAATCACGTCTTTGTTATCGTAGACGACGTAGCCGTTGATCACATCCTTGTAGCGCTCAATCAGTTCGTCGACGTCGTCGCAGTTCTCGACCGGAAGACCAAAACTCTCCGTGTAATAGTTGAGCCAGTGGTCTTCGTATCGCCCGACAAACGGATACTTCTCCAGCGAGTGATGCGTTTTTCCGGGACCCGCGACGTCTCGAATGGTATAGAGATGCGGCTCACGTCTGTTCACAAGTCCCTGAAACGAGCGAAACCACACCCAGAAATCCGCGGCGTGGCTTTTTTCCGATACACGCGATACGAGCAGGCGTTTCACCTGCGGAATGGCGGGAAAAACATCTGTCAGTTTCATCAAACGACCTCATGGTGAATGGACCAGCATTAGGATCGGGGTACAAGGTGGGAAGAAGCGCGCCCCGTACCTACCCCGTGCGAGGCGCGCGTGTGGAAAAGATTGCGTGTGCGTTGACGTGCAACGTGCGTTTTGGTGTTGGCTCCACCGCGTTTACTCGGGTTCGCCAAATGACGCTTCCATCGGTCGCACGAGGCGCAGGAAATCGGTCATGCGCATCCGAATGAGTTCCGTATGCGAGCACGCGTTGAAGTCGATGTAGCGATTCCGCACCAACCGCTCGTCGATCCATACCGGCAGACCGTACAGATTCCCAAACGGTGGCATGGCACCGGTCCGGCAATCGGGGAACTTCGCGACGAACTCCGCTTCCGCAGCAAGTTCGGCCCGGTCAGCTTGTGCAGCCCACCGCAACCTGTCGAGGTCGATGCGACATGATGCCGGAACGACTGCCATAACCGGCGAATCGTCGAGCTTGACAATGACGGTTTTCGCAAGCTCGTCACCGGGAAGAAGCGCGTGCGCGGCAATTTCCTGCGCGGTGTACGCCGGTGAGTGGGTGATGGTGACGTAGCGGATATTGTGCGCGTCGAGGAACTGCGTGACCTGATTGATCGACATCGTTGGCCCCCTTCCCTCCGAACGACGGCGCATATTTTGGCGTCGATGTTCGATATAGGAGAACGGCGACCGAGGAAGGGTAACGCGTACCGTTCATTACTCGATGCGCGAGATCACATGGACGTGCTGCGCGTAGAGTCCTTTTGTTCCGGCAACGGTTTCGTATTCCACCTCGTCGCCGCAGTAGAGCACCCGGTGACACTCCCGTCCCTCGATCTGCGAACGATGCACGAAGACGTCCTCCCCATCCTCCTGCATGATGAACCCGAATCCGTTCTCCTCATTGAACCATTTCACGGTCCCAACAGACATCTACAGACTCCCATGACCGTCCGCTTCGTTCGGAAAACGCGAACACCAAAACGCGCGTAACGCGCTCGCGGACAATCACCCCCCCTGTGCAATGACACGTTGCCAAACGATCCCCAAACGAAGTATACCGCGACGGAACCGTATCGGCAATAATATCGCGATAAAGCCCCATTCTATGGGACTATCAACTGCGTGTTCGGTGGTCGCCTAACCTATTAGTCGTAACCTCGTCGATTGCTACGAATGGAAGTATCAGTATAGACGATCAACAGATGGTAAATCAACGTGGCAATTTGGCATGGCGAACACCGTCTGCGTACACTTCATTAGGCTTCAGTGGCGAAGCTGAAATCGCGCGGAACAAAGGTCTGTGTATGGATACGTGGAAGGCGTTTGAAAACAACGAGATAACCCATAGCGGCGCACACTACCTCATGGCAATCACTGACCTGATCGAAGACCAAGGGTGTGCGCGCGTGTCCGATGTCGCGCGGGTTCTCGACGTCACGCGGGGAAGCGCATCACTCGCGTTGAAGGCGCTTCGTGAGAAGAACCTTGTCAAGCAGTGTGCGAACCGTTCGCTCAAGCTTACCGATGAGGGAAGTCGCATCGCGCAGGAGGTCCTCACCCGGCGACGGGTCGTCGAGATGTTCTTCCGCGAGGTGCTCCGAATCGACTCGGATCAGGCTGCCGTGGACGCATGCAAGATCGAGCACCTCATCAGCACCGAATCCGGCGCGCGAATGCTTGCACTCATTCGATATCTTACCGATGCGGACGACGATACGCAGCGGATGCTTCGCCGATTCTGGGCGACGGAGAGCATCTGCACGGACCAGTCACGCTGTGCCGTGTGCGAAGCCGAATGTATCGCGCACGCGTGGAAGAATACGAGCTCATCGGAATAACCGACGTACGCTCCCGATAAGAAGGTTTTTCAGTGACGAATCAGAATGAAATTCGCGACGCCGTTCGCGAACGATACGCGGAAATCGCCCGCATATCCGAAGAAACACCGAGCTCCTGCTGCGGAACATCCTCCAGTTGTTGCGGCTCGCCTGACATATCCGCCATCGAAATCGGCTACAAGAACGACGACGTAAACGCCGCGCCCGATGCGGCGGGATTCTCGCTCGGATGTGGCAATCCGACGGCGATCGCGGGGCTGCGACAGGGCGAAACGGTGCTCGATCTTGGTGCGGGCGGCGGATTCGACTGCTTTCTCGCATCGCGGCAGGTCGGGCCGGAGGGGTACGTTATCGGCGTGGATATGACGCCGGAGATGGTCTCGAAGGCTCGTCGATCTGCTGCGAAACTGGGCTATACGAACGTGGAGTTTCGGCTCGGCGAGATCGAGCACCTACCCGTCGGCGATTCAACGGTGGATGTGATCATCTCGAACTGCGTCGTGAATCTCGCGCCGGACAAACGGGCCGTCTACGCCGACGCCTTCCGCGCACTTGCACCCGGCGGACGCATCGCGATATCCGACGTCGTGGAAACGACTCCGCTCCCCGATGAGCTGCGCGGCCGCACGGATCTGCTTTCGGCGTGTACCGTCGGTGCGATCGGCATCGACGCGATCATGACGATCCTACGCGAAGTGGGATA
>CAZWQW010000105.1:0-1400 GCA_964635955.1 uncultured bacterium | reverse complement strand
GCGCGTCGCTCGTGTTTGCAGTATTCGCATCGGTATTTGACCGACTTACCCGTCGGGCTTATCGATACAAGGTGCATCACCGACTCACCGCACTCGGGACAATCTTCGAAGTCGTAGTTTTCCTCGATCATCTCCTTGAATTGCGCGGTAAGTTCTTCGGTACGGCGCGCGTCCGTCTCCGCCTCCGCAAGTAATTGGGCGCGTTCAGCTTCCTGTAACGACAGGCGTTCAAAATACCGATCTCGCTCTGCTGTCTTACGGTAGACGATCATCAATGCAATCGCGAACGAGACAATGATGATCACGATCGGAAACGCTACGCTCTGTCCGCTCGTGACGAAGAATCCGACGATGCCCACGAGAACGGCTCCGACTCCGACGAGCGCAATTCCCGCCCAAGCGCCCTCGCCGTCAGGTTGCGATGCGTACTTCCAGAGCTTGTAGATCCCCCAACCGAGCAGGATAAACACACCGACCGTAACAGCAAGAGCCACCATGATACCGATCGCTGACGCCGTATCGTCCCGCTTACGCCCCATGGCATCCTCCGGTCAGCGTTCGACTGAAACCGTACTCATCGACACCCGAGCACCGATGGTAATCGTGTGCAGCCCCTCACCACACATCGTCGATGGTGGCGCGTTCGGCTTCGACCTCTTCAAACCACACGTTGAGGTCGCCGAGCATCCGCGAAAACCGCTGCGGCTCAGCGTCTGCAAGGTTGCGCGATTCGTGCGGATCATTTGCGATGTTGTAGAGCTCAGCCGGTGGTGGCGGTGGGATTTCGCGCTCGAATCCGGTGAGCGGAATTACGCGGTCGAACGATTCGGGCTCGTATTTCAGCCGCGAATCGAGCTCGCCTTCACCGTCGGGCATGCGGAATGTCTCATCGATCTTTGGCCGGACGAGCTTCCAGTCGCCGTCGCGAATCGCCGCGTTCGACTCGATGCACGGCGTCCACCGGTTCCACTGCCAGTACCGCACCGCGTCATCGACGGGACCTTCGCCACGGAGCGCGGGCAGGATGTCCCGCCCGTCGATTGTCCGATCCGTTGGGACCTGTGCACCGGCCGTCGATGCGAGTGTCGGCAGCCAATCGGTGAAGTGCGCGATGTCATCGATGAACCGCCCACCGTTGACACCCCCGCCGGGCCATCGCACCACCATCGGCACGCGAATACCGCCCTCGTATACCCACGTTTTCGCGCCGTGAAAACCGAGATTGTAGCGCTTCACGTCGACGCCGAGTACTTCGAACAGGTCCGGGCCGTTATCGCTGGTGAACAGCACGATCGTATCGTTCTCCGCTCCACTCCGTCTGACCTCCTCCATGATCTTCGTGATACCCTGATCCATGCGGCGAATCATCCCGTAGACCATCGACTCGCCTTCGGTGCAGC
>CAZWQW010000104.1:0-8719 GCA_964635955.1 uncultured bacterium | reverse complement strand
CCTTGTGTCCCCGGAAGATTCCCGCACTACCACCGTAGTATTTGTCGGGAGTTCCATCGAGCCAATTCCGTGTCTCGGTACTCGGTCCGTTATCGCTGCTGAAGAAAACTACCGTATCGTCAGCGAGTCCATGCGAGTTCAGCGCCGCCATAATGCGACCGACGTTGTCATCAACGGCGCTTACCATCGCCGCCATGATGCGTCGGTCCGGCGGCAGATCGGGATACCGGTCGAGGTATTCTCGCGGCGCGTGCATGGGGTAGTGCGGCGCGTTGAACGGCACGGAGAGGAAGAACTCCTCGTCGGCATGTCGATCGATGAAATCAATCGCTTTGTCACCGATCAGATCGGTGAGGTATCGACCGTTTTCCCAGACCTCCTTGTTGTTCTCCCACAAGTCATGCACCGGATCATTACCGGAGTACGCAGCCCAATAGAAAATGTGCGAGTAGTAGTCGATACAGCCCGCCTTGAATCCGTAGAACTCCTCGAATCCATGCGCCATTGGCGAGGTCTCCGGCGTCACGCCAAGGTGCCACTTCCCGATCAGTCCGGTGCGATAGCCATGGTCGCGGAAGTGTGTCGCAATGGTGCGCTCCGAAGGTGGGAGACCGGGTGTACCGCGCATCCCGCCGAGGATGTGGGGAACACCTGCGCGCATCGGATGTCGCCCCGTGTATAGCGCCGCGCGTGAAGGAGAGCAGACCGGCGAATTCGAGTACCACTGCCGGAATCGGACGCCACGATTCGCAAGATCGTCGATGTGTGGCGTGCGGATGGCATCGGAGCCTTGGCAACCGAGGTCGCCGTAGCCGATGTCGTCAAGGTAGAACACGATGAAATTTGGTCGTCTCGTTGGCATATGTCTCTCCTAACTCGGCGTCACAAACTGCTCTGAGAAGTACCGCGGTGTGAGCGGTTCAGCGGTGACCATCGCAATCGTCTGGTTCCACGGATACCGTGCGCCGATGCTGAACAGCCGATCGCGCAGGTAATGACCGACCTTCGCGCTTCCGTGCGCGCCAACCGGGTTTACGTGCGTCACGATGTAGTGATGAATCTGGCTCGCGACCATCTCGCCGAGCAGGTAGTTGTGATAATACACCGGCGCCAGCGCGATGTGCAGCTTCGAGGCCCAATCGGGCATATCCCGACCCTCCGGACGGCGGAGCATCTGGAAGCGCTCAACGTAATCCCACCACAATGTGTTTAGGTCCTGCTTCGGATTCGCGTAGAGATCGCGTTCGAAATAGGACATCACGAGACACCACCGAACGAAGATGAGCATGGCGAGGCTCGAATACTGGCGGAGATGCGGCATGACGCGATCGAGTTCGTTCGGCGCGACCTCGGCCGTTGTCCGCAGCCAGTGCTCGTCCTTCGTGAGCCGTCCCATGATCATCGCGATCGCTTCGGTCAGCAGCGTATGTGCCGGCTCACGGAGCGTCCACGGCAGATTCGCATCCAAGTTTTCGTCGTATACCCCGTGTCCGAGCTCGTGAAGCAACGTGGCCATCCAGCTCTCGTCCGGCTCAAGATTGCAGAGCACCCGGACGTCGTCCGCACGGTTGACATTGATGCAGAACGCGTGCTGGTCCTTGCCGTCCTTAGGATAAAGGTCGCTACGACCGAGGATGCCGCGCACGTCGAGGCCGACCTCGTCGTAGGTTTGCGTCGCAAGCTCCACGAGATCTTTATCCCTGAAGAAGGGATTCAAGTCGACGTGATCGTTTGACGGCGCGTCTTGGAAGAAAAAGTCCGCATAATGCCATGGACAGAGCGCATCAGGCGTCACGCCAAATCGCTTACACAGATGCGCATCGAGCTGTTCCTTCGCGTTTCGGAACGGTTCACGCGTCTGCCGTTCAAGGTCGTCAAGAAGCGTGAAGAGTTCGGTAATGTCGAGCTCTTGGAGAAACAGCGACATGTGGTAGTAATCGGGGAAGCCGGCGTCCCGCGCGACCGCGTTTCGCAGCGATACCAGTTCGAGCACCCGGTCGCGCACAACCGGCCCGACGTTTTTCGACGCCTCCCACGCGCGTTGACGTCGCTCGGAGTCATTATCGTCGGTAAGAACCTTACGCAGATCATTGTTCGTCTTCTTCTCGCCGTCGAGCACACCACGGAATGTCGAGTACGCAACCTCAACCTCCGCTTCGAGATTCGACATGCGCTCGATCGTTGCATCGTCCTTCTGATTGCCCAAATACGCACGATAGAGCAGTTCAACCTGCCGCGCTGTCAGCTCATCCAGCGAGAAGTCTTCGCGCCACTCGCGTAACAACGCGAATTCGTCGCGATTGGCGTAGATCCGCGTCAACTGCGCCGTGAGTTCCGCGCGACGCTTTGCCGCAGCTTCGCTTCCGGTAAGCGCGGCATCCCAGTAGGCGAGGCTCACGTCGCGCTCGAGCGCCTGCACGCGTTCGACATGCTGTTCGATGAACTGATGCGCCGGATGTGTCATGGTACGGTGTCCTCTGTATGATTTGAAACGAAACCGTTCGTCAATCTGATTCGGTATGCGAATAAGCCCCGTATGCCGTGCGCGAGAACTCTCCCGCACGCTGCATGGTGAGCGTGAGGAGCGCGATGGCGGCGGTTTCCGCCCGCAGACGCCGCGCGCCCAACGTGACCGGCGTGATGTCCACCGATTCAAGCCGCGCGATCTCCTCCGACGTAAATCCACCCTCCGGTCCGACGACGAGCAGTATCCGCTTCCCCGAATCGAGCGTCGCAGTATCGAGCGACCCCGTCGTCTGCCGCTCCCACGCGACAAACGCTGCGTCGAATTCACTACGCCGCGCAATCACGCCATCGAGCGTCTGCGGATCGACAATCTGCGGTATGCGCGAGCGAAGGCACTGTCCGGCGGCCGATTCCGCGATCGCGCGCCACCGACGTCGCTTGTTGTCGGACGGAGCACGCACCACTGAGTTTTCCGACTCAATCGGCCAGACAGCGTCAACGCCGAGCTCGGTCGCTTTCTCAACAAGGGACTCAAACCGGTCCGTCTTTATAACCGCCGCGGCAAGGGTCACCTTCACCGTCGGCTCGCCGGACTCGGGAAGGCGCTCAGTGATGGCGCACGTGACGCTTTCGCGATCGGTGTCCGACACCGTCGCACGGAATGACATACCCGCACCGTCGAACAGTCGCACTGCGTCGCCCGAACGTACACGCATGACACGTATCGCGTGCTGCGCTTCCGAGCCGACGATTCGGGCAAATTCCGCGTCGGGCGAGACGGGATCGATGAGAAACGACGACACGAGACCGGAATCCTTTCATCTAAGGTTTGTGAGAAAACTTGGCGACCGATCGGTATAGGTCCAAGACCGCGTCGCGTGTAAAAAGGTGGTATACGGGTACGGCGTAAGGCACTGAAGTTCGGGTCTCAGAAAAGGTTACGTCGCCCTGTCGAACGGGTTACGAAGACCGAGAGGCGTGTTCTTACGTCCTGCGGTGTTAGATTCAAAGGAATCGTTGCTCCGAAATATCCAGACAATATTGTACCGGCAAGCGGATATCAGCCGGCATTATCGAGTACGAGGATCACCACATGCGTCATGCGCTGATAACCGCGTTATTCGCCGTTCTGTTCGCAAACTCGGTCGGCGCCGAGACAATCGTCACCGAGAGCGGACGATTCCGGGTGCATTTCCAGCCCGGCGCGCGTGAGACGGCGAAAGAAGCGGCAATCGTCGCCGAGGAGGTCTGGTATCAGCTCGTGACGGCGTTCGAACTCCATGAGGAGTTCGCACCAATCGACATCCTCATCACGGACGATATCGACGTCGGCAACGGGTACGCCGACTACTACCAGAATCAGGTTGTGATCTGGGCGACGAACCTCAACACCACACTCCGTGGAACTCACCGATGGCTACGTGACGTCGTCGCGCACGAAGTCGCACACGTTTTCTCCTTGAAACTTGCCAAGAAGTACCCGTTTCGGTACGGACTGATTCAAGCGAACGTCCTCAACAGCAGCACGGCCGATATCGGCGTTTCGTTTCCCGTCTACAGCCTCGTGACGCCGGGATGGTGGGTGGAAGGCATCGCGCAGTATGAAGCGTATCAATACGGCGGCGACTGGTGGGATACGCACCGCGACATGCTCCTGCGCATGGCGACGCTCGAAGACGATCTTCTCACCTACGACGACATGGGCGTATTCGCGCATAACTGGCTCAAGTCAGAGATGATTTACAACCAGGGGTTCGCGCTGACACGATACATCGGCGAGCGCTTCGGTGAGGATGCTCCGCGCGCGCTTGCGAAGGAGACGGGGTACGTCACGTTCAACACCGCGCTGCGCAACACGATCGGGATGAACGGCAACCGTCTCTACGACGATTGGACGGCGAACCTCACGCGACGCTACGGGTTCGTTGCCGATAGCGTCGGCGCCGTAGTCGAAGGCGTCTCGATCGCTGACGAGGGGTCGTACGACTGGTCGCCGACGATTGCACCGGACGGTTTGCGTATCGCTTGGATATCGAATAACAGAGAGGACTACCTGATTACCGAGCCGCGTATCCGGCACCTCGGAACCGGACAGACGATCAAGATCGATAAACGCGTCTACGGCGACATCGCGTGGTTTCCGAGCGGCGACAAAGTTGTCTACACGAAATTCGGCCGCGGAACGCTTTACCTCGACCTCTACGTGTACGATATCGTCGCGAAGGAAGAACGACGCATCAGCTCACAACTCCGCGCGCGTGAACCGGCGGTATCGCCGGATGGCGAGTGGATCGCGTTCGTATCCACCGAAGACGGCGGCAACCGCCTCGGTATGATCCGCTCCGACGGCTCCGAGGTGCGTTGGCTGACGAACGACCGGCGATTTAGTGCGGCGGGCAAGCAGCTCAGCGCGAAAACGAGCCATCAGATTCAACTCTACACACCGAGCTGGTCACCCGACGGAAAGCACCTGCTGTTCAGTGTATTTAAAGACACCGATCGCGATATCGCCATGATCAGCACCGACGGGCCGTACTTCAGCATCCATGGCGCGTTATCCGATAGCGCCGCATTCCCCGACTCGCTCATGTACCCACCGAACGCCGAGTTCCGCGTCGTCGCCGGTACTACAGACGATGAGCGCGACCCGGTATGGCTGCCGGATGGCTCCGGTTTCCTCTACGCGGCGGATTACGGTGGCATCTTCAACATTTACCGGTACGCGTTATCGAGCATCACGAACCGCGAAGGCGATTTCGCGGACCGGGTAGCGAAGGTTACGAACGTCATCGGTGGCGCGTTTCGGCCAAGCGTTGCGCCCGACGGGTCATGGATCGCGTACGTCAGCTATCACGCGAATAACTTCGCAATATATCGACTCCCACTCGGCGCGCAGCCGTACGAGGTCGCATCGGTTCCACGGGTTGAGGAACGGGACTACCTAAACATCGCGCGTACGCCATCCGCGGCCGAGCTCTTCCACGTTGGCCCGACGATGCCGCAACGCACGCTCGTCGGCTGGGTGCCGATTGTGCGTTTCGGACCGAACTTCATTGGCGACGAGTTTACGGTGAATCACGTTGGTGCAGGCGTTGCCGCGCAGATCGACGATCAGGCGAATGGACGCATGTACTACGGCGACGCGTCGGTGACAAAGAACCTTACGGAGAAGGATCCGCCGAGTATCGGTGGGACGCTGTACGCGAGTCAGGCACTACGCCCGATAAACACCACAGAATGGACGCTCCGGCCCAATGTCTACACGTTCGGCTCATACTTTCAGGTCGGCACCGCGAACGATCGGACGCAGCAGATCCGCGGATATCCACCAGCGGAGGTCGTCGCACCGACCGAAGAAGTCATCCCGATAAGTCAATCGTCCACGGTCTTGCTCACTGACACGCTGACGGTATGGGATAACTACCGCTATCTCACTGGCGGCATCGGCAGTGGCATCGGATTCGGCAAGAACCGGTTCGACGTGCAGTTCCTCGTGCGGCAGTACCGGATCGAGGAGCTCGTCGACCGGAAGATCTCCAACGAGAGCGTCTTTCGCGACGCACGAGACACCGACCGCATCGTCACGAACGCGTTCCCATGGGCGAGTTACGGCTGGCCCGTGCCGGGCTTGCCGATCCTGTGGGATAAGCAGCCGCAGTTCAACGTTCGGTATTTCAACGATCGAACCGTCGGACTTTCCTACTCGCATTCGTCGATCACTCCGACGGTCGACATGATGGTGAATCCGACCGGTGGACATCAGTTCGTGATCGCGTACCGGCTGCACACGGTAACGCTCGCCGATTCGTTGGCTCCGTCCGGCTACGACTCGGACGACGATGGGGTACCCGATCTCTACGATCCGACCGAGCCGTACTACCGTGGCTCACCGCGGAACATGTCCATCAACGAGATCGTCGCCAGTTGGCGGCAGTACATCCGGATGCCCGGGCCGTTCCGTCGGCATACATTGGTGCTCTACGGCATGGTCGGCTACATGGATCAGCCGTTGAAGTACTACGATCCAGACGGAACACAGCCCTCAGGGTATCTCGAAGGGTGGGCGTACTGGCCGTTACGCTATCGACTTGGTGGCGCGGGAACACTGCGCGGATATCCCTACTTCTCCCACGAGGGGAGCAAGGTCGGCTTCTTCCGGGTGAATTACGTCATGCCGATCATTCCGCATTACGGTGTGCAGTTCCTGAGTCTGTACCATGACCGCACCTACCTGTCGCTCTTTATCGAAGGTGGTTCGACGTGGAATTGGGAAGAAATCTCGAAGGCGAAGTTCTACAGAAACGATTTCCTCTGGGATATCGGCGCTGAAGTGCGGACATCGTTTTATGCGTTCTATCGACTGCCAGTCGCGGGGTATGTCACGGTCGCGCGCCGTATGAAGGATCTCCCGTATCCGTTCGTCGACCATTACTGGAGCGATACGCAGGGATGGGTAATCACGCAGCCGAGTCGATACCGGATCTACGTTGGCCTTGGGTTCGGCTTTGGCGGTGGCGGACACAACCCCGCCAGCGGCGCGCACGGGTATCATGGCGCGATCAGTCGCCCTGCCGAGATATCGGTCCACACCCCCGCGATGCATCTCGATCCGACGATGTCATTCGACCCATGGGCGCCGGTGAGTGGGACGCCGCCGCTTAACGGTGCGTTTCCGCAACGCAACACGCTCAATTACGTACCGACGAGTGCGAATTAGGATACACGGTCAGACATGATAGCAGGTTTCGTCATGCGTTATTCAGTTGCGTGAATGTGAGGAGGTTCGCCATGGCTTCGTCCGGCCGAGCAATGAAGGTGGTATTGACAGTCGTCGGCGCATTTGTCGGAGTGTTCGTGATTGCGCTTGTGCTGCTGGCAGTGTTCTTCCCAAGCGATCGTGTGCGCACCGTAATCCAGGAGCAGGCCGGCACATATCTCGACCGTCCCCTGACGATTGGTGATATCGGACTCTCGTTCTGGCCACTCGGTGCTGCTGTCGAGGACGTGGTGATCGGCAACAATCCCGCGTTGAGTGACGAGCCGCTGTTCGCGGTCGATCGCGCGGTGATTTCGGTGCATCTGTGGCCGCTAATTGCCCGTCGCGAGGTGACCATACGCGAAATATCGATTCAGGGTCCGCGAATCGCCTTTGTGATCGGTGAGGACGGCACGACAAGTACCGATGGCCTGCTCGTCGAACAACCCGAGGCGGAACCGCTCGAGCCCGTTCCAAGTGAGGTCGATACAACCGCGGCGCTTGCGGGGATTCCGCTCAGTCTGATTATTCAAGAGTTCAGCATCACGGACGGTCGCATATTGTTTATCGATCGACAGTCCGACATGGATGTCACCGTCGGTTCGATTGATCAGACGTTGCAACTCGATATCCACGCCGCGGAGAACACACTCAGCGCATCCGGTGAGTTCACCCTCGCCGATGTCACCCTCATGGCGGCAGGACAGGGCATTGGTCCAACCGAGTTCAGCGGCGCATACGGAGCGATGATCGATCTCGGTGCGGATTCAGTCAGCTACGTCGTCGATCTGCGCCTTGCAGGTGTTCCGATGACGTCGACCGGTTCGATTCGCACCATGTCCACGACGCCGGAACTGACGGTGCTGCTCCAGACCGGTCGGATCGAGATCGAACGTCTCCTCTCACAGCTTCGACTGCCACCGGAGAGCCAGCTTGCCCAAATGGAAGCATCGGGTTCACTGACACTCGATGCGTTCGTCCACACAGTAATCGATTCGACGCTTGAAGAGCCGCCACTTGACCTCGACGTGCGCCTGTCGCTCGACGCAATCCGACTGAAGCATCCCGAACTACCCACGGCTATCGACGAGATTAGCGGTTCGGTCGATGCGACCGAAGACACGATCATGGTGGGCGGATTCCGCCTCCGCGCTGGTGGCAGCGATATCGCCGCAGAAGCTATGCTCGTCGCATGGATGACCGAAAACCCCTTCCTGAAGACTGCCGAGATCTCCGGCAAGGTGATTCTCGACGAGGTGTCGAGTATCGTCGAACTTCCCGATAGCACGGCAGTCGGTGGTTCGATGGAGTTCATGTTCACGGCAAACGGTGCGATTAGCGACCCGCTTCGCATGCAGGTAGGCGGACACATCGCGCTGAACGACATCACCGCCATGGCGCCGGAACTGCCGCAGCCGATCCAGCGGTTGAACGGTTCAATCGACATCACCACGGATCGGATTACGATACCGGATATCGGTGTGTGGATCGGTCAGA
>CAZWQW010000103.1:0-8809 GCA_964635955.1 uncultured bacterium | reverse complement strand
GGGAGAGGGTACCCCGAGCAACGCGACGGGCGGGTGAGGGGAGCACATCCGAAGCGCACCGCGAAATCGGTTACAGCGTTCCATTCGCGACTGTACTCCGGGCGATGGCTTAGCCTTCGCCTAACGAACTCGAGCGTTAGCGAGAGTTCGCACGCCTTTGGCCACCGACCTCACCTTCTCTATCATTGAGAACTGTGCCTGTCCACCACCACGCACTCGCCATTGTACGGAAATGACATGGTAGAATCGCGTATTGTAGCGGAAGATCGACTCCTCTCCATCGCCACCAATCTCCTTCGCGCGCTCGATGTCCCAGAGGATCACGCTCGTCGCGCCGCCAGTATCCTGGTGACGGCGGACCTTCGCGGCGTGACGTCGCATGGCGTGCGGCTGCTCGGCTGGAACATGCGTCGCATCATGGGCGGCGGTGTGAATCCGCGCGCGAACATTCGAGAAGTCTCCAACGCCGGCGCGGTGGTGATTCTCGACGGTGACAGCGGACTCGGGATGAGCGTTGGCTCCGTCGCGATGGACCGCGCGATTGACATTGCGCGACAATTCGGTGTCGGTTGGGTGATGGCGCGGAACAGCAATCACTACGGTGCGTCGGGCTCGTTCGCGCTCATGGCACTCGAGGCCGGTATGATCGGTATCTCGATCAGCAACTGCGGCCCGATGATGACCATCGAGGGCACGAACGAACGCGCCGTTGGAAACAATCCATTTGCCATCGCGATCCCCACGCCGTATTTCCCCCTTGTGCTCGATATGGCGACCAGCGTCGCGTCCATCGGGCGCATCGGTCTCACGCGTCGTGCGGGTAAGCCCGTGCCACCGGAGTGGCTTGTGCAGGAGAAAGACGCTACCGGTCGCATGGTGCTGCGTCATTTCGGCGGACCGAAGGGTAGCGGACTCGCGATCATGACCGAGGCGCTGACGAGCGTGCTCGCGGGTGGCAGTGTGCTCCACGAGATTCGCTTCGATCGTGACCGAATCGAGCCGCAGGGCGTCAGTCACACGCAAATCGCCGTCAATCCTGCCGCGATTTTGCCCTATGGAGCATTTGCGGAGCACGCGAAGCGGATGGTGGATGAGTTGCATGCCGCACCGCCTGCCCATGGTGTCGAGGAGATTCTGCTTCCGGGCGAACGAGCGTGGCGCGAAACGTGTAAACATCGCGCGGAAGGGATTCCCATCGAGCCGGACACCATCCAGCGTCTCGAAGAACTCGGTACTGAGCTCGGTGTTTCAATCGAATGGGATTGACCGTCGTACAACACGCGACGGTTTGGAGATATTGATGCCCGACACACTCGTTTCAGAGCGGCCACTTCATAATTTCGTCGCCGAATTGTTCCGCGCGGTAGGTGTATCAGAGGACCACGCGAATCGTGCCGCACGCGCGCTCATCTGGGCGGATTTGCGCGGGATCGCGTCGCATGGTGTCCGACTCGTGCCGATGAACCTCCGCAGGCTGCAAAATGGCGGAGCGAATCCGCAACCAGATATTCGCCGCATATCGGGAACCGGTGCATTGGAGTTGTGGGATGGCGACTTCGGCCTTGGCATGGTAATCGCCTCACTTTGTATGGAACGTGCCACCGAACTTGCAAATGAACACGGTGTTGGATGGGTCTCCGCGCGTTCGGGGAATCATCTGTCGGCGGCGGGAGCATATGCAGCGGAAGTTGTGGCACGTGGATTCGTTGGGATTTCGCTCAGCAACTCGAGTATGAGCGTCGCAATCCACGGAAGCGCCACGAGATCGATTGGAAATAATCCCATGGCAATTGGGTTTCCGACGCCGCAATTCCCGATGATCCTCGATATGTCGGCGGGGATATCGTCCGGTGGGCGACTCGGTACGATGCGTCGTCTCGGGATTCCCATACCGGAGGAATGGCTTGTGGCGCCGAAAGAGCCAGCGGGAGCACGCCCCGCGATCGTTCCAATGGGGGCGCTTGAAGGCGCTGGCGCGAAGGGCTCCGGTATCGCGATCATGATCGAAGCGCTGACTGGTGTGATCGCGGCGGGTGGCATCCTCGGCGATCTTATGAAGGGCGTCGGATTCTCACCGACGACTCCCGATGATTCGTCATTCACCATGATCGCGCTCGATCCGCGACGCTTTCTGTCCGCAGAGGAGTATGCGGAGAAGGCCGAGTCACTCGTACGACAGTTGAAGGCGGTGCCACCTGCACCCGATGTGGAAGAGATACTCCTACCCGGCGAACGAGGGTGGCGCGAGACGGAGCAGAGACGGGAGCACGGTATTCCGCTTCCGGAAGACACGATGGAGAGTCTGGACACGGTTGCAGTGGAGCTTGACGTTGCCACGCCGTGGACATGAGCGCGACGGGTATGCGTTGTTGGCGCGTCCCCTGACGCCGAATCGTTGCCGGTCTATCTTTTCCGGGACACAGTATGACGCGCGAGGAGATCGACGATGAGCCTATTGGGAATAGACGTCGGCACGACCGGAACGAAGGCGGTCGCATTCAATCATCAGGGTGAGCCGATAGCGTCCGCCTACCGGGAATACGCCCTGCATTCGCCCAACCCCGGGTATATGGAAATCGATCCGCACGAAGCAAAAAGCGCGATAGAGTATGTGATTGGAACCGTCGCGGCGGAGACGAAACGCGACCCGATCACCGCGCTCGCCGTATCCGCGCAGGGTGAAGCGGCGGTGCCGGTTTCCCGCGATGGGCGGTTTCTCGCAGGCGTTCAGGTAAGCATGGACGAACGCACGCGCGACTACCCTGCGTGGTGGCGCGAACGCATGGATCCCGCGGATGTCTACCGCATCACTGGTCACGCGATCTACAGCATCTACACCGTCCCGCGTATCCAATGGATCAGGGATAATCAACCCGACGTGTATCGCGACACGTGGAAGTTCCTCTGTTTCCCAGAGTTCGTGCTCTGGCTCCTCGGGTGCGAGCCGGTCACCGACTATTCCGAAGCGGCGCGCACCATGGGGTTTGACGTCCGCGAGAAGCACTGGTCCGAAGAGATCTTCAACGTCGCTGATATCGATATCGCGAAATTACCACGCGCGGAACAGGCCGGCACGGTCGTCGGCGCGGTCTCCGACGCCGCGGCTGACCGACTCGGCTTGCCGCGTGGCGTGAAGTGCGTCACAGGCGGCCACGATCAGCCATGCAACGCACTCGGCGCGGGGATCATCGCAGGCGGAAGCGCGGTGTATGGAACCGGCACCGTCGACTGCATCACACCCGCCTTCGACCGCTTCGTCGAGAGTCCCGAGTTTGTACGGAACAACCTTGCGTGCTACCCCCATGTGGTGGCGGATACATACTGCTCAGTCGCGTACAATTCGACCGGCGGCAATCTCCTCAAGTGGTACCGCGACACGTTCGCCGATACAGAACGCGAAATCGCGAAACGAGACGGCGTCGATCCGTATGAGGTTATTCTGCGCGGACTGCCCGACGGACCGTCGCCGGTAATGGCACTGCCGCATTTTACCGTCACTGGCACGCCGTGGTTCGACACGAACTCTCGTGGTGCGCTACTCGGGCTCAAACTGTCGTCGACGCGCGCGGAGGTCGTCAAAGCGCTGATCGAGGGCACGACGTTCGAGATGAAGCTCAACATGCGCGTGCTCCGCGAGGCGGGATTCCCCGTTGAATTCGTCCGTTCGACAGGCGGTGGCGCAAAGTCGCGGCTATGGAACCAGCTCAAGGCCGACATGCTTGGCGTTCCCGTGGCGACGTTGCAGACGAGTGAGGGTGGCTCGCTCGGAACGGCGATTCTCGCAGGCGTCGCAACCGGTGTGTATGACTCGGTTGATGAAGCAGTGAAGCTCCTCATTCGAGAAGCCGAACGATTCGAGCCGCGTACGGAGATGGTCGAGCGGTATGACGAGCGGTTCGCGATCTACCGCGACGTGTATCCCACGCTCCGCGATATCAATCATCGACTGTGAGGGACTTTGGCGTGGTTCGCACCGATGAACGGACAGGCGTGGAAGTCGTGCAGCTCACCACGCGCGACGTGATGAACTACCACCAGTATTGTTACGGCCAGTGGATCACCGGTGATGAGCGCACACTCCTCTACTTCTCACCGCGTGAACTGATCCGCCAATCTCCCGTCGATCTCTGGTGCGTAAACGCCGACGGGACGGACTCAGCGCTCCTTGTGGAGGGAGGTCTTTGGTCGACGATCAGCCCCGACAATAGCACGGTATACAGCGGCGTCGGTAATCGTGTCGTCGCCGTTCCACTTGCGAAAGATCGGAGCGGAACGGCGTCACGTCCCACCCCGCGCACGGTATTCGAGTCGGATACATCGAGTCTGTTCCTAATCAACGCTATCAGTCGCGACGGCCGCTATCTCTTCTGCCAGACGGTGGCAAAAGCCGGTGGTATGACCTACACGCGAATCGACCTACGCGATGGCTCCGGTGTCGAGCTGTTTCGCACGCAGAGCATCATGCACCTTCAACTCCACGACGGTGAACCCGGGTATCTTCTCGCGTCGGTCATTCCACCGGAAATGGAGTACGGTATCTACACCTTCGATTTCGACGGGAAGGACTTCCGAAAACTCCCGTTTATTCGCAGTACGAACCACTACGCATCACTCGGGCGCACGGGGTACGTCATCACGTCGGTACACAACCCCGATCGTAAAATCGAGATCGCTCGACCCGGTGATGCGCACGCCGAAGTGCTCGTCGAGGGGCCGGGATTCTGGCATCCGACATCTGACGAATCGGGCGAATGGATTGCGTCAGACACAAACTGGCCGGATACGGGATTGTATCTCATCCACGCGCCAACGGGACGGCATCGCGTTCTCTGTTACCCTGACGCGAGCTGCGGGCATCCACAGTGGACGCACGCGCATCCGCGCATGTCACCCTGCGCGAATTACGTCGTGTTCGATAGTGACCGGTATGGCGGCATATCTCACGTATTCGCGGCGCGTATCCCGTCGGAACTGAAATCGGCTCTCCGAGAAGGAACTGAGTAGCTACCCGATCCCGGAACGACGCCGCGACATTGTTGGCGCATCGTTTGCACCCATGAGATACGCGGTGCTACCACCCGTCGACTGACATACCGCGCGCACCCGAAAAACCCGAATTCGGTTGGGCGTGAACGCAGCAAATGAGACAATAACGACTTCCGCTGACCGTGCGATTTTGTTCGCTCGGTGCGGTCAAAATGGATCGGATCGGACCAGTTTTACGATGACCGCATCGAGCTTGCTTGCTGTCGCCGTCGCTCTCGCGATGGACGCGTTCGCCGTCGCTGTTGCTGCGGGTATTTCTCTCGATCGACTTACGAAACGCCGCGTATTTCGTCTCGGATTCCACTTCGGCCTCTTTCAGGCGCTCATGCCGGTGATCGGATGGTTTGCCGGGCTCGCGATCCACGGGTTCATCGAAGCGTTTGACCACTGGGTCGCGTTTGGATTGCTCTCGTTCATCGGTTTTCGAATGATCGCCGGCGCGTTCCGTGATGGCGATGAACCGATGTCAACCGATCCGACTAAAGGGTGGACACTCGTCATCCTCTCGGTCGCAACGAGTATCGATGCCTTCGCCGTAGGGTTGACCTTCGCGATGATCGGCTCGACAATCGCGGTACCGGCGCTGGTAATCGGTATCGTCGCGGCGGTGCTTACGGTTGTCGGAATGTGCCTTGGTCGGAAGATCGGCATACTCTGGGGCAAGCGCGTCGAGGTCATCGGCGGACTCGTGCTCGTGTTGATCGGCGCGCGGATCGTATTCGAGCACGTTACGTGAATGCGTGACTGTGAAGTGAGAGCGTCCGCCCGAAGCAGTGGAGATACGTCTGTGTCGCAACCCGGTACGAATACGCTGAAGGTCGCTGTCGTCACCGGTGGCCACACGTTCGATGTTCCCGGCATGTACGCGTTCTGGCGGGATCTGGACGGAATCGACGCGTATCTCCAGTCGCTCGAAGATTGGAGCGACGATGTAGCGGACGTTCGCGACCAATACGACTGCGTTGTTTTCTACAACATGCACCGGTTCACGCCGACCGGTGACGAGCCGTGGCCGATGCACAAAGCGAAAGCGGCACTTGAGCGGCTCGGCGAGACAGATCAGGGTATCGTCATCTGGCACCACGCTCTGGTTGCGTTTCCCGAATGGCCGCGCTGGAGAGAGATCACCGGTATCGCAGACACGAGCGTCGAGGTCGCGTTCGACCAGCCAATTCCGGTGACGGTCGAAGAACCGGACCATCCCATCGTGGCGGATGTCCGTGATTTTACCGTCATCGACGAGACGTACGGAATGGCGGAACCCGTCGGCGATATGACGGTCTTACTCCGGGCACACTATCCAAAACAGATGAGTGTCGTCGGTTGGACGCAGACATTTGGTAAAGCACGGGTATTTTGTCTGCAGCTTGGGCATGACAACCAGTCGTGGTCGAATCCCAGTATCCGATCGATCGTTGGGAATGGCGTGCGTTGGGCGTCGAATCGGTAGTGAACGTACGGATGAACGAACGTCACCGTATTAGTCGAAAGACCGGAACCCAGTTTGTCGATGCGAGGTCGGAACAGGCGTCTTTGGCATCACTACCGCCGTACATTTCGGAGACATAGATGAAAAACGTGTTGTATCGCGTGTCTATGGGAGTCACCATTGTGCTCCTCACACTCGCCATACTGACGATCATCCCATGGCCCGGCGCGAGCACACCAAGTATGTTGGGATACCGTTCGCTCTGTAGCGCTTCGCCCATCAGTACGTTTCTCCTCGTTGTGCTTGCAGGCGGCGTCTATGTCTGGGCGAATTACGCGTTTCGTGGACGGAAAATCCTTTGACGCCGAGTGAATTCGAGAATCGAGAAACACGATGATAGATAACGGTCTCTCCACATTCATTGTTGCTGCGGCGAACGAAGCCGGTGCAACACGGGTAACCCCCATCGATCCGACGGGTATCCGCTATTATACCGAAGTGCGCCACCTCTGCGAGCGGAATGCGTGCGGCGCATTTGGGAAGAATTGGCAATGTCCACCGCATGTCGGTAGCGTCGCGGAGACCTCTGCGCGGGCGAAGCGGTATGCGTGTGGGGTCGTTGTCCAGTCGGTCGGCGTGCTGGAGGACTCGTACGATATCGAGGGGATGGGACGCGAACAGAAGCAGCATCAGGATCGTCTGCGCGCCGTCGGGAAGCGACTGCGCGTGGAGCATCCGGATGTACCGTTTCTCCTCCTCGGCGCGGGGCCGTGCGACGTCTGTTCGCGCTGCACGGTTCTCGACGGCGAGCCGTGCCGGTTTCCCGACAGGATAATGCCGTCGATGGAATCGTATGGGATGAACGTGAAGGAGGTCGTCGAATCGGTCGGACTACCTTACATCAGTGGGAAGAACACGGTGACGTATTCGGGGTTGATCCTCTACGGTAACGCAGCGGAGTAATTACTCGGACTCCAGATCGAGAAGGCTGCGCTTGAGCGAGATTCCGCGCTCACGCGCCTCATTCTCCGGAAAGTCGACGTGCACGATGAGTGGCCACCATTGCGCCGCGTAGTTGATGCTGTAACGCTGGAACGCCGCTTTATCGACGAAATCGCCCTCAACGGGATGCTGCAAGCCCGTGGTGTCCAGCGGTCCGTCGAATGTTTGGCGCCTGCGCACCGGCCAAATGATACTCCATGCCTCGAGCATGAATACCGGCAACTGCGGCCCCGACGCACGTAACGCAACCGTATCGACGATGCCGGCAAACATGAACCAGTTGTCGCCCCAGAGAACATGCTCGCGAAGTGTAGCGGGCTCACTCAATCCGTCCACGCTAATATCTCGCCACGCACCCCGAAAGTACACCTGCCAGTGCTTCCCTTCAGGCGTCGTCGCGCGTGCGAGGTAGTAGTCGGGATCAGGTTGCCCGATCTGACATCCGACAGCGAGTGTTGCGAATAAGGCGAGAGCGGCGAGTGTGCGGGTCATGCGTTTGATGCGCTCCGGAGCGGTCAGTACGTCACGAGATCGACGATTTCGTAGCCTTCGAGCTTCTTCCGGCCTTCGAGAAACGCGAGCTCGATAACGAACGCCATCGCTGCGACCTTGCCTCCGCCGCGCTCGATGAGTTTCGCGGCCGCGCATGCGGTGCCACCGGTCGCGAGCAGATCGTCGACCACCAGCACGCGGTCGCCGGGTTTGAGCGCATCGGAATGCATCTCGATTGCATTTGTGCCGTACTCGAGGGTGTATTCCTCTCGAATTGTATCGGCTGGAAGCTTCCCGGGTTTGCGGATGGGGATGAATCCGACGCCGAGTTTGAGGGCGAGTGGTGTGCCGAAGATGAAGCCGCGCGATTCGATACCCGCGACCTTGTCGATCTGGTATCCCGACACCGCGATCGCGAGCTCGTCGATTACTTCGCTGAATGCCTCTGGGTGTCCAAGCAACGGCGTGATGTCGCGGAACAGGATACCGGGGGCGGGGAAATCGGGGATGTCGCGGATATACTTGGTGAAATCCATCAGCCAATAACCTCGAAAGAAGATGAGCCGCGCGGTTCGAGCCAATCCACGCCCACGTAATCGACGTGGGCAAACGACGGACCGTGTCGCAGTTCTTCGATGAACGCGTCCACGCGGTCGCGCGGTGCTTCGGCTTCCACTTCGACGGAACCGTCGGGTCGATTGCGCACCCAACCGGCGATGCGATGACGACTTGCGTGTTTCGCCGCGAAGAACCGGAAACCTACGCCCTGCACGCGTCCGGTGATGCGAATACGAGCGCGTGAGTTCTGAGCCATGTCAGAAGATAGCCAGAAAGCTGGTG
>CAZWQW010000102.1:6050-8816 GCA_964635955.1 uncultured bacterium | reverse complement strand
GTATCGCCTTCTGATGCGCGTTGTGTATCGTCGTCCAATGATCGACTTACTCGGCGATTACCGCGCCGAAGTTGCAGACCTGTCGACACGTATCGCAACTGATGCATCGCTCTTCAATGATGTAATACGGATGCCGTTTCTCTCCGAGAATCGCGTTCTGCGGGCACTTCGACGCACAGAGTCCGCAACCGGTGCAGAGTTCCGTATCGATGCGGTAATGGAGAAGTCCCTTGCAGACACCCGCCGGACATTTGCGGTCGAATATGTGTGCGTCGTACTCGTGCCGGAAGTATTTCAACGTGCTGAGCACCGGGTTCGGCGCTGTCTGACCGAGTCCGCACAGCGACGTGTCGCGAACGACTTTCGCGAGCTTCTCAAGCAACATCGCACCTTCGAAACGACGGAGCTGGTCCTCGGGGCCGTTTTCCTGCTCGTTCATGGTGATGCGGTCGAGGATCTCAAGCATGCGCTTCGTGCCTTCGCGACACGGGATGCACTTTCCGCACGATTCGTCCTGCACGAATCCCATGAAGTACCGCGCAACGTCGACCATGCACGTATCTTCGTCCATGACGACCATACCACCCGATCCCATGATCGCGCCGGTCTTCTGCAACTCTTCGTAATCGATGAGCGTGTCGAGCAACTCGGTCGGGATACATCCACCGGACGGACCGCCAAGCTGCACCGCCTTGAATTCCTTGTCGTTCGGGCAGCCGCCGCCGATTTCGAAAATGACATCGCGGACGGTTACACCCATCGGCACTTCCACAAGACCCGTGTTCCGAATCTTACCAGAGAGGGCGAAAACCTTCGTGCCCTTGCTCCGCGCAGTACCGATACTCGAATACCAGTCGGAACCTCTGCCGATAATCGCGGGGACGTTTGCCAACGTCTCAACGTTATTGATATTCGTCGGCATGCCCCAGAGGCCCGAATTCGCAGGGAACGGCGGGCGTGGACGTGGCATTCCACGACGTCCTTCGATCGACGCCATGAGCGCGGTCTCTTCACCGCAGACAAACGCGCCCGCGCCAATTTTCATTTTGATGTGGAAGTTGAAACCGGAACCAAGGATGTTGTCACCGAGTAGTCCTGCCTTTTCGGCTTCGGCGATCGAGTGACGCATACGCTTCACGGCCAGCGGGTACTCCGCGCGAAGGTAGATATACCCTTCGCCCGCGCCGATCGCATAGGCCGCGAGCACCATGCCTTCGATCACGCGGTGCGGATCGCTCTCGAGGACGCTCCGGTCCATAAAGGCACCGGGATCGCCTTCGTCGGCGTTACACACGACGTACTTTCGCTCGCCCTTTGCCTTATAGGCGAATTCCCACTTCTGTCCCGTGGAGAAACCGGCGCCACCACGTCCGCGGAGACCCGACTTCTTCATCTCGTCGATGACCTTCTCCGGCGACATATCGCGGAGTGCTTTCGCTTGCGCGCTATAACCGCCGCGCGCGAGATACGCGTCGAGGCTGTCCGGATCGATCACACCGCAGTTCTCAAGCACGATCTTCATCTGATGCTTGAAATACGGCAACTCGGTCATCTTTGGAAGATCCGAGAAATCGTCGGGCATCTTCTGACCGTTGGACGCGAGATACCCAATCGCGAGATCGGCGGCGCAATTCCCATCGACGAGCGTGTGCTGAACGAGCCGCTTGGCAAGTTCCGGCGTCACATTCGCGAAGAACACGCGCGGGTAGCCCGGTCGCTGAATGTCGACCAGCGCTTCCTTTTCGCAGTAGCCGTAGCATCCGACCGGTATGATATCGGCGTCGAGCCCCTTTTCTGCGATCTCGGTAGCAAACGTGTCGTACACTTCCTGTGCACCGGAGGCCAAACCGCAGGTGCCCATTCCAATGCGAATCGTCGTACGCTCGAGTTTTTCACCGGAAGCCACGGCGAGCCGGTCACGGCGCAACTTAGCGCATTTTTCGCTCGTGTGACAACGCGGGCCGTCCGTGATGCAATCGATAACTTCGGGGCACGGCTTCTCCGCGGAGTGCCAGCACTCCGAACAGCAGGGCTCCAATAACGTATACATTGCTCTCCTTCCGAGCGGAGTTTACCCGTGCGCTGTTTTCGCACGTCCCCCGCAGATATCTCGAATATTCCCGTTTCGACGACGATTCGTTCTTTCAGCGAGTCGTCTGAATCAGGCGTTTCGGTTTATTCCTTCGATTCTGCTGCGTCTGAACCTGCGTCTTCACCGTTTGACTTTGCCGCCTTGGCCTCATCGCGCTGGATCTGCTTGACGAGACGTGGCATCTGCTTGACCGTCAGTCGCCCTGAAAACTTGTCGTCGACCATCACGGCCGGAGCGATGCTGCACGCGCCAAGACACGCGACGGTCTCAAGGCTAAACATCCCATCCTTTGTCGTGCCGCCGGCTTTGATACCCAGTTCGCTCTCAAGCGTCTCAAGGAGCGCCAGCGAACCCTTCACGTGGCAGGCGGTACCGCGGCAGACGCGCAAAACGTGCTTACCAAGCGGATTCAAGCGGAACTGGTTATAGAACGTCGCGACACCGTAGATGCGCGCAGTCGATATGTCGAGCGCACGACCAATGAGGTCAATTGCGACCTCCGGCAGGTAGCCGAAACTCTCCTGGATATCCTGAAGAATCGGGATAAGTGCGCTCGGTCCAGCGGAGGTATATCCACCGAGAATCCGGTCTACGACAGCGGTATCGATGTCGCGATTCTTGTGACCGTTGTCGAGCCGTTTGATCGAGCTGATGTCGGATGGTGAGATCATTGC
>CAZWQW010000102.1:0-5950 GCA_964635955.1 uncultured bacterium | reverse complement strand
GTGGTACTCTCAGAATCTTCAGGGAGCGCGCCATTCTGTCGCAGAGGTGCCAAGGCCCGACTCAGTGAGTGCGATAGATACGTCTGTAACAGGGCATGGTTGACCAGTGGCACTCCCTGTCGTCGCGCGAGTGTTTGTCGGCGCAGCATCTCCGGTCGACTCAGACTGCACGCCGCGCAGTGAATGACGAGCTGATACCCCCGCAGCGATTCCGGAAACGCGTCCGGTCCGCTCGCTGTCGTAATCCGAAGCGGACCGCCAACAAACGTTCGAAGGATTGTCGGTAGCGAGAGGTAATCCGCCTGTTCACTGAGCGGACGGTACGCGCACGCCTCGACAATCAGCACGCGATCTCCCGGACGAAGCCGCTTGAGCGACGCGATTCCCTCGATGAATCTGTGGAGATCGCCCTTTTCGCGCGCCGCGAGTACGCTGAGCGTGGTAAGCGGAATATCTGACGGCACCATGCGCGCAAGCCGATCGAATTGCTCGACATCGGCGATGATGAGCGTTGGCGGGTGGAACAGCGTCGACATCACGCTCGGTAAATTCGCTTCCTTGACGAGAAGCGGCATGGTACCCGCGTCGAGCGCTTCGCGAACCAGTCGACAGTAAATCGATTCCATCCGCTTACGTCGGTCGCCCGGGTCATTCCGCGTGACGAACAGCACGGACAGGCCTTCTTCGATCAAGTCCGCGACAATATCACGATTCCCAACCGGCTTGTGATTGTTGAGTAGCACGCGGATCTCTGAGATACCCGTACCATTCGGAGCGCTCGTGATGATCGCTGGGACATCGAACTCAGCGCTGAGTGCTGCGACGTTCTCTGCGCGTGTTTCGTCAGAACGGGTAATTACCGGGAATATTGGAACGTCTCGCTGCTCGCAGGTACGAATCAGGTGTCGTTCCATGGGGATAACGTTTAGCGTACGCGCGTCGAGCGTCAACAGTGCGATATCAGCGGTGTGGAGGAGCTTGTTAATCATCGCGAACTGCTTGCAATTCGCTTGAGTTCCCGCGCAGAGTCCCGGTGTATCGATAAACGTAACTTGACCGATCGGGAGAATGTCCGCGTTGTGATAGGTTGGCGAGGTTGTTGTGCCTTCTTGCGGAGATACGTTGGCGAGTTCGCGTTCCGCAAGTGCATTGATGAGTGTGGACTTCCCAGAGTTCGGGCGACCGAAGACGGCGACGTTGAGCGCCGGATTATGCGCCGTGCTCGGCATCGTCTTCCCTTTCTATGCTGATACTCGAAATACTCCGTTCGGCGTGGCGTTGAGCAGCTCTTCGATGCGGTGACAGGCCGTATCGTCCTCGATGTATTCGCCACCATCCGCGACAATCTCGTGATCCAGCTTCATCGAGCTTCCGGGTCCAACACCGACTCGTCGACCAGCACGTCGAATCGCGTCGAAGATCTTTTCCGCTCGCCGGTCGTCGGCGTCCGCGCGACCGGGGTTCGGATAGATAGAGTAATCCTCCCGGTAAATCGCGGGAGTTTCGAGGCTCATGATCACGTTTGCGCCGGCGAGCAAGCCCAGCTCCCATCCACGTGGATGGATGGCTTGAAGCGCTGTTGTCGCCGGGATGTGCACGTCACCGAGAATGATCCTTGCGACGGCGATTGTGCGGAGTGTCTGCTCGATACTTGCCGTCGGATGATCGGCGAGGGGTGTATCGGGATGCGGCACGAACGGGCCGATCGCGTACATGTCCAACGCGAGATCGCGCGCGTGAATCAGACTGTCTGCGACGCTTTCCGCCGTCTGCCCGGGCAGTCCGACGATGATGCCGCCACCGGTTTCGTACCCGATGCGCTTGAGATTGCTCAACGCGATCACCCGCGGCACCAGAGGAAGACCGGCATGCAACCGAGCATAGAGTGAGCCGTCGAATGTCTCTTCCTTAATCAGGTACCGATCAGCGCCGGCTTCGCGAAGGCAGCGGTACTCTTCCGGTGTACGAAGACCGATCGATAGCGTGATAGCCAGATCGGTCTCCGCTTTGATTCGCCGTATGACATCGCAAAGCTCGGTCAGCTCAGTGCGTGGATCTTCGCCGCTCTGTAAGACGATCGTTCGAAGCCCCTTCGCGCGAACTGCTTTCGCCGCATCGACGATCTCGTCGGGTGACATGCGGTATCGTTGCAGGCGGCGATTCGGTCCGCGCAGACCGCAATACGAACACGTCCGTACACATACGTTCGAGAACTCGACGATTCCGCGAAGATGAACTTCGTCACCGCAGCAACCTTTTCGCGTCCGGTCCGATTCGCGGAGCACGTCTTCGAACGGAGTCGTGGTGAGTAGATCGACGATATCTTGTCGTGTGAGCATCGAATTCCCTTTACGCTTTTCGATCGGTTTCGCGATTAACCACGTTCGCTATCAAATCAAGACGTCGCGCTTGCCCGAGAACACTTCATCGACCATCATACGCGCACGACGTTGTAGCGCTTTGTGATCGATGTTCGTAATGTGTTGTTCGATTGTCCGCAGTCCGATTTCGCGGGTCTCGGGACTTGCGTAGTCTTCGAGATACTCCGCGAACGTCGATAGTGCGTTCGGCAGGCAGTACTGTTTGATCAAGCCCGGCTTTGCGAGGTCCATGAAATCAGAACCCGTGCGCCCCTTGCGGTAACACGCGGTGCAGAAGCTCGGGATGTATCCGATCGTCGATATTTCGCGAATCACCTCATCGATCGGACGATGATCGCCGAGGCTAAATTGCGCGAGTTCCTGTTCGTCTTCGTCACGATAGCCACCCGGCTGGGTGCGTGAACCGGCGCTGATCTGCGAGATGCCGAGTGCGAAGACTTCACGGCGCAAGCTCGGACTCTCGCGGGTCGACAGGATCATTCCGGTGTATGGTACCGCGAGGCGCAGAATCGCCACAACACGCTTGAACTCATCATCTGTGAGCCGATTCGGCGGCAGCTCCGCCCACGGTGCATTCTCGGCCGGATTGAGTCGCGGCACGCTAATCGTGTGCGGCCCGGCTCCGTATGTGCGGTCGAGATGCTCTGCGTGTTGAATCATCGCGAGCACTTCGAAACGCCAATCGTCGAGCCCGAACAACACACCGATTCCTACGTCGTCGATACCGCCACGTTGTGCGCGGTCCATGGCGAGCAGGTGATAGTCGTAATCAGCTTTTGGCCCGCTTGGGTGAGCGATATCGAATGTCTTCCGGCGATAGGTTTCCTGGAAGAGTTGGTATGTGCCGATTCCCGCCTCTTTCAGGCGAGTGAAATGCTCTTCGTCGAGCGCGGGGATATTTACGTTCACGCGGCGGATCTCGCCCGGGCCGGATATCGTCTCGTAGACCGTATGAATCGCTTCGACAACATAGTCGGTGATTGCGTCTTTCGACCCGAATTCGCCCGTGAGTAGCAGGAGGCGCTTCTGGCCTTTCGCTTCGCACGCGATGACTTCCTGCCGAACCTCTTCCATCGTGAGTTCGTGTCGTTCGACGGTCGTGTTATCGCGGCGGAATGCGCAATAGAGACAGTTGTTTACGCATGTATTTGTGAGGTATAGCGGCGCGAAGAACACCAGTCGCTTGCCGTAGATTTCCTCTTTGACCCAACGAGCCGTACGCCCCATTTCCGCGGACATTTCAGGGTCTTCAACGAGGAGAAGCCGCGCGACCTGCTCGTGCGTGAGGCCGTGGAGTTCCTTCGCGGCACTCATGAGCTCGGCGAATTCAACAGCATCGGGTGGATGCGCCTTCTCGAGCAGATCATTGATTCGCTGCTCATCGATAATGTCCGAGGCTGATGGGAATGGCGTTGAATCGAATCGACGAGCGGCTTTGCGAGCAGATTTTACTTCGAGAGGTTTCATTATGTGGGTCCTTACTCACGCTGTATAATTACGTCGTGAGTACGGTCATATCGCAAACGACGTACCCAACTCCCGAACCAGCGGCCCACTACCTTCCTACATCCCGCATGTATCGCGCTCGCGGAACGTCTCTGGTCGTACTACGATCACCCGGCAACGTAACACGAACGCGCAGAAATGGAGCACGTCCTATCGGAATGCATCGGTGACGTAAGATTATAAAAAAGGCGGGATTTACTGAGGATGCCTTCAGGAAAAGCGAGCCGAACACGACGTATCCGGCTCGCTTTCCTCATCGGGACGAAAAACGATCGATCAGCTCTGGTCTGATTCAAGCTCGTAAATCATCGTGGGACGCAGTTCCTGGAAAGCTTCGACGTACTGCCACTGATATGCAGACTGGCCGAACCCGCCAAGGAGCTCGGGAAATGTCTCGGCTTTCATCTGCGCGCGGTACCGGGCAACGTCGGAGTACCGCGTGCGATACTCCTGCGACCGATGCACCGACATTGCTTCGGCCTTTGTCGCCATGCCGATTCCATCGAACGGTATGACGATCTCCACCTGATGCGGGCTGAAGGTTATCCACGGACTCTCGTACTGCCACACGCGCGTGTTTTCCCACTTCAATTCGGCGTCAACGTAATCGAGCGCCGCTTGCGTTGAGAGCTTGTGCACGGGATGCATGTCGTCGCGATGCGCAACGAGCACCAGCCGCTGCCAGCCTTCGTGTCGGGCGATGAGTTCGTCCATGAGCGCGCGGAACGTATTCCGGTCTTCTCCGCTGATCGTATGGTTGTAGTAGATGCCACCGAGGTTCAGGAAATGGCTTTCCCGAACGCGCAAGATGCGACCCTCTGCGATACTCTCCTGTCGACGGAGATCTTCGCGGAACTTCGCGATATGCTTTTCGCGCTTCGGATCCGTTTCCGCGGTCGCCATTTTCGTGAGAAGGTAATCGGCGAGATCGGAGTCCTTCTCTCGCAAGCGATTCATCTGGTATCGACGGAGGTATTCGTCGTCAACACCGCGACTTCCTGAGGTCATAACAACGGTATACACAACCGGCCGATCAGCTTCCGGGATACTGGATTGTGTCGCCCACGCGACGGGATCGGTCAATCGATGAATGAATCCACCCGCGCCAAGCACCGAGTCGTCCGGATGCGGCGAGATAACAAAGACGACCGTGCGCGCAAATTTCTGGTAAAACTGCCGTGTCACCATGGAATCTACCCTCGTAAAGCGTCCGTTTCTGGTAAGCTTTTAATATAGCGATGAACGGGGGCAGGAAGAATAACGAGACGCGTCTGGGATTAGCGTTCGCTGAGGTATCGCGCGAGACTCGCCTTCCACGAAGGCATGGGATCGCTGCCGTATTGGAGTTCGAGCATGAGATTCCGTAGATAGCTATATCGCGGACGTGGTGCGGGTCGGCCTGCTTCGTCTGTTGACTGCGGAACGATTTTGACGCCGGAGAGTCCCGTCTGTCGGAATATCTCGTTCGCGAAGTCATACCACGTGCACGGTTCCTGTCCTGTTGCGTGGTACGTGCCATAGTGTCCCGTCGCGATCAGTTGGTCGACGACACGCGCGACATCCGCGCAGAAGGTCGGGCTTCCCGTCTGATCGTTTACGACGCGGATCGTCGTCTTTTCGGATGCCAATCGGAGCATCGTCTCGACGAAATTCCGACCACCGTGTCCGATGAGCCACGAGAGACGCAGAATGTAGTGCGTGGGACAGTGCCTGCGGACGACATCCTCGCCTGCGGCCTTACTCCGCGCGTAGACTCCGATGGGATGGACCGCGTCGAACTCGATATACGGCTCCGTCGCGCTGCCGTCGAATACGTAGTCGGTGGAAAAATGGACAAGCGGGATATTCGTGTCGGCTGCGACGATAGCGAGATTTTTGGGACCGAGCGTGTTCACCCGAAACGCCACTTCGAGATTGGTCTCGGCGTCGTCGACCGCGTTATACGCCGCGCAATTGACCATCATCTCCACGCGCTGTGCGCTGACCATGGCGCGCACCGCATCGAAGTCGGCGATATCGAGTTCATCGCGATCGGTCAGAATCAACTCGTGCCGGTCCCGCCA
>CAZWQW010000101.1:3013-9354 GCA_964635955.1 uncultured bacterium | reverse complement strand
GAATGGACCCGATCAAGTCACAGGTTCGCAGCATTCCCGCGTATACACTCGCGGCGCTGGAAACCGAAATCAAAATGAATCAGAACGAGAACCCCTTCGAGGTACCCGACGACCTTAAGCAGGAGGTGCTCGATCTCGCTACGAAACGTCCGTGGGGACGGTATCCAGAGTTCGTTCCCGATGAGTTCCTCGCGTTGCTCGCGGAACACGTCGGCTGGAAACGCGAAGGGATGCTCGCGGGCAACGGGTCGAACGAGTTGATTCAGGCTCTTCTTTCGGTAACATGCGAGCCGGGTGTTCGGGTACTCATCTGTCAACCGACCTTTACGCTATACAAGCTCCTCGCGACGGTCTACGGCGCGGAAGTCATCGAGACATTTCTCCGCCGAGAGGATATGGCGTTTGATGTGCCCGCGATTGTTGCGGAAATCGAACGGACACAACCCGCCGTCGTGATACTCAACTCGCCAAACAACCCGACGGGAACGAACCTCTCGCTCGACGGTTGGCGCGCAATCTGCGACGCGGCACCCGGGCTCGTTGTTGCGGATCAGGCGTATGTGGAGTTCGGCGGCGATTCGGTGATTCCGTTACTCAGCGAATACGAGCGGCTAATCGTGCTGCGAACATTCTCCAAGGCGGGTTCGTTGGCTGGCCTCCGCGTCGGATATGCCGCGTGTAATCCGGAAATCGCTGAGCAGATAGCCAAAGCGAAGCTTCCATATAACGTGAACTTCTTCACGATTGCCGCGGCGTCTATCGTGCTGAAACATCAGGACCGATTCGCATCAGTGATCGAGCTACTGCGAAGCGAACGGGACCGTGTGTACACGCGCATGAGTGAGATGCCTGACGTACGCGTGTATCCATCGGCGGCAAACTACCTGCTGTTCGAGACGCCGCTACAACCCGACATCGTGTTTCGCCGGGTGTATGATCACGGCGTCCTTATCCGTAACGTGAGCAAGTATCCGATGCTCGAGCGAGCCCTTCGCGTGAGCATCGGAACGCCCGAAGAAAACGACCGCTTTCTCGCCGCACTTGCAGCGTCGCTCAGTGCGCGCTGATTCGACGGAGGTGACCGCATGGCAGCTACCAACCCAGACCGAACAGGACGAATCAGCCGCACCACCGCCGAGACGACGATCAACCTCGCACTGACGTTGGATGCAAAGGGCGAGCTTCGCGGATTTACCGGCGTCGGATTCTTCGATCACATGCTCACGCTCTTCGCCCGTCACGGCCGAATGGATATCGAACTCGAATGTAAAGGCGACCTCCACGTCGACGCCCACCACACGGTGGAGGATATCGGTATCTGCCTTGGTGACGCGCTCAGTAAGGCTCTCGGCGAAAAGCGTGGAATCAGCCGATACGGCTTCGCATATGTGCCGATGGACGAATCACTTGCCCGCGCGGTAATCGATCTTTCCGGTCGGTGTCACACAGTAATCAACGCGGAAGTCGATACACCGCGTGTAGGCGATTTCGATACCGAGCTTGCGTGGGAATTCTTCCAAGCGTTCGCGCGCGCTGGTAAAATGAACCTCCACATCGACCTCATCCGCTGCGGTAACGCGCACCACGGCATCGAAGCGTGCTTCAAGGCCGTGGCGAGAGCGCTCGCGCAGGCGGTAACGCGCGGCACCGGTCGCGACGACATCCCGTCGACGAAAGGCGTGCTCTGATGAGTGACGCGGCGCGAGGTGTCCGGATATCGATTGTCATCGTAACGTACAACCGCGCCGAAGAACTCTTGCGTCTCATCGACTCGCTCGAATCGGATCTCCACCGCAGCGACGTCGAACTCATTCTCGTCGATGATGGCTCGACAGACAATACTTTCGAGTTGCTCCAGCCGAAGCTCGCACCGATTGGTGACCGCGCGTGCGTGCTCCATCAGGAGAATTCAGGTCCGGGCACCGGTCGGAATCGCGGTATCGCCGCGGCCCGTGGCGAGATCGTGGTCTTCATCGATACCGATTGCGTCGTTCATCCCGGCTGGCTTGACACCCTCACGGCACCGTTCGACGATGCGGATGTCGGAGCCGTCGGCGGCCCGGACCGAAGCCGTACCGACGATCCGCCACTGACCCGATTTATTGACTACCTCATGACCTCCTTTCTCACCACCGGTGGCGTTCGCGGCGCGACGAAATCGCGTGGCGGCTCGTATCATCCGCGTTCGTTCAACATGGCGGCGCGGCGCGATGTGGCGCGGGATATCGGTGGCTTCCCGGTGATCTGGTACGGCGAGGACATCCTCTTCAGTTGGCGAATCGCGCAGTCGAAACGCCGTCTCGTCTTTGCCCCGGACGCGTGGGTGTATCACCTGCGCCGCACGAAACTCCGCGCGTGGACACGCCAACTCTATCGCATGGGCCGCGCGCGCTGGTGGATGGGACGCGCGTATCGCGAACTGTTGGAGCCGGTATACGCCGTACCCCTCGGTGAATGGCTGATCGGCATCGGCGCACTGTGGGCAGCGGCGTCGTCAGGTGTAATCGGGACGCTCGGTCGGACCGTTCTCGGTGTCGCCGCAGCGTATCTCGTGGCGATCGGCATGCATTCCGCGTTCAAACTCAGAATGATCGCGTCAATCGTCGCGGTTCCGTTTCTCTTTCTCGTACGCGAGACCGCGTATGCCGCCGGCTCGATCGCAGGCATATTCAGTCGAGTGCCGGATCTCCGTGGCGGGCTGAATAGCATCACCGATACACCGTCCGACCACTGATTTCGAACGGAGCGATCTCATGCCGCGCGTGCTCATCGTCAGCTATTACTTCCCACCGGCGGGTGGACCGGCTGTGCAGCGCGTGCTTGGGATGGTGCGGCACCTTCCCACGTTCGGTTGGGACCCGGTAGTGCTGACGGTTTGCGACGGCACGTTTATGAATCGCGATGAGGCTGCACTGGCGGACATCCCGTCGGATGTGCCGGTGTACCACGCGCGGAGCATCGAACCGTTCGCGCTATACAATCGACTGCGCGGTCGACCCGCCGACGAAGCGCTCCCACTTGGTCACACCGGAACGACGACGCCGGGCATCGTCGGGCGCTTGGCGGCTTACGCGCGGGCGAATCTGTTCATTCCCGATGCTCGGATCGGTTGGCTTCCGTTCGCGACGTCACTCGGCCGTCGCGTGATCGCATCCGAACACATCGACGCAATCCTCACGTCGAGCCCTCCGCAAACGACGCACCTTATCGGACGGCGCCTCGCAAAGAAAACCGGCATCCCGTGGATAGCCGACTTCCGCGATCCGTGGACACAGATTTACTACAACGCTGAGTTGCCGCGAACACGCCTCGCCCGTCGTCTCGACGAACGACTCGAACGACGATGTATCGAACAAGCCAATCGCGTCGTCGTGGTGAACGATTACGTGCGGGATTCGCTGAGTCTCGGCGACAAACACGTCGATATCATCACGAACGGCTTCGAAGAATCGGACTTCTCGGACGACGTCGAACCCATTTCCGATCGATTCGCGCTTGTATACGTGGGCAACCTGATCGCGTCACTCGGTGAGACCGAGACGCTCTTCCGCGTCCTCGGCGAGATGGCGCGCGACCCGTCGTTCCGCGAAGCGCTGCGTCTGCAGTTCGTTGGGCGGGTGCACGATCGCGCGCGCGAGGAGCTCGCGAAACACGGGTTGCTCGACTGCGCCGAGTTTTCGGGTTTTGTGCCACACGCGGAGGCAGTACGCCAGCTTCGCCGCGCAACGGTAGCGCTGTTTATCGGTCCCGGCGACATCCTCGGCACGAAGATCTTCGAATACATCGCGACGGGACGCCCACTTCTCCCGCTTGCATCACCAGACGGCGACGTCGACCGGCTACTCGCGTCGTGTGGTCGCGAACGCACTGTCGCACACAATGACGCAGCGGGAATTCGGGAACGGTTGGGCACGCTATACGAACAATGGCGGACGGATGCCCTTCCGACGCGTGCACCGATGGACGGTGTCACGCACCTGACGCGGCGCGCGTTGACCGGTCGCCTCGCGGAAGTGCTCGATGCAGCGGTCGGGAGGACGGACTCGGAGCCGTGAATCGCTTGTCACGGTCGTTCGCGAGCCGGTATTATTAGATGGTCACCTCAAAATGCCCCGGTAGCTCAAATGGATAGAGCGCAGGATTCCTAATCCTGAGGTTATGGGTTCAATTCCCATCCGGGGTATTCTATATAATACAATGACTTATCCGCTCTATCGAACCGCGATTTGATACCCACAAACAGCTCCATGGCACGCTGGTGGCATTTCACCTTTGAATCTGCGCGGTTCCCTGAGTTCTCGACCAGACACATCGTCACGCGCTCGTGACTATTTCGCCGCGAACGCACGGTGCATTCTAAAACTCCACACCAATACTCACTCCCGGCCATACGCGGTAATGCCAGTCGCCAGAATCCCACGCGCGCAAAGTCGTGGGCACGAGATGCGAACCGTCGTTCCGTTCGCTCACGAGAAGGTTCAGCGACGCTGCTGCGGTAACCGCCACCGACGGGCCGATACGCCATCCGAGACGCACGCGCGCCGAGTTGACCATGTGCGGCGAACCCCAGTCGAAGTCCTCAACGACGCGGTGACTCATGAGATTGAAGTCGAAAAACGCTGGAACGCTCTCAAGATACATGCGCGGACCGAAACCAAAACCCATCGAGAAGACAAACGGATCCTCGATCGGCGAAGCGCCGATCACAAGGAACGACCGGAAGGTTTGCGTTCCCGAACGCATCTCCGCCGTCACGATCCCCGTTTCGCTCGCTTCCAGACCCCATCGGAACGGCACATTATCCACGATACTCACGACCCCGATCGGTACGCCGCTGTGCTGTTTCGCGCGGTTGACGATTCCGAGTTGGAGACCCTTCGCGACGTCTGCGCGGTTATAGATACCGATCTGAGCGCCGCTCATCGTGCCGGTATCAACCGACTCGGTGTCCTTCCCGACGAGGTCGCCGATGGCTTCGGATGTATCGACGACGCGGTTCATGACGCCAACCTGCAACCCGCGCAAATCGCCGGCGACGTTGCCAAACATTGCGACCTGGAGCCTCGCCGGAGCACCCACGTGGACGTTGCCGAAGTTTGCGAACTGAACCGCTCGCGCGCCGTCAGCAGCTACGTTCCCGAACATCGCGACTTGCAGTGCGTGACCCGACTCGACCGATACGTTGCCAAACATCGCGGTCTGTATACCCGTCGCACCCTCGGCCGCGACGTTGCCGAAAATCGCTATCTGTGCACCTCGCATGTGTTTGCTCACGACATTACCGAACGCCGAGATCTGCGATCCTATATTGTCGCCATCGACGACATTCCCGAATGCGGCAACTTGAAGCCCGCGCCCGCCTTCTGCGGCGACGTTACCAAACGCACTGACTTGCGCACCAGAGTGGTGACCCGCCGCGACATTCCCAAATCCGGCAATCTGCAGACCACGGCTCTGACCACCAACGACATTCCCGATTCCGGCAGCTTGTATGCCCGCCATCGGTCCGGCGACGATGTTCCCGATACCCGCGGCCTGTATTCCGGCGGCGTCGACACACTGGACGTTGCCGCCAATGCTCGCTTCGATGCCCCGGAGTTTCGCCGCGCGTCCGCCGAGAATGTTCACACCGATGATGTTCATCCGACACTGCTCGGACCCCGCGCCGATACTCCACCCGGGTTTGACCGAGAACGTGAGATACGAAACCGCATAGTTCTCGCATACGGTGGTGTCGCCGCACACTCCGAAGCGACGTTCTTCGGCATGAACGGACGTCCACGCAGCGCAGATAACTGCGATTGCGGTGAAAATGGAGATACAACGATACCGGTTCATGGTCACTCCTCAGATTTGTAAACTGGTATCAAAGTTAGGGAATCAGGTCGTTTTTCCTTTATTTACGTACACTTAATCCCCGCCCCGTTGATATGATAGACTCCGCTCGGTGTCTCGATTGACACGATCGGTACATCCGACGGGTGCGCCGCAACCTTGACCACAATATCGCCACCGATCCGAGCCGTTTCGACACCATCGACCAGATCGGTTGTGACGTCGGCGAGCGGCGCATCCGGATGCCCTGTCGCGAGCACGACGCCGAGGACGCGCGCACCATGACCAGCAACCGTATAGCGCAGATGATATTGCATGTGCCACTGATCGTTCGGCTTGACCACCGTCGGCGGCGGATCCCATCCTTCGCTCAGCGAAAAGAATCCGTTGCGATGCCACATGACGTAACCGTTCAGCGCCCTCTCTTCGCGGTTTAACGAAAAACGCCGCGTATCTTCGTCGACACTGAATTGGTTCCACGAATGAAGATTCCACTCCACCGCCGA
>CAZWQW010000101.1:0-2913 GCA_964635955.1 uncultured bacterium | reverse complement strand
GCCCATCCAGCGCCGGGGAATACGCGTAACGTTTCATGTGGCAACGAATACGCGGCATTACCGTTCGCTTCGGTTCCGACCGGCGCAAGATACAATTGCGCATCGACGGTGACTTCCGCGGGTGTGGACATCGTGTTTGCTTCCGCTCGCAACGCTTCCGAATACTCGCGAAACGATTCCCACGTTCCGGTATTCCGTGCGATGATTTCGACGAGGTCGGCAGTGGAGCGCCAACTTGCCGGGCGGCGTTCGGTATGATCGCCGAAGCCTATCCACTCGGCGTACGGCGGTAGAATGCGGCGGCGCCATTCGGCATGTCCAGTCCAGAACGGTCGTCGATACAGGTCCACACCGACGCCATGCTTCAGCGTCGTCGCGAAGAGTGTCATGATGCGAACGTACGCGTGCGCGTATGACGGTCCTTCAGCCCACGCGCCATCATCGCCAGCCCATACCGGCCAGATGCCGCAGAGCACCGGGCGCAACCAGTCGAGCCACTGAGCAGCCTCGGGGATGTGTTCGTGGAACACGAACGCTATCAGCGCGAGGAAGACGATCTCTCGACCGGCATGAGAATCGAACCGCGTGACGCCGTACATGCCTCTGTCGTGCATGTGCTCGTACGTAATCCGGCCGCGCTCACGAAATTGCTCAACGACAGCCTCGCGCTCGTCGTCGGTGAACTCGTCCCATACCCAGTCGCAGACGATCGCGCCGTTCCAGATCACGGACATGTGTGCTTCGTCGTTGTGGTCGATGTGACTCGAGCCGTGCGGGTCCCACGCGCTGATGCTCACCATCCGCTGGCACGCCGCGCGCGCATACCGCCGATCACCGCTCGCGAGATACGCCAATGCCAAGTCGAACGCGCCGCTCACAAACCGCCGCGATTCGTTCATAATCGGCTGCCAAACACGGAAGAACGCGGTGTAGTCCTTCTGCCGATCCGGGAGAAACGGCAGCTCGGCTATTTCATGCGGTTCGTCGAGTCTGCGATCGGCAAGGCCACGCAGGATGCGCCACATACCCGCTCGACCGGCCTCGCGCGATGCGCGCAGGTCTGTAAGCTGAGTGCTGTCGACGAAAATGCGCGGATGATCGTCGGGCATCCGACGGAGCCATTCGTCCGCGCGAGGCACTTCGAGTGCCACGGAATCGGAGCTGATCTCGAATGTGAATACTGCCGCGGGTTCGTCCATGCCGTCAGGCGGTGTCATCGACCAGCGCCACCAGTAGCGTCCGGGCTCAAACACTCGCTCCGGCAGGAAGACGGGGTCACGTAGGTCCTCGACACGCAACACGACGTCGCTGAGCGATTCATCGCGCGCGATAGTCAGCGAATACTGTGCGCACGTATCGCGCGTTGCATCGGTGTCATGCGATGGTGGCTTCCACGCGAACACGGGCGGATTCGTTGCGGGTAGCGAGTTATTACGCGGTTGACGCGGATCGATATGCGGATGCGGATGACGTTGCCGTCGCATGTAAGGACCTCCGGTTGGAGTAACGCGACCACGTACGGGTAGTGTAGAACGATTCCGGCGGAGAGGTCAAGGGTGAGTGGAAGCTCCGTTTACCCCTGCTCCTTCATCACGGCTTCCGTTGCTTCGCGCGCAAGCCGTGTCGCGGCGAGTCCATCACGCGCGGTGGCGAGATCGCCGGATGACCCCGTCCGAAGCGCTTCGGCGAACGCCGCATACATCCCCGCAAAGTTCTTTTCCGACGCAAATGGCAATCGCTCCGTACCCGATGGTGTCCGTACTTCAAACGACTTCGCCTCGCGGTCGTAGAGAATCACCCCGTTCGTACCGATGATTTCGTACGTGAAGCGACTCGGTCGATCCTTTGCGGTGTGGCCGTACGAATAGCTCATCTCGACCATTGTACGCGCCGCGTTTTCGTGCTCCATATGCAGCCACACGTGATCCGGCGCGGCGTATGCGTCCGCCCACGCGCCAACCGACTTCCATCGTGTAACCTCGCTTGCCAACCAGAACCGTGCGAGATCGATCTGATGCACGCCACAGTCCACCATCGGACCGCCTTCATGCATGCGTCCGGCGCGTCGCGCATTTTCGACGAGTCGCCCGGAATCGTCGATCTGCCATTTACCGTGACAGGTCCAGATGTAGACGAGCCGTAGGATGCGCGGTTCACCGATGGCACCATCGCGAATGAGATCGCGAATGCGTAGTGAGACAGGACTGAAACGGTAATCGAAGCCCGCGTACAGAGGCACGCTCGCCGCGTCCGTAATCCGAATCATCTCCTCGATGTCGCTTTCGGTCAGGGCGAGCGGCTTTTCGCAAAGTACCGGAAGACGCACCTGAGCGGCCGCTCGTACGTTTTCAAGATGCGCGGGAGCCGGTGAGGTTATCGTCACGGCGTCAAGTCCGGCGGTAAAAAACTCGTCAACGTTCGATGTCGCGACGGGAACGCCGAACTTCGTACTCAACGCGCGCGCCCGTGCAATATCCGGATCGTACGCGGCGACGAAATCAAAATCGTTGGATTCAGCAAGAACGGGAGCATGACCGTAGTTTGCAACGGTGCCGCATCCCATGAGACCGATCTTGATCATTGGTTACTCCGAGCAAATGTTTCTCACGCGAAGGCGCGAAGATCGCGAAGAGAAAGTGAAAACGACTCCTAAGAAGCGAGTGCCGGTGGACGTTCGCAGAGCCATGCGATATTAAACGCGTACTCGTTCCAACTACTGATGACGTGAACGACACCGTTTACCGCCTGCGCTCCCGCAAGGTAGCCGTTCCATTCGGCGTGGCTCCGCCCGATTCGTTGTGTGCGTCTGTCCATGCACGCGATGAAGCGATCTGGACCGTCGTCGCTCACCGGTCGCGCGAATGGCCACGTTTTCCCATCGTCGAACGACACCGCAGCGAACATTCCCGTGAT
>CAZWQW010000100.1:7256-9434 GCA_964635955.1 uncultured bacterium | reverse complement strand
GCGCGTGACGATGTGGGTCGCGCCGTCGCGAGCGGGGTGTACGTGTATCGGTTGAACGCGGGCGCGGATGTGGCGGTGCGGCGGATGGTGTTGGTGCGGTAGGGAGCACGCGAAGGCGCGAAGACGCGAAGAGAATGAGCCCGGCGGATAAATCCGCGGGCTGTGATTGCGAAGTCCGCCGTCGCGGAGTAACAGTACGGTCAAAACGTGCCGTATGAGCTTGTTTAGGCAGGCTTTGCGTGTGTAGCGAGCAACTTCAGTCGCGCCGCGAAACCGACGGTGCGACTACGTGTTTTCGCGCATTCTACGGTAAGGGCGAGGCACGCCTCGCACCCTACCTTCCGCGCTTTTCGTTCGGAGATGTTGGGCGAAGGCGCGTACGAATGCGTAAGCATTCGCGCCTTCGCCTTAACGAACTCGAACGTCAGTGAGAGTTCGCGCATATTCACAAACACAGGCGGGCTTACTATGCGAACAGTATCTCTCGGCATACTCGCTGTCTCGTTGATCACCGCTCTCGGTTGCTCCGAAGAAGCGCGGATGCGAAACCGACTCGCGAGCGCCGATCCGGTTCAACGCGCCGCGGCTGCCGAGTCACTCGGCGTATGGGACGCGCGCGAATCACTACCGGGAGTCCGCACGCTACTCACCGATTCGGTCCCGGGCGTACGCGAACGCGCGGTGGAGGCCGTCGCCAGATTGTCGGACGCTGGAAGCGGCGCTGTCGCCGCGCTTACCTCGTTCGCGCTGAATGATCCGGACGTTGGCGTGCGAGCATCGGCTGCACGTGCACTCGGTCAACTCGATGCGGACAGTGCTGCCTCGCTCATTACGCCCATCTTGGAAGGTCCCTCGGGAACGGCGCGGCTCAGAGCAGCACAAACGCTCACGGACATGGTCCGCAGCGGCGAAAGCACACTGAGTGTTCGCGCGCAAGCTGCCGTCGGTGCCGCGCTCGCCGATGTCGTCCGAACGGTGCAGGCGGGACGTTCGGAACTGCCCGGCAATTGGCGCGCGTGGGAGAACTACCACGCGACGGGGGCGATCTTACAGGACGATACGCTCGACGTCGTTGGCGATCAGGCGGTGATCACGCTTGCGTGGCTCGGAAGCGATGCTGCGGGGCGTGGACTGCTCGACGCGCTGCGCGGTGTGATTCCGCCGGCTCTTCAAGATTCCGTGCTCGCAGTCCTCGCGTACAAACAGGACACGACCATCATCGACGCGATCGCGCGAGGCCTGAGCACGAACATCGTATCGGCACGACGTCGAACCGTCGGTTATCTCGCCGGTATTCCGCACGAACGCGCGGCGGCCGCGCTCATCGGCGCAAAAGCGGATCCTTCGCGTGAGGTGCGGGAGGCAGCGTGGCGCGGCCTTGCGCGAATCCACGGATATCAGGTGAGCGATGACGACCCGATTCCCACGCGCCCGATCGAATCCGTTTCAGAACCGATACAGCAAATCGCACGACACGCTCTCGAATCCACATCACCGTACGAAGCGATCCCCGCAGCGATACTCCTCGCATCTGTGGAAAACGTCGGCGCCGCTGAACACCTCGCTCGGTTCGCCGGTGACAGGAGCATTGCGCGTGAATGGCGAATCGGGGCCTACCGTGCGCTTGAGTGGATTCCGCTACCCGAAAGCGAGCCGCGAAACATGGCCGCCGCGATTAGCACGGGGCTGCGGGACCAACGCGATGCCGACGTACGCCTCGCCGCAATCAGAACGGCCGGACGGTGGCTCGCACCGGACCGACACGGCGAGATACGTCGTGCGCTTGCCTCCGATGACACGCTGACGGTGCGCGCGGCGCTCATCGCCACACGGTACCTCGACGAGACCGGTGCACTTGCCGAGATCGGCGCGCTTGAGTATGCAGCGGATATTCTTCCGTTATTCGGCGCGGATTCGCTCACGCGCTACGAGGCGGCCCGGGCACTCGCGCAGATCGGATACAGCGACGCACAAACCATCAACTATCTCGTGCTTACACTTACGCATAGCGACGCAAACAAGCGACACGCCGCGGTCGAGGCCATTCGGATTCTCGCGCGAAAGGTGTTCGAAGAAGGTCGAACCGCCGCCTTCGCCACATCGCTCGACCCGGCAACGAAATGGCTCACCGAAATCGCGCGGACGGAAGATATCGCGTGGCGAAGGGAGCACGCGCTC
>CAZWQW010000100.1:2694-7156 GCA_964635955.1 uncultured bacterium | reverse complement strand
CCCGGTTGAACCATGTGCGACGTGCAGAAGATGTACCCGCCACCCGGCTTCAGTTGCGCCATGCGCTCCCGCACTTCCGCGCGAATCAGGTCAAGATCGCCGGTACCGAGCGTGGTGCGAACGTCAAGCCCGCCGTAGATGCAAAGCTTCCGCCCGAACTCCCGCTTGAACCGCGCCATGTCCATCCCCGCCGATTGCTGAACCGGATGCACACACTGGATTCCCATGGCGGGAAGCTCCGCCGCAACGGGCCAGAAATACCCATCGCAGTGCAGCGACACGTACGCGCCACGCCCACGCACGCGCTTCGCCGTAATCGATTCGGCCGGTTCAACAATACGGTGCCAGACAGCGGGGCTGAAGAGCATGGCGTCGTTGCGACCCCAGTCGTCGGAAATGTGGATCACGTCCGCACCGATATCGAGGCAGTATTCCGCGTATGCCGCAGCCCAGTTAGCGATTTTCTTGAAGAGTTCACCGAGCTTTTCGGGTTCCGTCGCCATGTATTCAAGCGTGCCCTGAAGACCGAGTAACCCATTCGTCGATTCAAACACACCGGGAGTCTGCACGAAAATCGCGCGACCGCGGAAGTCGCGATGGTAGGAGACATCTCGCGCGATCGGATCGTAGATACTGTGATTCGCGGGATCGCGGAAGGGCGCGTCCAGCGCTTCCTCCAGCGTCAGCACGTTACCATACGCGTTCCGTTTGCTCGCACCGCCGGTGGAATCCGCCATATCCGGCATATCGTCAGACACAGGCCGTTCCGCGAGCATCCCCGCACCGGGAAACGACTGAATCATGTCGAGATCCCACGCGTCGAAGAACGCGCGCAGGTCTCCGTATTTCTCGCGAATCGGACCCTCTATGGGGTTTCCGAACGTCCAGATATAGAGCGGCACACGATCACCTTCGCGATGATCGAGCGCTGCAAACACCCGTTCGCGCGATATCATACGGAATCTCTCCCCCCTGTGCTGATGTTGGCGACGTACGACGCGATTCGGCGCGCCGAGCTACTCGGCTTTCCGACGAAGGCGCGCTTGAACGAACGAGCGGATCGATGCCACGACGTACACTGCGCAGACGAGCGCCATGAGCGTCTGTGCAACGACTGCACCCGGACGCGCGACCTCACCGCCGCCGATCATCTCGATGAACGGAACAACGCCGCGTGACGATCCGATCAGACCGATCAGCGCAACGACGACGGCGATATGCATTGTGAGTTTGACCCGCTCCGGCTGCAACCCGATCCAGCCGAGGATACCGAGCGGAAGGCCGAAAAACGCCGGTATGAGAGCCGTCACACTCTCACGCCCTGTCATGGAATATCCGAGAACCCCGAGTGCGATGAGGAATATGCCCACGATAATGGTGAACCTTGCCATCTATCCAATCCTTCGAGAAAAGAAAACGTGCGGGTAGAAAAACATCAGACGGGAAGGTACAAAGAAATCGCGGTGAAGGAACTATCTGGCGAAATAATACTCTGGGCGATCGAAGATTAATCTGTACTCGAGGAGCCCGGGTTGAGGTCCGCATTGGGGTATCCGAGCTTCTTCGCAATGAGCTTCGCTTCCCACAAGAGCGAGGGATCGCGTCGACAGCGCTCGGTGAACTTCCGGCACGAGTGGACAACCGTCGCGTGGTCGCGCCCGCCGAATTCGGCTGCAATCGCGCGGAAGGTCAGCGGCGTGAGCGCCTTGCAGAGATACATCGCCATCTGACGGTTCTGGACAATTTCCGCCTTCCGACTCTTACCGAGAATCGTTGCGCGGTCCATGTGCGCCTGCTCGGCTACTGCATCGACGATGGTCATCGCGTCGACGCGGCGCGGTCGACCACGATCTTCGCCGGCTCTGCGAATATGCTCCGCGCCACCGCGAAGTGCTTCTACCGCCTGCTCGATGACATCGCGGGTAAGCGACCTATTGAACCGCTCGACGAAAAACAGCACACGCTTCACGACGCCTTCGAGCTCGCGCACGTTCTCGTGTACGTGACTCGCAATGAACTCCGCCATGTCAATATCAAGCTCGATTCCGCCGAGGCGCGCCTTCGTCTGGCAGATCGCGGTGCGCGTCTCGAGATCCGGCGGCTCAATATCCGTTACGAGCCCCCACTGGATACGCGAGAGGAGACGATCGCTCAAGCCCTGCATCTGATCCGGCGCGCGGTCGGACGCAAGGACGATCTGTCTGCCCTGACCGTGGAGCGTGTTGAATGTGTGGAAGAACTCCTCCTGCATCCGCTCCTTGCCCTCGAAGAACTGAATGTCGTCCACGAGAAGCACGTCGGTTTCCCGATACCGGCGCGAGAACTGAAGTGTCGTCTTGCGACCTAACGCAGCGACGAATTCGCGGGTAAACTGCTCACTGGTGACGTACGCGACGCGACCTCGATTGTTGCGCTGGCATTCGTTCGCAATCGCTTGAAGCAGATGCGATTTCCCGATGCCGACGCCACCGTAGATGAGGAGCGGATTGAACGGCGTCCGTCCGGGGTTTTCCGCAATCGTGCGCGCCGCACTGAAAGCCACCTCGTTACAGTGCCCGACGACGAATGAATCGAAGACGTAGTCGCTGTTGATCGCCGTCGCGGTTGAATACGGCGCGATTTCGTCGGTTTCCTGTGGATGGTTCGTGGTGTTGGTAGTGCTTGGTGGTGGTTCGATGATGGTTTCGGGAGAGTTCTCGGGTGTCTGCCAGAGGTTCGTCGGTTTGTCACCGTTCTGCCCGTTCGCGATGACACGTACCTCTGGCGTGATTCTATGCAGTTTCTTGATGGTCGTTCGGATCGTTGTGAGATAGTGTTCTTCCACCCAGCGAGCGGTGAGGTTGTTCTGCGCGTGAAGAAGCACCTCCTCGCCGTCGAAGCGCTTACATACGAGCGGCTTGAGCCAGGTATCGAAGCTTTGCGGATACAGTATCGTCTGGAGTTCTTCGAGGCACAGTCCCCACGCTTCCCGTGCCGCGAAATCCGATGAAGCGTTGGGGGTGGTCAATTGACTATCCCTTGGAGTTGTTGGGAACAGAAAAGCATCCCCTCGACGGAAACCGTCTCGCGGATGCCGTGAACTCCGAAATCACTGGTGGGCGCCGCTCTCCAACCGCCTCCCGACGGGGATTTCTGCCGGAGACCTCCCGCAGCCCATGCTCGATTTCAACACGTTATGAAGCTATCCAGATGAAACCCGTGCGGTCAAGGCATTTTTGGACAGTAGTCGAGCTCGTATGCTGACTTGGCACCCCCTTCGGGTTTCAGCGTTTTGCGTCAACACTCTGTACCGCTGACTGTTGTATCCGACTGTGAAAAGCACCTTGGGTCTTCAATAATCAAGTGGTTATAAATCCGAGGTATATTTGCCGTCTCTCACGGCTCTCGCCATGGAGATCACAGAAAAAAACAGACCGGTTTCAGTGTAACAGACTGAGGCAGTGTCAGTAATCAATTCCTGACATTTGCCCTCGCAGTACGACTTATGACGATTACCTTCACTTTTGAGCAGTGTATACATAAACATATGGTACTGATAACCGCGTCATTCCTTGCATCTATCCTGTATCGGACGGTACCCTTTTGTGCGCTGGGAGGACAGGGCTGGGGGAATGGAAACGAGAGAGTTTCGGATACAAGCAACGCGCGAAGAGTTCCTGCATCGTCTCGACTGGAATGACCGTGACGCCGTCTTGCGTATGGACGACCGACGGAAGATCGTGTTCGACGCCGAAGCGATGGGCACGTTACGGAAATCGCTTGTCGATACGGTGGGATTTGACCGCACCCGCGGCGTCCTACGTCGATTCGGGTACGCGTGTGGGCGACACGACTTCGAGCAAGCGCGTCAGCGTCTCGATGAGGCGGAGCTCTACTCCGAGCAGATGCTTGCGATGGGCCCGCAGATGCATATGCTCCAAGGGCATGTCCACGTCGAGCTGACAGCGTTCGAAGCGGATCGTGCACGCACGCAGTTGCTACTAAAAGGAATATGGCGGAACTCGTACGAAGCCGAGCAGCATCTGCGAGTATTTGGACGAGCGAAGAACCCGGTATGCTGGTCACTCGAAGGATATGCCTCTGGATGGACCTCGGCGTGGCTCGGCGAACCGGCGATAGCGCTCGAACGCCGGTGCCTTGGTATGAACGACAGGTACTGCACGTTCACCGTGCGCCCGGCGAGTCAGTGGGGCGCACAGGCGCAGGTCTTCCTCGACGACCTCGCCGACGTCGACCTAAACCGCACGATCAGCCTTCTCGAACAGATGGCGGCCGACCTCCGCGCGACGCAGGCGCGGCTCATCGGCTCCGAGGCTAAATACCGATCACTCTTCGAAGATGCACCGGATATGATGATGCTCTGCGACCCAATCACGGGCCGCTTACTCGACGTGAATCGCCGCGTCGTTGAGACGCTCGGATACTCGCGCGAAGAGATCCTTCGTAAGTCGCTCAGGGATGT
>CAZWQW010000100.1:0-2594 GCA_964635955.1 uncultured bacterium | reverse complement strand
ACACCGAAAGTACTCCTCGTTGACGATGAACGATCGGTAACGACACTTCTCTTACTCGCTCTGAAAGATGCCGGATACGAAGCCGACGCGGTTAACTCTGGCCAGGACGCGATTGATCGACTCTCGGAAGACGTCTTCGATGTGGTGATCAGCGACCTCCGGATGGATCGCGTGGACGGGCTCGATGTGCTGCGTGCGGCGCGGCACCGGTCCCCTGCGCCGGCGGTATTGATCATGACAGGTCACGGCTCGATCGATTCCGCCGTTGAAGCGATGAAGCTCGGCGCGAGTGATTATCTCACAAAGCCGGTCGATCCGAACGAGTTGAAGGTGGTCCTCGAGCGGGTTCTCGAACACCGCCAGCTCCTCAGCGAGTTGGAGTATCTCCGCGACAAAGTCGGGCAGCTTCAGCTCGACGATCTCATCGGCATGAGCAAGCCGATGCAGATGGTCTTCCGAACAGTCAGACGCATCGCGCGCAGCGATGTGACCGTGCTCATAACTGGCGAAAGTGGTACGGGAAAGGAGCTCGTTGCGCGGTCGATTCACAATCGGTCGTCTCGTGCCGACGGGCCATTTCTAACGGTGAATTGCAGCGCGCTGACGGATACGCTTCTCGAATCGGAGCTGTTCGGACATGCGAAGGGTGCATTTACCGGTGCGATTACGGCGAAGAAGGGGCTTTTCGAAGACGCTGACGGCGGTACGATCCTGCTCGACGAAATCGGTGACATGGAACTGGGTGCGCAGGCAGCACTTTTACGTGTGCTTGAGTCGGGTGAGATCCGGCGGGTGGGCGAAACGCGTCCCATCCAAGCGGATGTGCGCGTGCTCGCGTCGACGAATCGCGACCTCGAAAAGGCGATAGCGGAGGGCACGTTCCGCGAGGACTTGTACTATCGCCTTCGCGTCGTGCCGATTAGGATTGCGCCGCTTCGTGAGCGAACCGAAGACATCCTTTTGCTGGCGCAGCACTTCATCGTGAGGTATCAGGAGAAGTTTGCGCGGCAGGGCTTCAAGCTTTCGCCAGAAGCGGTGTCGCTACTCATGCGCTACCGTTGGCCGGGCAATGTGCGGGAGCTTCAACACGCCATCGAGCGGGCGATTCTTCTTGCCGACGACGAGACGATCAAGCCCGAGGATCTTCCGCCGGAGATATCGAGTCCCGCACCGGACGAGACGAATACCGCGCCGATGACCCTCGAGGAGATTGAGAAGCAACACATCCTCCGCCGATTGGAACAATGTGACGGCAACCGAAGCGAAGCGGCGCGTCAACTTGGCGTGAGCCGGAACACGTTGGCGCGGAAGCTCAAGAGCTACGGCGTCGCTGGTGGCGGCGATGACGAGGAGGATGACGACGAATAACGCGAGGAGAACCGCATGAGCGACAGCGAATCCGCACTGATGGCCGTCGAGCCGGTACCGCAGACGTATCGTACCGATCCACTACGGCTGATTCGACGGATCTTCACCATCGGCGGCATCGGTATCCTCGCTGTGTTCGTGGTTGTCGTCATCGTCGAGACGGCCGACATCGTTGCGCTCGCGAGTCGTATCCATCCGGTCGTCGGCACCGTGGTGCTCTACGCGCTGCTCGTTATCTACATCGTCGCGGCAGCACTCCCGTTCGTCCTCTATCGCCGCTTTCCCCGAGCACTTCCCCCGCCCGATCCGAACGATGCGGAAGCCGTCGCGGCGTTTCGCGAGAACCTCGCGCTGCGCTTGAGTGAGAACGCTCGGGTGCGCGCGGCAGGGATTGATCCGAAGGCCGAGGGTGGCATCGAGCGGGCGCTTGAGACGCTCAATGCGGAGGCGAACACGATCATCGAGACAACGGCGAAAGCGGTTTTCGCGAGCACGGCCGTATCGCAGTCGGGTCGCCTCGACGGGCTTGTCGTAATGATCGCGCAGGTTCGCATGGTGTGGCATCTGGCGCGGCTGTACCACCAGCGTCCGCACCCGTCGGAGCTTCTGCGTCTCTACTACAACGTCGCAATCACGTCGCTCCTCGCGATGCAGATCGAGGATCTCGCCATCGAGGAGCAGCTTGAGCCGCTGACGACACCGGTACTGAGCATGATAGCCGTGGACCGCATCCCCGTTGCGAGCTCGGTTGTCAACATCATCGTGAAATCAGTCATCGACGGTGGAATGAACGCGTTTCTTACCTTGCGCGTGGGTGTCATCTGCCGCGATTACTGCGGCGCGACGGCGACACTGAACGGCACCGAAGTGCGACGTTCGGCGGCACGTGAGGCGGCGAGCATGCTCGGATTCGTACCGCGGGATATCAAGAGCCTGATGAGCGCCATCGTCCGAGCAGTAACGCGTCGACCGCTTGCCTCCCTACGCGATACAGGAAATAGTATCTGGGAAGGATTGCGCTTCGGTCGGAAAAGTCGAGGCGAAGAGCCGGAGTGATGGGTGGGGAGGGCGTACCGGGTACAGCTGCGCGCAAGCGGTGGTTCCGTGTTGCGTCTCCTCGCGTTCCGCTCGGAGACGTCGGGCGAAGGGCGGAACCCTTCGTCTTAACGAACGCGGAACAACGTGACGCGTTCGCGTAACGAACGTGAGCGTCAGCGAGAGTTCGC
>CAZWQW010000099.1:0-9456 GCA_964635955.1 uncultured bacterium | reverse complement strand
GCGATGCGGTCCCGGGTACGTTCGAGCGGCGGACTTAGCGCGCGAACGCTTCGCTGACGCGAGCGTTCGTTTGGGCGAAGGCGCAAGGCGCCTTCGCCTCACGTCTTCGGATGGAGTGATAGTTTCAACCGCACCGCGAACTCTCGGCTCCGCCCTACCCTGAACTTGACATGCCCCACGGCCTCACACTATCTTCCTATTAGCACTCTCGAATGATGAGTGCTAACCGAGGAGCGCGCACGACATCGAGGTCAAACTCCACACTGTGCGCCGAATGAAATCACCTATACATCAATCAAACGGAAGGGCGCAACTATGACGATCAAGCCACTTGGTGATCGTGTCTTGGTGCAGCCGATCGAGAACGAAGAGCAGGTGCGCGGCGGCATTATCATCCCAGACACAGCCAAAGAGAAACCACAGCAGGGAAAAGTCGTGGCGGTGGGACCGGGAAAGACGACCGAATCGGGAACCGTACTGCCGATGGATGTCGCTGAAGGTGCGAAGGTACTCTACGGCAAATACGCTGGCACCGAGGTAAAGATCGAAGGCGACACGGTCCTTATCATGAGCCAGAACGACATACTCGGAATCATCGAAAACGCGTGATTCCGTGTCGACCTCTCCGTTGAGAGGCATCATACTGCGCACTCGACAGATAAGCATCGTCGTGTGCTGTATCTTGCGTTGACATTTGAGAACCTGAAATTGGAGGCACACACGCATGGCAGCGAAAATTATCGCGTATGACGTAGAAGCGCGATCGAAAGTACTCGAAGGCGTGAACGTCCTGGCCAACGCGGTGAAAGTCACGCTTGGCCCGAAGGGTCGGAACGTGGTCATCGATAAGTCGTGGGGAGCGCCGACGGTGACCAAGGACGGCGTCACGGTCGCGAAAGAGATCGACCTTCCCGATCCATTCGAGAATATGGGCGCCCAGATGGTGAAGCAGGTCGCATCGAAGACCTCGGACGTCGCCGGCGACGGCACGACGACCGCCACTGTTCTCGCTCAAGCAATCTATACCGAAGGGCTCAGGAACGTTACCGCCGGCACGAATCCCATGGGCATCAAGCGCGGTATCGAAAAGGCCGTGCGCGCTATGGTCGAGCAGATCCGCGAGCAGTCGGTGGATGTTGCCGGACGCGAGCAGATCGCGCAGGTTGCGACTATTTCGGCGAACAGCGACGACACCATCGGCAAGCTTCTCGCCGACGCCATGGAAAAGGTTGGCAAAGACGGCGTGATCACCGTTGAAGAGGCGAAGAGCATCGAAACGACGCTCGACGTCGTCGAAGGTATGCAGTTTGATCGCGGCTACATCAGCCCGCACTTCGTCACCGATCAGGACGCGATGGAAGTCGATTTTGAAGACGCGCTCATCCTGATTTACGACAAGAAAATCTCCGCTATCGCCGATATCTTGCCACTTCTTGAGCAGGTCGGCAACGCGAGCAAGTCGCTTCTCATTATCGCCGAGGACGTCGAAGGCGAAGCACTGGCGACCCTCGTCGTGAATAAGCTCCGTGGGACGATTCAAGTTGCCGCGGTGAAGGCTCCGGGCTTTGGCGACCGGCGCAAGGCGATGCTCGAGGATATCGCGATCCTCACCGGCGGAACGGTCATCAGCGAAGAGGCCGGACTGAAGCTCGAAAACGTCCAGATGAAGGACCTCGGGCGCGCGCGCAGTGTTCGTATCGACAAGGACGACACGACGATCGTCGAGGGTGCCGGCTCGCGCGATATGATCAACGGCCGCATCAAGCAGATTCGCCAGCAGATCGAGTCGACCACATCCGACTACGACCGCGAGAAGCTCCAGGAGCGTCTTGCGAAGTTGGCCGGTGGCGTCGCGGTAATCAACGTCGGTGCCGCCAGCGAAGTCGAGATGAAGGAAAAGAAGGCGCGCGTCGAAGATGCGCTGCACGCAACTCGCGCTGCCGTGGAAGAAGGCATCGTGCCGGGTGGTGGCGTTGCGCTGCTCCGCGCGCGGAAAGCGCTCGACTCGCTCAGCGGCCTCACCACTGAAGAGCTCGTCGGTGTTGACATTGTCCGTCGCGCCGTTGCCGAGCCGGCGAAGCAGATTGCCGAAAATGCCGGATTCGAAGGCAGCGTCGTCGTGCAAAAGATCCTCTCGGTGGATGATGCCGCTTACGGCTTCAACGCCCAGGATGAAGAGTACGGCGACCTCGTCAAGCAGGGCGTGATCGATCCGACGAAGGTCGTCCGCGCGGCGCTTGAGAATGCGTCAAGTGTTGCGAGCCTCCTGCTCACCACGGAAGCGATGGTGACCGAGAAGGAAGAAGACGAACCGGCGGATCACGGTCACGGCCACAGCCATGGCGGCGGAATGCCCGGCATGGGCGGCATGGGTGGAATGGGTGGCGGAATGCCCGGTATGGGATTCTAAGCGCCTGACCTCGGTTAATACAGAACGCCTCCGTAACCGAAAGGGTACGGAGGCGTTTTTCATGTACGACTGTGGGATTAGGTCAGACCGGGAAATCTTCAAACAGTTTCGTGAAGACTTCGCTCACGGATTGATTCAAGTGAATCCGCTTGATAACGTCGGCGAGCATCGGTGCGAGGCTTACGACGCGGATCTTGTCCGACTGTTTCAACGCGGGAATGGTGAGTGTGTCGGTCGTGATCAGCGCCTTGAGCGCGGGGTGCTGAAGCCGCTGGACGGCATCACCGACGAGAACCGGGTGCGTAATGGCCATGTAGACTTCCGGACGCGCACCACGCTGCACGAGTGCGTCGACGTGCTTGATGATACTGCCGGACGCGATGATGTCGTCAACGAGAATCGGTGTGCGGTCCTTCACGTCGCCAATAACCTCGGTGACGGAGACCTCAAGTCCCTTGCGACGTTTATGCATCATCACCAGTGGAACATCGAACACCTGCTGGAACTTTTCGACCATCTTCGCACGACCCACATCGGGTGAGACGAGCACCGGGTCGACGAGTGTGCAATTTTTCAGTTCCTGCGCGAGAGCCGGTATCGCGGTGAGATGATCGAGCGGAATGTTGAAAAAGCCCTGAATGGCCGAGTTGTGCAGATCGACCGAAACGACACGATCGGCTCCGGCGGCCGTGATGAGGTCCGCCATGAGCTTCGCCGAGATCGGTTCGCGGCCGATGGCTTTCCGGTCCTGTCGCGCGTATCCCATGTACGGCATGACCACGGTGATACGTGCAGCCGACGCTCGCCGAATCGCGTCGATCATGATGAGGAGATCCATGTAGTTGTCGTTCACCGGCGCACCGGTCGACTGGATCACGAATACGTCGGCACCGCGAACATTTTCCTTGAGCATAACGGAGCTCTCGGTATCCGGAAACTGCGAAACCTTGGCATCGGAGAGGGGTATTCCAAGCTCCTCGGCGATGGCTTCGGCGACGGAAACGAGAGAGCGCCCGGCGAAGAGAACGAGCTGCCCCCATGGTGTAGCGGAGTTTTGAGCTTGCACGGTGGCAATCCCCTGTTTTGACAAAGGTTCGGAGTGAGTGCCGTAGTATACGAAAAATCGGTCGTTCCAAGGGCGTAGTCAATGCGGCGAACGAAGTGTCTCGCCATCGCAGGGTTCCGCGCGGTTCCGTTTCGCGTTAACATCTCCTACACAATACCGAATGTACGGCATTCACGACGTATAAGGAGACACCATGTCGCAAGGGACACGCGTTGACGCGATTCACGGAACGATCTGCGACCTGACAGACGAGAAGTTCGGCTACTTCGGCTGGCCAAGCGTCGCGCGGACGGATTCCGGGCGGATGTATGCGGTGGCTTCCGGCTTGCGGTGGGGTCACGTCTGCCCGTGGGGTAAGACGGTGCTCTTCACGAGCGAAGACGGCGGTGCGACGTGGTCGCGTCCGCGCGTGGTCAACGATACACCGCTTGACGATCGTGACGCCGGCATCATCAGTCTCGGCGGCGAAAAGGTGCTCCTGACGTGGTTCACATCCGACACAAAGAACATCGCGAACGTCGAACACGCACCGGAGGAGATTCGCGACGAATGGCGAGCCGCGATTGACGCGATACCCGACTCGGTACGCGCAAAATGGCGTGGTTCGTGGGTGCGCACCAGTGTCGACGGGGAGGCGTGGAGCGACTTTATCCGCGCACCGGTAAACACACCACACGGTCCGATTCGGCTTGAATCGGGTGATCTGCTCTACTTCGGCAAACAGTGGTGGATGCCCGGTATGGGCGATCCGATGGAGCATGTCGGCGATATGCGCGCCGCCATCAGTCGCGACGACGGGTATACATGGGAGGAGCTTGGAAGTGTGCCGCTTCCTCCGGAAGTCAGCCCGAAGAACCTCCACGAGCCACATGTGGTCGAGGCATCGTCGGGGCGGCTCATCGCGATGATTCGCTATCAGCACAACGGAGACGCGAAGGCGTACGAGAGCTTCTCGCTGTTGCAGAGTGAATCGGATGATGGCGGGAAGACGTGGAGCGAAGCGCATCACACCGGCGTTTACGGCTCGCCGCCGCATATGATTCGCCATTCCTCGGGTGCGATTGTGTGCGTGTACGGATATCGCCGCGAACCGTTCGGACAGCGTGCCATGATCAGCCGAGACGACGGGCAGACGTGGCAATCGGACTTCATCATCCGCGACGACGGCCCCGTGGGCGATCTCGGCTATCCGGGCTCGGTCGAGCTACCAGACGGGCGCATCTACACCGTGTACTACCAGAAGCCGGCGAGAGACGTGAAGAACTGCGCGCTCATGTTCTCGATCTGGCGACTACCGGAAGCGTAGAACAGAGGATTGAGACAAAGAAATGGGCGACCGGTCTGAAGACCGGCCGCCCGTTTTTGTGTACGGTATGGTTGTTTCCTCAACCGCGGCGAAATGCTGATACGGACACGGCATTAAGGTCGGTGGTGTCTGCTTCGACGGAGGAATCGACCTGTTCCTGGAGCCATGCGTGGAGCGCTTCGGGACCCGGCACGTCGATATGAACCTGCGTGCCTTCGTTCGGCGCGGATTCGACGTGTATCGAGCCGTGATGCAGCTTGACGATCTGCGCAACGACGTTGAGACCCATCCCATCGCCGGTCGGAGTCGCTGTGTAGAACGCGCTGAACACCTTCGGGATCTCCGATTCGGGCACGCCCACGCCGGAATCCGCGACGGTGATACGGAATCCGCCGTCGTCGCGCCGCCGCGCGCGGACCGACACCGTTCCGCCGGACGGCGTGGCGGTGATCGCGTTTGCAACGAGGTTCATAAACAACTGCCGCCACTGACGCACGTCGAGATGCGGCCATGGCATATCAGAGGGAATCTCCACTTCGAGCCTGATGCCGTGCGACTGGCTGTCAACCTTGTAATACTCGAATATCTCGTGAACGAGCTGGTTCAGCGAAACCGGCTCGAGCACCGGACGTGGCGGGCTCGCCATGGCGCTGACCGCCGCGACGACGCGTTCCAGACGGTCGGCTTCGTGGATGATCGTGTCGAGTCGCTCGGCGAAGGGCGAATCGTGCTTCAGTTCGCGACGAATCGACCGCGAAAAGGCGCCAATCGGTGCGAGCGGATTGCGCATCTCGTGACTGATCGCCTCGGCAATCTGGCCCAGCGCTGCCATATTCTGCCCCTGCACAATCAGCTTCTGCTGCGATCGTATCCGGTCGTACGCCGCTTCGAGTGTGTGCGCGTGCTCGAGCAGTTTTTCATACAAACGGCCGTTGACGATGGCGAATGACGCCTCGCGCGTGAGCAATCGGAGCAAGCGCAGTGAGTGCTCGTCGATCGGCCTGCGGGTAACGCCGTTGTCCGCGACAATCACGCCGATCGCTTTACCACCGTGTACCAACGGCACGACCGCGTAGTTCTCCGTACCGAGTCGGTGCGCGATGCCGTTCATTCCGCTCTGACTGCTGTCGTGAACGCGCGACTCCAGATCGCGAATGCACCGGATGAGCACATTATCGGCGTCGTCCGTGTTGATTTTCCAGTCGGCGACGATTTCTTGGACGTGCATCGCCTCGTGCATGCTGCTCTGGAGGGCGTACTCGATCGTTTCACCGAGATTCAGGTCCTGCTCGATCTGCGGCCAGAAGCGACCGGCTTCCTCCCAACTCGATACACCGATACCGAGGCGTGCTTCGAGGTAGTCGTCGGTGATGAGGAAGAGAATCGCGCGGTTGAAGCCGAGGCCGCTGCCCGCGGTAACCGATGTGAGAATGATCCGGAGGATGCGGTCGAGGTCGAGCGAGCCATGGACGGCGTGGACCACCGCGTCGAGCAGCGCCATTTCGCCGGTGCGTGAGCGAAGCTGGTTTTCGAGGATGTGCTCGCGGCTGACATCGCGGACGGTAATGCTACTGCCGAGGATGCCGTTTTCAGGGTCCGAGATCAGCGTCACGGTGATCTTCACGGGAATACGGACGCCCGACCGGGCGCGCAGCGTCGTTTCGTAGTTCTGCACGACGACGTTGTCATCGTACGGCGCGTGACCTTCGCGCAGGTCTTCGACGTCGCCGCGGATATCGGTGACTTCCGGGAAGATGATGTCGACTTCCTGTCCGACAGCCTCTTCGCGCGACCATCCGAAGAGTCGCTCGGCACCACGATTCCAGATACGGATACGGCCGGATACGTCCATGAAGATGAACGGGTCGGCCGATTGGACGAGGACCTGTTCGAGGAGTATTCGTTCGTGTTCCGGAGTATTCATCTCCATTGCCAAGTTCGGTACTTTCGCCGGATTCCGGCGTTGAGATCGTGCACGAACCGTGAACGACGACGTTCACCGCTCACGATTTATTGAGAAAGCTGCATAAGAGCAGATGCGCCACCGTTGAACAACGGTGCAACGCCCGACATAATGAATTGTACGGAAACGCAGAGTAAGAGGAAACCGAGGATCTTCCGAAACGCGATTCGACCAGTGTCGCTGATGTGCGCTTGAATTTCCGAAGCGAACCGTAGAGTGATATACGTAACCGCGGCGGTTGTAATCACCGCGAGAACAATCGCGATATCGCTGACGACTGTTGCTGAAGTGGCGTTGAGCGTGAGAATAACGGCGATTGCTCCGGGTCCTGATAATAACGGCATCGCCATAGGAGTAAACGCGATATCGTCCTTGAGTGTTCCCTCGCTCTTCTCGTCCGCCGACAGCCGCTCGTTTCCGCCGAGCATCTCCATGGCCATGTACCAGATCATCACGCCGCCGGCGATTCGGATTGCTTCGAGGGTGATCGCGAAGAAGTTGAGCAGCGCCGTGCCAAGGAACTGGAAGAGGAACAGGATGACCACCATGTAGATCGACGCGAGCAGCGCTTGTCGATTGCGCCATTTGACGTCGCGGCCTTCCGCCATACCGGCGAAGCTGAATCCCGCGGTGACCGGATCGACAATCGGGAAGAGCGCCAGGAGCGCCGCGCCGTAGAACCAGAGTATCGAGTGTTCCATGAATCCGCTCGCTGAGGAGAGATAGTTACTTCGTAAAGGTAAACAACGCCGTCTACACGATCATCCGGGCGTCCGGTTACTTACCGGACGTTTGGCTGCAGGAGCTTTTCGACCGCTTGAACCACCGCTTCGCCGCTTTCGGGATTCGATACGGGAATGACGGGCACGTTTTCCTGCTCCAACTCGGTGTATTCGTCGCCAGAGACAACTGCCACCACTGGCATCCGGGGAAGGACCTGTCTCATTCCCGCCCATGCATCCCGCCACACGGCGGCCGCGTCGTAGGAGAGGTCGATGACCGCCACTTCGCCGGTCGGCCCGCTCACGATAAGCACGAGTTCGTATCCGATGCGTACGTATGTTGTCAGGTAATCTCGCGCGCGCAGTGCTTGGACCGTCTCGGCCAACCACCGAGGCTCGTTTCCCTCGTTATGAAGATTCCTCGGAACCGATGACACCATCTGCGCAACTCCCGATTCGACGCTGACCGCAGTCTGCATCGAGTCAAAACGGCACTGCCGCTTACTCGGGTAAGACGATTTCTCGTCCTTCGTCTCTATACCGCCTCAACTTGTCATGAATCGTGCGAACGCCGATACCCAGCACGCTCGCCGCTTGTGTTTTGTTACCGCCTGTCATACGAAGCGTCGCCTCGATCACCTGTCGCTCGATATCGTAGAGCGGCGTTCCCAGTTGCACGAGCACTTCTTCGGGCACTCGGCTCTTGATGTGTTCCGGCAGATCATCTGGTGTAATCATGTCACCAGTGCACATCACGACAGCGCTCTCGATCGCGTTTTCCAGTTCGCGGACATTCCCCGGCCACTCATATCCCTGGAGGAACGACATTGTCGCGGCATCGATACCCTTGATCGTCTTGCCGTTTTCCTGCGCGTATTTCGTGATGAAGTGCTTCACGAGAACGGGGATATCCTCGCGTCGTTCCGCAAGCGACGGTGCTTCGATTCTCACGACGTTCAGGCGATAGAACAGATCCTTCCGGAACTCACCCTTCTCCACCATCTCCTCGAGATCGGAATTCGTCGCGGCAATAAGACGCACGTCGACGGTAATCGTGTTTTCGCCGCCAACCCGCTCGAACTGCCGCTCTTGCAGCACCCGGAGAAGCTTCCCTTGGAGGGAGATGTCGAGCCCGTCGATCTCGTCGAGAAACAGCGTGCCGCCGTCGGCAAGCTCGAACCGTCCGCGCCGCTGCTGAACCGCGCCGGTGAACGCCCCGCGCTCGTGGCCGAAGAGCTCCGACTCGAGTAGCTGCGGTGAGAGCGCACCACATGCGACCTTGATGAGTGGGCCGTCCGCACGACTGCTGAGGTTATGGATGGCGGTGGCGATGAGTTCCTTGCCGGTGCCGCTCGGGCCGGTAATGAGCACGGTCGCGCGTGCCGCAGCTGCCATACGAATTCGCTCAACGACTTCGCGGATCGCCGCGCTCTGTCCGACGATACCGTTTGGTCGAGTTTCATCTCCAATCCGCGAACGGAGCTGCTGGTTTTCGAACCGCAGTTTTTCCTTCTCGTATGCCGATGGAAGGATCGCGTGGAGCTTCGCGAGATCGACCGGTTTCGTAAGGAAATCGTACGCGCCGAGCTTGATCGCTTCGACTGCGGTGGATACGTTGCCGTGAGCTGAGACGATGATTGACGCGATGGGGTAGTCGGTTTCGCGCGCGTGACGGATCACGTCGAGACCGCTGCCGTCGGGAAGCGCCACGTCGGTAACGACGAGATCGACGGCGTGTTCGTCAATGCGAGAAATCGCATCCTTCGCAGATCGGCAGGTAGACGATTGGAATCCCCACTGCGCGGTAATTTCCTGCATGATCGTGCTGGACGATCGGTCACCGTCGACAAGGAGCAGACGCAAGCCCATGCGGATCCTCATGCGCTGATATGCACAGAGTGGAGGCTGTTGCCGCATAGAGTGTGCAATATTTGCACGCGGGAGTCAAGAGGGCGAACTCGACGCAACGCGTCGAGTTCGTTAAGGCGA
>CAZWQW010000098.1:0-9950 GCA_964635955.1 uncultured bacterium | reverse complement strand
TCCGCGCCTCTCAAGGTGCTGCTCGAGAAGTTCGGCTTCACCGCTGAAAACGTGGTCAAGCATGCGGTACAGCTCGTAAAAGGAGCGTAAGTCTCGTAATGTTGGCGTGTTCGACGGGCAGTCGTGGCATCCGCGGCTGCCCGTATCTGTTCACGGGAGAGAATCCGTCTGGAGGGATAGATGCGAATCGGTATTGCGGCGGACCACGGTGGTTTTGCCTTGAAGCAGGAACTCGCTGAGAAACTGAGAAACGCCGGTCACGAGATCGTTGACTTCGGTGCGATGGAATACGAGGCGCAAGACGATTATCCGGATATGGTCGTACCGTTAGCGCGCGCGGTCGCCGCAAAGGACGTCGAGCGGGGTATCGCCGTATGCGGTAGCGGAGTCGGTGCGTGTATTGCCGCGAACAAGGTGAAAGGTGCACGCGCGTGTCTCGTGACCGAGCCGTTCAGTGCGCGCCAGGGCGTCGAAGACGACGACATGAACATCATGTGTATCGGCGGGCGCGTGCTCGGGAATGCGCTCGCGTGGGAACTCGTACAGACCTTCCTGAATGCGCGCTATAAGGCCTACGAACGGTATCAACGGCGACTCGATAAGGTCATCGCTGTCGAATCCGAGTAGCCAACTTCGCGACGCCGTCAACCCTCAGGGCGCTACGAAGCTCCATGTCGGGCTCTTCGAGTTCGCCTTCGTCGGATCCGCGGTTGTCGTCACGACGTACCAGAAGTATTGATTACCGCTGGTAAGCGCCTGCCCCGCGTACGGTAACGTAGAGGTCTGCGCGCCGACGTGATGATTCCACAGCTGTACCGAGAACGTCTCATCGGACCCTACGATAATGCGGTACCCCACGGCCTGATTCACCAGTTGCCATCCGAATGTCGGCGAAATCGACCCGGCGGTTGCACCATTCGCCGGCATTGTCAACGCCGGTGGTGACAGGGGGATGTCGGACGCCTCCGTACTCGGCTGCGACACGAGGTCACCGCGATCCACAGCGACGATGCGGTAGTAATACCGCGCACCGATATTGACATTCGTATCGATATAGATAGTCGTTCCGCGCGGAACCGTCGCGATGGGCGTCGAGAGTAACGGGTTCACGGACGGTTCGGTGCCACGAAAGACACGGTACGCGTCGAGATCGCCTTCGGTATTCGGAGACCACGAGATCGTGACGGAAGGTGAACCGGAAAGATTCTGCGCAACCACTCGCACGTTTTCCGGCGCGTCGGGAGCGCTGAGATTCGCCGGAATCCCCATGACGGGATCCGTGGGGACGCTCTCGTTGTTGTCGGAATCGTATGCCGTGAGCGTATAGAAGTATTGCGTCGTGTATTCGAGATTTACATCGGCGTACGACGTCGTATCGGGGTGCAGATCAGCGATCATCGTGTAACCGGCGGTCGGATCGCCTTCGGCGCGGTAGAGCCGATATCCGGCGAGGTCGCGTTCACGGTTCGCCACCCAAGCGAGAAGATTCGTTCCGTCGCCGCCACCGGTTCGTCGGAAGTTCTCCGGTGTCAGCGGCGCCGACGTGTCGGGACCCGTCGAACCGCATGATGCGAACGCGATTGCCATGAACGCCAGCGCCGCGATGCGGAACATGGTGAATACGGTTCTACGACTCATAGTATGGTTCCTCTTCTGGTTCTCGCGTCTGTTTCGCACACACCTCGAATCGATATATGGCAAATTCGATGCCTCGCCGCGCTACGTCGCCTGATTACGCTCTGCTTTCTGCCGAATCACCCGCCGAATACCCTCTACGTCATCGTCGGTGAAAATGCGGTATCCGCGCCAATCGCGCGGTGCTCGCGGAATTACTCCGGACTTCTCCCAGTTCTGCAGTGTCCGCTTTGATATGTCGAGAAGCTGACAGACTTCCTGGGTGGTTATTCGGTGTGCATTCGTTATATCGGATCGACGTACGCGGTCATTCATTTCGCTCACCTCACCCCGACGAGCGACGTGGTAGTTTCATCAGTTACTATAGCAAGCATAGAATCAATAGCAGCTAATGTCAAGCGAACGTAAACATGAGCGTCGTCGAGCCAAGGAGGTTCGTAGGTGCCGGAGAGGTGTTGTCCGTTTGGGATGTCGATAGTTTGATTCACCGATTAAAAAACGGACGACGACCGTTAAAGTCGCCGCCCGTTCACCCGATTGTGCTCGCGAGAAAATTAGTTGCTGATACCGAGCTCTTCACGGAGCTTATTCGCTTGATACGTTGCGCGCTGACGCCACCGCGGATCGCGTGCCGCTGTCTCGTATTCGGTGATGGCTTCGCGTTTCCGACCGAGGCACTCGAGTGCTTCGGCACGGACTGCATGCGCATTTGCGTTCGTACGCTGGAGCGTGATTGCGCGACTCGCCGCTTCTTCAGCCGCCGCACAGTCTCCGAGCTGGATGTAGGTCTCAGCGATCTTGAACGGAATACGGAAGTCGCGACGTTCCAGCTCTTCCGCGCGGGCGAGTGCGCCTAACGCGTCCTCGTACCGGCCGAGATCGAACAGTGTATTACCGAGGTTTATCCAACTGGATGACCGATTAGGATCAAGATCCGCCGCTTCACGAAGATGCTCGACAGCCTGCTGGCGCGCGCGACGAGCTCCTGTCTCGTCGTCTGCACGTATTGCGGCTTTCGCTTTCGAAATTTCCATACGACCGATTCCGTTCAAAGCGAGCGCTTTTTCCTCGTCGCTACCGGCGCGGGCAAGCGCGCTGTTCCACAGGCGTCGCGCGTCTTCGTCGTTGTTCTTCCGTTCTTGCACCATCGCGGCGATGTAGTATGGACGGAAAACGTCACCTGCCAGTTCAATAGCTCGATTCGAGTATTGTTCTGCTTTGTCGTAATCCCGGTTATTGAGTTCCGCCACCGCGAGATTCGTGTATTTGACTGCGACGTTGTAAAGGCCTTGTTCCGCAGCAAGAACGTATTCGATAGCATCGGGAAGTTCGTCGCGTATCGCAACGAACGCTGTCTCGGCGTCTTGCACTTGATCGACCTTCAGGTACGAATTCGCGAGAGCAATGCGAGCCGGACCGAATTGCGGATTCTTATCGATTGCGCGTCGAAAGTACACTTGCGCACTGTCTTCCTGCCGAAGCGACTGGAAGCTGATGCCCATATTGAAATACGTGAGGAAGTCATCGGAATAGATAGCAAGCGCACGCCGATAGGCTTCCGTCGCCTCGCGGAACTTGCGCTGCGATGCTGCCTGCTGCGCTTCATCGAGGGCAGCGTTATAGGCCAATGCTTGTTCCTCGGTGAGACCGAGTTCATTTGTTTCCTCTGCGGTCACCGCAGCCGACACGACCAGTCCGCCGAGGAGCGCCGCGAAACACATGCGACCGATCATCATGGTAATGTTCTTCATAAACACAGCTCCATGGTATCGCGTGATGTGGACGCGAACGTTAGGGATGCCTTGGTGATATGTACCACGGCTCCTTTGACGAAAACGCTCGAAAACATGCGGCGAACTCACGTCGAACGCAAGCCCCCCAAGAGCCATTTCCTCGATGCTCTCAGGCATTACACCGCTTTTTTGTCCACCTTTTCAACGAAAAAGCCTCACGAGCGGTTCCCCGGTTTTGCTTACGACCGAGGAATCACGCTTCGTGAGGCATATGTTGCAAAATCGATACCGTTTGACGCAGCCTTATCAACGCAGACGGAAGGAAATCCGCTGAGCGACCTTTACACGCACTGGACGGTCGTTCTGTCTCGCTGGAGTAAACTCCATCTTCATCGCAGCAGCCTTTGCGGACTCATGGAAGATCGGCGGTCCACGAAGTACGCGGACACTTTCGACTTTCCCGTCAGTACCGACGACCATCTCGACGAAAACGTCGCCTTCCATTCCCGCTGTACGAGCGATGTCTGGATACTCCGGATACACCGCCTGGCTGGAAAGCTGCGGCTTCTCTTCGACCATCCAGAACTCCATCGGTGGCTCTTCTTCGACAAACGTCCCAGAACCTTCGACGAGCTTTTCCGGAACCGCCACCTGGGCTTGCTCATACAGATCGGTGTCTTCGATGGTCAACTCTTCGATATCGGCTTCGTCTTCAGCCTCAATGGGGACCTGTGGGCGCGCCGGTGCCGCTTGCTGAGTTTCCTGTGCTGTCGGCGGAATCTCGACAACTTCAATATTCTCAACTTCCTGCTTCTGAAACTCTCTGGTTCGCTCCAAACGCGGATCGGCGTAGTAGAACCCCATTACTATCAATGCCGATACGATGAGTGATCCGAAAAGCGCGGGCCGCGACATCGTTTTGACGAGGTCACGTCGCTGATTCGTTTTTTCTGCCATGGGCCACCTCCTATGGGCAATGAACCGTCATTCGCCCGGGATCGCCGGTTTGGCACTGAACGATATTCTCAATGCGTTTGCCTTCCGGAGCTCTTCGATCACATCCGATACCCGACCATACCGCGTCCGCTCGTCGCTTTGAATGAAGACGATCGCCTGCGGATTCGCCTGCAGTTTCCTCAGTATCGTCGGTGCTACGCCTTCTAAATTAACTAACGCGCTGTCGATCTGAATGATTCCGGCCGGCGAAACCCAAAGGTTGATAAGGTTTCGTCTGTTCTTAAGTGGATCTACGGTTTGCGCCTTGGGAAGTTCCGGCGGGTACTCCGGGCGGAACTCGACGAATACCGTTGTCACGATAAAAAAGATCAGCAGGAGAAACGCGATATCGGCCATCGATGACGTGGGAATCGCGGTTTCTACCTCGGCCGATGTGTCACGTGCTATACGTGCCATGATGCTCCGGCTCCTTCTGTCGCGTCACGGAACCTATCGCCAATCGAGACGCGTGTGATTGGCGAGGTCTGCATACACCGGCAGACCTCGCCATCTATTTATGGTCCGGCTCTGCGTTCGCGACCGAATGGTTGCGCAATAGAGATCTTCGACCAGTCGTGCGGTTGTCCCGCGAGACGCAATGCGTCGAGCACGTCGACGAATGTGCGGTAGTCGGCTTGATCCTGCGAAAGGATTGAGACGACGAGGTTCGGGTTCTGCACGATGCGCTCTTCGATTCGCTGACGTAACACCTGCGCGCTTGGAACGGTCTGGTAGTCGGTTCCCATCGCTTTCAGAGCGATCTGCCCCTGATTGTTGATCCAGACGCTGGCGATGTTTTCCCGCGGAATCGGCATCGGGTCGCCCGGAGGCGGTAGCGTCATACCAATTCCCTTGTCCTGATTCATCGAAGTGGTCACGATGAAGAAGACCAGAAGCAGGAATGCGATATCGGCCATCGACGACGTCGGAATCTCTACCGAAGCCTGTGTCGTGCCTTTACTCATCAACATGAGCAGTATTCCCTTTTACGGCGCCACGTGCTTCCGAATTGATCACGCAGCCCGCTGATCGAGACCTTGCGAAATGAGAAGATCCACGAGCTTTGTCGACGTCTCTTCCATATCGATCACGATGCGGTTGATGCGCGAAATCAGGAAGTTGTGGAAAGTCTGAATGATAATCGCGATCACAAGACCGGTTGCCGTCGTAATAAGTGCCTGCGAGATACCGTCGGCAACCACGCTCGGCTTGACGTCGCCAGCTTCGGCAATAGCCTTGAAGGCGAGCACCATGCCCCACACCGTTCCAAGGAACCCAAGCATCGGAGCGATTGTCGTTACCGAAGCGAGCACGACCATGCCACGCTGAAGGAAGCTACCTTCCACAGCACCGGCACTCGCGATAGCCTTTTCGACCTGATCGACGCCCTGATCGATACGGAGAAGCCCTTCACGGATTACCGCCGCGACCGGACCACGGGTGGCGTCGCAAATTTCGACGGCCTTCTTCGGGCCTCCCGAACGAATCGCAGCAGCGAGCCGCTCGAAGAACGAGTCGGCGTTTACCTTCGCCCAAGAGAGCGTCCAAATCCGCTCGAGAGCGAACGCGATACCGATAATCAGTGCGAAACCGAGCGGCCACATAAACACACCACCGTCCGCCCAGAGCTGCTGAATGCTCATCACCGTACGAACCTTGATGGTGCTCGTCGCGGTGTCTTCAGCGATGATTTCGTTGGAGGTAGGAGTGGTAACCGCCGCTGCTGCAGAGAAGGGGGAACCCGCAGTATTGTTCTTGAATACGATTTCCCACTTGATCTGCTGATTCGCGGTGACACCACGCTGACCTTCGGGTGCCGAAAAACGCAGACGCGGACGTACGCTTGTCGTCGGCTGAAGCGCGAAATTACCGGCACCAGTGTTGTCGATGTACAGACGACGAACAATCACGTCGTCAGCATTCTCGATGTTCAGGTCTTCACCGGTGCTAAGCGCTACCTGAACGTTCACACGATCGACATCGGGCATGTCGATCGCGACCTTCGCCACAACGGTAACGAGCTTGTCTTTTTCGAAGCTCAGCGTCGTGGCGCCGTCCTGCTCGAATTGGAGTGAAACAGCGACCGGTTTCGACTCTTCGTCTTCGGCGGGAGTCTGTGCCGCCACGGGGCTTACGAGCCACGCTCCAACAGCGGCGAGTGTGATAATCCAACGACAACGCATAGAAGGCTACCTCCTGCTCCTGTCGACGTCCGGCGTTCATCACCGGATTTACAACCTATTACGCACCCGCTCGCCGTCGCGACGGCCTTCATCTGGGAGCGTGGTGTACACTGATGTAACGGAATACGCCCGTCGAGAGCACCGACGACGGATCGTGATTGCTCTGATCAGTCCAGAACTTCGTTCTGCTTCTCGCGTCCGGGAATCCTGCATCGATGCAGCCGCTCGACCTTCTTCCCGAAGAACTTTGCCTGATTGATCTCTTCTTCCGAAAGTGGCGGTTCGAGCATATCGTGCATACCGAGCGCGGTACGACGCCAGTCCGGATCATTGGTCAGAACTGCGCGGTCGAGATATTCAAGTGCACGCGTTGTATCTGCAGTTGATGTTCCCGGTCGTGTATAGTAAAGTCCTGCAAGATAGAGCAGGTGAGCACTCTGCGGATGTTGATTCAGTGCGGGGAGGAGCACAGCCGCACCGCCATTCCAATCACGCCGTGCGAAGAGTTCATCGACCAACTGGGCGTGACGTTGTGCGACGTTCGGTTCAATACGCGCAAGGGCGCGCAACGCTTCAAGAATCGCCGACTGATTATCGATGCGCCGCGCAGTCCGTAGGATGCATTCCCACGTCATGCGGTTATTGGGGTCATTTTTCGCGAAACGCTGATATATCGCAAACGCGTTCGCATCGTTTCCGAAGTTCTCTTCCTCACGAGCGAGACGCCAACAGATTTCACCGAGTGTATCGGCGGCGCAGGCCGACCGCAGTGTGGCGAGCAAGTCTTCAGGCGAACTTACGCACCCGGCTTCGACCATGCGGGTCGCAATCGCGCCATTTTCCGGAGCTAACTCTTGGAGATACGCGTACGTTTCACACGCGCGCTCCGCATCGCCTTCGGCCGCCATCATCTCGGCGGCAACCATCATCCAACGAACTTTAACGTCGATATCTTCCTGGTGGCGAGCCGCGATCATCAACTCATCGATCGCCTTGTCGTATTCACCGATGTCATGGTAGTGACTGTAGAGCCAGAAGTGCACACGCGCATTTGTTGTGTCGAGACGACCTGCTTCGACGTAATGCACGAACGCGCTATCGGTCATGCCCCAATCGTCGAGATATCCGGCATAGTAGCGTTCAACTTCGGCGCGGATGTCGCCCGAACAATAATTCAATGCTTTCTGGAACTGGTTGATAGCATCGGAGCGTAGGTTGCTTCGTGCGTAGTTGTAGGCAAAGCTGCGGTGGAAGCGACATTTTTGAAGCGAATCGGCGCGCAGCGAGTCGAGCACGGCCTGGCTGACCTCTTCGCTTTGGCCCGGTCCAATCTGAGGGTCTTGTGTTGGCGGGCATCCCATGAGCGCGATCGCTCCGAATGCAACGATCAACAGACTCCCAATGTGAAAGCCCGTCGTTCGGCGTTCAGGCATAGGAAAAATCCTCTTCTATCTACGCAACGATTACGTCGAAACCCAATGCGCGATAGACTCAGTTAGGTTTCCGTAGGTGTTGGAAAATAAACAGCGGCTGACGCATGCGCAATACATCGATACCGGCAACCTTAAGATTTACCAACCGTACGCGACGCCGATATTCCACGATGCGAATTTAGGAAAGACGGCGATACCGCAAGCGATACTGAGTGGCCCCTGGGTGACGATCAGTTGGGGACGGATATAGGGACGAAGAGAGAGATCCGTATCGCTGCTGCTACCGTATCCGTAGTAAAGATAGTACTGCTCGACGTCGCTCGGCTGCAACCCTACGCGGTCCGTCTCAATCATCAGACCGGCGGAGATTCCGAGTGTGACACCGGGCGCATGCGGGCCAACATTGCGTGGCGGACGAACGAGCGCGGAATAGATGCTTCCGCCTATGCCGATCATCCCGACTTCTTCATACACGTGTGTGATGTTCTGCGGAGGATTTCCATCGACGATGTAATAGTCGTTGTACGCTTCAAGCGGTGGGATTCGCCGCTCGCCTGAGTGGAGCATCATCGCCTCGCCACCCCACGCGAATCGCTCCGACCGATCGCCGTAAAAGCCGAATATACCGAGACCCGTCCCGCCAAGGTGTCGAACGCCGGTAAACACCAGTCCGACATGCCATAGTCGCGGTCCACGGTGCGCGTCGATCTCATCCTCGATGTACGGTAACGAGTCTTCGAACTGCGCATGCGCGGTACCGACACATAGGACAATCGTGAGTAGCGCCGCAGCGAGCCGGGTTGTGTAGAATCCCATCAGTATACCTCAACCGTCGGAACACGAGGTGATCCCAACGTATTGAAGCGAGAGGTTGAACACTAAACGGTAGACGAGTCTACATTCGACATATATGATTGTCGAATATACAATATTGAGAGACTTTCGCTAAGTTCCGCAGGCAAAAGCGTCGTCTACATGGGCGATGATCGTGCTACGTTTCATCATTTTTGTGTCCTAAGGAGATATGCGCTGCGCTGCAACGCCAATACTGTCAATCGTTTGGTATTCTGGTGCAGCCGGATATGGTCTAACGTACCACCCCGGTCGATAGTTTACGTACAACGTGCTAAACGTGAAGCCGGTTGACATCTGATTGTAAAACGTTTAGTTTGCATTTCGCTGGTAGCAATTGTGATCTGCATCACAAACGTCAGTTTTTGCGTCTTTGTTCCCAATCCCACACGGCGTGCAATTCGTTGCTTGCGATTTTAGAGGAATAGGTTCGGATCGGATTCGATCGAATATTACTATAGTGCAATCGTGTCGGAAGGTGGGAGGAGCTTTCGAATGACAACGACCAAGCGAGACCTCGCGAGACAAGTCGCGCAGGATACTGGTTGTAAACAGAGTCTTGCCGCGAAGATGGTGGACAGCGTATTCGCCGCCATGCGCGAGAGCCTCATGGACGGCGAACGGATAGAGATTCGCGGATTTGGTGTATTTGAGGTGCGTAACACGCGTCCGAAGCCGGCGGCTCGCAACCCGCGCACAGGCGAGATCATACAAGTACCGGCGCGGCGTAAGACGCACTTCAAGCCGGGAAAGATTCTCAAAGAAGAATTGCGGAAGCCGCGCAAAGCCGGTCAGAACAAGGGCTGACCGAGCGTAGAGCTACGCTTTAGGACTCCTCGACTTACGAGGAGCCGCATTCATCTATTTGCAGGAGAAGAGGCGTTTCGCCGTCTCTTCTCTTTCTGTACCCCCTCGAGATTTCCTATCCTCTATAGTTCGTGTCTCTCCCGTACACGTCTTGGCTCGGAGGAATACTACTCGGTGACAGCTCCAACCGATACCTGGGCATCCGTATGGAACGCTCGGTACGAACACGCAATCGAACCCGGACGAACGTGCATTCAAGCTCGGTCCGGTGTCGCGCTGATGTTTCACAGTGTGCTCGACGGACGCCTCGC
>CAZWQW010000097.1:7212-10002 GCA_964635955.1 uncultured bacterium | reverse complement strand
ATCGCCGCGACGATATCGTCCACGTCCTCGTCGGTATATGCCGGTGAGGTCAGGACCCACACCGAGCGATCGAGGAGTTCCTTCGACTGACGGTAGTCCTCGACGCGATAGACGATTCTCTCCGGATACAGTGGTGAATCGAACGGACCATGCTTGCTTGCCGTCCGCTGATTCATGATCTGCGGTTGCTCAAGGACGAGCACGCCGCCATACAGCCGCATCCCGCCGACGCCTTCCTTCTGCAAAGCTTGAATCCACCAGTCGGCACGTTCCTTCGTGCGGGCGTAAAACATCGTATACTGGCCCGTCGCACCATCGGCATCCGCAAGCGACCGTAGCTCGAGGTCTTCGAACTTCGCGACGGTATCACGGACACGTTTGCTGTGCTTACGCATCGTGTCGAGCATCATTGGCAGTTTCCGCAACTGCGCAAGCGCAAACGCACCACTCATCTCGTTCATGCGATAGACTTCAGCACAAAACGCGTCATCCGGATTCGCGGGAATCCAACGATTCAACCCGTGATCGTGAGCGCGGCGCGCGCGGTCAAAGAGACGATCGTCGTTCGTTGTGACGACACCACCCTCACCCGCCGTAATGACCTTCTGGAACTGCAAGCTGAATGCGTTTATGTGACCAAACGTGCCGATTCTCTTCCCATGGTATTCGGCACCAGCAGACTGCGCGCAGTCTTCGATCACGGTAATGCCGTGCTTTTCGGCGACTCGCATGATCGGATCCATATTCGCCGCGCCGCCGAGGATGTGCACCGGCATAATCGCCTTCGTTCGCTCGGTAATGTGCCGTTCGAGATCGTCAGGGTCGATTCCCATGTCGGGACCAACATCCACGAAAACCGGTCGCGCATGACACGCAACGACGACACCGGCACTGGCAATAAACGTCACCGCGGGAACGATCACCTCGTCGCCCGGGCCGACTCCGGCAGCGAGTAAGCTGACCTTTAGCGCAGCAGTGCCCGATGTGACACCGAGCGCGTTCTTCATTCCAACAAAAGCCGTGAACTCAGACTCGAACTGCTCCGCCTTCTTCTGCACATTCGGACCATAAAAACGGAACGGCGAATGCGCATCGAGCACCTCGAGCACCTGTTCGCGTTCCTCAACACCGATGAGCGCTTCACCCGGGTTTCCCGGAGGCATGGGTTTCGTGCGGATTGGCGTACCGCCGTCGATCGCGAGCTTCTCTGCCATGGTTCTCTCTTTCGCTTCTGTTGTCGCTCGCACCGAACGGAAGGAACTTCCACGGCGCGACGCGATTGGGGGTAAAACATCTTAACAGGTAAAGCTACCCGAATCGTGATTGTTTCCGAACCCTCGGGGGGTATGAGACGCGTTGGCTACGTTGGATTGATACCGAGTGCTTCCATAGCCGCCCCGACGAGCACAAATGAGCCGGTCACGATGATGAGCCCGTGATTCGGCGTCGTGTCACGCGCGTTTTCGATCGCCTCGCGTGTCGAGGCAGATGCCGTGACGAAGGGATGCACCGCTTTCCACGCAGCGGTCATATCCTCCATGGACATCGCGCGGATGCCCGGAATCGGCACGAGCACGACGCGCTCGGCAATGGGCGCAAGAATCTTCGCGATTTCGGCGACACGCTTGTCCTGTGCGCAACTGAACACGAGCGTCGTGCGGCGTCCCGAAAAGCGAGTGCGAATCGCGTCAACGAGCATCCGAGCGGAGTCTGGCGTATGCGCCACATCGAGGAGAATCGGCGGCGTCTCAGGAATGAGCTGCAGGCGACCGGGTATCGTTGTCGTCGCAGCGACATTGCGCACACGGTCCGAGTCAAGCGGTACGCCCGCAAGATGGAGTACAACGACCGCCGCGGCGAAATTTCGTCGTTGGTGATCACCCAACGCGCCGAGTCTGAGATGCTCGTACAGTGCGGGGCGGGTATCCGATGGTGCGATAACTCGTAGCGTCCACGTCGCACCATCGCGGCTGTCAGTGATGGACATCGCGTCGTCGATGCGGTAGGGAATCGCGCCGACTTCCGCCGCGTGTTCTAAAAGCACTGATTCGACTTCGGGAAGTTGCCGTTGGATGAGCACCGGCACTCCCGGTTTCATTACGCCGGCTTTCTCCCGCGCGATCGCTTCGATCGTGTCGCCGAGGTACTTCGTGTGTTCGAGCGCAATCGGCGTGATCTGCGCAACTCGTGGCGTGATCACGTTCGTCGCGTCGAGCCTGCCGCCCATGCCAACCTCGACGACGCCCCATTCCACCGCGGCCGCACGGAAGATATCGAAGCCACTCGCCGTCAGCACATCGAAAAACGAGAGCCGCTCATCCGGATGCTCGGTCTGCCATCGTTCGGCGTGTGGCACGAGGCGGCTCATGCTGTCGGCAAACGCGTCCTCGCTCACGCACGCTCCGTCGATTCGCACACGTTCACGAAACGAGACAAGATGCGGCGATGTGTACAGGCCCGTGCGACACCCATGCGCGCGGAGTAGCGCATCGACAAACGTCGCGACGGTACCTTTGCCCTTCGTACCTGCGATGTGAATCGACGGCCACGCGCGTTCGGGGTTACCAAGCGCGGACATGAGCGCACGGACACGATCGAGCTTGAATACCTCCGGATAGCGGAAATCAGGAGCTTTTTCGTAGTCGATGAGCGCGTTCAGCCAACTGACGGCTTCGGTATACGTCATGGTGATCAGTTCCGGGGATACGGGTCATTCGCGCGGTGTGAGCAACGCGCCGAATGTACCCTCACACCATATCGCAACCAAGCTCGGGTATTCGCAACGCGCAC
>CAZWQW010000097.1:2319-7112 GCA_964635955.1 uncultured bacterium | reverse complement strand
TATCGTTGACAAGATTTCCATCTACGTGTGACATTCTTGCATGGTAGAATGTCGCGCACGCTCGCATGGTCTGTTGTCACCTCGCCACACAGTGCGTACAGCGTGGTTCGGTGACCGTGGCACAGGCGTTGCTGGTGAGAAGCTCGTAAGTAACGGTACTACCGTTTTTCGCGAGTGGAGACGAGGAGCTTCCAGTCGAATGCCACGGGATCCTGCGCGTGTAGACGACACGCATGCCGCGTCGCCGATGCGATTGCCATCGGATGGACGCGGTACGTCGACGAAGCAGATCGAGACGGTGGCTTCAATGGTGTCGTATCCGCGCTATCTGACGCTCCTTCCTCGCGAAGAGAACGAGTTCGTGATCGACATCGATTGCGAACGCGTCGTCCGCCGGTGGGATTCGCGTGCGGAGCGACTACTCGGCTTCACCGCAGCGGACGCCGTAGGCGTTACGTTCGAGTCGCTGCTGACGAAGCGCCATCGGCAGCGCGAGATGCTCGACGAAACGCTCCAGTTCGTTGCGAGGACTGCTGAACCTCGCCGTCTCGAAGTCGAGCACCGGACGACGACTGGCGGACCCGTTACGCTCCGCGGCGTCGTATCGGCGCAGCGCTCAGATTCCGGCCTCCACGACGGATGGCTGCTGATCATGCACCGCGCGATCGAGGACCACTGCCTCGATTGCCGCCTTCTATTCTACATGGACGCGATCACGTCCGACAGCGCCGATGCGATCATCATCCTCGACGAAGACGAACACATCCGATCGTGGAATCGCGGTGCTGAGGAGATCTACGGATTCGCCGCCGAAGAAGCGCTCGGCCAGCCGGTCGAGATACTCTTCCCACGCGATCTGCTCGAGGCGGGCGAGCTCGATTACCTGCGACGTGCCGTGCGCGAGCATGGCTATATACGGGCATTCGAGACGACGCGCGTCACACGGGACGGTCGCGTGATTTCCGTCGAACTGACACGCTCGGCGATTCGCGACTCTCACGGCAACCATATTGGCACGTCGGCGATCGTCCGCGATATCACCCGCCGGAAGCTGCTTGAAGAAAAGCTCCTCCATGCGGAACGTCTCGCCGTTGTCGGGCGCATGGCGGCACAGGTCGCTCATGAACTGCGGAACCCGCTCAGCTCGATCAGCCTCAATGCTGAGTTGCTCGCCGACGAGCTCAGCGCAATACCGGTGGAGCAACAGAGCGAAGCGAAAACGCTTCTCGACAGCATCACCAGGGAAATCGACAGGCTTGCCGCCGTGAGCGAGGAGTATCTTCAGTTCGCGCGCCTGCCGGAATTCGCGCCGGCACCTACCGATGTGGCGCTTCTCGTGGAAGACCTTGCCGAGTTCGCCGAAATCGAGCTCACCCGTGCCGGTGTGAAGGTATCCGTCGAGGCGAATCCGGTCCCGAATATATCGGTCGACCGGAAACAGCTTCGTCAGGCCCTGCTGAATCTCATTCGAAACGCACTCGAGGCCATGGATGACGGCGGCACGTTGACACTTCGAACAGGCGCCAGCGAAGCCGGTGATTGCGTCGAGATATCGGTGGCGGATACCGGACGCGGTGTCGTCGATTCGGCGACGGAGCACATGTTCGAGCCGTTCTTCAGTACGAAAGACGGCGGAACCGGTCTCGGGCTGTCCATTGCGCGGCGGATTGCGCACGAACACGGTGGCGAGCTCACGTGGCGGAACGCATCCGAAGGCGGCGCGATATTTACACTCAGCCTGCCAATCGCCGGAGTACACGGATCATGACCGACACCGGGCGGGAGATTCGCATTCTCGTCGCAGACGACGAGGCACCGATCCGCGACGCGCTTCAACGGACGTTATCCAAGGAAGGATATTCCGTTGTTCAAGCGCAGGACGGTGCACTCGCGCTCGATCTTCTACGGAAGACCGAGGTCGATCTCATTCTCGTCGATCTTCGCATGCCGAAAGTCGATGGTTTGGCGCTTCTGAAAGCGGTGAAAACCTCCAACAGCGCCCTCCCCGTTATCATGATCACCGGCCACGGCACGATCGATGACGCCGTCCAGTCGCTCAAACTCGGTGCGTTCGACTTCATCCAGAAGCCATTCAAGCGACACGAGTTATTACGTGCGGTCGAGAAGGCGGTTTCTACCCGCAAGCTCATCGAGGAAAATCGACAGCTTCGCGAAAAACTCGCCGCTACGGAACGTTCGCATCCGATTATCGGAACAAGCCCCGCGATGCGCGACGTGCTCGATCTCGTTGCGCAGGTCGCGCCGAGTCTCGCGACGGTGCTCATCCGCGGTGAAAGCGGCACCGGCAAGGAGCTGGTCGCTGAGGCGCTCCATCGCATGAGCCGACGCGCCGATCGGCCATTTGTCCGGGTGAGTTGCGCGGCGCTTCCGGAGACGCTGCTCGAGGCGGAGTTGTTCGGACACGAGCGCGGCGCGTTTACCGGTGCGGTGAATCAGCGGAAGGGACGCTTCGAAACCGCCGATACGGGAACGCTCTTCCTCGACGAGATCAGCGAGCTTTCGCCGGTGACGCAGGTCAAACTGCTTCGCGTCCTGCAGGAAGGTGAATTCGAGCGCATCGGGAGCTCGACAACTCTGCGCGTCGACGTGCGACTTGTTGCCGCGACAAACGCCGACCTTCGGGAACGCGTGAAAGAAGGTCAGTTCCGCGAGGACCTGTTCTACCGCCTCAACGTCGTCGAGATCACGTTGCCACCGCTGCGTGAACGACCCGGCGACATCATGATTCTCGCCGATCACTTCCGGCAGCGTTTCACCGCGCGCGACCAGAAACGTATCACCGGATTCGCCGACCGTGCGCGTGAAGCGCTCGAGTCGTACCGTTGGCCGGGAAATGTGCGCGAACTGGAGAACGCCATCGAGCGAGCGGTCGTGCTGACCACCGGCGAAACGATCGATCGGAAGCACCTTCCGAAAGAGGTGCTCAACGACGAGGAATCCGGCAGCGAGATTGTAATTCCGATCGGCACGACGCTGGATGACGCGAAGTGTCGAATCATCCGCGCGACACTTCACGCAGTCGATGGTGACAAGAAACGCGCAGCCGAGATACTCGGAATCGCCACACGCACCGTGTATCGAACACTCGAGCGCTTCTGCGCGGGTGACGCGAAGGATGAGTAGTGCGCTAATCCCGCGTCGGTGTCGGGCGGATGTTGAACAGGTCGAACACCTGCTCTGAGCCGAATGCGAGCATGAATCGTTTCTCCCCACGCAATGCAAACGCGAAATCGAGCCGCGAGATTCGCGATGTCGACGCGCGCGTATTCCCCACGCGGACGCCGAAGCCCACGTCGGCGTGAAGGTCCGCCGGGTTCATCCGCTCATCCGCCTTCCACACGTACCCCGCGTCTGCGAACGCGACAAGACCGATCGCGAACGTAAATATCCGCCATCCCGGCGCGATACGGTCCTCGACGTTGAGGAGTAGCCGTCGAGTGCCGGCGAACTGATTCATCGCGTACCCACGCAGACCAGTATCACCGCCGAGAGTGATCTGGAACGGATCGTACGTGCGCCATCCGGCGTACCAGTTCAGGCTCGTCGCAATGGTCTGTATGGGAAGTCCCTGCCAATACCAGTGCACCCATGTGTCGGTGACAAGATTCGACCACGCACGCCGTCCGGTACCTTGATCATCCGCGAGATGCACCGAGCCAACCGCTTCCGCCGCGACGATGTGGTCGCCTGACGCGCCGAATACCTCCGCATAACTCGTATACGCGCCGGCGACCCCGTAGAGCTTCTGCGTCGGTCTGTCGGGGATGCCCACACCTCCGGTTGCGCCGTATTCCCAGCCGGTTTCCACGTCCTCGACAACGAGGAAGTCGTCGAGGAAGCGCTTTGTATGGAACCCGGTGAACGCCTCACGGCCGATAGATGCTGCCAGTTGAACTCCCCGCCGCGATGTTCGCGCGGTGTCGGAATCGGCCACCAGATAGCGCGTGTCGGAGATCGTTCGTGCTGTTCCGGAATAGGCGTAATCATACAGCGTGACGGCGCTGGTCAGCTTGGTTCTGCGCTCGCGATGTCCCCAGCGGTGCGCGTACCATACGTTTCCCGCTCGAATACGTCGTGGAAGTTCGGCAACGACGTTACCGTGTCCCGCCGAGGTAGTCCCATACATCAGCCGGTAGCCGTCGGCATAGTCAAACGACCAGCCCGCGGCATTTCGGGAGGATAACCGATAGAACGGGTACTCCATGACGGTGGTAATCTGCGATCCTGAGGTGAAGTCTTCTACGTAAACGTGAAAGAACCATCGAGAACCGAAGAATCGGTGGTCTTTGTATTCAAACGCCCACGTCGTGCTCTTTACCGTGCCGGTCTCCCGGATGTATTGCCCGGCAATTCGCTTCCCGAGCCCGAGGAAGTTTGTTTCTGTGAGTATGACGCCGTACTGCGTGCTTCCGCCACCACCTTCGAAGATGGTTCCCGGTGAGAGGCTGAAGTTGTCACTCGTTCGCACGTGAACAATTGTTCCACCATACTCGTCGGTGTATGGTGTTACCTCGGCTTCGTTGATGAATGGGTACGCGCGCAGGTTGCGCTCGGTCTCTTGGAGATTGAGGATGTCGAGTGTGTCGCCGACACCGAAGAGAAGTTCGCGCTCGACGACACGTTTCCGTGTCATAATGTGGAGCGCGTTCGTTATACGATAACCAAGCTGCAGCACTCGGCTGCTGTCGCGCGCTTCTACCGACCATGGCGGTATCACATCGCCGACTTGCACGATGATGCCACTGATCACGCTGGACGAGTCCGCCGGGAGT
>CAZWQW010000097.1:0-2219 GCA_964635955.1 uncultured bacterium | reverse complement strand
CGTTCGGTTCATACGCGCGCTCCGTTGGCGGTCTCGAGCACCAACGCGGCAACTCGATCGGCGACCCCGGGCTGACCACACATTCCGCGAAGCGCCTCGGCACGTTCTAGCCACACCTCCGGCGATTCGTCCAGAACGACTCGCAGCGCGCCGGAGATCGACGTCTTCGTCACGTCGTTTTGAATGAGTTCCGGGTAGTACGATCCGTTGAGCAGCACGTTCGGCAATCCAATCCACGGTGTTTTCACGAGCCTTCGCGCGATGGCATAGGTGAACGAATCCGTCCGGTAACAGATAACCGTCGGCACTCCCGCGCACGCCGCTTCGAGCGTCGCGCTTCCGGCGCAGATAATCGCCGCATCCGCCGACGCAAGCACTCCGCGCGTATCGTTGATCACGAAAGGTATTCCGGCGACACAAGCCGGTAGCCAGTCAATGGCCTCATCGGCATGGAGCGCGAATACCGGTTCACCAACTCCTGCACGATGAACCGCCTTTGCCATAAGCGGCGCAAGTCGCGTGACCTCGCTTCGACGACTCCCCGGAAGCAACGCGATGTAGCCGCGCCTCGCTTCGCGACGGTTGTTCAATTCCGGCATCGAGTCGGCAAGCGGGTGTCCGACCCACGCAACGCGGTCAGACGGCATCCACCGGGAAAAATACGGCCTTTCGAACTCGAATGCCGTTATCACAGTATCCGAAACAGTCGCAACATCACGCGCTCGTTTCGGTCGCCACGCCCATACCTGTGGCGGAATATAATATACGGTCCGGATGCCGTGTTCTTTCGCGCGCTTGAGCAAGCGCATGTGGAAACCGGGGAAGTCGATCGTCACCACGACATCCGGTCGCACAGTTTTCCATGAAGCGGCGATCGCAGCGAGCGTATCGCGAAGTGTGCGGTAGGCGCGGATCGGCTGAGCGAACCCCATCACACCATCGGCGCGTGGCGCGGAATCAGGTCGAATATCGCGGACGCCGGCATCGCGCATCTTCTCGCCGGTGATGCCGACGATTTCCATGCGTGGATCGACTCGCCACAGCGCGGAGGTAAGCGCAGCGCCCCAGCGGTCGCCCGATGGTTCACCTGCGGAAACGAATACGCGCATCGCGTTTCCGCCGTTTCAATGTTCCGCGTCGAAGGCCGGCGATGATAGTAGCGCCGAGAAATGCAGCGACCGCCTGGTACGTCCGCGTCTCCGACCGAAGAGCTGCGCGCCATTCGGCGGGAGGTGTCGATGCATCCGCATCTGCCTCGTCGCGGATCGCCAGCGTGGTTCGAAGAAGGGCGCTTTCCCACAGCATGATCGGGCCGTATTGGAACAGCCAGAGCAGCGGGAAGAATATCTGAAGCCATGGGAAACCGGCACCGTTGGCAATGACGAGCCCTTCTGAGAGGACGCCGTTGCCTGCGTAGATGGGATGCTGGAGATACCGGTACGGTCCGCTGGATATCCGCACCGATGGGATATCTGGACGTCTCGTGCGGGATACAGAGCCGATATGCGCAACCGCCCAGAGCCGCGTCGCAAGCCCAAGCAGAACGAAAATCGCACCGACAGCAACCCCAACCGGTCGCGGGCGTGCGTTTCGGATCATCCAGAGTGCGAGCGGGATCGGCGTCCACGCTCGGTTCTGAAACAGGAGTCTCCCGAAACGTCGGATGTCAGCGAGGCCGATACTCACCGGATCATTCCTCGTTTACTGATTCGCATGAACGCGATAAACACGTCCCGCTCGACGCTCGATTCCAGCTCGTCAAACCGGCCAAGCGCCTGCGCGAAGTTGAGTCCGGACCGGTAAACGTGTCGATAGATCGCCTTCAGACGCCGAAGCTGGTCGGAGCTGAATCCTGCACGACGAAGCCCGACGACGTTCAGTCCGTGCGGCTGGAGCGGGTCGCCCGCAGCGAGGAGATACGGTGGGACGTCCTGCACGACGCGGTATCCGCCACCGACGTAGCTGTAGGCCCCGACCCGGCAGTATTGATGCACCGGCACCATCGCGCTCAGCGTCGCGTGATGCTCGACAACGGCGAATCCGCCAAGCGTCGCGCTGTTGACCAGCGTCGCGTTGTCGCCGACATCGCAGTCGTGTCCGACGTGTGCATACGCCATAAGGAGCGCGTTTCGGCCGACGTAGGTAAACCCGTCGCTCTTCGACGCGGCGTTGACCGTTACGTACTCGCGAATCGTCGTGCCACGCCCGATGATCACGCC
>CAZWQW010000096.1:5830-10055 GCA_964635955.1 uncultured bacterium | reverse complement strand
CGCCTGTCGTCTCACTCGCCGATGACGTTCTCATAGATCCGACACGTCTGTTCGGTCTCGATTCGTGCGGTAAACTTCGCTTCGACGAGTGCGCGCGCGTTCCGTCCAAGAGTTTCACGCAATTCGAGGTCATCCGCAAGCTTCGCGATCGCATCGGCCATCGTAACCGGATCGCCCGGCGGTATCAGCAGGCCGGTCTCACCGGGCGTAACGATCTCGCGCACACCGCCGACATCGGTCGCGATAACAGCTCGTCCACCCGCCATGTATTCGACGACAGCGTTGGGGAATCCTTCTGTTAGCGACGGGAGCACGCATATGTGGCTGCGCTCAATGTCTGGCATCGGTTGTTCGCGATAGCCCGTCCACTCGATGTCGTCTGACACGCCGAGTTCATCGGCGCGAAGATGAAGGTTCTGCTCTTCAGTGCCGTGACCGACAATGAGAAGATGCGCTAAATAGCCGCGTTTTTTAAGAAGCGCGAGCGCATCGATAAGGATTCGTTGCCCTTTCTCTGGGCGCAGACGACCGACGGAGCAGATCGTCAGGACAGAGTCGCGCTGAGGGTCGGAATACGGTCTCAAACGATGGTCCGGAATGCCGTTGTGAATCACCGTCATTCGACGTGGATCAACGCGGAGTTCTGCCAACACGTCCGCGACAGACTGCGAGTTCGGAAGAACGTGATCGGAAAGATGGCGTAACGAGAACATATAGAGGCGAATTAGACCGGGACTCATCGACGGGGGGAAATCGGTCATCCGATTACTCGCGACGGCTGGGATACCACGAAGTCGCGCGATCCTCGCCGCGATACTTCCATACACCGTAGCCCAATCCATGAGTAGGTGGACCACGTCGATTCGATTCGTCCGTAACCAACCGCGGAGGCGCCAGAGTTCGCACAATCCACGCCCATTGAATAGCTTGCCGGTGAGTTGGATGGTGTAAACCGGCGCGAGCTCGTGAATCGCGTCGCGCAGATCGCCCGTATCGGAGAGCGTCACGACGAAGGGGTCAAAGCGTTCCCGGTCGATATGGCGGAGCATGCGCAGGAGGTAGTGTTCCGTGCCGCCGGTCTCGAACGAACCGATGACGTACGCGACTTTAATCGGCGCTCGGCGTTTGGTCTCGGTCGACATAGATGCGGAACCACTCCTCAAGAAACAGCAACGCCCAAAGCATCCCCGAGATGTTCATGCGACCGCTCTGGTGGTAGTCGATCATCTGCTCGACGAAGCGCATGTCGAACAGGCCACGCTGCCGCGCGCGTTGTGATAGGAGCCGATCGCGAACATAGTCGCGGAGATCGCGACGGAACCACTCGACAAGCGGAACACCAAAGCCCATCTTCGGGCGATCGGCGAACCCAGCGGGTACGTGCGGTCTGAGAATGTCTTTCAGGATGTACTTTGAGATATCGCCACGAATCTTGTGATCGAGCGGCATTTTCGACGCCAACTCGACGATTTTGTGGTCGAGAAATGGCACACGCGTCTCAAGGCTCGCTGCCATACTCGCGCGATCAGTCTTCACGAGACAGTCGTCGACCATGTATGTCTTCATGTCCACATAGCCGAGCTGCAGAAGGAACGGATTCCCCTCGGCCCGTTTCCACCATTCATCCCACGACGCAACGCCGTTTCGCTTCCCATTGATTGGCGGATGTGGTGCGACGCGCTCCAACCAGAGCGGTGTGAAAAAGGACATTTGGTCGCGATAGATGTCCTGCATCGACCGCGAAAGCCTATACAGTATCGCACGTTTATTGAGCGGGAACGGTAGCATATTCGTCGCGGCGCGGAATAACGGACGACGCAGTGGCCCGAGCAGGCTGTCGAAGCGCTCGTACTTCCTCTGATCACGATACCGCGTGTACCCGCCGAAAATCTCGTCACCACCATCGCCGGAAAGCACCACAGTAACGTGTCGGCGCGCCATCCGGCTCACATAGTACGTCGGTATCGCGGACGAATCGGCGAACGGTTCGTCGTAAAATCGAACAAGCTTCGGTAGCAGGTCGATCGCGTCGGCGTGAACGATCTCTTCGTGGTGATCGGTCTCGTACCGCTCTGCGATCATGCGCGCGTATTTCAGCTCGTCGAACTCTTCGTAGTCGAAGCCGATGCTGAACGATTTTACCGGCTCGCCCATCTCGCGCGCCATGAGAATCGCAACGAGCGATGAATCGACGCCGCCGCTCAGAAACACGCCAAGCGGAACGTCGGTGATAAGCTGCATATTCACAACGCGCGCTAACTCGGCCTCAAGCTCCTCCTTGAAATCGTCGTAGGAGCGGCCATTCACTTCGGGTGCGAGCGGCGCGTCCCAGTACTCACGTATGGTAAGTCGGCCGTTCTGCAGGAGCATGTAGTGGCCGGGAAGCAGCTTTCGGATGCCCTGTATGGCGCTCATCGGCGCGGGAATGTATTGGAGCTCAAGGTACGCGTTGATCGCATCGTAATCAGGTTGCCGTTTGACTGCGGTGTGCGCGAGAAGAGACTTCAGCTCCGATCCGAAAAAGAACCCGCGCGCGGTTTCCGAGTAGTAGAGCGGCTTGATGCCGAGCCGGTCGCGCACAAGCATGAACTGCTTCGTACGCGAATCCCACAGTGCGATGCCGAACATGCCACGTAGGTGATGGACGAACTCCGGACCGTACTCCTCCCAGAGGTGCACGATGACTTCCGTGTCGCCTTTCGTGTAAAACCGATGACCTTTCGCTTCGAGCATCGGCCGTAATTCAACGAAGTTGTAGATCTCACCGTTGAATACGACCCAGACTGATTTGTCCTCGTTATGTACCGGCTGCTGACCCGTTTCGATGTCGATGATGCTCAGGCGCCGCATACCGAACCCGAGCGGACCGTCGAGGTGATATCCCCAGTCGTCGGGACCACGATGGACGATTACGTCGAGCATCGGCTTGAGCTCGTCGAGCGTTGCCGCGCGGGACGCGTCCCGATAGAAAAACCCGGCGATACCACACATATATCGTTCTATCCTTGCGAATCGGCGGTCAGTACGTCGAGCCAGTCATCGCGCACCGCTTCCCACCGGTAATCGTCGATACGTGCTTGCGCGGCGAGTGCCATCTGCTGCGCTTCGACCGGATGCTCGAGCAACCAGATAATCTCTCTCGCGAGTGCTTCATGGTCGTCCACCGCAACCATACGTGCGCTTACACCGTGCTCGACCATGTATGGGATACCACCGGCGTTTGTCGTCGCGATCGGCACACCGAAGAGAAACGCCTCCAACAGCGCACCCGGGAAGTTATCTACGCCGGAGGAATTTACGAAGATATCCGCCGAACGATATAGTGCATGGATCGCCTCCCGGTTGAGATGCCCGAGAAACTCGATGTTGGGAACGCGCAGTTTGTCGACGAGGTTTCGGACGTGCTTTTCACGATTACCTCGTCCGGCGAGGAGTAGGCGCGCACGTGGGTAGTTCCGAAGGACGATCTCGAATGCGCGCACGGTTGTATCGACGTTGTAGTAGTGGCCGAGTCCGCGCGTCATGACCAATCGCGGCGCATCGGTGTTCGGAGTATGTGGCGGCTCGGTCGGTAGCCCTGCTTCGTAGAGATTGTGAACGACGCGAGTCTCGACACCGAAGTCACGGAAGATGTCGTGAAGAAATCCAGACGGAACGGTGACGAGGTCGGCCATCCGAAGCCATCGTAAACCGAATTCGCCGGTGCGATTGAATACTTCGCGAGCGGATCCACCTTTATACGTTACGACGACGCGTATCCCACATCGCTTCGCCCACCAGATGATCGGTGCGACTGTTCCGAAGTAGCTCAGGTAACAGCAGGTGTGAATGTTGATTACATCGAGGTCCCGACGCATCCGACCGAAGTGTCGTATCGTATTGATATCTCGGAAGGGTGGGATATTCCCATTGTTGTTTGTTCGAATCCGTTCGACGCTCAGCCCTTCGCGTTCGAGGTAATCCGCGAGGATGTTGGCTTGATGCGCCATACCACCGAGCGGTGGCGGAAATGGCGATACAATGCCGATACGGGGCGAGGTCATGAGGCTATCACCTTCTCCGTCCCGACTCCGTATCGATCATACCACAAGCCAAACATCAGAAGAGACCAAAGACGATGATTCACTTGGTAACGAGTGATTCGTCCACGTAACGCGATATCCGGTGCGAAATAGTCGTTGACGGCTTTCTGCACCGATTCTGGTCGGAAGAAGCCCTGTTGACG
>CAZWQW010000096.1:0-5730 GCA_964635955.1 uncultured bacterium | reverse complement strand
GTAGAGATATCGTTATCGACGGGCCAGTTTTCACACCGTTCGCTCAGCCACGAGACCACGCACGAATCGGGGTGAATACCGTGCATTCGTTCCGCGTAGAGCGATCGCCTGTCTCTCGGCGTCCAATACATTGCGGTGCGCGCGATCAGATGTAGCGTATCGAGATTCAGCCAGTCCGCCGCTTTCGCATAACGTCGAAGCCTCTCCGAGCCACTCACGTTCGCGAGGCTACCAAGAATCACACGACCTATCGAACTAACCGAACGATGAAGTAGAGCAGGTACTTTCTGTTGCAGTGCTACGATTCTTGCGAACGATGTATGGTGATCATATCCCGCAAACAACTCGTCTCCTCCGTCACCCGCGAGTGCTACGGTGACATGGCGACGTGTCATTTCGCTGAGGAGGAACATGGGAATCGCCGATGCATCGGCAAACGGCTCGTCGAAATGCGCAGCGAGCTTCAGCACGAGGTCGGTGTTGAACTCGCTCGAACTCAGTGACATCTCGGTGTGATCGGTGCCATATTGCTCGCTCACCAGTTTCGCAAATGGCGCTTCGTCCAGATCACTTCCACGAAACGAAACGGTAAACGTCTTCACCGGATCGGCACTGGTACGTGACGCGAGAGCAGTTACAAGTCCCGAATCAATCCCTCCACTAAGGAATACACCAAGCGGGACATCGGCGACGAGTTGCTCTTTAATCGATGCTTCGAGCCGCCCCTGTAAGTCGTCAAGATCAACCGATTGTCGCTTGTCATCGTGCGTACGCGATAGATTCCAGTATTCCTCGGTGGTCAACTTGCCATCTTGCCAAACGGCATAACTTGCTGGGGGAAGTTTCTCGATTTTGCGATAAATCGAGCGAGAACCGGGAACGAACAACATACCCATATATGCATCGACTGCATCGAGGTCGATATCGCGAGGCGTATCGGGTAGGACAAGTAACGCGCGTAGTTCGGATGCGAAAGCGATACGATTGCCGTCGATGTGGTAGTAGAGTGGCTTTACACCGATTCTGTCTCGCGCGAGCACGAGTGTGCGCGTGCGCACGTCCCATATGGCGAAAGCGTAGATTCCGCGGAGTTTATGAACGCAATCGGCACCATGTTCCTCGTAGAGGTGGAGCACGACTTCGGCGTCGGTTCGACTGCGAAAGTAATGACCGCGAGCTTCGAGATCACCTCGCAATTCGAGGAAATTGTAAACTTCTCCATTGTAAGTGATATGTATCGATCCATCTTCGTTCGCCATCGGTTGTGCGCCGTCGGGCGATAGATCGATAATGCTCAACCGCCGGTGTCCGAGACCGACACTGTCCGCAGTAAAAATTCCGGCATTGTCTGGACCCCGATGGGAGAGCGAATCGCGCATCCGTGTAAGGAGATCAACATCAATGGGACGGCCGGAATCCCGATACACAATTCCACAGATGCCGCACATGGACCCGTTCGATTCTCTTTCCGGAAGTGGGACAACGATTGCAGGTGGCGACCCGCCTTCCCCGCGAGCCGCTCAGTACCCGATGTCTTAGAATATCCGCACGACGCGGTTCCGTCAATACGTCATGGCGCGTCGGAGACTTCCACCTCGTGCTCCGACGCACCGTATCGATCAAACCGCAAACACTGCCACCGCGACGCTATCGTGCTGGGCTTCTCTCCAAGAACTCGCGTTCGTACGTAAACGTGAAAAGCAGCGCCGCTATGCCGAATGTAGCGATATCCGCGAGAAGCAGCGGACTGAAGATCGGCGGACCGTAGATGATCTTGTGAAGCACGTCACCGGTCTCCGCCGTCAGATTGCCGTAGACGTGCAAGAGCCAACCGATCGTACCAACGACGATCTGCAGCACGATCGCCAACCACAGCGTCGCCTGGACGACGCCGGTGAGTCGCGGGCGAAACGCCACCCAAAGGAATGCGACTCCTGCGAAGATCGTTACGGGAATCGGCACCCATTCAGCCGGATGAATGAACCCGTTGCGCGCGTGGTCGAGAATCGAAAGCGACGCGTTCCCGAAACTCCCGCCCGCGATTAGCGCGTACAGCCAGCGACGCGCCTCCACCCCGAAAAGGAACCCGCTGCGTTTGATGACGACGAGCCCAATGAACGCAACACCGGTGTAGGCAAGCGGCGCAACGAGTGGCGCGGTATATACGTACGTTTTGAGCGAGAACCAGCCGCGCCAGATTACTTGGCTTTCAAGATGCCACCAGAAACCGATCACGCCGAGGAAGACCGTCAGCCACATCCCAAGCATGAACAGCGCACGGCGCCACGTGCTGTGTTCGCGCGGAATCACGATGACCGTCGAAAGCGCCGCGAATCCACCTACGACAAACGGCATGTATTGCGTGTCGAAGGCGAACTCGTTGAACGCGTGCGCAATTGCTACGTCACCAGTCATTGCGAACAGGTTGAAGAGAACGAGTGCGAGCAAAACCTGATTCGCCGTCACCGGAATCCGACGGATGAGTTCCGGTGGACGCGGAATGGAGTCGCGATCGATCATATCAGCGGCTCCGACTCGCTTCGTGTCTCAGATTCTTCGCGATCTCGAGCAGCTCCGTCGTCTTCACCTCGATCTCGTAGTTTCCATGCCACTGGACAAAGTCGCCACCACCCATATACGCGCCGTGCTTCGCCGTGCGACCGTAGTAGTGCCACAGGTCATACATCACATAATCTGCGACGTCATTGAACGGTCCGGGTGTCAGAAGTTCTTCCGCGACCAGCGAATCGTACACCGCTTGAGCGAATCCGACCTTTGCGTTCGTCGCGTGAAGTACCGCTTCGGCTCGTTCATAGTGTCGTTGAATGTGAGTGATCGCGTGGCAGTTCAAGCAGATATCCTGCATGCGGTCTTTGTTTAGGAGGTAGTTCGGGCGCTGTTCCGATACCGCGTCGAACAAATAGTACGTGAGGCGTTCACCGACGTTGTGCGTGACTGCCGCGGTACCGAGACCGGACATGTGGCAGGTTGCGCAAGTCGGTGCGTCCATATCCCACGCGGTCAGGCTGTTCGACGGTGCGGCGAGATTCTGCCGGTCGCGACGGATGTTGAACGTTATGCCATGCTTGGAGGCGGTCCAGATCTCGATTTGGCTGTGGTCCGGACCCATGTGACATCCGCCACATGTTTCGGAGATTCGCGCGCCGACAAGGCTGAACTCATGGCGAGCGTGGCAGACCGTGCACTTGCCGATGCTTCCATCGTGGTTCGGACGACCTACTGAGTGGCACATCTCGCATCCGGCCGCCTGCGCGGCGAGTCCTTCCTGCATGGCGAGGGCATTCGCCGGTCGATTGACCGTTCCCGGATGGTATGTCTCGGCGAAGGCGATCTGCTCGGTGTTGAAGTCGCGCGGACCGTGCACTGCCGCCCACGCCGGCGCGCCGTGACGACTGCGGACGAACTGCCGGTATTGTGTCTCGTGACACCGCTCACAGACTCCGCTCGTGACGTCGAGTGTGATTCGGTAGCCGCGATGATCGAATGTATACGCGCTGTCCATTTCCGCGGTCGCGCCGTGGCAGTCGAAGCATGTGACGTTCTTCTCGTTGTGCTTTCCATCGACGTGTTGGCGGAGAATCGCCGGAGTGACGCGAGCGTGGCACTCCGCGCACTCTCCCGATGCAGCTACCGCTTGAGCGGTTGAGCGGTTTACTTCACTTTCTGGTCGAAGTTGCTGAACGAACCAGACTGTCGCCGTGCCGAATACGGCGACGGCAATCGCGACGATGACGATACCCCATTTCTGCATCGGAAAACCCTTTCGCGCGGAACGTTCTCGTCGAGAAAACCCTCGTCCACGAAAAAAACATGTATCGCTATGTCACGCAGGCACGCTGACAACGACGCTCGCCGCGCTTCCGAACACCTCGGCCGCGCTTCCGCCGTTGATCGCGATCTCCAATTGTCCACCACTACCGACGTAGGCGATCGACTCACCGTCACCGACATCACCGAACGTCCGACCAAACCGGACCGGCGTTCCGTTGACGCGCACCTCGGGAATACTCCGTGGTCCCATCGCTTCGTCGATAAGCGTGCCGAAGATACTCGTGATTAGATTCCCGAATCGATCGGCTAACAATGCGCGACCTTGAATAGACGTGCCCCGTTTGTCTTTCCGCACGCGAGGACTCTCATCGGGCGGACGCACGAGGTCGTGTGGACGAATCGGGCCACCGACAGCCGGCCATTCATGCCCGCACAGCAACCAACCGGCAGCCCATGCGAATATGTCGCGACCGTGGAATGTCGCGCTCGTTTCAGGTGCGCGGGCCTTCGGATTTTCGATCACCCGCGCGACGTCAATCATCGTACCCGCGATTGCGCCGGTTATCAGACCGTTGTCGGGGCCGATGAAGGTGTGTCCCGCCGCTCGTACCAATACGGGACGACGATCCGTTCCGACTCCGGGGTCGACGACTGCGACGTGAATCGTCTCGCGGGGGAACCAGCGCCATGCATTCCGCAGCGCCCATGCGCCACCGATGATGTCCTGCGGCTTTACGTCGTGGGTGATCGTGAAAATGCGCGCCGCAGGGCACTGTCGGACGATCACGCCGACCATCGCACCGACGTAACCGTCGCGGGTGCCAAAATCCGTCGTCAAGGTAATTATTGGGTCGTTTTCCATAGCCTTCGCCTATCGAAACCGGCGTATAACTTCCGCGAATCGTATCGCGGATTGCTCTTTTCAGCTTCGAATCTGCTTGATGACCGCTATCCGACGCATCTGCTTCACGTGCTCGACTTCGACAATTCCCGCGCCGCTTGTCATAGCGTTTGCTGCGGCGACACTCAGCGCTTCGCGTAACTGGTCCTCGTGGTTCCGGCCTTCAACGCGCGCCGCCGTCCACCCCGCAACGAACGCGTCGCCACACCCAACAGTGTTTACCGCCTTCGGCACGTCCGCGCGCCCGTGCCACGCGCTTCCGTTCGCTATAAGCACCGCACCATCGACTCCAAGCGACACCGCTACCGCGCCGACTCCGCGCGCAATCAACTCGTCCGCCGCTGCGAGTATGTCGTCGATGCTGTCAACCGGCCGATTCGTCAGCTCGTGAAGCTCCTCACGATTCGGCTTGAGAAGCGTCGGTACGGCTGCGGCTCCAACTTTGAGCGCCCGGCCGGACGAGTCGAGTAACGTCGTCGCGCCGCGCATGTGACATTCTCGAATGATCTCCGCGTAACTGTCGTCAGACGCACCCGGCGGAAGACTTCCGGCAAGAACTACCGTGTCGCCTCGCGTGATATCGACCAGTAGGGCGTTGCTGAACTTCGAGACGATATTTCGCGAAATGACGAAACCGGGCTCTCGTACATGTGTTTCGGTCCCATGTACCGGGTCGATGATCGTGGTGTCGGTTCGCGTTTCGCCATCGACCGGGACAATGGCACAGGGAACGCCGTCGAGTCGTTCGCGATACCGTTCGATCTCGCCTCGCCCAACGAAGCCAGTATAGCGTACGGGAGCACCCAGCACGCGCAATACCGCGGCGACGTTAGCGCCTTTCCCGGCTGGCAGAACCGTGACGGAATCGGCCTTGAGCGTCGCGCCGACGGAAAAATTCGGGACACTGAGTATCCGGTCCAGCGCGGGATTCATCCCGACAACGACGATCATGCGCTTCCGCTCCGCATCTTGTGAAAAAACACCCGCGGAAAACGTACGACGGAAACGATCGGGATGCTACCCTGCGAACTCGAGCA
>CAZWQW010000095.1:5963-10420 GCA_964635955.1 uncultured bacterium | reverse complement strand
AGTGGTGTCACGCCGGGGATGGTCTGCGATTTGAGATACTCCAACGTCTCCGCCGTCAACTGACAGATGTCGTACATCCGCTCGATTTCTTCACGCCGTTTGATGTTCGCCATACTACCTTCTATTACTCTCGTGTGTCAGCAATCAGTCGCCGTAGTGTGTCGACGTTCTCCCGCGATTTCTTCACACTTACATCCGGGGTGCAATGCGTCTCCACGACGATGTTTCCGGTATAGTGCCGATTGGACAGTTGATCGATCTGTCTCTTCCAGTCTATATCGCCATTGCCTACTGAATCGAAACCGCGTTTCTCGTTTCGTATCCATGTGTCCTTGACGTGAACGTTGAATATGCGGTCACCCAGTATATCGATTGCGTTGTCAATCTCGCGATCCCATGGGTACGCGTTTCCGGGATCCCAATTCGCACCGACGTTCTGCATAGCGACTGCGTCTATGAGCGTCGCTAATCCACGCGCCGTTACCGCGGTGTATCCGGGCTCGTTCTCAATCGCAAGTCGTATACCGCGTTCGTACGCACGCCTACCGGCTTCCCGCATCGCGTCGACGACCAATGGCGTCGGTGCGCTGTCCGTTTGTGATTGATCGAGATTCTGGATTGGGAAAACGATGATCTGATGAACCGCGAGGTTTCCGCACACATTGATCGTCTGATCGAGTCGACTGAGATGCTCCTCTATCGCGGCCGCATCGGGTGGGCACTTGAAAACACCCGGTGAGAGACTCGTTACCGTCATTCCGAACGATCCGACAAGGTGTTGCACCTCATCGGTGTCACCGTCGGGAATCCTACCACCGGTCAGTCCACGCAGTTCAACATGTCGGATTCCCCAGTCGTGAATGAGCGGGAATGCCTCTTGTTGTGGCAGTTTGAGCTCGTCCGACACGATTGCGAGGTTCATAGAGGCTCCTGTCAGCGACCGATTAAGTGCCCTGACCCGGACACGATCTGTTCGAGTTCTTCAAGAGTGCTGTAGTTAATGTCACCTGGATTCGTGTGTTTCAGTGCGGCAAATGCCACGCCGTATTCGATGGCGAGTTGGAGATCGCCTTTGAGTATCCCGAAGAGCAGACCTGATACGAACGAGTCGCCACCACCAACCATATCGACCATTTCAATATGGTATTCGTTCGATTCGTAAAGCACGCCATCTGCGTACATCACAGCGCGTCTCGTGTGGCCCCACGCGGTCGCCTGTTCTCGTCCCGGAATCGCAACAGTCGGGATCCCATACTTCTCGGACAATTCATGGGCCGTCTCCCGCTCGGTCTCGCACTCAACACCGAGAATACCGGATGCGTCCGCACCATTCGTTACGAGAATATCGACGTGTTCAAGTAACGGTACGATAGCGTTACGAGCGTCTTCCCGGGACCAAAGTTTCGCACGGTAGTTCGGGTCGAACGATACGTGCAGACCAGCTCGCTTTGCGGCGATTAGGCCTTCGCGAGTAGCATTCAAAGGACCGTCGCCGAGTGCTGGTGTGATACCTGTCGTATGAAAGACCTTCGCGCCGCGAAACGCGGTTGTCCAGTCGATCTCGGACGGATGGATACGTGCGAACGCGGAATTGGCTCGATCGTACGTAACGCTTGTAGGACGCGGTGTGGCGCCGAATTCTATGTAGTACACACCCATGCGATCGGTACCGGACCAGAGCACCTGTGACGTATCCACACCAAACTGACGGACCTGATTCACCATGAAACGGCCAAGCGGGTTGCGCGGGAGCCGCGAAATCCACGACGCAGAGAGTCCGAGCCTCGTGGCTCCGATGGCAACATTCAACTCTGCGCCGCCGATCCGCATATCCAGTGTCGATGCCTGTTCGATCCGTTCGCGGCCGGGTGGGGACAGGCGAACCATCGCTTCGCCGAATGTGACAATATCGCTCATCGCTCGCTCCCGCTTGACTCACGCGCACGATGCACTGCTTCGACGAACCGTCGAGCGCGGTCAGATATCTCTGTGTATCTACCTGCAGCAATCAGTTTCGTATCAACCAGACTTCCGCCAATGCCACAAAAAGCAGCTCCCGCAGTGATATATTCGGCGATATTGTCGAGCTCGATGCCTCCTGTTGGACAATAGAGTGCATCAGGTAGCGGACCACGAAGGGCCTTGATATACGACGGACCAACGGCGGACGCGGGAAAGATCTTGACTGCATCGGCGCCAGCATGTATTGCGGTTACGACTTCAGTAGGCGTAAGCGCTCCAGGAATCGTCACGATATCGCGATCGCGCGCGATTCGAATGGTTTCGGCATCGGTGTTCGGGGCAACGATGAACTGAGCGCCGGCTTCGACAGCGGCTTCGCATTTTTTCGCGTCAGTGACCGTTCCCGCGCCCAGAATAATGCCGTCTGGGAGGTTCCGCGAGGCTTCACGAATAACATCCGGAGCGTTCGGAACGGTAAATGTCACTTCGACAGCCACAACACCACCTGCAAGAACAGCATCCAATGCTTTTTTTGCTGTATCGGATGACGATGTTCGCACTACCGCTACGATTCCGCTTTCGACGATGCGATTGAGAAGCTCTGCTTTCTTCATTCAAATTATCCGAGTTTGCACGCTGCATAAGTCTTCCGAGAACTGTAAAATACGGCATCAGAACAGCTGACGCACAGGGTCACAAGCGGCTCTAACTCGAGAAAGGGAGTTGACTCTTTGAAGAAGGGCTCGATACTTTCTTCATAGGGGTTGGAGGTTGGACCTCGTTGAATCGATCGCGCGGTTTACACCGAGTCGACGTTCATGTGGAGATGGTATCCATGTGGCAAGAATTGCCGCCACATACTCGTGATTGGTCCGAGGAAGACTGGGAACAGTATTTTTTCGAACAGGATCGACTATGGTACGAACTTGGATCTGGCGAATCCGACGTGCCATCGTCCGAATTGGACCCGGAGGCACCCTATCTCCCATTTCTCGATGATCCGTTCGATATGGATGCGAGTATCGAGCTTCACGATCTCGGAGATCTCCTTTCCGAGTGCGACGAAGTCTTCGATGATGACGACGACGATGGTGACGACGTACCCTTCTCAGGTGGGAAGAAAATTATTGACGACGATATGCCGGTTTACCGCGCAGCCATAGATTTCAACCAATGTATCTGTGACTTATACGAACCGGAAGGCTTGCTGAGGAATACCGGACCTCGCGAATACATTCTCAATACCCTGTTATCGGAAAGCTTTCTTATTCAAGACTACATCATTTCGGGACACCAATACGGTTATTCGGAGGATACCCTTTGTGGGAATATTGTCCTCTGTCGTCGCGCGCTGAATTCGCTCGATCGGTGCATCCAGTGCCTTGAGCGTCTTGATTCGACGGACGATACGAAGCGGTGTACGCTTGTAATTCGAGCTCGCGTTGTTCGAGCGTTCTTATTACGTCGTATCGAAGATCTTCGTGGAATGATCTGGTGGCGGTAATTCGTATCTGAGCTCATGAGGTTCTCGTTTTCTTCCGTGGAAGTTTCCCACTCACATAACCCACGATCGGATAGTTTATGTCGAATACAGGACGAAGTGTCCTCATCGTAGGCCAAGGCGGTCGCGAACACGCGCTTGCTTGGAAACTCAAGCAACAGGGGAGTGTCGACCGAATAATGGTCGCGCCCGGAAACGCCGGAATCTCAGCGATAGCTGAGTGTTTTGCGACAAGTCCAACCGACCTTGACGGACAGGTTGCACTCGCGAAGCGCGAGAAGCCGGATCTTGTTCTTGTTGCTCCGGATGATCCGCTCGCTCTCGGTCTTGTGGATCGAATGCAAGAGGCGGGATTCCGCGCGTTTGGTCCAACAGCGCGCGCCGCGCGGATCGAGAGTAGCAAGTCGTATGCGAAACAGCTTATGGCGGACGCTGGTGTTCCTACGGCTGCATTCGAGACATTTACCGACGCAGACTCCGCGAAACGCTACATCACCAACGCGCCACATCGAGTAGTTGTAAAGGCGTCGGGATTGGCAGCGGGAAAAGGCGCGATCGTTCCGAAAACGAAAGACGACGCGCTCGCGGCTGTACACGCGATGATGGTCGAACGTGCGTTTGGTTCGGCTGGTGACGAGGTGATCGTCGAAGAGTTCATGGAGGGTGAAGAAGCATCGCTGTTTGTGATATCGGATGGGCATACCTTTCGCACTTTCGTGCCCGCGCAAGATCACAAACCGGTTTATGATGGCGATACCGGACCAAACACCGGAGGGATGGGCGCGTATGCACCGGCACCGGTAATGACTCCGGAACTCGTTTCGGACGTATGCGAGAGAATCGTACAACCGACGCTCGAAGCAATGCGAAGCGAAGGAAGCGATTACAAGGGCATCCTCTATGTCGGACTGATGATGACGTCGGAAGGTCCGAAAGTCGTCGAGATGAATAGCCGATGGGGCGATCCTGAAGCGCAAATCGTTCTGCCGTTACT
>CAZWQW010000095.1:2988-5863 GCA_964635955.1 uncultured bacterium | reverse complement strand
GACATCCATTTCGAGGGAATGCACTACCGGCGCGATATCGGCCACCGCGCACTCAAGCGGCTCTCCAATAAGGGAACGTAGATGAAAAAACCAACGGTCTTGATAGTGATGGGTAGCGCGTCTGACATGCCTATCATGGAAAAAGTTGGCACGCAACTTGGCGAGTTTTGCATCGAGTACGAGATCATCGTCTCCTCAGCGCATCGAAATCCCGAACGGACGGCGAAGCTCGCGAGCGAAGCGAAAGACCGTGGCGTGAAGGTAATCATCGCGGGCGCAGGCCTTGCTGCCGCCTTACCAGGGTCGATGGCGGCTCATACGTCGCTACCCGTAATAGGTGTGCCTCTCGCCGCAGGTGCGCTGAACGGAATCGATAGCCTGTTGAGCATCGCGCAAATGCCACCTGGAGTCCCAGTGGCAACGGTCGGTATTGGTGCGCACAAAAACGCCGCGGTACTCGCGGCACAAATCATTGCGCTGACTGATTCTGCAGTGTCGGAAAAACTCGCGGAGTTCCGGCGGAAACAGTCGGAAGGCTGATCACGAGGCTACGTATTCGCGGCGGTTAGGCTTCCACCGCGAATACGTCAGCGAAAAGATCGACCGGCTCACCGGGTGTCCATACTGGTAAGCCCTCCGGTGGGGCGTAGTCGAACACCTGCTGATCGTCGGCGTACGGCGCGATTTCCCGTTGATGTCGTGCATATTGATACAAAGAAATCCGACGCAACAGTGCTTCCTTGTTAACGCCGTCACGCGACCGCGCTTCTTGGTATGAACAAAAATCCAGAGTAATAAACCTTCGTAATCCTTCCGTCGGTGCGAATGACATACGGGTAACTGTGTTGGCACTGAAGAATACTGCGTCTCCTGCCACAACGCGAAGCGCATCCACCGACTCTCCCGATTCGCCGACCATTTCTCTCCTACGCGCGTCCCAGACATGACTACCACGAATCATTTCGATACGCGAGTTGTCAAGTGATAGGTCATCGAGAAAAACTTCCAGTCGGAATGCACGCTTCGTCTCAGAAACCGGGGAGTCGTTATGAGACCGAATGCCGTTCACCGTCAGTCCGGGTGGCACGAAATCAAAAGATTCTGCGTAGGGAAGGAAGTCGCTTCCGATTGTCCGTGCGAGTGCGTCGCCGATGGTCGGGTGTGCGAGCAATCGAAGCGAGAACGAGTTGAGATTCGCGTGTAGATGGCGAAGTGAATGCGGCGCTGCGTCCTTGTGATCGACGTACCATCGCTTCGCGTATCCACCTACCGATATCTCGCTGATGAGTCGTTGTGTTTCTTCTTGGCAATGTTGCAGCTCAGCACCTGTGACAAGATCACGGATTACCACGTATCCGTTGTCGTGCAGCGCTGTAAGTTCAGCGTCGGAAAGCGTTTTCATCGTGTATCCCTGACGTTACATATCCGCGATAGATCCGTCCGCGTGTGTCCATTTGACCTGCTCGCGCGGCTCATACGGATGTCTTTCGACTTCGTCCATTACGAGCTCGATACCAAGCCCCGGTGCTGTCGGACGTTTGAGGCGACCATTTTCCAGCTTGAGCGTCGGTGTGTAGACGTCGTCGCGCCATTCGACATCCTCGAAGATGTGTTCTTGAATGAGGAAGTTCGGCAACGCGAAGTCGAGTTGCGCGCACGCTGTGGCGGCGACGGGTCCGTATGGGTTGTGCGGTGCGGCCGCTATAAAATGCGCCTCAGCCATTGCCGCGATCTTTCGGCCTTCGAAGATTCCTCCGCAGTGGCAGAGGTCCGGCTGAGCGACGCTGATAAGCTCCTTTTCGATGTGCTGTTTGATACCCCAACGTGTATAGAGACGTTCGCCGGTCGCGATGGGAGTTTTCGCAAATCGCGCAAGCTTCTCGAGACCTTCGACATCCTCGGGTAAAACCGGCTCTTCAATGAAAAGAGGCTCGTACGGACGCATAATCTCTTCCGCGAGTATTGCCATGGATGGACTGAGGCGTCCGTGGAAATCGATCATGATATCGATACCTGAACCGCCAAGTTCACGCACCGCAGCGATCTTCTCTTCTGCCTCGCGTATTGGTCGCATGTTGTCGACGAGCTGGACACTTGGAAACGGATAGATCTTGAACGCATCGACGCCCTCGGCCATCCATTTCTTCGCGCGTGCTGTCAAACTATCAGGGGTACCATCGCCAAGGTTGCAATAGTATCGGATTTCGTCGCGGACGTATCCACCGAGTAACTCGTATACCGGAACGCCGAGCGCTTTCCCCTTGATGTCCCACAACGCTATTTCAATCCCGCTGATCGCGCTTGTGAGAACTGGACCGCCGCGCCAAAACGCCTGCCGATACATCTTCTGGAAGAGGTGCTCGATTCTGAATGGATCTTCGCCGAGGATTTCGCGTTCGAGCTCCCAAATGGCAGCTTCCATGGCTTTTTCCTTACCATAGAGCGAGCCTTCACCGAGCCCGTAGATTCCGTCATCGGTGGTAACCTTGACAAACACCCAGTTTCGACCACCAGCTTGACACGTTATTGTCTCGAGTTTCGTAATCTTCATCGCGATTAACTCCGAATTGGTACGTTACCGCGCCGCGTAATACGTCTTGTCGCCGCGTTCAAGTGCTTTGATCTCACCGTCTGTCAGCAATTCCTGAACGTACTTGATCGTTTCGTTCCGGTGAAGCGCAAGGCCGCTTGCGATGTCGTCGAGCGTGCACGGTCGACGGGAAACGAGCGTCAGCACATCAGCACGATGTGCGGCGAAGGTGGTTTGCGCGGCGACCTTTGCGTAATCGGCAATCACCTCCGCCTTGTCTCCGAAAAGTTGCACGAGGCGATTCATTTTCTCTTGCGGAACGGCGCGTGCGTCTGCTTCGGCCGG
>CAZWQW010000095.1:0-2888 GCA_964635955.1 uncultured bacterium | reverse complement strand
TGTAAGGTTACCGTTATCACTTTGCCGCCTTCGCCATCTGCTAACGGGCGACTCCCTCCGGGTTTTCCACTGACACGACTCACGTTACGGTATGATGTGAAACGTGGCGCGACTTTGAGCGGGATATACACACCCTGCTCCATGTCATCGTTGACGACGATAACGGCGGCGCCGCCGTCTTCTCGGACGAATTCGCCGACGATGCTACGATCCGGTGCACGTTCTGCGAGATGATACCGTTCGCCGATATCTGCACCTTCGGTACCCTTGCCGTGACGCACACCGACGGACTTCAAACCGAGTAGGTGAGAACCGATCTTCGCGACGCCGAGATTCACGCTGCGAACGATTGGGTAGTGGTTTGTACGGTATCCATACACGTCGATAATCGCATTCCAATGCGGCGTGACGTCATCGATGCCCCAGTACGTGTAGTAGCTGATTCCCTTCGCGCCGTACGCGAGACTCGTCCACACCTGCCAGCGGAACTCCGCCTCGCCAATATCCGGCCAATCGAAGAGTGGCGTCGACAAAACGATCTGCCAGAAATCCAAGCCAGCCGCGAGAGAATTGCGTCGCACGGCTTCGAGATTCTCGAAGTATCCACCACGCAATATGCTGTCGACTCGGAAGCAGTAGTGATCGTAGCTCACGAGCGGAGGCTTCACTTCATCAACATACCGGCTCAGATGCTCATCGTACGTTGTTGTACCGAGTTGCTCCTCGTTTGCGTAATTCGGATACAGATTGATGTACGATGGGTGTTCCGGATCGAATTCGCGCAGCTTGTCGGTGATTGTCCGGAGACGCTCGAACTCCACAGCCGACGGTTCGTCGGTGATGAAGTAGCCCCACAGCGCTGGATGCTTCGAATACGCGGCGGTAATCCCCCGAAGCCGCTCGTCGAGATCATCCGGCAATTCGACACGCGGATTCGGCATGCGCCGATCGATGACCATACCGACGACTCCGGCTTGCTCGCACCAATCAAGTGTTTTTTTGATCTGCTCCTCAGTGCCGCCGAATAACGCGATTGAAAACCCGGCTTCGGCGACTTCCTGATACCGCTCGAGCGACGCCATGTCTGCTGGCACACCGTGCCAATACGAGATTGGGAATGCTTTGGTGGACATTCGTTCCTCCGTGTTTTGTTTCGTTTCGTCGATCCTGTCGGATCGATCGGCTATTTCATCGATATTTCGAGACCTTCGGAATCGACCATGCAGTTGATGCTCGCTGACATCGCGTCGCTCCGAACGAACGCGAGATAGTTGCTCAGCCGTTCGGCGCAATTGATACTATTGTGAGCCAACACGAGCGCGCCTTTCGGCATTTTCTCGAACGATGCTTCGAGAATCTCAAGATAGATTCCCTTCCCCTTTCCACCCGCACCATCGGCGTCGAGGTAGAGAAGGTCAATTTCACCATCGTAGTTTTCACAGAACTCCACCGCATCACCCGCAACGATACGCGCGACGCCACTCTTATCGAGTGTTTCGACGTTACGCGCGGCGCGTTCGGCCTCTTCGGCCTTGATCTCGATTCCGACGAGATCCTCTGCCTCGTACGCCGCACCGGGTCCGATTGCCGCGCCCGCATTCGATATGAACGTATTCCCGCAGAACACTCCGGCTGCAATCATCCGTTTCGGACGATGGATGGCGTTCACCGCCCAGATGAGCCGTTGCATTCGCGGGGTGATCGCCGTCCACGGTATATCGAAACGAGCGGCGACCGCCGCACGGAAAGCACGGAATCGCAGATCGTCGTAGTCGACTGTATCGATCATACCGGCATCACGGACCGCTTCGAGACACCGCTTGACGACCGCGGCTTCTTTCAGCAACGGTTCGAGGCGTGCATGCGGTTCCGTCGTTTTCATGCGGTATTGTTGCCAGTCTTCTGCTTCAAATACTCGGTTCATCAGACCTCCCATCAGACAGGATAAACGATTCGCATGAACACTACCGAGAAGACTGCGACGGGCCAACGGCACGTTGGACCGTTTTCACCGAACCGCTATCGTTTTTTGATAGAAAGAGATATCGAACGGAAGGAAATCTGATGACAGAGCGCGAACGGTTCAAGAACGAGATGATCGGGCGTGGCGATGGTATCGTCCGAGCCGGTGTTGGTATTACGCATCCGGTATGGCTGGCGTATGGCGAGAAACTCGACTGGATGGAAAGTTTTTCCGAGTATGTCCACGTAGGCATATCACGCAAACCCGGCGTCGTTCCCGGATACGAGGAGACAGATTGCTGGGGATGTCGTTGGAGGTACCCACTTGGATCGCTCGACGGCATCGTCGTTAAACACCCGGTCGCCGATTGGGGCGCACTCGATACGTACCGCGGTCCCGACCCAGACGCGTACTTCGACTGGGACACGGAACGCGAGCGAGTGAAGCGCCAACACGACGCAGGCGAAGTCGCAACCGGCGGCACCGATCATGGCGGAATCTTTCTGCGCATGACGTATCTGCGCGGTTATGAGAACTTCATGATGGACGTAGCCGAGCGATCCGATGAGATGTTCCGTCTACTCGATATCGTCGAAAACTTCTGGATGGAAATCGCGCGGCGCTGGGTCGATCTTGGTGTCGATCAAATCGGTTTCGGTGACGACCTTGGGCTGCAAGATCGCTTACCGATGAGTCCGGTTGCGTGGCGAACGACGATCAAACCGCCATACCAACGGATCTTCGAATACTGCCGGCAAAACGGCGTCGCAGTGCACCTTCATACCGACGGGTACATCGTCGATATCTTCCGCGATCTCATCGAATGCGGCGTGTCGTCGCTCAATCTCCAGGACTTAGTAAACGGACTGGGAAACATCGAAGATTGCGTGAAAGGACGTGCTTTCGTCGATCTGGATATCGACCG
>CAZWQW010000094.1:4740-10462 GCA_964635955.1 uncultured bacterium | reverse complement strand
GCATCGGTGACGAGCAACGAGGCGTTCGCGTACTCGCGTGACGGCGAGCTCGTGACGATCTCGGTCGCGACCATCGGGAATGACGTGGAGTTGTTCCGGGTGAACGGAATGGCAGAGCCTCCGTCGGTTGTTTCAGCGTCGATCAACGAGCAGGATGTGTCCGTCGCGATTCCCGTCCCCTTCAGCCTCGCACAGAACGCGCCGAATCCGTTTAATCCGACAACGACGATCCGCTTCGGGCTGCCGGAATCGGGTCCGGTTTCGCTCGTGATCTACGACGTAAATGGCCGTCTCGTCCGGACGCTGGTGTCGGACGACCGTGCTGCTGGTATGCACGAGGTCGTGTGGGACGCGCGTGACGATGCCGGTCGCGCCGTAGCGAGCGGGGTGTACGTGTATCGACTCACGAACCAGCGCGAAGCGATAGTTCGCCGGATGGTGTTGGTGCGGTGAACTCTCGCTAACGCTCGAGTTCATTATGGCTAAGCGGCGTTGCCGCTTCGCCCCACGTCTTCGCGCGAAACGGGCGGAGCGTTGCGTTCGTCAACAGTCACTCCACCCGCCGCGTTCGACGTGGCAAGACGATGCGGGGCATCTTCGGCGCGTTCGGCATGAGGAACACGATACCCATGCCGGACATCCCGATTAACGCGCTCCCGAGGAGAACCCACCAGTTACCGGTGTAGAGAAACACCGTCGCGCCCGTGATCCATACGCCGAAGAAGAAGATCGCCGCGATGAGCCTGCGCGCGGCGTAGCCGACCATACGGCGCAGTTCCGCGAGATCGCCACGGTAGACCCGAAACGAAAGCTCCTCGCGCGCGACCGCGTGCATGACCGATTTCGTGTCCTCGTAGAGGCCCCACGCGGCCTTCCCCTCGTTCGTGATTCGCTCCGCAATCGAGTCGCGAACCGACGCGAGTTCCGGCTCGAGGATTCGCGCGAGCGAGTCACGTGCGTCCTTCATGAGGTTGTACCCGGGCTGATACATCGCCGCGAGGCCTTCCACGAGGCTCATCGTCTTTGCGACGTAGACCAGATCGCCGGGAAGTTGGAGGGGAAACTCGTAGAAGACCTGCATGACCTGCATAGCGATCCGCTGTATTTGGACCGGACCGAGGTCGTCTCGCAGGCTGATCTGCATCAGACGCGCCGCGGCTTGCCGCATGATGACGGGGTTCACATCGCGCGAGACGGCGCCGAGTTCGTACGCGAGCTTCACCAGCGTCTCGTGATCGCGCTGCACGACGGCGATTACGGCGCGCATGTACTTCCGACGCGTGTCCTCTGGCAAGTCGACCACGAGACCGAAGTCGAGCAGGCAGAGTTGCCCCTGTTCGTTGACGAAGATATTGCCCGGATGCGGGTCCGCGTGGAAGTTACCGTGGCGGAGAATCTGCTCGGCGAAGATCGTCACGAGCCGGTCCAGCAGCTCCGGGATGTTGTGCCCTGCGGCTTTGACAGCGTCCACGTCGCTGATTTTGATGCCATCCATCCACTCGAGCACGAGCACATCGCGCGATGACAACTCGTCGATGACGCGTGGAATGCGCACGCGGGTGTCATCAGCGTACCGCCGCCGAAAATCGTGGATGTTCCGCGCCTCGTGATCGAGATCCATCTCCTCGTAGATCGTCGAGCTGAACTGTTCGTACACGGTAATAAGGCTGTTGATCTGGTTATTCTGGAAGAACGCGGTCGCAATGCTGAAAACCCACGCGAGTACGCGAACATCCTTGTCCACAGTCTCGCGTATATTCGGCTTGAGTATCTTTACCGCGACGGGACGCCCCTTGTACCGAGCGCGGTGCACCTGACCGAGTGAAGCAGACGCGATGGATTCCGTATCGAACTCGTCGAACACCTCCGTCGCTTCTTTGCCCGTTGCGTCGTGGAATTGCCGCAGGATTTTCTTCGCGGGAAGCGGTGGGACGCGGTCGTGGAGTTGACGCAGTTCTTCGAGGTAGATGCCGGGGAACAGGTCGGCGCGCGCTGCGAGAACCTGCGCGAGCTTGATGAACGTTGGACCGAGATCGGCGAATCGATCGACGAGTCGTTTCGCGCGACGGCGGCGCTTCGGGTGATGCCAGTCGAAGCCGTCGCCCGCGACAAGCGAGTGGTGATAGTCGCGGATCATCATGCCGATCGGCGGCACGATACCCCAGAAGATCCGCCAAAAGCGGAAGATCAGCCCCATATCGCTTCATCGGCGAGCGCGCCGCTCCGATACCGGTAAATCGGCATCAGCGCGCGACTTCAACCGGGTATGGATTCACGCGGTGGCGGCGGACGATTTCGGACTACCGTCGGAGGGTGCCGGACGCGACGCTTTCCGCGCCTCTTTGCGATCTTTGGCGGCATCCCACCGTTTGTCGGTCCAACGAATTTCCTCGTCAATTACCTCGCGGACGGCGGTCAGCACTTCCTTCTTCGCGGTCGTCAGGTGATCGCCGACGCTCGTCGGGATGAATGAGAAGAGTTCCGCGCGCGCGTCGTTGACAAATCCGCGAAGCTGTCCGAGGATATTCGAACTTGACTTCATAACCACAGCAATACCTCCGTAGAACAGGGGAGTTCACACATTACGATGTAGTACGGATCACGAGCCTGTGTCAAACGACGACACCGATCGAATAATCGCTACCCTGTCGATGAATATCCACCAGATCGGGCAAACGGTCAAGGAAACACCATGAACATCGTGCCGATCCGATTGTAACTGACTGAGAAATCAGTTGGATCGTTGTAACTCGTCTATTTTTGCGCAGTACTGGTGTATCTGTGCGCAATCGGACGCGCGTCGATCTATAGTCGACGAGAAATCGTTTCGTTATCGATGTATGTTGTCCACGTAGTGTTCGCGCGCGCGACGCGTGAAAGAAATATTGTGCGTACGGTACAAAAAGGGGTTGACCGATTCGGGGAGAAACACCATACTATTGACTTTGTATGTGTGGGGGATAACAAACACTTCAGTGTACCTGCGCATTGCCTGTTGGAACGTGCTGACGGGCTCTCCCCGGACACACGGAGAGGCGGTGATCGCCGTGACTTCCCGACCGAACGATCCCGGGAAGCGCCGGACGAACCGGGGTGTGTCAAGCCTTGTCGAAGCGATGCGAGCCGTTGGGCCGCTATTCGGTCTTGGCATCCAGTTTGCCATAATGGTGGGCCTCGGCGTCTTCGTCGGACATTGGCTCGATCAACGGTACGAGTGGGACCCGTGGGGTGCGCTCATTGGCGGAATCGTCGGGATCGCGCTGGGGTTCTATCAGTTCTTTCGTGCGGTTGCATCAGGAACTGACAAACCTGAGAAACACGACGACAATAGCGAGTAGCGCGAACAGGGGCCGACGGAACGATGGTCAATAAACAAACACCGCCGCCCCAGAATCCGGCAGAGAACGAAGCGAGTACCGCGCATAACGCCGGAATACCCCTCGGTGTGGATCACGAAGCACATCGGCGCGCGGTTCTGGTACGAACGCACTGGTTACGATGGTTTTTCGGATTGTCGGTTGTGTTCATCGTCGCGGCGATTGTTATCGCTATCGCGTATCGTGGCGGCGCGGCGCAGCAAATGCTCATTGGTTGGGTAATCAGCTTTGTTATGTGTCTGCTGAGCGGTTGGCTCGCGTTCGGGTCGATTGGCCGATCGATGAACCGGATCATGCTGGTGGCGTTCGGCGGAATGCTCTTGCGCATGGCGATTGTCGGAGCAGCGGTAGCGGTCGCGGTCGTAACCTACGCGTCGTATCTCGTGTTTTTCGTCATCGGTCTGATGGGCGGATATGTTTTGTATCAGGCACTTGAGATATTCATGTTGAAATCTGTGGTACGAATTGCATCCGGAGCTACGGAATGACGCATCGTTCCATCTTACTCGCGCTCGGTGTAGTTGCCGCGATGCTGGTCGGTGGACCCGCGCTTGCGGCTGACCCGCACGGAGACGATCACGGCAGCAAGGTGGACCCGATCCACCACGTCGTCGACGCGAACTACCTCGAGATTCCGTGGCCGAACGCACACCTCGCGAAAAGCATCCATCTACCGACCATCGCTACGTTTCATGTCGGCGACACGGTAATAGAGCTTGCGCTGACGAAGCACGTCGTTGTTATGTGGATCGTCGCGATTCTCCTCATCGTTTTCGTGACGGGAATCGCGCGGAAGGCGTCGGCGGACAAGGCTCCGACGGGAACAGTTAACTTCCTCGAAGTCTTCGTCGTCTGGATGCGTGACAACGTCACCGTGCCGGCGATGGGACCGCATTGGGGGCGGAAGCTACTTCCCTATTTCCTGACGGTGTTCTTCTTCATACTCTCGGGAAACCTCTTCGGTTTGATTCCCTACAGCGCGACGTTTACCGGCAATCTCGCCGTCACGGCCGCGATGGCGTCGACGAGTTTCATCCTCATTCAGGCGATTGCCATTCGCGAAGCCGGTTTCGGCGGTTGGCTGAAGCATCTCACGGCGGGCGTCCACCCTGCGCTCTGGCCGATCATGATACCGGTCGAGTTTCTCGGATTGTTCACGAAGCCGTTCGCACTTGCCGTTCGTCTTTTCGCGAACATGTCCGCCGGACATATTGTCATCGTATCACTACTCGGGCTGATCTTCATCTTCGGACACGTCGCCGTAGCAGGGCTGAGCGTGCCCTTCGCGGTGTTCATCTACCTGCTCGAGATTCTGGTCGCATTCATCCAAGCGTTCATCTTTACCATGCTTACGGCAGTCTTCACGGGCATGGGCGTTCACTCACACCACGCGGAAGCGCACTGACATGTGCGGCGGTGCAACAGGGCATCGCGCACAGCTTTCAGGAGGAGTTTGATGGTGGAAGAAGCTCTCAGCAGCATCGGCAACATCGGTATGGCCTATTGGGCCGCTGGTATCGGCGCTGGATTCGTTACGTTCGGCGCAGGTCTCGGCATTGGAAAGATCGCTGCGGCCGCGATGGAAGGTACCGCTCGTCAGCCGGAAGCAGGCGGACAGATTCAGACCTCGATGCTTATCGCGGCGGCCCTGATCGAAGGTATCGCCATGTTCGGCCAGGTCATCAACGTTCTCCTGGCAATCAAGTAAGTATCTCAAGTCCCGCTTCGTCGGTATACCGCGGACAGGCCGTCGCTTGTGGCGGCCGTCCGGCGTACTGATCGGATCGGGACGCGGAGCGCACCGATGCTGGTAAGTGTCAATCCCGGCCTGATCATCTGGACGATCGTCACGTTCCTCATCCTCGTGTTCGTTCTCGGCAAGTGGGGCTGGGGACCGATCATCAGGGCTCTTGAGGGACGCGAAAGCCGCATACACGACGCGCTCTCCGAGGCGGAGAAGGCTCGTGCTGAAGCGCGCGAACTGCGCGAACAGTACGACGGTCTCATTTCCCGCGCGGAAGACGAGTCGCGCGAGATCATCCAAAACGGTCGCGATACCGCGGAGAAGCTCCGTCGTGAGATGGAGGCAGATTCCCGCGCGGAAGCGGCTCGCGTGCTCGAACAGGCGCGAAACGACATCAAAAACGCCAAGGACGCGGCGCTCCGCGAGATTCGCGACACCGTCGCCGATTTGGCGACTGAAGCGGCGAGTAAGATTGTTCAGAAAAACTTGGATGCGGAAGGTCACCGTTCGATGGTTGACGATCTGATTGATCGCCTCCCTGAAACGAAGCGGTAATCCGCGCCCGAGTACGGCATATTGAACGCAGCGCGTTCACGGAGTA
>CAZWQW010000094.1:0-4640 GCA_964635955.1 uncultured bacterium | reverse complement strand
GAACAACTTGCGAAGATCACCGGCAAGGAGGTCAGCCTCGCGGTAGAGGATGATCCTTCGCTTGTGGCCGGGTTCGTCGCGCGTGTCGGAGACACGGTGTACGACGCATCGCTCCGAGCGCAGCTTGAGCGGCTCCGCAATCGGCTGAAGTCGGTCGATCTTGGCGCGGCTGCGAGCGATACTGGATCGTGATTCACAAGAGGAAAGACCTGTCATGGCAATGACCTTCGACGTGCGGCCGGATGAGGTATCGAAGATTCTCGCCCACCAGATCGCCGATTTCGACCGTGGTGTGGATGTCTACGATACCGGAACCATTCTGCAGGTCGGCGACGGAATCGCCCGCGTGCACGGATTGCAGAACGTCAAGGCCGGAGAGCTGGTAGAGTTTCCCGACGGCGTCATGGGGTTGGCATTCAACCTCGAGGAAGACAACGTCGGCTGCATTCTCTTCGGCGGCGAAACGGACTTGAAGGAAGGCGATCAGGTTCGCCGTACCGGAAACATTCTGCAAGTTCCCGTTGGCGAGGCGCTCCTTGGCCGTGTGGTGACACCGCTCGGTATGCCGCTGGATGGCAAAGGCGAGATCGTGTCCGAACACTTCGGCCTCGTCGAGCGGAAAGCGCCCGGCGTCATTACGCGTAAGCCGGTGGATACCCCGTTGCAGACCGGTCTCAAGGCTGTCGATGCCATGACGCCGATCGGACGCGGGCAGCGTGAGTTGATCATCGGCGACCGTCAGACCGGTAAGACCGCGCTGGCGATCGATACGATCATCAATCAGAAGGGGCATAACGTCTTCTGCATCTACGTCGCCATCGGGCAGAAAGGCTCGACGGTGGCGAACGTGATCCGCGTTCTGGAAGAGCATGGCGCGATGGAATACACCACCATCGTCAGTGCAACCGCTGCAGAACCGGCCCCGCTCCAGTATCTCGCGCCGTACGCAGGCGCCACGATGGGCGAGTACTTCCGCGACTCCGGCCGCGACGCTCTTATCGTATATGACGACTTGACGAAGCACGCGTGGGCGTACCGTCAGGTATCGCTGCTCATGCGGCGTCCGCCGGGACGTGAAGCGTATCCAGGCGACGTATTCTATCTGCACTCGCGTCTACTCGAGCGCGCCGCCCGTCTGAACGAAGAATTCGGCGGTGGATCGTTGACGGCGCTGCCGATTATCGAAACGCAGGAAGGCGACGTCTCGACCTACATTCCGACGAACGTCATCTCGATTACGGACGGACAGATCTTCCTCGAGACGGACATGTTCCTTTCGGGTCAGCGTCCCGCGGTGAACGCCGGTATTTCGGTGTCGCGCGTCGGTGGTAATGCGCAGATCAAGGCCATGCGCACCGTCGCGGGCCAGCTTCGTAATGAGCTTGCGCGCTACCGTGAAGTCGCAGCGTTCGCGCAATTTGGCTCCGACCTTGATGAAGTGACGCAGCGAATCATTCGGCGTGGCGAGCGTACGCAGGAGATCTTGAAGCAGGGGCAGTATCAGCCGATGCCCGTCGAGGAGCAGGTTGTCGCGATTCTCGCGGCGACGAGTGGAGTGCTCAACGACACTCCGGTCCACGCTGTGAAGCAGTGGGAATCGGAGTTCCTCGACATGATGCGCGCACAGCAGAGTGAGATCCTCAAAGAGATTCGCGAGACGAAGGCGCTTTCGCAGGAGACCCGCGAAAAGGTGCTCGAGGTCATGCGGACCTTTAATAAGTCGTTCAAGGCAGCGGAGCGTCGTGCTGGTTCGTAATACCGGCGAAGAACGTAACGCTCCGAAACTGAGGGCAGCATGCCGAACCTGAGGATGATCCGGCGGCGGATTACCGCCGTGCAGAACATACAGCAGGTGACCCGCGCCATGCGGATGATTGCCGCATCGCGTCTGCGTCGCGCGCAGGAAGGGATCGAGCAGACCCGACCGTATGCCGATCAACTCACCGAGTTCATCCGGCATCTGGCGGCGCAGGTCGATCAGGAGAGTCATCCGCTGCTCGAACAGCGCGAACTGAAAAAGGCGACGATTATCGTTATCGCGGGTGACCGCGGGCTCTGTCGCGGATTCAACGCGAACGCGTTCCGCAAGGCGATTCACCGCCGAGAGGAGCTCGCCGCACAGGGTGTAGAAACCGATTTCATCGTGCTTGGGAAAAAGACCGTAGACTTCTTCCGCCGTCGCCACTTGCCGGTGGTAGAGGCATTCCCAGGCATCTTCCAGCACCTCGATTTCGCAACGGCGACGGCAGTCGCGCGATTGGCGACAGATCGCTTTCTCAATGGCGAGACCGATCTCGTCGAAGTGGTCTACAACGAATTCGTTTCGGTGCTCCGGCAGAACCTCGTCTCGCGACAGTATCTCCCGTTGAAAGCTACGTCCTCCGAAAACGAGGAGAGCACCGGTGTATTTGACGAATACATCTACGAACCAGATCAGGAATACATATGGCGCGCGTTACTCGATAAGTATCTCAATTTCGCCGTATGGCGGATGCTGCTCGAGTCGAACGCGGCGGAACAAGCCGCGCGTATGACCGCGATGGAAGAGGCGACGAACAACGCGGAAGAGATGATCAAGAACCTCGTTTCAATTCGCAACAAGGTTCGTCAGACGAGCATTACAACGGAACTGAACGAAATCGTCGGCTCGGCGGAATCACTACGAGCGGATTAAGGACGCAGATCACTCCCTACAGGATTGTGATGAGATGAGCGAAGACAAGAACATTGGACGCATCGTCCAGGTCTTGGGTGCGGTAGTCGACGTGGACTTCACCGGAGCCGACCTGCCGGATATTATGAGTGCGCTCGAGATCGATCGCTCCGGCGATGGTCATGACGAAGGCGTGCTCGTTCTCGAGGTCGCCCAGCACCTCGGCGAGAACAAGGTCCGCACGATCGCCATGGACGGCACCGAAGGTCTCGTGCGCGGGCAGGCTGTTCGCGCGACTGGTCAGCCGATTGCCGTGCAGGTGGGGAAAGAATCCCTCGGTCGCATGGTGAACGTCATCGGTCAGCCGATCGACGGAAAGGGCGAGATCACCTCGGAGGTCCGTCGCCCGATTCACCGTGAAGCGCCTGAGCTTGTCGACCTGAGCACGAAGGACGAGATGTTCGAGACCGGTTTGAAGGTGATCGACCTCGTCCAGCCGATCACCCGTGGTGGTAAGGTTGGTTTGTTCGGTGGCGCCGGTGTCGGCAAGACGGTTCTCATCACGGAGCTGATCCACAATATCGCGAAAGAACACGGTGGTTACTCGGTGTTCGCCGGTGTCGGTGAGCGGACGCGCGAAGGGAACGACCTCTGGCTCGAGATGAACGAGTCCGGCGTTATTGATCGGACGGCGTTGGTTTTCGGTCAGATGAACGAGCCACCGGGCGCACGTGCGCGTGTCGCGTTGACGGCGCTTACGGTCGCCGAGTTCCTCCGCGACGACGAAGGCACGGACGTTCTCCTCTTCATCGACAACATTTTCCGTTTCGTGCAGGCGAACTCCGAGGTGTCGGCGCTACTCGGACGTATGCCGTCCGCCGTGGGTTATCAGCCGACGCTCAGCACGGACATGGGTGAGTTGCAGGAGCGGATCACGTCGACGAAGCGCGGCTCGATTACCTCGATGCAGGCGATTTACGTTCCGGCGGACGACTACACCGATCCGGCTCCTGTGGCGACGTTTGCGCACCTCGACGCGGTGACGTATCTCGACCGTGCGATTGTCGAGCAGGGCCGGTATCCGGCGGTGCATCCGCTGCGTTCAACGTCGCGTATTCTCGATCCGCAGATCGTTGGTGTTGAGCACTACCAGGTCGCCCGTGCCGTGCAGGAGATCCTCCAGCAGTACGAAGACTTGCGCGACATCATCGCGATTCTGGGTATGGACGAGCTTTCCGACGAGCAGCGTCAGGCAGTCAACCGTGCCCGGCGCCTCCACATGTTCCTCACGCAGCCGATGTTCGTCGCAGAAGCGTTCACGGGTCTTGCCGGCAAGTACGTTCCGATTGCCGAGACAGTGCGCGGTTGTAAGGAGATCGTGGAAGGCAAGCACGACGATCTTCCGGAAGACGCGTTCCGCATGATCGGCACCATCGACGAAGCGATTGAGAAGGCCGAGCGGCTCAGGAAGGGTGAGTAATCGTGGCGGATACGTTCCCGATCGTCATCATCACGCCGAGCCGTGTGTTTTATCGGGGCGACGTCGAGATGGTTCGCGCGCCGGGTACGATTGGGTCGTTCCAGGTGTTGCCGGGTCACCTTCCGCTCATGAGCACGCTGGAAGTCGGGGAACTCGACATCCGTGAGCCGGGAAAGGATGACCGCCCGGTCGCACTCGGCGGTGGATTCATTGAAGTTATGCGCGATGGCGTAAACGTGATTGCCGAGTCGGCGGAGTTTTCCGACGAGATCGACATTGCACGTGCCGAGGAAGCCGCCAAACGGGCTCGCGAACGGCTCGAAGGGGCGAAAGCGGATATCGACCGTGAACGCGCGGAACTCGCGTTACAGCGCGCGATGAATCGCCTCCACGTCGCGAAGAAAGCGCACTTCTGAGACGGTCCACGACGTTTGCGGTGATGTAAAATCGCTACGGGAGTATCGCCGGAGATGACGGCGGTGCTCCCGTGTTTTGTTACCTTCCCAT
>CAZWQW010000093.1:9020-10736 GCA_964635955.1 uncultured bacterium | reverse complement strand
CACCGGTCCATCTTCTTGCCATTCCACGATCTGCGGCCACCCAGCGGGTCGTCCACGTAACGGTGCGGCGTGATCGCAATGCGTCGGGCACGAGAACGCAGCTCCGCTCACCTCTTGTACAAGTGCAGTCGCAGCGAACGCCTGACCACCGCCCTGACTGTGCCCTTCGACGACGAGATTCCGGCGATCCCACCGCGCGATCGATTCAGGGAGTGCCGCTATGATTCGCGGAACGAAAGCCGCTCGTAGAAACATCGGAAGGAAAATGCTTTTCTCGCGGTTCTCGCGTCCGTGTCGCGTGTAGTTTGCGAGCTTTCCCTTTAGCAACTCATCGTACCGTTCCTGTGGCCATGTGTTCGGTATTGGATGCGGATTTACCGATAGGCAGATACGCCCGCTCTGTGCCCATTCGCGTGTATATTGCGTGGGAACGCCGTATACGCCGGCTCCGTGGTATCGAATCGCACCGGGAACGGCCGTCGGTTGCTCGCGCGGAACGTGGAGCCATGCATACACCGTGCCGAGATCGGGATCACCCGTATCGGCGGATACTCCATATACGAGGTCGGACTCGTGTTCTTCGTGGAGGAAAATCTCCGGATCGGCGACACTGGGTAACCGCGTCAGCTGTTCCGTCCAAAAATCCGCGAAGTCATCCGGCATCGGTAACGTCGGAGTGAGTAACTCTGGCGCGACGGCAACAGCGGCTTCTGCAACGGGTTCGCGCGCCGTGTCCGATTCTTTTATCGTAATACGAACGTAACCCGGTTCGTCTACGTCGATTTCGACGACGTTATTTCGCACTACGCCTGCGGAAATCGTGGATTTTCCATCCCAGGTAACGTTGTATGAGAGTCCGTCGCCGTTTTCTACGAGGAATCGAATCGTCTCACCGAGCGCATAGTTTGGTTCGTGTCGCTCGGGACGTACTGTTGGTTTTGTCGTGGTTTCTGTCATAGTGAAAAACATACAACCAACATGAGACAGGGCGAAGGGAGCCGCTGAGTGAAACGTCTCCCTTACTTCGCGCTTGTACGTATCATGTACGCTCTTTCGGGAGTATCAGCGATGAGTGAGACTGTGATCTCTCAATGGCAACCGTACGATTTCGCGTTTGCATCCCACTGTGATTACGAAAATCCATTCGCGGTGCCATTCCGTGCGATTGTGCATACACCGAGTAGTGGTGCGTTTGTTGTCGATGGTTTCTACGACGGGGACTCGGTATGGAAGCTCCGGATCGCGCCGTGGGAACCGGGTATTTGGTCGTTTCGAACGGAGTCGAATGATCCGAATCTCAACGGACGCGAAGCGACGTTTCGGTGCGTTGAGAACGCCAATCCAGCGATTCACGGCGGCCTGAAAATCGACTCGGAGCACCCCCGTCATTTCATTTGGGAAGACGGGCGGCGCTACTTCCTCCTCGGCTACGAATGCGACTGGCTTTGGGCACTCGATCTCACGCCGAACGGGACATCGCCGGACGGTATCCCAACGGTCGACCGTTTTCTCGACCAACTCGCAGCGAACGGATTCAACCACGTGATAATGAACGCGTATGCTCACGATTGTGGATGGCAAGAGGGCACCACCGGCACCGACGATTACGGTCCGCCGCCGCTGTACGCGTGGGGCGGTACAAATGAATCGCCAGACCACTCACGTTTTAACCTCGCATACTGGCAGCATTACGACCAGATCATGGACGCGCTCATG
>CAZWQW010000093.1:0-8920 GCA_964635955.1 uncultured bacterium | reverse complement strand
GATTTCCACAGCGACCAGCATCACCAAGATTGGCATGCCGAGACGCTCCGGAAACGATCCGCGCGCGAATGGCCGATCGTGAACGTCGAACTCGGCTACGAACACGGCCCGAAGGGACTCGACGACTTTACCTACGGCGTCGTGCAGGCACCTGAAGAGGTCGTTCGACGCGCGTGGGAAGTCTGCATGGCGGGCGGCTACGCGACGTACTACTACACGTACACCGCGTGGGACGTTATCCGTCCCGATGACGTGCCGCCCGGATACGCGTATTTCCGGAACCTCGCGACGTTCTTCGCCGAAACGAATTGGTGGCGCATGAAGCCGGTGGACCACCTTATACGGATTACTAAGCCGGGTGAACGAGAAAACGAGATTTACTGCCTCGCCGACGCCGGTGCGGAATACATCGTGGTACTCAATCGTCCTGCGGAGTTCGAGCTTACGTTGGAGGGATACACCGAGTTCACCGGTCGATGGTATGATCCGCTCGCGGGTACATGGGACGACGCCGGAATTTTTGGTTCCGGCGTCGTTTACGTCACTCCGCCGTCTGAGAAAGACGCAGCGCCGATCGTGCTGCATCTCAAACACTGACGGTTATTCGACTGTTGTCCAGCGAATGCCGTCGGCTTGCCTACCGGTCGCGTCGGCTATACGGAGGTAGAATCCCCATTGCGCGCCGCCACGATCCGCTACACCGATGACGATCTCATTCGAACCCGGCGAAAGGTTCATGACGATGATGTCGTCATCAAACAACTCGGCGCGTCCTCGCTCCGTCTCGACGTGAAAGATCCGACTGCCGTTCAAATACACGACAGCGTCGTCATTACTTCCCATACCGATAAAGATCCGTTGCGGACGATCGTTCTCGAATGTTGCCTTCGCCCAAACAATCGGTGATTCCGTTGCGTTCGGATACTCGTGCTTGAGGTTGACGTAACCAAATCCGTCGGTGCGTGCCACGCGCGTAAACTCAGTTGCGGGCGTACGTGTTCCGAGCGATGCTGGATCAACGGTGCTGGAGTTACTGAGACGCCACATCGGTGGGAATCCGAGAAACCCTGCGGGTGTTTCACCGTTTCGCACTGCGAGCGCACTTGATTGAATCCAACTGTTCCCCAGAACGTGTGGTTTGCGTAAGACGTCGAGGTACTCGTCGAGGTTCTCCACCGTCGCGGCAGTATCTCGGTCGCTCCCGCGGTAATGCTCCCTTTCTTCAGGAGTCATCTGCCACAGTACCGGTCCGTGCCCATAGATCCAGACGAAACGCCGCGCCACGGTCCGCGCGGTGGCATACTGCCGCTGGAACTCTTCTGGGCTATAATTCTCACTCTTATCGGCATATGATCCGACGATTTCGTTTCCGAAACGCGCCTGCTTTCCCGAATATCCGAGGAACTTGCCGTTTTCGTCGTAGATATCACGGTAATACCCGAGTGGCCACAAGCCGTAGTTGATCGTACCACGCTGTTCCCAGTAATTGAGCGCTTTTAGATCGTGTTCGCGGAGTGTGTTACGGATGAGGGTATCGAGCCGATTGGCGAATGTGACAATCGCGCTCGGTTCGGTGAGGAGGTATGTCCGTTCGGGCGAAAGGTGAAATCCGCCAGGTGCGTTGGCTTCGGCGAGCGCGTCAACCATGCCAATAAACAGGTCGCCTGCGAGCGGTCCGTAGTCGATGATGCCGGCGGGAAGCTGCCAGTTAATCATTTCGGGATACTCGGCAAGCATCGCCGCCATGGTTTCATAGCCGCGCTGACGCGCTTTCTCACGAATTTGGTCACGCGGATACTCAGGTGCGAGGTACGCTTCGAAACTGAGTTCGTAGATCTCAGAAATGTATTCGATGTCCAATGTGATACCGGCGAATCCGGCATCGCGCGCGAAGATCGCTCCCTGGCGGAAGTTTTCGACAAGCGTCTCCCATCCGGCGTCGTCGAACCAATCGGGGATGTGTGAGTAGAATGCGACCTTGACGCTATTGTAGTTGATACCAGCCGCTCGGGACCGTTCGTTCATCCGGCGGCAAATCTGGAATAGCGGATTCTCTTCGCCTACGATTCGTCCTTGCGGGGCATCTGGTGTCCACTGAGTTGGCTGTGCCCAGATGTCGCTATTCCAGTTCCGCATCAAACCCGCCATCATGAATCCGTCGACGCCCTTTCCGGCGAATTCTTCTGCACGGTCAGCGAGATACTCAGGTGGGATTGTTCCGAACACGAGGTTATGTACTCGTTCGGGTTCCGGATCCGGTGTGATCGGCGTTGCGAATGTTTCGACAGTTCCCATCGGGACTGCCGTTGCCAGTTTTCCTGTTCCCGCGCATCCGGTGAGCGTGGAGAAGCCAAGCGCCGCCACGGTGCAGAACAATGCACCGTGGCGCTTCAGTTGTTCGAGCATAACGCGGTGATCCTTTCGTGGGGTTCTTGGAGTGTGGTTGGTTAAGGGGTCCAGATTGTGCCGCCGATGAAGCGTTCGCCCATCGGGTCGACGTTGTAGTAATACACGGTGATTACGTCACCATCGGGGCGCTGCACCGTGCGTGTGTAACCGAGGTCCGCTTCGCCACCGTCGTCTCGAAGGTGGATTTCGTCGGACCACGTTACGCCTTCGTCTTCGCTTACGCGCGCGCGAATGCCGTACGGTGCGGAGCGGTACGCGTACGTCAATGCGAGTCGACCGTCGCGCAACCGAATCAACGCAGGGGGATTGCCGCTGTGTTGGCCGGTGGTCGTCGGTTCGTTCATGAACGTCCATGTCTTCCCAACGTCGTCGGATGACCAGAGCTCGATGAAGCAGTTCTGCGTATCGCCTTCACCCGGTTCATACCGACGAATCGCGCAGAGCAACCGTCCCGATGGCAACCGCAATGACGACGGCATGATGCTATAGCCCACCGGCTCTGGCCCGATCCACGAACGAAACGTCCAATTCGCGCCGCCGTCGTCGGTGTGTATACAGTACACACGACCTTCCTTACCGTTCGTTTTTGCGGCAGTCAGAAAGACGAGACATTCCTTCGGTCCGAGAACCTGATAGTCTGTGCGCGCTTGTATACCGAGTTCATCGCTGAGCGGAAGGCGATACGGACCTTCCCATGACTTCGCGCGATCGTAGGTGAGAAAGAACTGCGAATTGTGGCTTTTCATGCCGAAATTCGGGTCGTCAAACCGTATCCGACCCGAAAACAGTCGTGGTGGGCCGGGTGGCAGCTTGTCGGTTTCGAGAATCCATGTATCGCCGCCGTCACGACTGCGCGCCTGCACGGTCGAACCCGGTCGATTACGATCGATCCGATGGAGTGTGTTGACGACATCGAGCTTCATGTACGCGAGCGAGAACCCGACGACGACTTCGAATGGATCATTCGCTTTCTCGCCGCCCCATGACCAGAGTCCCTGATTCGCGGGCCAGCCGCAAAATCTTCCTTGTTCGCGATAGACTTCGACATGTCGCATGAGTAACCTCCGAATGCGATCAAGATCCTCGGTGCGAACTAAACGACGTGCTAATTCGGCAGTCGCGCGATCATTTTCGGAAACGCTGGATGCGGCGCGTGTGGCTCTGCCTGATACCAATACGCGACCGATGCAATATCGTCCGACCTGTTGTTTGCGTGACCGTGCTCGATACTGACGCGAATCGACTTCGTAAACGGCACAGGATCCTGTACATGAAGTCGATAGACCGTCACCTTGCCGCGGTCGTTGAATCCCTCGTCGAATTCCTGGTAGGATTGCCCGTTGTAGAGGAACGCGTTTTTCTGCATTCCCCACGCGTGGGCGTAGTAGTCTTCGCTGCCGGTGCCGTGGAGCGACGGCGGCCACGGTTCTCCGTCGATCCGGATCATGTCGTCGCCTTCGCCCCACCAGCCTCGGTAGAGGTTATGGTAACTCACTGTGCAACCGATGTAGTGACCGCGTCCTTCCGTCTCCAGAATGACGTAGTTGCCTTCGTCCGAAAGATTCTTCCCTTCCGGTCCGGCCATGCGTTCGTGCCATTCACGGCTGTGCCACACGCTTCCGGGACCGGTCCAACCATCACATGGATTTTCACGCCGCCACCGCGCATGGAAGTAGAGGAGATCGTCGTCGAGCGCTTCGTGGAGTTGGTAGTCCACGTAGTAATACATACCGATATCCTGCTCCGACTCGTTTTCGATCTCAATCTTCGCATGTGCCCGGAAAGGCATTGCGATCCAGCAGTTCATCGCTGCGTTTCCGCCGACTTTCGTCTCATGGGCCGACATGTTGAATAGCGCGTTCTGGAATGAGGTCACCGCGCCGTGTCCAACGCCGAAGAAATCGCCAACGGGTGTCTCGACCGAGGGATTCGCTTCGCGATCCCACCAAATGCGCAAAACCATCTTGCGGAGGTAATCCTTGTCGCGCCCGCTTCCAGCGATGGTGAACCAGATGTGACTGATCACTCCGGGGCCAGCGATATCAGCAATAACGTGCTTCGATTGCCCTTTAATCGGAACCCAATCGGAGTTGCCACCGGTGCGGTCCCAACTCGACTCGCGCTTGGCGCGGTACGACTTCGCGCGTGCGAGATCCGTAATATTGCTTCCGTGAAGTCTCATGGGGCACTCCTCATATGGCGCGGTACATAGTGGGATCATTTGGTGATATTGTATAGTCGTGGTACTATACGTGCGGGGGAAGGGTCTGTGCAAAAAACACTGTGGAATATCTGATAGTTTTCACAAGTAAATCCAAACGTGTGCTTCAATAGGTCGAAGCGGACTTCCCTGTAATACTTTCTCAGGAAGAGCGATCGTATCGGACGTAGAATTGGAGGGTTTGTCTCGTGGCGCAGCTATCGTCTCGTGAACGGATGCTCGCAGTGCTTCGGTATGAGGAACCCGACTACGTACCACTCGTATTCAACTCGTTCGGAATCGAGCCGCCGGAGCACCTTCGCTGGTCGGATGACATCGAAGAAGCTCGAACCTGGCTCTCCCTCGGGGTCGATGCGTGGCTGACGACCGGAATGCCTCTCGTTACGCATCCGGACGTCCGCATTCGGGAATGGGAAGAAACGCCGGACGGCGAGCGCTATCCGATTATCGTCAAGGAATACGACACCCCTGCGGGTCCGATGCGCCAGGAGGTGTATCGAACGAACGACTGGTCGGGAGAAGACTGGCCCGGTCACACTGCGGCGTCGACGATCCGGCTATTCGACGACTTCAACGGACCGCGTTATCGCCGCTCGCCGATCGTCGAAGAAGCCGACGTCGAACGTTTGCGGTACCTCATGCAACCGCTCGACGGTTCCGCGCTCGACTCGTTTCGACATCGGATCGACACACTCGCGGAAACGGCGCGAGACCTCGGTGTTCTGGTCGTCGCGCAGGCATCGATCGGCACGGATGGTGTGATTCAACTCTGTGGGGCGAATCAGACGCTCCTCATGGCGTTGGAACAGCCGGAGCTGTTTGAATCGCTGCTCGATGTTATCCACGCGTGGGACCGTCGTAACGTCGAGGTCCTGCTCGATTTGCCCGTCGATCTCATCATGCGGCGTGGATACTACGAAGGAACCTCGTTCTGGTCACCGGAACTGTTTCGCCGGCACTTCGCGCCGCGGATCAGACAACTCACCGAGATGGCGCACCATGCTGACCGATTTACCGGCTATACGATGAGCGTCGGACTCATGCCGCTGCTCGACGATGTCGCCGATATCGGATATGATGTGCACTATCTTCTCGATCCGATTCCGAACAATGTGCCGATCGACCTCCATCGGGTAAAATCCGCGCTCGACGGGAAGGTCGCCGTCATCGGAGGACTGAACGCACCAATCACGCTCGAGCAAGGTTCGCCGGCCGATATTCGAGGCGAAGTCCATGCCGCGGTTCGCGCGCTCGGCCCTGGTGGCGGCCTCGGATTGACTGCCGCGGAAGCGATCTTCGCCACAACTCCATGGCAGAGCATTGAACGGGTTATCTCGGCATGGAAGGAGGTGCGCGATTACCCGATCGTCGCGTAGACGGAACCTCGCGTAGAACGCGTGTCGAGAATGACCAAAAAAACAGGAAGGTATACAATGAGAACGTTGATAGGTCTTGTCCTCGCACTGATAGCGAGCGTGGCATGCACCTCGAACGAAAATGGTGAAGCCGGAGCCGCGGATGTTATTCTCACCGGCACAGTGACGGAAATCGGTGGTCACGGAAACGCGTACACGAATCTGGAAAACGCCGCGTTTGGCCGTGCGGCGATCGGAGTCGGGGAGAAGATTCGCGTAGTCTTCAACGGAACACCCGTCGTACTCACCGTCGGCATGAACTACTCTGATGTACCCGACGGTGAAAACGTCGCCGTGCTCCATCGCGAAGGAACCGTCGTCTTCGCGATCTTCAACGGCGACTTCCATGCATCGTACGGGGTGACTCCCGGCGCAGAGTTCACCATCACACCCGTTCCAGTCGAATGACCCATACGCCGAAACGCAAAACGGCGCGACGGTGTGATGACGTCGCGCCGTTATTGTTGTGTGGGAGGATACCGATTACGTTCCTTCGTTCCACGAACTCAGGTACTTGATCTGCTCGTCAGTGAGCGTATCGATGTGAATATTCATCGCTTCGAGCTGCAACGCGGCGATATCGGTGTCGATACTTGCTGGAAGATTGAGCACTCCCGGCTTGAGACTGTCGCGGTTTTTCACGCCGTATTCGACTGCGAGTGCTTGGTTGCAGAACGACATGGCCATCACGGTAGATGGATGTCCTTCTGCCGCGGCGAGGTTTACGAGACGGCCTTCACCGCAGAGGAAGACGACCTTGTCGCCGATGGTGTATTCGTCGAAGAACGGACGGATGTTTCGCTTGCCGGTGTTGTTTTTCTCGAGCCAGTTGACGTCTATTTCGTTGTCAAAGTGCCCCGAATTGGCGAGAATCGCGCCGTCTTTCATTGCGCGGATATGTTCCGCCGCGATCACGTGCTTGTTGCCGGTAACGGTCACGTAGACTTCACCGATTTTTACCGCTTCGGCCATGGGCATGACTTCGAACCCGTCCATGGTCGCCTGAAGCGCGCGGAACGGATCGACCTCGGTTACGATTACCTTCGCGCCAAGTCCGCGCGCACGACTCGCAACGCCCTTGCCGCACGAACCATAGCCGACAACTACGACGATTTTGCCGGCGAACAAGATGTTCGACGCACGCAGAATACCGTCAAGCGATGATTGCCCTGTGCCGTAGAAATTATCCATGAGGTGCTTCGTGTTGCTGTCGTTCACGGAGAACACCGGGTATTTCAGCGCGCCGTCGGCTTCCATCGCCTTGAGTCGGATGATTCCTGTTGTGGTTTCTTCGCACCCGCAGATGAGGTCTGGTATCATCTCCGGATACTCTTGGTGAATCACGGTGACGAGGTCGCAACCGTCATCGATGGTGACATCCGGCTTCGCTTTCACGACGCGGTTAAGGAAGTCGTAATACTCGTCGCGGGTTTCTCCCTTGTGCGCGAATACTTCTACGCCATCCATTTCGGCAAGCGCGGCAGCGACATCGTCCTGCGTTGAGAGCGGATTGCAGCCCGTGATGACCACTTCCGCTCCTCCAGCGACGAGCGTTTTCACGAGGACCGCCGTCTCTTTCGTCACGTGCAGCGCAAGCCCGACTTTCACACCGGCGAGCGGCTTCTCTTTTTCGAATCGATCACGGACTTTAAGCAACGCGCCCATCTGTCGCTCGGCCCACTCGATGTTGCGATGACCCTGATCGGCGAGAGCAGGATTCTTGACTTGAGATGCCATATAACGGTTTCCTCCTATGTTCTTCCGTGGAGACGGCGCGACGTCAGTGCCGCGGCTTCGTACGATAGTGTTGGCGTTGTCGTGATAGTAACAGCCGGTCTGAAGATTCCTTTCGGAAACGCCGTGCTGTTAGTAGCCCCGGGTTGCGGGCTTTTGCCAAATACGAGTACGTTCTGCACACATAACGAACCGGAGCGACATACATTCCGACGATGAGGACTTGTGTGGCTAACCTATATCCACTCTGGAATCCCGACGTACCCGTTCCAACACGAAACGAACTCGTTCGCCCGGACGGCGCGTGGGATGTGCTCGTACATCACACGAATACCGACCGGTATCATTTCCTGCACGATACAAGCGTCTCCATGCACAATGGCGTCTTGTACGCCGCGTGGTATAATTGCCCCGATCGAGAGATTCAGGAGGAATCGCTCATTCGCGGTCGGAGGTCGTCGGATGGCGGCCGAACATGGTCGGATGTGGAAACGATCGCGACCGACGAAACAGGAGAGGGTCTGCACTACGTTCCTCCACAATTGTTCACGTCAGACGGGAGATTGTACGCTCTGATTGGTATCATGGTTGGACCCGACTTCATCCGCCGCGCCGACCTTTACGTACACGATGACAATCGAGGCGAGTGGCAATACGTGCGTAAAGTAGCCGACGCGTACCAGCAGAACACCGCACCGGTGATGATGTCGAACGGTGAGTACATCCTCCCCGGGCGTATGGCAGACGCCGTTGACAATAAATCGCTATTCTCCGCAGTAGCGATCAGCGATAGCATCGAAGGTGATTGGGAGGTGATTCAACTCCCGACCGGCGAACTCTGCAAGCCGCATCCGGAAACGACCGTCTATGCCGATGGAGACCATATCGTTGCCCTCGTGCGCGACGATCATGGTCCTGCGCAGGTGTTTGAAAGCGATGATTTTGGACGAACATGGTCCGGACCATTCACCCAGAATCTTCCGATCGCCGCGTCAAAAATGTATGCCGGAGTTCTGAGTAACGGGCAGAGATATCTTCTCTGTAATATTCATTCCGACGGTTTTCGCGAACTCATGACGATATCCGCATCTCGTCCCGGCGAACCAATGTTGTGCCGTATGTGGGCGATTCGGAACGGATT
>CAZWQW010000092.1:7809-11053 GCA_964635955.1 uncultured bacterium | reverse complement strand
TTCGCCGCCTTGCCCATGCCACCACATTTCCCGTACCATCCCCCTAACAATCCGCGATCCAACCACGTGTGAGGCCGCCGATATGTCCTACCGCATCAGTCCGACACAGAAAGCCGTCAAGAAATACTTCGCCGACATTGCCGACTACCGCAAACATCGCGTGAAACACGAAGGCGCCGTCAGCACGGCGTTCCAGACGCTGCTCGATGCGACCACGCCACCGAAATGGCGGCTCGTGCCGCAGGACGACTACCGCGTCGGGGGACGGATCATCCGGCCGGACGGAACCATCTACGACGAATGGCAGCAACGACGCGGGTTCTGGGAGGCGAAGGACTCCGACGACAACCTCGACGCGGAGATCGCAAAGAAGCGAAAAGACGGATACCCCCTCGATAATATCATCTTCGAGAATACCGAACACGCCGTGCTCTACCAGAACGGCGTCGAAGCCATGCGCGTGAGCCTCGATACGCCGCAACACGTCGCCGACCTGCTCACCGCGTTCTTCGACTACAATACCCCGCACCACGAGGATTTCGAGCGCGCCGTCAACGAATTCAAGGAGCGCGTGCCCGAACTGGCGAAGGGGCTCGTCGAGAAAATCCGGCAGGCGCACGAAGATAACCGCGCGTTCCAAGACGCGTTCGACCAGTTCTACCGGGTCTGCAGCACCTCGCTCAACCCGAATATCTCCGTCGAAGCCGTGGACGAGATGCTCGTGCAGCACCTGCTCACCGAACGACTCATCCGCACCGTGTTCAATGTGAGCGATTTCGTCCAGATGAACATCATCGCGCGGGAGATCGAAAACGTCATCGCCGCGCTGGTCTCAAAGGCCTTCGGCAAGGGTGAGTTCCTCAAGCAACTGGACCGGTTCTACATCGCCATCGAAAAGAACGCCGAGGCGATTACCGATTTCCGCGAGAAACAACACTTCATCAACACCGTCTACGAGCGGTTCTTCCAAGGGTATAGCGTCAAAACCGCCGATACACACGGCATCGTCTACACGCCACAGCCCATCGTCGACTTCATGACCGCGTCGGTGGAGCACGTGCTCAAGACCGAGTTCGACACCGACCTCGGCGGCGACGACGTGGTCATCCTCGACCCGTGCACCGGCACCGGCAACTTCATCGTGAACCTGCTCGACCGCATCCCGAAGGAGAAGCTCGCCGACGCCTACCAGCATCGCCTCTTCGCCAACGAGGTCATGCTGCTGCCCTACTACATCGCCGCGCTGAATATCGAACACCGCTACTACGAACTGACCGGCTCCTACCGGCCGTTCGACGGCCTGTGCTTCGTCGATACACTGGATATGGCGGAAAGCCCGCAGCTCGCCCTGTTCACCGAGAGAAACACCGAGCGGGTCCAGCGGGAGAAGGATGCGCCGATTACCGTCATCATCGGCAATCCGCCATACAACGCCCATCAGGTGAACGAGAACGACAATAGCAAGAACCGGGCGTACAAAACCGTTGACGACAACATTCGGAATACCTACGCAACCGACTCGAATGCGACGAACAAGAACATCCTGTACGATATGTATGTGCGGTTCTTTCGCTGGGCGACGGATCGACTCGGGAATCGTGATGGCATCGTCTGCTTCGTCTCGAATAACAGCTTCGTGGATCAGTTCGCGTTCGACGGGATGCGGAAACATTTGCAGAACGATTTTACGCGTATCTACGTGTTGGATCTTCAAGGCAACATTCGAAAAGACTCGATGCGTGACGGTATTCCGCTTGGCGAGAAACACACAGTTTTTGGACTCGCAGCGATGGTAGGTATTAGTATCACGATTCTCGTTCGGCGTAAACAACACAGAAAGCACTCGATTTTATACAATACGGTCGATTTCCGATCTACTCGTGAGGAAAAGTTTGACATACTTTCCAAAAAGAAGTCGATCGGCGGTGTCGAATGGAAGGAACTGCGGCCGGACGACCGAAACACGTGGCTCGTGCCCGAAGGTGCCGAGGAGTTTGCGTCGTTCCTACCGATCGGCGACCGTGACGCGAAGGGCAGCGTCGGCGTCGAGGCGATTTTTCGGACGTACAGCCGAGGTGTTGCAACGTGCCGCGATATGGTTGTGTACGACTTCGAAAAGTGCGCGCTCGAAAAACGTGTGACAGCATTTATTGACGCATATAATACCGAAGTATCCCGGTATCAGGCAGCGGGATACCCCAATGATATAGACAACTTTGTGAGATATGACGAAATCGCATGGAGTCGCGACCTCAAGCTAGATCTTCGACGGGGACACACCGCTACCTTCGAAAACGGAGAAATCCGAGCAAGTACCTACAGACCGTTCTGTAAGAAGTATCTATTCTTTGACCGCATTCTTAACGAAGAAGTATACGTTCTACCAAAGATATTCCCGACACCAGACAACGAACGGGAGCAACTCGTGATCTCTGTTTCAGGGGTATCAAGCAGTAAGCCGTTTCAAGCTTTGATATCGAATATAATACCATGTCTTGATATTTTAGAAAAAACACAAACATTCCCCTTTTACGTGTATGACGAAGACGGGACGAATCGTCGGGAGAACGTGACGGATTGGGCGGTGAACGCGTTCCGCACGCACTATGGCGACGAGACGATCACGAAGTGGGATGTGTTCTGGTATGTGTACGGGGTGTTGCATCATCCGGGGTATCGTGAGCGTTTCGCGGACAATTTGAAGAAGGAGTTGCCGCGGATCCCGTATGCGAAGGATTTCCGGGCGTTCGCGGAGGCGGGTCGCGCGCTTGGCGAGTTGCATGTGGGGTATGAGTCGGTTGAGCCGTGGCCGTTGCGGTATGAGTGGTCGGACGGTGTGCCGATGTCGTGGCGCGTGGAGAAGATGCGGTTGAGTCGGGACAAGGGCAGTGTGGTGTATAACGACGCGCTGACGTTGGCGGGGGTCCCGGAGGAGGCGTATGAGTATCGATTGGGGAATCGTTCGGCGTTGGAGTGGGTGATCGACCAGTATCGCGTGAAGACGGACGCGCGGAGTGGCATCACGCACGACCCGAACGGGTACAGCGACGATCCGCAGTACATCGCGAAGCTGCTTGGCCGCGTAGTGCGCGTGTCGGTGGAGACGGTGGGGATTGTGGAGGGGTTGCCCTCATCCGGCGAACGCTTCGCGTTCGGCACCTTTGTATAGTGCGCGGATTGCGCACAGCGCTTGCGCGCGGGAGAAGGTTAATCGGTGTCTCTATGAAACCGCGTGTGAACCCTC
>CAZWQW010000092.1:4033-7709 GCA_964635955.1 uncultured bacterium | reverse complement strand
CAAACAGCAACGCCAACGAGACCTCGAACGAAGTGAAGCGTTGGAATCGGAGGGGATCCACGTTATCCGGTTCCGTAATCACGACGTGTTACACGAAACCGACCAAGTCCTTACGGATATCCGTCGAGCTCTAATGCCCTCATCCGACGTTCAGTGAAGTGAGCGCTACCTTTGTACCGTGTGCGGATTTCGTGAGATACCACCACGCTACCTCACGCGCAATCCGCGCACGATATGAGAGACACCGCAACTGTTGTACAAACTGTTGTACAACGGCGTCAGAGGGGTATCGCAGGCCGATATGACGATCCGAGCGAATAACTCGAAACATCGATGAGGTGGGAAAGAGAAGACGATGGGCACTGCTGGACTTGAACCAGCGACCCCCTGCTTGTAAGGCAGGTGCTCTAACCAACTGAGCTAAGCGCCCACGTTCATTGTGGCTATTTTGACTGTGCGGAGTCCTTGTCGTCCTGACGCCGGAACAGCGCGATGGGAATGAGAACGACGTAACCAAGCACGAGGAGTATCGGTGCGAGAGTGAGTGAGACGGGATTCGTCGCGGGACCCTGACTCAGCGCGATGTATCCAGCGATGATCAGGATCGAGCCGGTTAGGAATATCCACCGGTTGATACCGCGCACCGGCGCGCCGCGTAGCCCTGCGACTACGACGAACGCGGTAATCGCCAATGCCGCGCCAACCATCCACGTTCCCATCACTACCTCCGCCCGAACAACCGAGATGATGTCGATCGTTCGTATGCTACCGTGTCGCGAAAAAAACCTCGCGAGGGAATCATTATGATACGTCCGGAATCCGCTCGATGTCAACGTATCGACACGCGCGCCGGTTCCCACAATGAGATACCTCGGCATTCTGTCGCGTCTTGACGCCGATTGTTTCATGCGATATCATTAAAAACTTGTCGGTATGTAGGTTCAAAAGACGATTTGCGTCGAAAACGCGCTGGACGCGAGGTTTTACGCGCCACGAGAGACGCGCGCGGCGTTTCACACGAGGAATACGATATGGCACTTGCTTGCGCGATTTGCGGAAAGACAGCGGCGAGAGGTAACAACGTCAGCCACGCGAATAACCGTCGGAAACGCACGTTCAAGCCGAATCTGCAGCGAATCCGCGCCTCGGTGAACGGTCAGCCGAAGTACATTCGCGCGTGCACCGACTGCATTCGATCGAATAAGGTCGAAAAGGCGATTCGCCCGAGCCTTATCGTCGACTGACCTCGCGTACCCAGCGAATACAAAACGTCCCGTACGGTGCTTCGACATCGTACGGGACGTTTTGTTGTACCGGAACTTCCTCCGACTGACTACCGTTTCGCCGCCGCCCGGTGTTTGCGATCCCATGCCTTGATGATGGGGATGAGCTTCAGGGCGTAGTCGTACTTGTTGAAGGGCGGAATGAGATAGATACCCGGCGCGCCCGCCTCGAGCGCCGTCTCGATGAGTTCCGCCGCGATGGTGATGCCCTCCTCCTTCGACGCCTCGTCACCGGCGGTCCGCATCCGCTCCATGATCTCGTCGGGGATGCGGATACCAGGCACTTCGTTGTGGAGGAACTCGGCGTTTCGCCTGCTTGCGAGCGGCATGATCCCGCAGAATACCGGTGTGCCGGGGAAATCGGTGCGGGTGCGCTCGTATAGTTCGCGAATGCGTTCGGCGTCGTAGAGCGGCTGCGTCATCACATATTGCGCGCCGGCTTCGATCTTCTTGCGCAGACGACGAAGCTGCCCGTCGATCTGATGGCCGCTCGGATCCAATGCGCAACCGACGACGAAGTCGGTCGAACGCTGGATCGGCGCACCGGCGAGATTCTGCCCCTGATTCAGCGTGTGAACGAGTTTGATTAGACCGATAGAGTTCGTGTCGTATACCGATGATGCGCCAATATTCGCCATACTCGCGGGATCGCCAGTGATCGCGAGGAGGTAGCGCAAGCCGAGTGCTGCCGCGCCAAGGAGCTCCGACTGCTGGCCGATGAGGTTCCGGTCGCGGCACGCGCAGTGGACGATGACGGGAAGGCCGGTCTCCTGTTGGACAAGATGGCTCATGACGAATGTCGACATGCGAATCGACGCGAGCGAGTTATCCGCCGAGGTCATCGCGTCGATACCGGCGCGCTTGAGCGCGTGTGCCGCCTCGATGACGTACGCGTAATCGAGCCCCTTAGGCGGATCGATTTCCACCAGCACGATGCTACGGTCGCCGACGTCGTCGAAAAAACCCGTCGGACGCCGCTCGATCCGCTGGTACAGTTCCACTGGCGGACTCGGACGGTCAACGCGCGTACGGACAACCGGTGCGCGCCCCTTGAGTCGTTCAGCGATGAGCCTGATGTGCTCCGGTCCGGTACCGCAGCATCCACCGATCATGTTCGCGCCTGCTTCGACGAGTTCTTCGGCGCGTTCGGCGATGTAATCAGGCGTGGAACGGAACACATATCGGCCGTCGACGTACTGCGGATAGCTCGCGTTCGGCAACGCGCTGATCGGCATATCGCTCGACTCAGCCATGCGCCGGATATACGGCAGGAGACCCGTTGGACCACTGCCACAGTTGCCTCCGACGACATCTGCGCCGTGCGTACTGAGCTGCCGCATGACGCGAACCGCTTCATCGCCCGTAGCGCGGCCCGTGCGGTCGTATTCGCTGAACGCCATCTCGCAGATCACCGGCATGTCCGAGCTCACCTTCCGCACGGCCATGAGTGCGGTGGTCAGCATATCGGCGTCGGTGAACGTCTCGAGGAGGAACAGGTCCACACCCGCATCGGCGAGGAGAATCGCCTGCTCGCGGAATACATCGGCAAGCTCGCTCGGTGTCAGCTCGTCTTCGGCGGCTTTCGCCATCACCGGCCCGATGGACCCGGCCACGAGCGCGTCCGTACCCGATACCGCTTCACGTGCCAGCTTCACTCCGGCACGGTTGATCTCTTCGGTATGGGCATCGAGATCCTTGCGGGCGAGTGACATGCGATTGGCTTGAAACGTATTTGTTTCGATCAGCTCAGAGCCTACGCTGATATAGTGCCGGTGCACTTCGAGAACCCGATCCGGTGCGAGCCGATTCATGTTCTCGAAGCTGCTCTCCCACGGCACACCCCGCGCGTGGAGCTCGGTGCCCATCGCACCATCGGCGATGAGCAGACGACTGCGGAGCCGATCAACGAATTGACTGCGATCCATGTGCGCACCCTCTTCTATAGAAAAACGCCCGATGTTTCTGCTTCGATTGTGTGTGTTAACCGACGAACGTGCGAAACCTGTCTCGGCGGAGGCGTGATTGCGTCAGAGGAGGAGGCTGCGGAGTTGCTGAGTCATATGGGCGAATTCCGGTGTCTCCATGATCTCCAACGTCCGCGGGCGATTGAACGGCACGGTTTCATCGGCGATGATGCGGCCCGGTCGCGTACTCATGACGATGACGCGGTCAGCGAGAAACACCGCTTCGGGGATACTATGCGTGACGAGCACGGCGGTCACACCGGCCGATTCGCAGATGCGCGCGAGCTCGAGTTGCATCTTCTCGCGGTTAATCTGATCGAGTGCGGCGAACGGTTCGTCCATGAGCAAGACCCCCGGCTCAAGCATCAAGCCGCGCGCGATGCCGACGCGAGACTGCATCCCGCCGGAAAGCTCGCCGGGGTACGCATG
>CAZWQW010000092.1:0-3933 GCA_964635955.1 uncultured bacterium | reverse complement strand
GAACCGTTCGCGCACACGAGGTCGGTCGGCGATACCGCATCCACAACGCGATCGTCGGTAACAAACGTCTTTTGTACCTGTTCGATGACAATCGACACGGAACCGCCTCGAATCCATGTTGCACTGACCGACACACGAAAAACACCGCTCGAATGTCGCAACAGCGACCGTGCGAAACAAGCACAGAGGCGGTCGGTAAAAGCTGTCCGAAGAGCATCTTGCATTTCCCAGAACAGCGCGATACATTCAACACACCTTGCGTTTGTAACTTCTTTATTCGACAGCAGTATTACGCGTTACGGCATACGCCGGGACGTGCCGGTTTACACCTTTTCGGGGGATGTGCATGACACTTGAGCGTCGACAGCTTGCCAAACGAGTGAGCGAGGAAACCGGCTGCACCGCCGCACTTGCGTATGAAGCGATCGATGCGCTATTCGAAGCGATGCGAGAATCACTCGTCAAAGGTGAGCGCATCGAGATCCGTGGGTTCGGCACGCTCGATGTGAAGGACACCAAAGGTAAACCGGGCGCACGCAACCTCCGCACCAACGAGATGATGCCTGTACCTCCGCACCGCCTCGCCCGTTTTCGCGCCGGGAAAGTCCTTCGCGAAGCAATGAAAGAAGAGATCGACGGCGACGAATAACGATTAGGACTCCTTCCCTAATACGCGCGTAACCGAACGCCACGCACCACGTCCACACACTCCCGACCGAATACTCTCGTATTTCATATGGCACCCCTTGATACAGCGCGACGGGTGTTTATGTTTATATTGTATATACAGCGCAGGCGCCTTGTCTGCGAAACACGGCGTGTCTCTCCGCCGTGAGCACAGCGTCAGATATGAGGAGCGTCGACATGCGGATCGATCAGGCGAATGAAATCGCCACTATCACCCACGAAATGCGTACCCCGCTGACAGCGATTCGCGCGAGCCTTGCGTTACTGATGGACCGCGAGAACGAGAACGTCAACGAGATATCGCAGGATCTTCTGGCTCTTTGCAGTCGTAACGCCGATCGTCTTCTGACACTGGTAAATGACCTGCTCGAACTCGGACGTGCGGAAAGTCTCCCAATGAGCCGACCGGAGCCGGTCAATGTAGCCGATGTCGTCGAGTCTGTCGTACGGGACCTCGCACCGTTTGCCGTCGAGCAGCGTGCGCGGGTCGAGTTCTCCGCCGTGTCGTGCGCGTGTGTCGATGCCGAGACGGAAGGTATCCGGCGAATTGCGACGAATCTCATCAGCAACGCAATCAAATTCGCACCGAACGGAACAGTCGTTGTCTCTGTAGCAAACGTCGCCGACCGTCTTGTTATGATCGTGCGCGATACGGGTATCGGTATCCCGCGTGATCGGCTCTCGACGCTCTTCGACCGGTATACGAGCATCGAACGGTGCACGTCCCAATCAGGAACCGGCCTCGGCCTCTCGATAACGAAAGCGCTCGTCGAGCGGTTCGGCGGCACTATCCGGGTGCAGAGCGTCGAGCACAGCGGAACGACGTTCACGGTGACGTTACCGCGATCCCGCACGTTTCGCATCGAACAGACTGTGGATCGCCGCGCGGCGTGAGCATCGCGCAGCGTAAACACTGACCGAGCCGTTTCGCAACACCTATCTTCTTGACCTACCCACTGCTTCTGCCGATGTTCATCGGCGTACCGTTTTGGATTTCCAGAGATTCCTGAGGAGACACCATGGCTGTTGAAGGTTCCGGCGACGCGCGAAAAGTCGCGCTTGTCACCGGTGGATCACGAGGCATCGGACGCGGATGTGTTGCGCGGCTCGCCGAAGCCGGGCATAACGTCGTTATCAACTACCATTCCGCCGCTGAGGCCGCCGAGGAGATCGCGGCGATTTGTCGCGAGTCGTTCGGTGTCGACGCAATGACGGTACAGGCAGACGTGAGTGACCGCGAGCAGGTAAACGCGATGTTTCGGCGTGTCGACGAACGGTTCGGTCGGATTGACGTGCTGGTCGCGAACGCCGCACGGAATAAGCGGCAGCCGTTCATCGAGATGACGCTCGAGAACATGGAATACACGCTCGGTACGAGTCTCTGGGGCGTTGTTCACGTGACACAGGAGGCCGCGCGCCGCATGGTCGAGGCGAAACGCGGTGGTTCGCTCATCTATATCAGTAGTGTGCATCATCGCGAGAATTACCCGACATCGGCCGCGTATAACATGGCGAAAGGCGCGGGTCACGCGCTCTACAAGACGCTCGCGGCGGAGCTTGTGAAGAATCGCATTCGCGTGAACATCATTGAACCCGGGTGGATCGATACGCCGGGTGAGCGTAAGCACTTCTCCGAGGACACGATTCGCGACGAGGGGCGAAAGCTTCCGTGGGGACGTCTCGGCACCGCGGAGGAGATCGGTGACGCGGTCGCGTTTCTTGCGTCGGACCGCGCCGAGTACATCACGGGAACGATGCTGCGTGTCGATGGTGGGTTCGTACTTCCGCGCACGGCGTAACGCGGTTGGAACTGTTCGGTGCTGTAGGACGGTTTGACAACACGAGTCCGACAATCGCCGTTTTTCGAGAGGGGTACTGTATGGCAGACAACACATCATTCAGCCGACGCGACTTTTTGAAGACGCTTAGTGTCGGCGCAGCAGTCGCGCTGTTCCCAATCGCATGCAGCTACAAAGAGGCGGAAGTTGGCGAAGACGGATCGGTCGATGAAGTGTTCGGCGACGCGACAGTGTACACGCGGAATGACCCGGGTGCGTGGGGCGGCAAGCAGGACTCGCACGTTCCCGAAGCGATTCTGACGAAGCTCGACGAAGCGGGGAATTACCGGGTCGACGTCACCGTGCAGCACGAGATGGTTCCGTCGCACTGGATCAAGCAGATCTGGTTGCGAAACGGGAAGAAAGAGATCCTCGCCGAGAAGGTGCTGCAACCTTCCGATCCAGCGCCCGCACAGGCGTCGTTTACGGCGAATGTGAACAACGTGGAGAAGTTCGTCGTCTACGAGCTGTGCAATCTCCACGGCCTCTGGATGGCAGAGTACGCAATCCCAACAGCGTGACGTTTTCGCGTCCTTACATAAGAACATGAGCCGGGGACGGAGACGTTCTCGGCTCTTTTGACATAGTAGGTGCCGATTATGATGAAAAGTTTCGACTCAACCGCACCGGATCGATACGACATCACGATTATCGGGGGTGGTCCGACTGCGCTCTATGGAGCGTTTTATGCCGGCTTACGGCAGATGTCGGTGAAGATCGTTGACAGCCTGCCGGAGCTTGGCGGGCAACTCAGCGCGCTGTATCCGGAGAAGCTCGTGTATGACATGCCGGGGTTTCCACAGATTCTCGCGCGCGATCTCGCCAATCGTCTCATCGAACAGGCGATGACGTATTCGCCGAAGGTGTGTCTCAACGAGCGCGTCGTCGCGCTTGATCACCTCGACGAGAACTGGATCGCGCTGACCACTGATCAACAGGTGCACATCACGCGCACGGTCCTCATCGCGGCGGGAATCGGCTCGTTTACGCCACGGAATATGCCCGCACCGGGCATCGATACCTTCCTCGATCGCGGCGTGTACTATTCGGTTCGCGACAAGGAGATGTTTCGCGGGAAACGGGTGGTTATCGTGGGAGGCGGCGATTCGGCGTGTGACTGGGCGCTCGATCTGGTTGACGTCGCGGAACACGTAACGCTCATTCACCGACGCGATGTCTTCCGCGCACACGAGGAGACGGTGGAGCGAGTGATTGCGTCGCCGGTTGAGGTGCGCCTGTTCGAGACGTTGGAAGAGGTCGTCGGCGCGGATGACGTGGAACAGGTGCGTGTGCGCAACCTTCGCGACAAGGCCGAAACGACGCTCGATGCCGACGCGGTACTGCTCGCCATCGGGTTTACGGCGAGCCTCGGTCCGATTCTCGAGTGGAACTTGGACACGGAAAGGAA
>CAZWQW010000091.1:8054-11159 GCA_964635955.1 uncultured bacterium | reverse complement strand
CGCGAACGCGCTATCCCGCTTGCGCCTTACCGATGCGCACACGTGCTATAAGGTGTTTCGTCGCGATATTCTCAATGAGATGACCCTCGAAGAAGAACGTTTCTCGTTCTGCGCGGAATTCACTCAGAAAGTCGCGCGGGTAAAAGAAGCGAAAATCGTCGAAGTACCGGTAGCGTACAACGCACGGGGCTTCGATCAGGGGAAGAAAATCAGCCTTCGCGATGCCTTCGATGCCGTGCGAGCGCACATCAAACACCGATTTAGTACATTGAAATAGGAAGCGGTCTTCGCGACCCGATCTCGCAACAGCACCACCTCACAACGAATGACGATGATCGAGGTCACCCAAAATGCTCGTCCAACCCACCATACCCGATGCGATCCGCTGGTTCGCCGACGCGCGATTCGGCATGTTCGTCCACTTCGGACTGTACGCACTGGTCGGACGTGGCGAATGGGTCATGTACAACGAAAACATCTCGCGCGCAGAGTATGAGAAACTCGCCAAACAATTTAATCCACACCGCTTCGACGCGAACGAGTGGGTCGCGCTCGCGCAAGACGCCGGTGCACGGTACATCACCGTCACCGCAAAGCACCACGACGGCTTTTGCCTCTTCGACAGCGCGCTCACCGATTGGAAGATAACAAACACACCGTTCCGTCGCGACCTCATCGGTGAGTTGGTCGACGCGTGTCACGCTCGCGACATGCGCATCATCTTCTACTACTCCCAGCCCGACTGGCACCATCCGAATTTCGTTCACCAACCCGGTGCGTTCAAAGATCTCAATCCACCACTAAAAAACGGTACGCCAGATTGGGATCGGTACACCAACTATTACATCGGGCAGGTGCGCGAGCTCTGCACGGACTACGGACGCATCGACGGTATCTGGTTTGACGGCTCGCATAAGACAGAGAAACAGTGGCGCGGCCGCGAAGTATACGAGACAATCAAAACGCTTCAACCGACCGCCGTTGTAAACGATCGGGCGCGGTACGGCGACTTCTTCACGCCAGAACGGCACCTTCCCGAAGACCTTACGGGATACCTCTTCGAAGCGTGCGAATCGATTAGCCCGACCTCGTGGGGATACCAAGGCGACACCGCTTCTCACAGCGCACCGTATCTCATTCAAAGTCTCGTCAAGATGGCTGCCGCCGGAGGGAATTACCTCCTGAACGTCGGACCCGCACCGGACGGAACGATTCCAGCGGTACAAGCGGAACGGATGCGACTCATTGGCGCGTGGCTCGCGAAATTCGGCGAAGCGATTTTCGGAACCGCCGCCGGACCAGCGTTCACCGATTCCACGCTTCGCGCAACGCGGCGCGATAGAACCGTGTACCTTCATCTGCTCGATTGGCCCGCTACAGATCGTATCACACTACCAGGGGCAGTCGATGTACGCACCGCTACGTTACTTCCAGAGGAAAGCCCTGTCGATGTAATCACGACACCTGATGGAATAGAGCTTCGGAACCTCCCCGCGCTTCCGCCGGATTCGTCGGTCAACGTGATTCGGCTCGACCTCGCCAATGTACCTGAAGCTTGGGAACGACACCCCGTGAAGCCGGAGTCGAAGCCGACAGTTCTCGTTCTCCGCGACGGGGAAACCGCACTCGACGCGAACGACGCGGAACTCCACGGACTCGGTGTTAAAGGCGCGCGATTGCGCATCATGGAACACGATGGGCGGCGCTACATCGACTATTGGATGGTGCCCGAGCACGAAGCCGTGTGGAACGTCGACGTGGAAAGCGAAGGTGCGTACGACGTCGCGCTCACCGTGTGGTATCGTACTATTACTTCCGGATGCTCCGTCGCGATCCGTACGGAACGACAGTCGCTCTCCGTTCAGATTCCCGAAGGAGGCACGTCCGACGAATTCCGCACGTACCGAGCCGGCAGTCTATCACTCAACAGAGGGCAAACACGAATCACCGTTGCGCCCGATCAACTCAAGTGGGGATACCTGCTCGTCGGCATCGAAAAGCTCGCACTTCGCAGACGTGCTTAATCACATATCAAAGGCGTACCCGCAGCGATACATCTGAGAATTGCGCTGCACATTCCGTCGCGAAGACGCCCACCGCACCAGTCCGAAACTCGTACATCCTGCACGAAAGTGCTATCTCATCATTCGCATACGCAACAACACCTGTTCCATCGACGATCACGCGAAGACTCACCGATTCATTCGATTCCGCCGAAAGCGGACGTTCAACGAGAAACGGATACTCCATCGATGGACGCGGCCACCGGTCGAACGCGATACGATTCCGACTCGGCTCAATTCGCAATATATACCCGTGCTCGAGTTCGTCGCCCACGCGAAACAGCAATCCGAATTCGCCGTGCTGCTCACCGGTCACTTCGCACGAGATCAGGCACTCATCAGGCATTGCGCAGAGTGTCGCAACACTGTAGCGACCAGTTGCATCGGTTCTCAACGTGTCGCCATTCGCATCCCACGTTCCGAGTCGGTCAACCGGTGTTAGCGCCACCTGTTCCGTGAACGCTTCGATCACCGATTGGGGCGGTCGCACGGAAAGTGAACCTTCCCGGCGTTGACACAACTCGTGCACAACGAGATTGCCGCCCCACTGCCAATTCCCATTATCGCGTTCATGTTCCCGCGTCGGCAACCAGCCAAAGAGAAACCGCTCCGATTCCTTTCCAGCTGTCTTCGCCGCGTAGTACGCTCGATCGTCAAATTGATCATCGAGTGGCCGCCGCCACGGCCCGTTGAGCGAGTTGGCGATACGGTATCGTGTCCGGAATCGATCGGAGAACTCGGACCAGACCAGATAGTTAGTGTCGCCGATCTGAAAGAGATCGGGACACTCGTGCGTGTAATATGCGTCGGGCTCCCACAGCGGCTCACGCACTCGCCAGGTTACAAGATCAGTCGAGACCGCACACGCGACACAACCGCGATGCCGATTCGGCCCCGACGACTTCCGCGCCGCGAGTAGCATCCAGTATTCACCTGCGTCGGCATTCCAGAAAACGAACGGATCGCGCCAATCGTGAGGCTCGTACTCTGGCGGCGCAAAGAACCGCATATCCGCATCTTTCGTCCACGAATTCAGATCATC
>CAZWQW010000091.1:0-7954 GCA_964635955.1 uncultured bacterium | reverse complement strand
ACGTTTCCAGACACGAGAAAGTTCTTCCCGCCGGCGAAATCGGTGATGATACCTCCGGCTTCGGTAATCAAGAGCGCGCCACCGGCGACATCCCACGGCGACAGGAGAAACTCCCAAAATCCGGCGGTAAACCCGCATGCGACCCACGCGAAATCGATTGCGGCCGAACCGGGTCGTCGAACACCTGCGACACGGGGAAATACCGAACGGAATGTCGCGAGGTAATCGTCGAGTACCTCGTGATGACGGAAAGGAAAGCCGGTACCGATCAACGCTTCTTCGAGTGATTGTGTCTCGGCGACGCGAAGCCGTTTACCGTTGAGATACGCTCCGGAGCCGAGTTCAGCGCGGTACACATCATTCCGTACAGGGTCGAGCACAACCGAAGCAACAAGCTCGCCTGCATGTTCGAGTGCAATCGATACGCTGAATTGCGGTACACCGTGCACGAAGTTGCTCGTTCCGTCGAGCGGATCAACGATCCAGCGCCATTCGTCGCTTTCGGAGCCCCGCGCGCCTTGCTCCTCACCGACGAATTGGTGGTGCGGATATGCACCGAGAATCACGTCGCGAATCGCCTGTTCCGACCGATTGTCTACAAACGAAACGAAGTCATTTCGCTGTTTGGTCTGAATCTCCGCTGGATCAAGGCTGCGGAAGTGTTCAAGCAGTATGCGCGCGCCGGCCTCTGCGGCTTGTACCGCGACGTCGGTAAAGGTCATGCCGTTCTTCTCCGGGGAATCTGAGTCGGTTCGGTACTCGAAGATAATCAGGAGCCGGTCATGGAAGCAGTGCGACGGCAACAACGTTCGCCAAGAGTCTACGCAGGCGAACAGCATCGCCGCGACCATCCGGGTGAACTCTGTTCGTGAGGAGGATGATGTAGATACCGCTCGGTGGATCGATCCAAAGCGATGGACCGGTATAGCCCGTGTGTCCCACACCGCGCGATGGTAGTATCTCCCCACGCGGATTCGAGTACTGCGTGTCGACATCCCAGCCAAGCGCTCGTCGTTTACCGTCGGGCACATCCACCGGTGCAATCATCCGATCGACCGTCGCGGGTTGCATCAACCTGTTGCCGTCGATCTCGCCACGACGCAGGATCATTCGACAGAAACGGGAGATATCAGCGGCCGTGCCAAAAAGTCCTGCGTGTCCACACACGCCGCCGAGACGACGCGCGGGCGGATCATGCACGACACCGCGAAGCATTACGCCTTCGCACATTTCCGTCGGTGCCGTGCGCGCACGTGCATCGTCGGGTACGCCGTATGCCAGATCGCTCGTGCCAAGCGGTTCGTATATCCGCTCCTGCGCAAGGTCTCTCAGCGGAGCGCCCAATGCGCGCCGAATAACGGCAGCCAGCAAATGAAACCCGACATCGCTATAGACAAACGCGATACCGGGCTCGGTAACGAGTCCGCCATCGACCATCGCGGCGACGAACCCATCATCTGCGACGATGTCTTCGGAAGAACCGATACTCGCAGGAACCTCGCGTCCGGCAGGTAGTCCACTGATATGGAGAAGAAGTTCCCGTGGCGTCGTCTGCGATACCGGGTTCTCGCTGGAAATCGGAAGCAGGCTACCGAGCGGCTCGTAAAGGTTGAGTCGCCCCTCCTCCACCGCCTGCATGGTAAGCATAGCCGTGACCAGCGGCTTGGTTAGCGATGCGAGGTCGTAGATGGTGTCGAGCGTCGCCGGCTCTCGATTTGGCACGGTGGCGCGCATACCAAAGGGAAACGCAACCACCGTTTCGTCGCGACAGCCAATCCACACAACACCACCCGGCACCTCGCCGCGCCGAACGGCCTGGCCGCAGACTTCCTGAAGTCGGTTAGTTAGATCCAGGTTCCTCGTACCGATTTTCGTCACTTACCGACCCACCACCATGCGATCAACGCACCAACAATCGTGCAAAACCAGTTCACGTGATCGTTCGTAAGGAATCCGCGTAAAACGGAGGTCGCGTGTCCGCAATGTGTTTTACTCTCGACCAACTCGCCGCACCTGCGACACCGACACTTTTTCTGGAGCGTCGCACCGAGGACACTGTCCACCAGCGATCCGGTAAAACCGGCTCCAGTGATGATGAGGATGTCCGACATCCGGTATCCCGTCGGCGGAAAAACCAACGGATACGTCGCGGCAACAGCAAGCGCACCAAGCGCCGCTGCAATGGTGCCGATTGTTGTGATCCCACCTGATGTGCCGGGATCGACATAGCGTCCGCTTACGATACTCCGCGAATCTTTGCCGTACCGTGTACCGATTTCCGTAGCCCATGTATCGGCATTCGCCGCGGCGATCGCACCGATGAAGAACGCGTGCAAGTTATGGTGATGCCACACTCCGCACGGCAATAACGGTATCGCGAGCACCGCAAGCCATGCCACCGAGCCGTTCGCAATCACCTGTGCCAGTGTTCGGCGTTCATCGGCTTCTTCGAGTCCGCCGGGAAGTATTGTGAGTATCGACGAAGAGATGAAAAACACAAAGAGGGGGATAAGGAATGTCCATGATCCTATAAGAACGATCGATGCACCGAGGACGGCGATACCAATCGCTCCCACGAAGGTTACAACGCGAAGTCGCCAGATGATGAGCGCAAGAACGATTGCACCGACGATCGTCGCCGTTGTCACCAACTGGGAGTCGATATCCATGTCGCCCATCGATCATATCCCAACGCGATCAGCCCCGCGAGCATGTCCCACTTGAGCACGCGCGCAAGTCTACCCGCCATCGAGAGGTTCGGATTGCGCCATGCGAATACAATAACGCCAAGCAGAACGGCATCGACGGCGACTACGACGACGATAAGATAGCGTATCCCGAACCACGACCAGAAGTATGGCAATGTCGACACTGATATTACTATAAAAAGGGGTATCGTTGCAACCCGAACCGTAAAATCCTCACCGTATTTTACTGCAATGGTATTTGCTCCAACCGCGGAATCACCGACTCGGTCAGCCGCGGCTTTGAAAAACTCGCGTCCGAGATGAAACAAACTCGCGAGTACGGCGGGAACAAGCGCCATATACGCAGCAGGACCAACGAAACCACCATAGAGAAATGTCAGCCCACTAACAGCGGCGACTACGAGGTTTCCAACGAGAAGCGTGCGTTTCAGCCACGCGGCATACAGAACGAGTGAAACAGCGGCGATAACGGCAACTACCGCATTCGAACGGGGGAGAAACATGGAAAGAACGACGCCGATGACGACGAGAATGGCTGCCCAAAAAATCGCTGCCAGTTTTCCGATATCACCGCTCGGAAGTGGCCGCTCAGGCCGGTTGATACGATCGATTTCAATGTCGAACACGTCGTTGAGGACGTATCCTCCCGCCGCGATAAGCGACGCAGATACAGCCGCAATCGCCAACTCACCGCCGAACGGAGCAAACGCGCATACGCCTCCGACAACCACCGAAAGCGCCGTCAGTGCAACGTTATTCGGCCGCGTGATCATGAGCAACGCGATGAATGCGCGGCGCACTGCATCAGTTTTCACGACGGCTCCTCGGCGCCTGGTGCTTGGCACCGCGTTAGTCGATAGTGAACCGGTAGGTTGCGCTTGACTCGTTCCCCACACTATCGCGTGCATGGACGACGACCGAGTGTTCACCGCGGTCGAGTGGGCGTTCAGGAGTATACGTGAGCACGTCCTGCTCAGGATCATACTCTGCCGGGACCCAGCGATCATCGATGCGCATCTCCATCGCGTCGTCCGACTGCGGAAATCCTGAACCTTTGTCTGTCAACTGCACCCGAATCCGAGGTGTACGTGAATCCGTGCGACGTGCCGGCGAAATGAACCGTATCACCGGCGGTGTCTGATCGCGATACACGCCAACAGTCGAAAGACTTCGCACCCGTGCGCGGAAGGTGTGGTTGAACGATTCTGTTGCGGGTGTAAGAATGTCCGCGCCTCGAGGTGAATAGGCATACAACGCGACGCCAGTGAGATCGACCGAATCCGGTAGGGATACTACGGTGGTTGCTTCACCGATCAACGGGAACACCTGCGGCTCGAATATATATCCGCTTCCGACCGGTTCGAGCTCGGGAAACGCGGGCAACGTTTCGCGATCGATCCGGACGAAGAACGGCTCCGGAAACACTCCGCGCCCCACCTCGAGTCCGGCCGAACCGTCGGATGTGTAGTAATCACCACCCCATACCCCGATCACGCGCCCTTGTATGGCGAAGGTCGTATCCCACTCACCTGCGCTTATACGAATCACACCGCCAGAATCGGGTATCGCATCGGTGAATCGTACGACACCACGGTAGAGCGCTTCCGTAGAATCCTGCGCGGTTACTGGATCGAATCGACCCGGTATGCTGCTTTCACTGCGCCACTGCGATACGATCGTTGGCGTACCTTCACCGGCCAGTACGCGAACTACGAACTCCTTCGGCCACGATACGTCCGGACGAACCTCTGCCTCGTACAGACCGGGAGACACCTCGCGCGCGTTCATCGGCACATACCGATCCGAACCCCACGTTGTTACGAGTGTAGGCAGTTCCGGAAGCGGATGCGAGGTCGTCACATCGAATGCCACCCAGTCCCGATTCCAAGACTGTTTCACGTCGAAACGCGGCTGTTTGCCAAGGTCACCGATCTTTGCTACACGCGTCGCTCTCAGACCCAGTGTGTCCGACGCAACGACACGAATTATCTCAGCACCACCGGAAGGCAGCAACAGTTCTCGCTCGACACGCTCACGTCGCACCAAATCCGCCGAATCCGCCTCAATCTCTCGCCATGTGCGACCATTGTCACTACTGAGAAACGCCGAGAGTTCGACTGCATCGAGCGAATCCTCAGCAACCACTCGAAGTAAAAGACCTTCTTCGGTCTCCACTGGTCGGAACTCCGTGATTCGCGGCGCACTGCCGACGATTACTGTAAGATGCGCTTCTGCCGCATTCCCGTCGAAATCGAAAATCGTAAAGCTCAGTTCATGCTCGCCCGGTTCAAGAACTTCCTCACCCGGTTCGACAGGTTCAGTCTCGCACGCGAGGATACCAGCACCCGGCATGCGGTCACCATAGAACGGAAGGGTGTTCCCCGGCGCGAGGTACATATTGAAGAAACGACCTTGGCCGGTCGCAGCGAGCTGAAAGTTCCGATCAAACACGGAGAGATGCTGTGTTCCGAACGACATCACGTCGTAGAATCGACTGAATACTTCACGCCCATCGACTGCCATATTCGTCGAGCGGAGACTCAAGCGGTACTGACCGCGCTGTGTGCGGTCCCATGCGGCAAGCGCCACCCCGACACGACCCGAAAGCGTCACCTTTTTGCGCGAGGTCCACACCTTACCATACTTCACCACGGGTACATGAACCGGCTCGGTCTGCCCATCGATCCGTGCGTTAGCATCCATGGGAACGAACGCGATAACTCCGATTGTCGGCTCAACAGTATCGTCGAAAATCAATCCGTTGGCGAGGGGATCCACTGGGCGGTTACTACGATCACGCATCTCGAAATGGAGGTGTGGCGCGCCGATACCTGTGCGACCGCTCCACGCGATAATATCGCCGCGTTTGAACCGAGCCTGATCCGGCTGGAGAAACAAATCGACCGTATAGGTCTGACGACGTTCCTGTTCCGCACGAACCAGTGTCTGTATGCTATCGGCGAACCGTTCGAGGTGCGCGTAAACCGCCGTGCGGCCGTCTGTCAACCGGAGATAAACGACCTTCCCGTACCCGTACGGGGATGTCCGAACGCGCCAGATGTATCCGTCATCGACGGCAACGACCGGCACACCGGTAATGCCGCCAGTCGAAAAGTCGACACCGGCATGGAAACGAAACGGTCGGTATTCGCAGAACGACGAGGTGAACCGAACGGTTGCTTTCACCGGCGTTTCGAGCTGCGCTGCAGTTACCTGACCGACGGCGATCGATCCGATAAAAACGGTAACAACAATGAGAAAACGGTGTGCTGTATGTATCACTGATCAACCGGCGGAAGAAGGTACGCGATACGACATAGGAAACGTCCCAATAAACATACCGTGCTATACGTTTACGAGTCAAGAAAACAGGGTGTATCGGACTCCCAGGCTCGCGCGAATACGAACCCGGGAGCCATGTACTTACATCGCGATCACGCCAAACGCACCGACGTGATGCCGTGCGCGGAGATCTTCACCGCGAGACGTCCTTCCGCGACTTGTGCAGTATTCCTCGCGAGCGGTTGCTCGAGTAAGTCGACCTCCACCGCACTCGATACACCAAACGCCTTGTCTACGGCGATCGTGCACTCGGTGTCTCGACCATCCGTTTCGTACACCCGCAGAATCATACCTTGACCGTCTTCGGCACGTTTTACCGCCGCGAGCACCACGTTTGGCTGTTCGACGCCGAGCCATGACGATACCGGCGGAAGACTTCCAGCGTGGACATTTGTTCCAACGACGCGAAGTGGCTGATTGAACGCCGCCCCAGCTTTCACGTCGTCTGTCGGAGTCCACGCGGCACCGTGCGGACGGATGCCGAAACGCATCGTGTGTTCGCCAATCTCCGGCAGTGGATCGGGATCGTACGACGAGCGAATAAGCGTCGCCCGTAGCGAAGAACCTTCAACGGCGAACCCGTACTTGCTGTCATTCACTACGCATACACCCGAACCGTCTCTCGCGTTAAGGTCGCAGAAGCGCTGCGACGGAACTTCCTCGCCATCAGTCAACGTGCGTGTAATCGTTCCACACGGGATTTCGTACCGCGGTGTAACCGTCTCAATCGACGTCGGAATGTGTAGCCGCAGCATCGGTACGCCGCGTTCCGGTGTGCCACGTTCGAACCAATTCACGTTGATGTTCAGCTCAACCGTCGGATCACCGGCTCGCACGATTGTCTCCATCACGATACGTGATTCGGCAACCTTGATCGTGCTCTTGAACGCCGTTCTATACGGTCCCGCGTGCTGTTCGACGCTTTCCACATCGATGAGCATTCGGCTCGACTTGATATCGCCGATTACCCACGCCGACATGCCGTGATGCCGCTCAATGGCGAACTCAAACAAGCCCATTGGATCGGTCGGATCGGCGAACTCAGTACCCGTTTTCTTATCGACGAGGGATTTGATGCCACCTGTCGTCCAGTCGACCTCCATGCGGATGAATTCGTTTTCGACAACGCCACGCGCGGGGTGACTCAGCGCCCCAACGACGTCCGCCTTCCCTTCGCGCAGTACAAACGTGCGATACCCCATCGCCGGGATGTTTTTCGCCGGGAAGACAACGGTTCGCCAGTTGTGACCCCAGTAGTGACCTTCGCCAACGGGCTGTGCCGCGTAGACTGCTCCGGTCTCATCTTCGACGCAGATACGGTGTTTATCCCATGACGTGTCCCACACCGTCGCTTCGACGACCTCGCTACGCGACCATCCGTTGAGGTTGAATACCACGAACGGTCGAACCGATTCGGCCTGCCCATCGAGATGACTCACGCCACCAAGTGCGCTTTGGAATCCCGCACCCGCACCGCTGGCCGGACCCGGCACTGCCGTTGCCTCACCCGCGATCGCGGCGGTATTCACGTCGCCCGCAAGCGCACGAAGCGACCGCGTCACGATGCTACCGGTCCGCGCCATGGTCTCTTGGAACTGCCCCATGCAGTAGTCGCGCGTGTCCCGCACACCCGATCCCGGCAGGATGTCGTGGAATTGGCTGAAAAGCGTATTGATCCAACCTTCGCGAAAACGATCCGCAGGGTACGCCATGCCGGTCTGCCCGGAGGCAAGCGTCGCTGCGGCTTCGGCTTCGTAGAGCTGGTTCTCACCGAATCGATTCGCCTTTTTTATACTCGTCTGCGTTGTATAACATCCCTGAAACTCGAAATTGAGCTCCTTATCGAGCACCGGCCACTGATCACCATTCTGTTCGAGTAGCTCGTAGAAAGGCTTCGTGCTCGA
>CAZWQW010000090.1:0-11349 GCA_964635955.1 uncultured bacterium | reverse complement strand
AACGGGCAGTTCGCGTGATAGTCGTTGTAGGTCTCGCTCGGATGCTGATCCGGCGTCCACGGGCTGTGCGGAGCGGTGTAGTGAACGCTGAGGTAGAACGGCTCGTCCGTTTTCGCCTGTTCGCGGAGAAACGCGATCCCGTTCTCGGCGATGACGTCGGTCACGTAGCGCGGCTCGACGTACTCACGTCCGTCGGCGAACATCGGCGCGTCGTAGTAGCCGCTCCCCCCGCGCGAATGAACCTTCCAGTAGGAAAACCCCTTTTGCGGATGCCCTGAATCGCCAAGGTGCCACTTGCCGCTGATGCCGCAGGTATACTCGTTCGCCGCGAGTACATCGGTGTATCCGGGGATGCCGTGGAGATACTCGATTACCTTCCCCTGCGCACCCCATTCGACGTCGCTCGGCATGTTTCCGTCGCGGATCCAGTCGTGCACTCCGTGTTGCGACGGGATCCGTCCGGTGAGGATGCTTGCACGAGCGGGAGAGCAGACCGGCGACGCGCAGAAGAAGTTCTCGAAGCGCGTACCGTGCGCAGCAAGCCGATCGAGATTCGGCGTCCGGATCTCGCTGTTACCCGCACAGCCGAGCGCCCACGCTCCTTGGTCGTCCGAAAGGATGAACACCACGTTCGGACGCTTCGGATCAGTCGATGCCATGGTCTGCTCTCCTTCGCGAAGGCTTCACCGCTAATCGCTGCTGCGCCTCGTTATTCCGCGGTAAACCAGCTCAACGGAATCCGGCGCATACGAAGTCGATTCAGCACACCTTTCGTCTCTTCACCGCCCGCGCAATACGCAAGCAACACGAACGGTTCACTGCCATGCGCTTCATCGGCGCTTAGGAAGTGAATTGCGGTGTAGCAGTAGCCGTGCTTCGGATCGTCTTCGATGAGGTGGTGATTCGTCCACGTAGCCGCGTTGTCGTCGCTGATTGCACTGGCGAGCGGTGTCCGATCCCAACTCCACTTATCCGGTGTGCCGATATCCCAACGGTCGGACCGATCGTTCCAGACCGCGAGCAGGCGGTCGGTTCCGGGGATCCGCTTCATGCTCAGCGGCGAACAGGGGCTCATGAAGTTGCGTTCCGGCTGGAAAGGCGCCCATGTTTCGCCACCGTCACCGGACTCGGTCGTCCACTGGTAACCGGTATCCGTACGGGCCCAACCGTAGAGCTTGCCATTCGGACGCTCGATGACGCCCGGCTCCTGAATACCCGATCCGCTCGACACGGGAATCGCCCACCAGGTCTTCGCTTCGTGCCATGTCTCACCGCCGTCGTCGGAGATTGTCCAGATCACGATGCTCGACGTGAAATGGAACTTCTCGGTCGCGGGTTCATATCCGGTCAGCCGGTGAAACGACTGCGGAGCGATGAGGCGACCGGGTGCTACCGGGTGCGTATCCGAAAGCTGAATGATGCGGTCGTTGTTCTGCACGTAGTAACCGGGAACCTGCGTAATGAGCTTCGGTTCGGTCCACGTAGCACCTTCGTCACTGCTGAAGCATACCCACGGACGGCAATTCCCGTGCGGCCATCCATGGATGCCGTCTTTCGTCAGATAGCTGAAGAGAATGCGGCCGTCATTCATCCGTAGGAGTGACACGCTCATGGTATTCACTTCGCCGCGATTCGGCACGATGATCTTCGGATCGGTCCACGTCTTGCCACCGTCATCCGAGTAAATCGCTGCAATGTCGGCGGTGGCCGCGTCGTCACGACCGCCGGTGAAGCGCGTGTAGGCGAACATGATCCGCGTTTTGCCATCGGGGCGACGAAGTGTAATGAACGCCCCTTCGGAGTTACGCGGGTTATCCGGCGTCGGCTCGTATTGAACAACAATGTCTCCAGCCATAGTCAGAAATCTCCCTAATACGGAAAATGGTAGTTGGCGCACGTGAATAGTGAATATTGATCTACCTATTGGTTGGGGGAAGTATCACGCTATGTGATACTGAGTAGTCGTACGGTGTTTCGTGTCAGGGTTTCCAACGTTTGGTTATTCGAGTACCATCTGTATCGACGACGGTGGGAGACGCGTCGGGCGAACTATGACCCACGTTCGTACGGCGCGCCGAGAGGAGGCCGCACGCGCATGAGCGCAAAGGACACCGAACAGACCGGAACGGTTCTCGTTGTCGACGACGATGCGGCGATTCGAGCACTCTTTCGTCGGAGCCTCTCCAACGCCGGATACACCGTCTTGCTCGCCGAGGACTATCGGCAGGCGTACCGCCATTTCGACGATCTCTCGGCAATCGACGCGGTTCTGCTCGATGTCATCCTTCCAGAACTTACCGGCCTCGATATCCTCAAGCGGCTCAACGAACTTCCCGATCATCCGCCCGCGGTCATGGTAACCGCGTCCGGAGTCGTACAGGACGCGGTGACGGCACTCAAGTTGGGCGCGTTCGACTATCTCACAAAGCCTGATGACACGAACAACCTGCCGAAATTCCTCGGCGTTGTAGCGAATGCCGTCAATTACGCACGGGCACAACGGGAAATCGACCGCTTGAGCCGCGAACTCGCTGACAAGTGGGACCAGCGGAATATCATCGGCAAGTCCGCCGCGATGCGTCGCGTCTTCACCCTCATCGGGCAGGTCTCCCAGAGCGACGTGAGCGTGCTGATTCAGGGCGATAGTGGCACGGGTAAGGAGCTCGTCGCGCGCGCAATCCATGTTGGGAGTCCGCGGCACAAGGGGCCATTCATCCCGGTTAACTGCGCGGCGATTCCCGAGACGCTCATCGAAAGCGAGCTGTTTGGACACGAGAAGGGCGCATTTACAGGTGCCGTCGCGCAGCAGAAGGGAAAATTCGAAGCGGCGCGTGGCGGGAGTATCTTCCTCGACGAGATCGGCGACATGAGCCAAGGCGCGCAGTCGCGACTCCTTCGCGTGCTGGAAAACCGGTCGTTTGAACGCGTGGGTGGTACCGAAAGCATCGATGCGAACGTGCGCGTTATTGCCGCGACCAACAAGGACCTCCGGCGCGAGGTGGAAAACGGCAATTTCCGGCTGGACCTCTACTACCGACTCAGCGTATTCCCCATCGACCTGCCGACGCTTTCCGAACGCATCGACGATATACCGTTCCTTGCGGCTCACTTCCTTCACCAATACGCCGCCGAGGCGAACAAAACGATCACCGGATTCGATCCGCAAGTCATGAACGCGTTTACTCGACATACATGGCCGGGCAACGTGCGTGAGCTTCAGAACGTCATCAATCGCGCGGTCATAGTCGCAGGTTCGGACCGCATCACTCTTGCCGATCTCCCTCCGGAATTGACCGAGCTTGGCATCGCACAGATCCATCTCGGACGAAACGCGGTGCTTATTGAGGACCCGGAAACGAACGAGATTCGTCCGCTGGTCGATGTCGAACGTGAAGTGATCAAACGCGCGATCGAGGTTACCAACGGTAACTTCACCGGTGCCGCGCAAAAGCTCGGCATCGGTCGGGCGACACTGTATCGCAAGGTGAAGGAATACGGTCTCGACAACGGTCGACTCTCGCCGAACGACGACACCGATGATACCGACGAGCCGTAACGCGGTGTCTGCTTTCTCCCTCGACACCGACGTTTATCCGCGCACCGATACTTGATACACGGCGTTGCGCATCGTTGATTCTCTTCACGTGTTCTGATTCCTCACAACGCGAGGATCGCCGATGACCACAGCCGCCGACTTCACGAATTCCCTCGGAATGCGTTTCGTCAACATCGACGCGGGAACGTTTTCCATGGGGAATAACTCCGCACTTCCCGAGCATCTTGTTCGGCTTCCCAATCGAACACACGGTGACTTCGACGAACGCCCGGTACATACTGTCACGATCTCATCGCCGTATTCGCTCGGTGTCACACCGGTTACCAACGCGCAGTATGAAGTATTCGATCCTGCGCATCGGGAGTTACGTGGGAAGCTTGGGTTCTCGCGTGAAGACGACGAGGCGGTCGTATTCGTGAGTTGGAATGAGGCAACGGCGTTCTGTGAATGGTTGAGCGAGCGCGAGAATCTGCCGTACCGATTGCCGACCGAGGCGGAATGGGAATACGCGGCACGAGCCGGCACGATTGGTCCGTTCTGGACCGGTGACGACCTCCCCGCCGAGTTCCATCTCAACCAAAACGTGTCGTGGCTACCCGATCCCGAGAGGTCCAAGCCGGAACGTGACATCGTCCCGCTGTATGTCGGGCAGACACCGGCGAATCCATGGGGACTCTATGATATCCACGGCCTCGTCGAGGAATGGTGCCGTGACTGGTACGGTCCGTATGAGGAGTGCGATCAAACCGATCCGATCGGTCCGGCCGACGGGTGTTTCCGCGTAACGCGCGGCGGTAGTCACTCCACCGAGACGTATTATCTCCGCTCCGCGAATCGGATGGGAACGGTACCCGATGACCGAACGTGGCTCATTGGTTTCCGCGTCGCCATCGGACCGGTTCCTGCATCCGCACCTTCGGCACCGCCACCCGTGCCACTGAATCGTCGCAACATCTCGCAGATCACTCTTCCGCGTCGCAGCGAACCGAACGCGCAAAACCCGTATTTCTGCGGACCGCGCGTGTTCGTCCGCGTGAAACCCGAAGCCGACGGGCCGATTTTCGCCCATCACAACCACGTGCCGTCGATTGTTGAGTGTCCGAACGGTGACATCCTTGCTGCGTGGTACACCTGCCGCGAGGAATCGGGTCGCGAAGTCGCGACTGTTGCCGCGCGATTGCGTCGGAATCCAGAAACGAACGCGTATGCCGATCAATGGGACCGACCGTCCATCTTTTGGGATGCGCCCGACCGAAATGACCATACAACGGCGCTGTGGAACGATGGCAACGGCACGATCTGGCATTTCTCCGGTATCTCCGCAGCCGCGACGTGGGGCAATCTTGCGCTGCTACTTCGGAAATCGACGGATAATGGAGCAACGTGGTCACGGGCACGATTCATCGTCCCGGAGCATGGCATCCGTCACATGCCGATTACAACGGTATTTCGTGCGCAAGATGGGACTATCGTGCTTCCATGTGACGCAGTTTCATCCGGGAAGGGTGGCACCGCCCTCTGGATGAGTCGCGACGATGGCGAAACGTGGCATGATGCTGGTGGCACGATCGCGGGCATTCATGCTGCGGTGGCACAACTTGGCGACGGGCGATTGCTCGCGTTTGGCCGCGGTGACGAGATCGACGGGATGATGCCCATGAGCACATCCAACGACATGGGCGCCACGTGGACATATGCGCCGAGCGTATTCCCCCCGGTGCACACGGGACAGCGACCGCTGCTCTTCAAGCTGAAAACGGGCGAACTCTTCTTCGCGGCGTTCTCAAATGACCCCGAGGACGACACGGACCCGTCGAAGCCGAAAGACTGGATGCACGTCACCGACCGCAGCGGTGTTCGTCGACCTGTGCGCGGACTTTACTGCGCACTTTCACTCGATGACGGGAAGACGTGGGAGTTCGCCCGACCGGTATCGGACGATGGGCCGGAGCACATGATCGAGACGATGGACGGCGCGTTCCGTCCAATGAGCCGATCGCAATCGGAGCCGGCGGGGTATATCTGCGGATTTCAAGGCGCTGACGGACTCGTTCACCTCGCATCGAGCCGTAACCACTACGTATTCAACCGTGCGTGGCTCCGCCAACGGCCACCGGCGCTGTAATCGTCACGTCATAGCCGCGTCGTGCTCCGCCCAGAACGTGCCACCCGTGGCATGGGCGCGGTCTCCCCACTCGTCGCGCAGGCGGTAAAGTTCCGCGCGCAGATCGCGGAGCACGGTTGCCATGCCGTCACTCCGAGCGATGTTTTGGAGCTCGTCAGGATCATCAACGAGGTCGAATAGCTGCGTATCTTGATGCCCGTTCACCGCGTACTCGACGAGCTTGTACCGGTCCTTTCGTACGCCGCGAAGCGTCTTATCATACGCAAGATAAAGGCTCTCGCGGCCAGTAACGCGTCCATCCGCTATGACCGGCGCGAGGCTCATTCCTTCGACACTCCCGGGGATATCGCAACCCGTCATGTCGCAGAGTGTTGGGAAGATATCCAGCAGGTACGCGAACGCGTCGCGACGTTCTCCACGTGGGATTTCGGGACCAGCGAAGACGAGTGGCACGCGCACGCTGTGATCGTAGAGGCTCTGTTTCCCCATCAGTCCGTGCTGCCCGACAGCAAGCCCGTTATCCCCCGCGAATACGACGATCGTGTTCTCCAGTTCACCGATTGATTCCAGCGTGCCCATAAGCCGTCCGAATGCGGCGTCGAGATGACTGATCATCGCGAAGTATTCGGCGATATGGCGGCGAGTCTCTGCCGGCGTGCGCGGGAAAGCCGCGAGCAGTTCGTCCCGAATTCGCAGCGCGCCGGTGTCGAGTGGGTGCTGTGCCATGAAGTTTGCCGGCAACTCGATCGCGTCAGGATCGTACATTCGGCGGAATTGCTCCGGCATGGTGCGAGGGTCGTGCGGCGCCATGAGTGACACGTAGCAGAAAAACGGGCGCGCAGTGTCGCGGTCGCGGAGAAAGTCGATTGCCGCGTCGGTGAAAAGCTCGGTGGAATGGCGACCTGCGTGGACGTGGTCGCACGCGCGATATGCGACCTTGTTCGAGAGCTCCCAGTTATCGACGTACGCGCAACGGCCCTCGTAGCGACCGGTCGGGTCATACCGGTACGCGGGAACGTTCCAGTGGTCGTTCATGCCACCAAAGAAGATCTCGTCGCCGTGGGAGAAACTACGATTGAAAGCCGCGGGACCGTTGTGCCATTTCCCCGTGCCGAACGTTTCGTATCCTGCGTTCCGAAAACTCTCTCCGAGGGTGATGTGCTCATCCGGAATCCTCTCACCACAGCCGTCGATGTGAAACAGCGTCCGACTGCTGTGGAGCATGGCACGGCTTGGCATACATACAGCCGGACACGTGCCACCAGGAATGTGCGCGTGGGTAAACGTCGTTCCGCGGCGGACAAGCGCGTCGAGGTTCGGTGTAGATAGCTGCTTCGCGCGAGGGAACTCATCGGCGAGCGCGCGAATCGTGTCGAATCGCTGATCGTCGGTGAAAAAGAACAGCACGTTCGGTGAGCGCGTCGTGGACGTGCGGGTGCGTGTATGGGATGGCGTCGACATGAGCAGTCTCCGTTCCGTGAGATTCTATCGCGCCGATGGTAGCCGCTGGGTGTCGCGGACGCAAGGCTCGCGTTGGCGCGTACGCATAAATACCGTTGCGATAACGGCCCTGTCCACGTACGGTATACGTGCGTTATCATTAGACTGGATAATGCGCTTCGTCTGAAAGCCCGTCGCATGCGACTCGGTACCGAACGTTATGATCGATTTCATCGACGTACATAAGTCATTCGGCACGCTGCACGTGCTCCGCGGCATCAACCTGACGTTTGAACGTGGGCTGACGACGGTTGTTCTCGGTCGCTCGGGAACGGGTAAGAGCGTCACGCTGAAGTGTATCGTTCGGTTGCTTGAACCGGACAAAGGCGAGGTGCTCGTCGAGGGGAAGAATGTCGTCGACATGGATCGTGACGAACTCGACAAATGGCGAGCGCGCTGCGGATTCCTCTTCCAGGGCGGCGCGATGTACGATTCCATGACGATCGAGGAGAACCTTGTCTTCCCGCTGCGGAATCGTAAAGATATATCCGCTTCCGACAAGACGGAGCTTGCGAAAGAGAAGTTGAGCTGGGTCGGTCTGTCGGGAACGCTGGCGAAGTATCCGTCGGATCTTTCGGGCGGTATGCGGAAACGCGCCGCACTGGCTCGTACGCTCATGACTGAGCCGGAAGTGATTCTCTACGACGAACCGACAACCGGTCTTGACCCGATCACATCGAACGAGATCAGTCAACTCATCGCGCGGTTGAAGGAAGAGCGTGGCGTCACGAGTATCGCGGTTACGCACGATATGCCGGCGGCACGACTCGTCGCGGACCGGATTGCATTCTTGCATCGAGGGACCGTTCTCGCGTCGGGCACGTGGGAGGAGATCGAGGCGATCGATAATCCGCTCGTGCAGTTTTTCCTTGCGACGGAGTTCACCCGTGATCCGATCGAAGTTGCGGATGAGCAATATGGCGGTACGCCGGAAGAACCGGAAGAAGAACCGGAGAACGCCGTGAAGGAGGAGGCCTGAGGATGGCAGCCAAGTCGGGTCTCTCGCGTAACGTACGAACAGGCATATTCGTTCTGATCGGCATCGTGATCTTCATGGTCGCGCTGTTCGTGCTCGGTGCGCGGCAGCAGCTCTTCCAGAGTCGGGTCAAGATCTACTCGATGTACCCCGACGTCGCGGGTCTCCAAGAAGGCGCGTTCGTACGGATATCCGGTATCAACGTGGGAACGGTAAGCAGAATCTCGCTACCGGATACCATCGGCAAGATTGTCGCCGAATTCAACATCCGCGGTGACGCTCTTTCGCAGATTCGAGAAGACTCCCGCGCGGTAATCGGCACCGAGGGTCTTATCGGCGCGCGGATCGTCATGATCTCCCAAGGCTCACCGCACGCTCGCCCGATCGCTGCGGGCGACACGATCGTGGGGCAATCGCCACTTTCATTGACGAAGTTCCAGGACGACATCGACGAAGCGCTCAATACCTTGCCCGACCTCATGGTAAACGTCGGAATGACCATCGCCTCACTGCGGTCGGTTTCGGCGAAGATCGACCAGGGGCAGGGGACGATCGGCAAGCTCGTCAACGAAACGTCGCTGCACGACAGCGTGCTCACTGTCGTTCGGCGCGCCCGTACGATTGCTGAGACCGCCGACAACGTATTGCGTCGCACGGAGATGAACATCGCGATACTCACCGACGAGTACGCGAGCCTCGCCGAATCGCTCCGCACAGCGACGGGTGACATACGGAGCACCGCGAACCAGACGACGTTACTCATTCGTGACCTTCGCGAAGGCCGTGGCACCATGGGCAAGCTCATCACCGACGACAGCCTCTACGTCGTGATGACGCGCATGGCAGCAAGCGGCGATACGATGATCAACCTCGCATCGGACGCCATCAAGGAAATCGCGCAGGCGTCGTATACCGTCGCGCAAGCCGCGCAACAGGCGGGCGTCACCGTGCAGGCGATTGCGGAGAACCTCGAACGAGGTGAGGGCACCATCGGCAAGTTGCTGGTCGAGGATACGACCTACGTCCGCCTGAATCGCATCCTGTTGAACCTGCAGATCGCCAGCGAAAAGGCCGCGGTGAACATGGAAGCGATGCGTACGAACTGGCTTTTCCGCGGGTACTTCGACGAGCAAGGCTATTGGGATAACATCGACCGGCAAATCGAGCTACAAGAACAGCGCGCCATTCGTTTGCGCGAATGGGAAGATCGGCTACTCCGCATACAGGAGAGCCTCCGCGAAATGGAACTCCAGCTCGAAGAGCAGGAGTCTCGGTCGCTCGCGCCTATTGGCTCGGAGATGACACCGCAGACGCCCCAATAGCGAGACGGTTACGTACAAACCGGTTGCGACTCACGCTGCGTAGCGCTACCCTACCGGGTACGCGAATCGAATCTTCTCGTATCCGGAGGTGCATCGTGGCTGCCGTATCTGCTCCGAAACGCCCGAACGTTATCGTCATCCTCTGTGACGACATGGGTTACTCCGACATTGGCCCATACGGGTCGGAAGTCTCCACGCCAAACCTCGATCGACTCGCCCGACGTGGTATTCGCTTTTCGCAGTTCTATAACTGCGCCCGCTGTTGCCCGACACGCGCTTCGTTGCTGACCGGTTTGTATCCCCATCGCGCCGGAGTCGGTCATATGGTCAACGATCACGGAGTCGGACCGGGATATCAGGGATTTCTTCGCAACGATACCGTGACCATCGCCGAGGCGGTCAAGTCGGCGGGGTATCGAACGTGGATGTCGGGGAAGTGGCATGTCGGCGGGACGTATGCACCGAACGATCCCGCATCATGGACACCCGGCGACGAGCGGCATCCGATTCCCGTGCAGCGCGGTTTCGATGAGCACTACGGCATGGCAGGCGGCGGCGGTAGCTACTTCAAGCCGCCGTACATGCTCGAAAACGACACGATCATCGACGAGGGCGGTCCCGAATACTACCTCACCGACGCGATCAGCGGTCGCGCCGTGGAGATGATCGACCGCTCCATTACGCAGAATCAGCCGTTCTTCGGATACGTCGCGTATACCGCGCCGCACTGGCCGCTCCACGCGTGGCCTGAGGACATCGAGCGATACCGCGGTCGCTACGGCGTCGGAGGTTGGGATGCGCTTCGGACCTCACGGCATGAGGAGCTCAACGCAACCGGTCTGCTGAATCCCGCGTGGGAGATCTCCCCGCGCGATGAGAAGTCGCGGCCTTGGGCAGACGTCGAGCACAAGGAATGGGAAGACCTGCGCATGGCTGTGTACGCTGCGCAGATCGATCGGATGGATCAAGGTATCGGACACATCCTCGACGCGCTCGACCGCCACGGTATCGCCGACGACACCGTTGTGATGTTCCTGAGCGACAACGGTGGATGCGCCGAGTTCCTCCGTGAAGAGGGCGAAGACGCGCAGCCGTTCCGCTACCAGATTCCCACGTGGGACGGTCGAAGAATCAAGGTCGGCAATACGCCGCGCATCGCACCCGGTCCAGACGACACATTCGCGAGCTACGACTTACCGTGGGCGAACGCATCGAACTCACCGTTCCGATTGTATAAGCACTGGGTCCACGAAGGCGGGATCTCGACGCCGTTCATCATCGCGGGGCCCGGTGTGGACTCATCAACCGGTATCGTCCACGAGCCGTGCCACGTAATCGACATCATGCCGACTGTCCTCGATTTCGCCGGTGCGACGTACCCGAAAGAGCGCGTGGGGCACGCGGTGCAATCAGTCGACGGCGTGAGTATGCGTCTACTCCTGACGGGTGGCGCACTCGATCGCGGTCGTCCGATCTACTGGGAGCACGAGGGTAACTGCGCGATTCGCGACGCCGAGTGGAAACTCGTCCGACGTCATCCGCAGACGTGGGAGCTCTACAACATGACGGAAGACCGAACCGAGCTTCACGACCTCGCGTCGAAAGACCCGGATCGCGTCCGCAGTCTGACCCGCGACTACGAGGGCTGGGCCGAGGCGTCGGACGTGTTGCCGTGGCCGGTGAGTAGATAGGCGCTTACATGTGGTCCAGCGCGCCGTAGTGAATCGGAAGCGGAAGCTTCGGGTGGTCGATGCCACCCGGTCGTTCCGGTCCGAATAGCAGCTTGACGAAATCGAGCGGTCGGTACGTGTGCGACTGCCCGTTGTATGTGACGCGCCACCCGTCGAGGTCGCCGTCTCCTGCGTGTGAC
>CAZWQW010000089.1:4761-11623 GCA_964635955.1 uncultured bacterium | reverse complement strand
GATCAGTCCAAGCAATCCCTGTTCAGGTCGATTCCGACGCGGTATCTTATCCTTGTGTAGCGAGGACGCGTCGGGCGCGTGTCACAGAAGAGGTAGCGCAATGTGGTTTTTGCGAAGCGCGCTTGCGATCATGACGGCGGCTCTCGTCGTTACCGCGACGAGTGGATGCATTGATTACCGCGAGCAGATCAGCTTCAACGCGGACGGCTCGGGCGAAGTCGTCGGACACCTGTTCACACCAAATACAACGCTCGACCTACTCGTTAGCGGTACCGACTCTGCGCTCTACCGCGCAACCGTGGACCGGATCGATCACGACGCGATTACCGAACGTATTCGTGCGGAAGGCGTAACCATTCGACGCGCGGAGAGCGCTGGTACAGATAGCGGGATCGTTGTTTCGATCGAATACGCATTCAGTGATCTGGAGGCGTTTCGCCGGACGCGAGGCAACGGTCGCGATGTCGCCTTGAGTGAAGTTGACGGGGTGTATGAGCTGACGTTGATGTTCTCCGGTGATGCGAGCGGGATCGGCCAAACCGCATCGGCAGACGAAATCGACGAAACGGAACCGGAAATTGTTATCACCGCACCGAATACGGCGGATTTCGAATCGTTGCTTTCGGGATTTCGCGTCGCATTCGATATCCGCGTTCCGACACAGGTTGTCTCCGCACCGGGTGGACGTTTTCGCGACGATGCCGCTCATTTCGCTTGGTCGTTCGAACGTGAAGGACAGACTGTATTGGAACCGAAAACGATGCGGGTCATTTTCCGGAAAGGCGAGCTTATTTGGCCAACATTCGAAGCGATTCCCGACGACCGTGTCGAAGATGGACAGTTTTATGACGCATGGAACAATGGGTACTGATTAGGAACAGTGATGCCGATTACGATTTTGCTCGTCGAAGACCAATCCGATGTCCGCCACCTCATCCGCCTTTGGCTCCAACGTCTCGGGTACGCCGTCTACGAAGCAACGAACGGTCGCGAAGGTTGGGAGGCCGTTTCTCGTCGCAAACCGGATATCGTGCTCTCGGATATCGCGATGCCCGAGATGGATGGCGTAGAGCTGTGTCGTCGAATCAAGACGTCGGAAGGGACCGCCGATATACCGGTGATCATGTTCACAAGCCTCAAAGAGGCCGAGATTCAGCTTGCCGGAACAAGCGCCGGTGCGGATGCGTACCTTTCGAAAGATGCTGATCCCCGTATACTCAAAGCGCGAATCGAAGCGTTGCTCGCTGCTCGGACGCGTCAATCCGAAACAACCGCCAAACAACTCGATACAGCAAGACGACAGACGCTCGGACAAACAGTCATTACCCTTGCTCACCATCTGAATAACAGCCTGATCTCTATCCACGCCACAGCGAGTGTCGTAAAATCTGATAATGTAGACGATGCGAAGAAGCTTCAGCAGGTATGTCTGATGGAATCGCGGAAGATGCTCGTCGTACTAAAGGCGTTGAAGCAGATGGCCGACGAGGAAGAACTCAAGACGACGGTCTACGTAGGATCCGAGGTCATGTTTGATCTCGAAGCGGAGCTTGCACGACTTGCCGAGGCTGCATCCGGGAGATCATAGCGATCGGGCACTATCGGGTCTGATGTCCCATACACCGAAATGGACAGACATCACATGAACGCAACTGACGTCGCGCGTATCTTCAGCGAAATGGCGACGCTCCTCGAGCTGACAGGCGCCAATCCGTTCCGGGCACGCGCATACCAAAATGCTGGTCGAGCGCTCGAAAGTATAACTGAGGATATTGAGGCACTCGTTCGCGAAGATCGTCTCGGAGAGGTGTCGGGCGTTGGTAAGGGGCTCGCCGCGAGCATCGCCGAGTTGGTCGCCACGGGCTCGCTGAAAGAGTACGACGAGCTGCGTGCGAAAGTCCCGGATGGTGTTCTGGAGATACTGGAACTCCCGGGACTCGGTCCGAAACGGGTACGGCGAATCTGGGAAGACCTTGGCGTCACGAACATTGGAGAGCTCGAGTACGCGTGCCGCGAGAATCGGCTCGCGGCGCTTGATGGGTTCGGCGTGAAGACGCAGGAGAACGTGCTTAAGACAATCGCGTTTCGCATGCAAGGACGCGATCGGCATCTCTACCATCGTGCACAAGCGGCGGCTGAATCGCTTCTCGAGCTTGTCAGATCGCAGTCAGGTGTGATTCGTGCAGAGATTGCGGGAAGTCTTCGGCGGCACCGGGAAACAATCGGAGACCTCGACATACTGGCGAGTGCTTCTGACGACGCCCGATCCGAGATCATGGATGCGTTCGTGCAAAACGACGACGTCGTCGATGTCATTGCGCACGGACCGACGAAATCGAGCGTCCGACTGAAGAGCGGGATCAACGCCGATCTTCGCGTAGTGTCCGATGCAGAATATCCGTTTGCGCTGGCTTATTTCACCGGATCGAAGGAGCATAACACCGTCCTGCGCGGACGTGCGAAGCGTGACGGACTCAAGCTAAACGAGTACGGTCTCTTTCGCGAGAACGGTGAATCGATCTCGTGTGAAGATGAGTCGAATTTGTATCGAGCGCTCGGACTACCGTACATTCCTCCGGAGCTTCGCGAGGACATGGGCGAATTCGACGCGGCGGAACGCGGCGATCTACCGCAACTCGTCAGTATGGACGACATACGCGGCATCCTCCATGTCCACACGAACCGCTCCGACGGGATCAATACCGTTGAGCAGCTCGCGAACGCTGCGAGGGCGCTTGGCGTTGAGTACCTCGGAATCGCGGATCACAGTCGCTCGGCGTTCTACGCGGGTGGTCTTACCGACGATGACGTCCGCACACAGTGGGACGAGATCGACGCCGTCAACGAGCAGCTTGACGGGATTACGGTTCTCAAGGGCATCGAGAGCGACATCACGTCGGACGGCGGACTCGACTACGATGATAAGTTGCTATCGGGATTCGACTTCGTCATTGCGAGCGTGCACAGCCGCTTACGAATGACCGAGCAGGAAGCGACCGAGCGGCTTCTACGCGCTGTCGATCATCCGGCTACGACGATCCTCGGGCATCCGACGGGACGACTCCTGCTCGCGCGCGAGGGATATCCGGTCGACATGGCGCGAGTAATCGAGCGGTGTGCCGAGCGCGGCGTTGCGATTGAATTGAACGCTTCGCCACACCGGTTGGACCTCGATTGGCGCTGGTGTCGACGCGCTCGGGAACACAGTGTTGTTATCGCTATTAATCCGGATGCGCACTCCATCGATGGATTGCGCGACACGGAAATCGGTGTTGCGGTCGGTCGTAAGGGTTGGCTCGAACGATCGGACGTACTCAATACGCGAACTCTCGGTGAGTTTCGGGCGTTCGCGAATAAGTAATGACCAATCCGGCCTATTCGTCGGATTCTCAGCAAACAGACGACCATTCACAGACTAAAGGAGTTTTCATCGTGAGCGAACAGACGAACCATGTAAAGGTTATGATCATGGGCTCCGGTCCTGCGGGACTCACTGCCGCGATTTACGCAGCGCGCGCGGATCTCGAACCACTGGTTGTCGAAGGTGGACAGCCGGGGGGGCAGTTGACGATAACAACCGAAGTTGAAAACTATCCGGGCTTCGAAGCGGGTATCATGGGGCCGGAGTTGATGGACGTCACCCATCGACAGGCCGAACGGTTCGGCACGCGGTTTATCTATGGCGCGATTACCGACGTAGACTTCTCGAAGCGCCCGTTCCGAATAGATGTTGAGGGAACCGTATACCACGCCGATACTTTTATCATTGCTTCTGGCGCATCGGCCCGACTTTTGGGTGTGAAGGGCGAAGATACATTGATGGGGTACGGTGTGTCCGCGTGTGCGACATGTGACGGTGCGTTCTTCCGTAATCAGGATGTTGCGGTAATCGGTGGCGGCGACTCAGCGATGGAAGAGGCGCACTTCCTCACGCGTTTTGCGAAGAGTGTCACGCTCGTTCATCGCCGCGATGAGTTCCGGGCGTCGCAGATCATGCAAAACCGAGTGTTATCGCACGAGAAGATCAAGGTGATCTGGGATAGCGTCGTCGACGAGATGGTCGGCACCAAAGAGACCGGATTGACGTCGCTCAAGGTGCGTAACGTCAAAACGGATAAGGTCACCGACGTGCCGATGCAAGGGTGTTTCGTTGCAATCGGTCACGATCCGAATACAAAAGTCTTCCGTGGCAAGCTCGAAATGGACGAGAAGGGTTACCTCATCACGAATCCACGTGCGAACAAAGGCGCGATTCCGGCGACGGCAACGAATGTACCCGGCGTATTCGCGTGCGGCGACGTGCAAGATGCGTACTATCGGCAGGCTATTACCGCGGCGGGAAGCGGGTGCATGGCGGCAATTGATGCAGAGCACTTCCTCGCCGAACAGGAAGACTAATCACGCTCATATCCAAAACGGCCGTCGCAGATTCTCCAGCGGCGGCCGTTTTTTCTTTAGGAGTAACGCCATGTGGCGCACCGTTCGACTGATCGCTGGAATCGTTGTGGTCGTGTGTGTCGTACTTGTTGCGCTGAGTGTGAAGGGACAGTCGGACGCTATCACCGAGTGGGAACGCGGTGTGCCACTGAACGCAGTCTCGGAACTCGCACCGCTGGAGTTGACAATCAGCGATCTTTACACTCGACCGATTCCACCCGGACGACGTGTAAAACTCATCGAACCGATTGCCGTCCGGGATACATTCCGCACTGTACGGCCGGTGCTTTCGGCAAACGGTAGCACCGTCGAAATCCCTGAAGAGCTCGTGTTCCTGGAAGACCCGACAACTGGTAGGCGCTTGACTATTGTGAAACCCACCGGAACGCCGACAGACGATTGGATCGAGTTGATGCCGATGCAGCGTGACGTCACGCTGCCACCGAGATTCGCGCGATGGACACCGTTGGCGCACTGGGCTGACATATGGCATCCCGGATGGGCAGATGCGAACGCGCCGGTACCGTTCATGTGGCTTGGGATGACGTCGGACCTGATCCGCGCACACGACATCGACGGCGATCCAGTCGAACTACCCTACCGTACAAAAAGGAAGTTTGTCGCCGGCGCACCCGGCGGTCCGAAACGCCCTTCGCTACTCACAACAAGTGCATTCGGACTCTCTCTCGTCGCGATCATTGCGCTGTTCGTGTCACTCAACGGAGCAAAGCTGATCGGTAGGAACGCGTAGGATCGGTCAGCGTGAGGCTGATTCGTCGCTGCCGTACCCGTGCTGGGTGAGCGCGTAGACGACGATATTCGTTCCCATGCGGAGTGCCGCTCGGCGTTTTTCTGCTGGATTGTTGTGGATGTGCTGATCCTCCCAGCCGTCGCCGAGGTCTGTCTCGTACGAGTAGAACACGACAAGGCGACCTTCGTGGAATATTCCGAACCCCTGTGGACGCTTCCCGTCGTGTTCATGAATCTTCGGTAGCCCGTTCGGAAAGTCGAACCAGCAGTGATAGATCGGGTGATTGTACGGTAGCTCGACCAGATCCTTATCGGGGAAGACGCGCTTGATCTCGCGTCGGAAGCTTACATCCATGCCATAATTGTCGTCGGCGTGGAGGAACCCACCGTTTATCAGGTACCGACGGAGCCTCGATACCTCCTCATCCGTGAATCGCACATTCCCGTGACCGGTCATATAGAGGTACGGGTAATTCGCGAGGTCGTTGTCCATAATCTGGACGCGCCCGGGTTCGGATGCGACATCCATGTTCGTATTCTCGCGCAGATATGTGAGAAGGTTCGGCAGACTCGATGGATTCGCGTACCAATCGCCACCGCCGCCGTACTGAAGTTGCGCGATGGTAAACGCCGCCGGTGCTTCGCGGAGCTGGCCGAATGCCGGGGTCGCAAGTGCGAACGCGATTAGTATGTGAACGAGTCGCATCATCCGATTACTTCCGTAGGCTCATTCGTTAGTGCCCGGATTGCATCGACAACCTCATCGATTACGAAGTCTGGTGTCGACGCACCGGCATGAACGCCTACAGACTTCGCGTCATCAAACCACGATGAAATGAGGTCTTCCGGCCCTGTGACCTGATATGTACGCGGGTTCAACTTTTGGGAAATCTCGGTCATTCGCTTCGTGTTCGCGCTTGTGAACGATCCGACGATGATCATCACGTCGTTTTCCGTCGGCATTGTGCGGATTTCCGCCTGATGCTTGGTTGTCGGGTAGCAGATCGTATTTACGAAGTGAAGGTCAATACATATGGGCACGAGCGCCGCAATAATCGCCTGAACATTTTCGATATTTTGTGTTGACTGGCAGACAACGCCGACTCGCCGAAATCTTCGTCCGAGTTTCCCTACCTCGTCCGGTGTCGAAACGACGATGGCGTCGGAGACCTGAGCGGCGATACCGCGCACTTCATCGTGACCGTGATCGCCGATCACGATAATCGGATATCCCTGTTCGTGGAGATCTCGCACCTTTTCATGGATATCCGTCACCAGTGGGCACGTTGCATCGACGACGTCGAGCCCTCTATTCCTCGCGTCCTCGTATGTCGATGGACCGGTTCCGTGCGCGCGTACGAGAAGGACGCCATCGCGGTCGGCGTGATCCATATCCTCAATGACTTTTACGCCAGCTTCATCGATCTGCTCGACAACTCGTTCGTTATGGACGATGTCGCCGAGCATCTGTACCGTCCGCCCGCCGGAGCTCTTCGCTGTATCCAACGCTATATCTATTGCGCGCTTCACGCCGAAGCAGAAGCCTGCACTTTTCGCCACGTGTATCTGCATAGAAGACCTCTCATATTACTCCATTTTACCTATCGCGCTTCGCCCGTGTACTGAATCGTATCAAGGTACGTTCTGGTTCCTACTACGAGAACCATCGCACCGA
>CAZWQW010000089.1:3352-4661 GCA_964635955.1 uncultured bacterium | reverse complement strand
AAACCGAGCACGTCGCAATCGAACGCTGCTAAGACGAATGGAAGTGCGTTCGAAGGCGTGATGCCGCTCGAACCGATGACAATCACCGGAACACCGGCAAACCCGCCGGAAGTAGAAGAATCGGAGAGCGCTGAACAATCAGAAGATCAGTGATCTGCTCGCAACGTAATATCCACTGCAGCAATAACGTAGCGTGGTCCTGACAGCGGTACGCCGCTCCGCAGAACCGGCTCAGCGCTTTTCAGACGAACTGAGTCACCTTCCGCAGAAACCGTCCCGTGAATGGACCGAACATCGATTTCGGCTTGATTCCGTGCTATCGAGATCGACGCGGGTTGGTTTATCTCACTATCAGCACACAAAGCGATGTGGAGATTGTTCGAACGCGAGTCACCACTGATGTGGCACGAAACGACCGATTGCTCCGCGTCGAATCGGAACTCGAAGCCTTCGAGTGTCGCGTCGGTGACAAACATGCGCCGCAACGGTGTAATGACGTCGCCAAAGGTAATCTCCGATACCGCCGCAACCGAGACTGAACCGGCGTCGTTTCGGCGAAATAACTCCACGTGCCACACGCCTTCGCCGATACCACCATCGAGTTGGGCGACAATCCGCCAATCGCGGATTTCAACCCGTGCGATGTTCCATGCAACCGCAACCGCGACGCCGTTGTTACTGCTCTGCAAACTCATCGTCGATTAGCCACGTTTTCCCGTCGAGCTATCGTCGCTCTTCGGTTTCGGTACCGCGTCGGAGTCCTTCCTTTCCGACGCTTCTTCAGGTTCGATTGGAGGAATCAGCTCAACATCGATCGGCTCATTTTCGGGCAAGGTTGGTGACGAATCAGTTGTCGTGCGTTCAGCTTTTCGACGCCACGATGCTTCGCGGTAGGCGCTGACGAGCAGAATAAACGCACCGAGGAGAGCTTCAATCCACGCCCAACTCATGAACGTCGATCCGGCGGCTCTGTAGGATGTATGAGCTTCGGCAGCAAGTTGCCGCGCATATGTTGATGCGGAGTTCGCCGAATCGGCAGCCGCGACACCCGCATCGGACTGCGTTTTCGGAGCGACGGTCACAAGATCACTCTGAAGCTGGTCGCGGAGACTCTCGATGTTTTTTATCCGATCGCGGAGGTCGCCAGCGCCGTATATACCTGTCACGATAAGTCCGATGATCGCGGCACTTCGTACGAACCACACGATCCACCAACGTACTGCACGACGATGTACGCGTTCGAGAACGAAACCGAAGATGATACTCGCAATCAGGATAACCCCGGCACCGATCTGGAACGGACGAAGTC
>CAZWQW010000089.1:1788-3252 GCA_964635955.1 uncultured bacterium | reverse complement strand
GCGAGGCTGATCATTGGCGGATCGAACGAAGCCTGTTGCACCCACGATGCGAGAAACCCGGTGCTCCGCTCTTTGTGCTTCGTCGTGACAATAAACGCACCCGACACGATACGTCCGAGCGCTTCCCCGATACTCTTTCTATCCGTCGCTGGCACAGTCAAAGTATCTCCGTAGGCAGGTTTTTTTATCGGCTTACGCGAAACGACGAGGCTCATTGAACCTCGTCGTTATCGGCACGAAGGTACCACCATATCGCGGCGGATCGTAAGAGTCAGCGGTCAGCAACCAACGGCAAGATCTCGCGACATACGGGGTACGCTACCGAGCTGCCTTAAGTTCCATTCGCGGCGCGTTTCCATGAACGCGTGGATATTCGCAAGTGGCGTCTCAGGTGGGAGGTCGCACGCCGTGCTCAAAACGAAGTTGTCGTAGGGCATCATGCGTTCGAGGAGATGCCATACCGTCTGTCGAATCGTCTCAGGTGACTCGTCGACCATGGTGTGAACCGGATCGATGTTTCCCACAAGTATTGTGTTGCGCGATACCCGCTCAGCAAGCGCGGGAAAATCGAGGCATGCGTCGAGACTCAAGCCTCCCACACCGGTTGCAGCCATGCGATCAACCAAGTGCGCCGAGTTTCCACAGACGTGCAGAATGAGCATCGCGGGGACATGTTCGACGAGGCGTCGAATCGCCGGAGCGGAGAACTCATCGAATTGCGAAGGCGAAAGCATGACCGCGGACGGCTCCAACACAACAATCGGATCAGCGCCGACGGCGGCGAGGCTCTCGGCGTAGCGTTCGATGGCGTTGTAGCAGACCTCCACAACACCTTTAACGAACTCCGGATCGTCCAGTGTCGCCATCGCCGCTTCGGTAACACCCATGAGCTGACCGGCTAATGTGAACGGCCCGATAACGTACCCGCCGACGGGGAGCGTCAACGTCTTGGCGGTGCGATCGACCGTGGTAAGCGTCGCGCGAATTCGCGGATCGGACAACACGTCGACCTTGGCAATGCGCCGAAGGTCCTCGGTTGTTCTGATGATATGGCCAGAGACGCTCGGAGGCGCGTGTTCGTCGAATTTCACCGGTGCACCGATTGCGCCGGCTTCAAGAGTTAGGTCCATGATCGGCCAGATGATGTCTGGACGAAACAGATCACTCAGTATCTGAATAGTGCGTATATGTAATTGCGGATCGGCGATTGTCGCGCCGAGTGTCTCGCGCGTTATCTGAATTCCCGGCGCACCAACAAGCGGCGCAGCGATTCTACGCGGGTAATGAAGATGAATATCGGTCGGACTCATGGGCATATGGTGCTCCAACGTTGAACGGTTGCGATAGAAATCTGCGCAATGTGTGCCGGTAACCGCCATACAACACGGTCTCAATCACGATGGGATCGCGATCGAGCACGTTCTTGGAGATCATTTCGTGCAAGCGTTGTGCCGAACTTCGGGT
>CAZWQW010000089.1:0-1688 GCA_964635955.1 uncultured bacterium | reverse complement strand
AGCTCCTTCCGCGCGTCGTTGTCGTACCCTTCGTCGCAGAGATTGAGGACGAGGTCGATTTTCCCCTTCTGTTTCGCGAGATCGCCAATCAAGGTGTCGTGATTGTTGAGATACGCAAAGCGGAATCCCGGGATGTCGTGGAGTGCCGACTTCAACTCGTCGATTGTTGCGAAATCGTCGTCATCGAAGACAGCGTCGGGCTTTACCCGGTCGAGCTTGGACGGATCGCCCATGAGCACGGTCACGCCACACACGTCCGGGCGCGGGCGCTTCTTGACGACCGTCCACTCCTTGCGCAGTGTCGCCGTGACGAGATGCCGGCGCTGCATCATGCCGAGATCCTGATTGCGCTCGGAATCCGGCGTAATTGTGCCGTGGAACGCGACATCCCGGAATCCGGCTTCGCCCAGCAACTCGCTGAGCGTCTCACGATTATAGAGTCGCTCGGCGTAGAACTGATCGGCGACGACACCTTTTTCCGTATGGGTGATTACTTCGCGAGAAATGAGACGCTGTTTGTCGGCGCTCAGCTGCCGCTCACGACAGACGAACATCTGCCTGTCGATCCACTCCCACGAGCGTGGCTGGAAATTCGCTCGCAGCCAATCGCCGTCGGAAGCGTCGATGAGGAGGCGACCACCGGGCTTGAGCACGCGGAAGACCTCGCGCAGCACGCGGAGATCATCCTGTACGCTATCGAAGTAGCCGAAGCTGTTGCCGAGAATCATCACGGCGTCGAAAGAGTCGGGTTGGTAGGGAACCTTACGCGCATCGCCTTCGCGGAACTTCACACCAAGCTGCTCGCGGTCCGACTGTTTCCGCGCGCGTTCGATGAGATAGCGCGACCGATCGAGTCCTTCGCAGCGGAAGCCGCGTCGCGCCAGTTCCAACGAGTGCCGCCCCTGTCCGCAGCAGAGGTCGAGGATGCGATCGTCGTCGGTGAGATGGAGTAGTTCGGCGAAGAGATCGATTTCCTGCCGCGTGATCCGCTGATCGTCGACCACATCGGCGTCGGTTTTCAGATAGTTCGCGTTGAAGATATCACGCCACCATGTGCGGTGAACGTGCTGCTCGAGATCGCGGACCGGTCCGAGTGCCTTCGAGCGCGGTTGTACGGTGGGTGACGGTTTACCATTGTGATTACGCCGACCGTTGGCGCCGTTCGGCTGTGGAGCGTTGGCGTCACGTCGTCGCGCGACGCCGGTTGATTCGCTCATCTGATCTGTGCCCCCTGTGCCGCGGTGCGACACCTCTGAGGGTGATTTGGTAGGCCTGTACCTGTCGGGCGGTTGCACGTTGGGCCAGTGCGGGGTAAGCAATAGTAACTATACGGCATCCGAGGCGATTGTCAAGTGGTGGACGAGTACCGACGCGCACCATTGAAACGTCGGCTGGGTCGAAGTCGGACCACCCTCCGATACGCGATACCATTGGTTATCTACCGATCGGTATGCTGGTGGATATGAAGCGTCGTTTCATATCTGGTATGCGCTATGTCGTAAATCGTGGTATTATCGTGTATTCGTCATGCGTAGTTCGATGAAGGGATACCGTATGGAGAAGATGCGCTCGGTCATCATTGCGGTGGGAAGCGTCGCGGTACTTGCGCTCATGGTGGTCGCGATTGTCAGCGATGAGCACGAACGGATGCTCGCGTTCGCCGCGATTCTCGGACTGCTCGTGGTGTA
>CAZWQW010000088.1:6570-11983 GCA_964635955.1 uncultured bacterium | reverse complement strand
GGTGGAACACGGCGACGCTGTTCAAGTAGAGCGTCACCGAGTGCCGTGGCACTACCCTTGAACTCGAGGTCCTTCACGTCGATGTCGCGAACGTTCGTATCGAAACCGCGAACGTGCACCGACGCGCGACTGCGGAGTTGCTCAACCGATGCCCCAAATAGAATGCCTCGAACGGTCTGTGCACGTTCACCCAATGCGTCGGCGAACGACATACTTTCGCTGAGATCGACGAGTACCGTCACCCGTGGCTTTCTTTCAATCGCACCATGCCAATCGATACGCGGCCCGAGTGCAACGATCGCGACTCCCATCAGTGCGAATATTCGGAGGGTCCGAAGCGTAACGCGCCATCGTCGACTCGTTGGCGGAATGGTATCGCGGTAGGACCACCATGCGAGCGCCGCGACGAGGACTACGGCAGCAAACCAAAGGAGAGCATATGGTCGGAAATGAAGGCTCCAGCCGGATTCGATCATCGATGATCCTGTTCAGCTGTACGCCGAAATCGTGTCACGAATCGCGCCACGCGTTGCGCGTCCTTCGTATCCGACGCAGAAGTACGACGATCATAAGCGCCATCGCAACCCAGATTACGATATCCCACGTGATACCCGGCCACCGAAGTATCTTCGGCCAGAGCGAAGCGATAGCGAAAAATATGGCGAGCCACTCCCACCATTCACCCGGTGCGAGCTTTTTGCGAGAACTACCGTTCGACGGTTTCGAATCTTTCATGGGTTGGTTCATATCGTTGTAAACCTCTCTTCGGCATTTGTCGACGTCACGGCCTCCGCGACGATTCCCTGCGTATCGACGGGCATTGCATCCGCGCGGCTCGTGACGCCGTGCATTCGCCATGTATCGACCATCGCACTTGCGACCGCATCAGTGTCCGCGTTATTTGGGACGAGTGCGAGCAACGTCGGACCCGAACCGGATAGACACACTGCAAGCGCACCAGCCGAACGCGCCGCTGTTGAGACTGCGTCGTATCCCGGAATGAGCGCACGGCGGTACTGCTGGTGCAGACGATCGTCCATTGCCTCACCAACGCCTTCCCAATCGCCCGCCGCCCATGCAGCGGCTACCCACGACGCCGCACGTAGGTTGAACACCGCGTCTGAAAATGGCACTTCACGCGGAAGTATCTTTCGTGCTGCGCTTGTACTGACCTCGAAGTCGGGCACCACGGAAACGAAGGTTACTCCGTTCGCAGTCGGTACACGAAGGGTTCGTACATGATCGCTTCCGCCGTCTCGCGTTATTACAAGACCACCAAGCACCGCCGCTGCAACGTTGTCCGCGTGACCCTCGATGACCGTCGCTTCGTCAACAAGCTTGCCGATTTCGATCTCGCCAGCGCGCAGAAGGTGTCCCAATGCGATTCCGCACACCGTCGCAGCAGCGCTCGAGCCTTGCCCACGTGCGAGCGGAATATCGCTGTGCATCGATACGTGTAATCCCGGCAAGAGACCGCTCTCGGAGCCGAATCCGACAAGCAACGATTGGTACACGAGGTTGCTCCGGTCGACAGGTAACACGTCAGCACCTTCACCGGTGACGTTGAGGATCCATTCGCCGTCTTCGTCAAGAACGGCAGCGGCCAGTGTAAGATACCGCTGGAGGGCAAGACCGAAGCAGTCGAATCCGGGGCCGAGGTTCGCCGCTGTTGCGGGAACTCGGATACGCCAACGTCGCATTGTAAGATGGTCGTTCATCAGTACTCGTTTCGAACGCGTGTGTTCGATTATTGCAGAATCGGAGCACACCGTTATCTTTGAGGAGTCAATTCGAACTCGGTATCAGTACGATTGAAGTGTTGCGCATGAATCGTAGACTCGTTTACACAAATTCGCCCTGCATGAATGTGTGACGAAATCGCCCTCTGATCAATGCTCTCCACACTGAATGTCGAGGAATCGTTGCCACGGCTCCCGCAAGATATCGATCGCTGGAACGAACGCATGATGCGGACGATCATGCCGATTGTACGGGATGAGGAAGCGGCTCGCGACATCTGCCAAGACGTGTGGATCCGCTACATGGAACACCGCCCCGACCAAAGCGAGCAGGCAAATATCGGCGGTTGGCTCGTTACCGTTGCACGTCGACTGGCGCTCAATCACGTGCAGAGCGGTCAGATACGCTTCCGTGCTGCGGTAACCGTTGATGCGATTAACCCAGCGTCGAGCGATCTTTCGCCGTTCGAAGTCACCGGGAGACGCCAGGAATCGGAAAACATCCGTTCGGTTCTCGCAAGCTTGAATCCGCGCCACGCACGCGTTATTGAACTCTGCGACATCGAGGGGCTTTCGTACGTTGATGCCGGCTCCGAACTGGGTATTTCCGAAGCCGCAGTGACATCGTTGCTTCACCGCGCTCGAACAGCGTTTCGGCGACGATATCTCTTGAGCATAGCTCCGTCATGGCTACGCGCGCTCGCCGATTCGGGGCCGATATCAGTCGATGAAGTCCTCAACGAGATTGATCCGTTCACACCACCTGCTGAACTCGGCGACGCTGTCGAAACGCGCGCCCACGATGTTTTCGCGCAGATTGCCGGGACATGGGACCGGATCCGCACAGCACGCGTCCCCGGCGACCTCGACGGGTTGGTCGCAGACCGTGCAAGACTTGCACCCGATGATAACGCGCTCGACGTGGGAACTGGCACCGGCGTTGTCGCGATGCATGTAGCACCGAAGGTCAAGCGTGTTGTTGGCGTCGACCGATCGCTGCCAATGCTCCGAGTCGCGCGCGATCGTATCGCGACAAGCGGATCGCGAAACGTCCTCATGGAATTCGGCGACCTGCTCGATCTGCCGATCCGTCCAGAGTCAATCGACGTAGCGTTCTGCTCGCTTGTTTTGCGACTCGTCGCGAAGCCGTCTGACGCCGTCGCGAATATCACACGAACGCTACGCCCGGGTGGCCGTATCGTCGTGTGCGACACACTACGCGCTTCCGATAGCGATACAGGCGTCAGTCCGGCACACCTGAGCGCGTGGCTGAAGAACGCCGGGCTCTCTCAAATCAGCCTCGACGTCCTCGGTAATCGAACAGCGGGACGCTATCTCGTTGCGGTGGGTCACCGAGCGTGAATCCTACCGAAGCAACTCCGTAACATCGTCGACAGCGTCCGCGTCCGAAATCCGTGGTTCCATCCCATACCGGCGGATGCGAGGTTGTTCCCACACGTTCGACACGATGATGGTCGCATCGGCTTCATCCGGACGAGGCGCCTCTAATCGTCGATAGAAACGTCTAATCACCTCGTCCGGTACCGCACGTGGACGCACCGTGTTTCTTCGCAACGCTTCGTCAAGACTCGTGTCGAAGTACACCATCGTCGAGCGCACACCGGAGCGACGTATCGCGCGACGGATCAGTTCGCGACGGTCGTGACTCGTGTTTGTCGCGTCGTATACGACAGTACCGCCCGCCGACGCGATCGACTCGGCAGCGGCAATGCTCCGACCAATGATCATGTCGTTCCGACTCTGATCATTCACATCACCCAACAAAACGCCGCGCAGCCGATCTGTAGACACGATCGGTACATTGCCAAACGCACGTTCGACCCATGTCGTCTTTCCAGCTCCGGGTATCCCCACAGTAACAATCAGGTGCCCGTTCGTGTCTCGCGGTAGATTGCGTGCGAACGAACCTATATCGTCCACTGTTACAAGCCCTTCAACGACCGCCTCCGTCGCGCGTCGTCTGACATACGGTGACGAGTTGATCGATAGATCAGGTGCCTCGTACGGGCGATCCCAGCAGTTGAGCTCACGACACCGTTCGCGAAATCCAGAGGTGTCTATGTTGAACACGTCAGCGATCTGAGCAACGAGTCGCATATCGACAACAAGCGAGGTCGCGAGCAATCTGCGGAGCGGTACGTTTGTTTGTGCTGGAATATGGCAGGCATGAGCGAGCGCAACTGCCGTCTCAGAAACATCCGGAGCGAAGCCCGCTCGATGGCAAATAAGTCGCGCAAGTCGAGCCGCGCCACCGGAACGCGCGTGATCTTGGTAGAGACGTTGTGAGGCAGCGACGGCCAAAACACCGATCCGAAACGATCCGTCGATGAGAACGTTTGCGAGACGAGTATCGAGTGCAGCGAGATCGTCTGCCCATCCCAACCAATCGACGACTCGATCGTCCGCCTCACCGAGATCATGCCACACGTCGGTAAACGTTACGCGCAGCATCTCCTCTCGTTTCGCCGATTTTGATTCGGTGAGCGCAATACGAAGCTGCTCTCCCATGATCGGCGCGCAGGACATGATTTCAGGCCGCGTGACCGTGTGCGAGGTGCTCCGCGTAGGTAGTAAAACGGTCTGTATGGGGGAAGTGATAGACCATCGCACCGAGCGGCGCGATTATTACCAGCAACGGATATCCGAACTGCCCCGACCACAGCGCAAGTGCAACTGGTATCAGTCCTGCGATAAGACCGATCGCGTGTGTAACTGCGACCGCACGCTTATACGCTGATACGACTTGATAAAGTGGCCATTCAGACGATACCCGTCTCAGGATTGCATCTTTCACCACGAATGATGTTGCCGAAAGTGCTGGTGTTAGCACGAATACCGCGTACCAAAGCGTCACCGACACCGGCGCCGACTTCAACACAGCCGCCGCTGTCAGCGCGCCGACTATGCCGATGGCCACGATAATGAGGCTGATCGCCGCAAGCGCGATCCACACCAGATGCATGAGGTGATACCGCACCATATAGCGCTCAGCAACCGTCCATCGTTCAGGTTCTATCATTCGGACTCTCCAAATCGTGCATTTACAGGCCACGGAGCCTCGAAGCATTGTGCAGCGCGTCGGGAAGTCTCTTTGCGAGGCCTCCGAACGCACCATTACTCATAATAACAATGACGTCGTCAGGACGTGCCGAGTCGACAACATGAGCGATGATCGCGTCGGGTTCGGGTATGTGTTGCGCGTCCGCACCGGCGCTCCGTAAATCGTTCAAGAGTCGACTAATATCAAGGCGCAGCTCAGGAGCGACGCGATTCAGCCGATGAATCTCTCCGATTACCACGCAATCAGCTACGCGAAGAGCTGAAGCGAGTTCGTGCTGAAAGATATTCTGTACTGTGGTATTCGATCTCGGTTCGAACAACGCCCACACGCGGCTTGCCGGATGGGCCTTCCGTACCGCGGTAAGCGTCTCCTTGATCGCCGTCGGATGGTGCGCGAAGTCATCGTACAATACGACGGTACCGGGCGAATCGAGACGCTGGAGACGGCGCTGGACACCGAGAAACGATGCAAATCCGTTCGCGATTTCCTCAAGCGTAAGCCCAACATGCGACCCTACTGCCGCAACAGCTACCGCATTGCTCACATTATGCGCACCGAATAATGCCAGCTGGCAACCGATTTCACCGGGTGG
>CAZWQW010000088.1:4435-6470 GCA_964635955.1 uncultured bacterium | reverse complement strand
TTCGCGAAAATATCGGCGTGATCGAACTCGATATTATTCACGATCACGCAGTCAGGTAGATAGTGGACGAACTTCGAACGCTTGTCGAAAAACGCTGTGTCGTATTCGTCGCCTTCGGTAACGAACAACTCTCCAGCGCCGATACGAGCGCCCGACGAAAAGTTTCGCGGTACGCCACCAATCATGAACCCCGGCTCGCGGCCCGCATGTTCAAGCATCCACGCAAGCAGCGAAGCCGTCGTGGTCTTTCCATGGGTACCCGTGACAACCAGCGATGTCCGTCCGCGAATGAAGTGTTCCTTCAACGCTTCGGCGAGCGAGGTATACCGAATCTTCTGCTCGAGGATCGCTTCGACTTCCTCGTTGCCTCGACTCATCGCGTTACCGATGACGACGAGGTCCGGGCGCGATTGCAGGTTTTCCGCACGGAATCCCTCGATCACCGATATTCCGTTTTCCGCAAGCACCGTACTCATCGGCGGATAGGCTTGTGCGTCCGATCCGGTTACGCGATACCCTCGCTCCTTGAGCATGAGTGCCAACGCACCCATCGCGGTGCCGCAGATGCCGGTCAGGTGTATATGCTGAATCGTCGAAGTCATGTTGTTGTGTCGGAGTGTCGGTATTCGGGGTATGCCGAAAGCCTGAGTGACGTCGGTTCAACGTACGGAAAAAAGATACTGATACGCGCCGTTCCGTGCCACCGGTAGGCGATGCGAACATACAAAACGCGTCGTCCGGCTGCTCCGAACGACGCGTTTCGATGGTGCCTTATCTATAAGGATTACGCGGAGAACGAATGTCCACATCCGCACGTGGTCTGTACGTTCGGATTATCGATCTTGAAGCCCGCGCCCATTTCCGTTTCAATATAGTCGACACGCGCGCCTTCGACGTAGCGTGCGCTCAACGGATCGACAACAACCTTGATGCCGTCGTGATCGACGATTTCGTCGTCATCGGCGATCTGGTCATCAAAAGCGAGACGATACTGGAACCCCGAGCAACCGCCACCTACGACCTGAAGCCGCAGGCAGTATTCCGGATTATCTTCCTGCTCGAGCAGTTCCTTGATCTTATTCGCTGCTGATTCAGTGATATTTACCAATGTTTCCACGGCTTCGGTCATGTATGTTCCCTCCTGATGGAACCGGCGCATTCCAGCGCGCCGTAAACGCCGTAAGGTCCTCATGAGTATACGAGGTTCAAAACGGAGCAGTCAACACTCTCGGATGATACCCAATACTCATCTTTACAACACACTGCGCACCGATGCGGTTCCCGGTGATCACGCTTTCACCCCGGGAACGCTGCACCACTTTTTCTTCATTCGTTTCAGTCCTTCAACGCGGTACTGTTGCTTGCGAAGATCGATCTCGACTGACGCGCCACCGGCGAAGGTTGTCAGGCGTCGCGATCCATCAGGCACGAGTAGCTCGTGCCGATCGATTGGCGCGAACCCCGTTTGCCGATGGACGTCCGCAAGTATCTTCGCCCGTTCGAGCGAGCCGGTGGGGAACGCATCCTTGCGATCCGGATTTCCCACCATTGGGCAACCCCCGAACGAAAGCGCATACAAGAACTGATCGATGTCGCTCACTTCGTCGGCTTTCGAAAGCTGCCAAGGTGTCACGATACAGTCGTGGTAGACGCCGTTGAATAGAGGGATCGGGATTCCTGCGAGAGAACCTTCGAGGAGCCCCTTACTCTGCTGGAGAGGCGCCCAATAGCAGAAGTCGATGTAGGGAATCGACCAATCCGTCGGCTCTTCCGAGCTGAGCACGATACCTTTCGATCGCACCCAATCGAAGCATGCAGCACGGGCACGAAGCGACTCTTCGCGCGTTTCCGGATGGTCCGGGTGATAGCACTCGAACGGCTCCACAATGCTGAACACATCGATATACGTCGAGGTGAGCTTTACACCCTGCCGCAGTATCTCCTCGAAGTTGCGTTTGACGTATCCCAGCGCGTTCTGTTCGCAAAGAAACGCCTGCGCGCCACCTGCCCACCATGCCTTCTTCGGGACACTTCC
>CAZWQW010000088.1:1957-4335 GCA_964635955.1 uncultured bacterium | reverse complement strand
CCCTTCGGCGCAGTCTGCAAACGGATTCAGCCGATGGTTTCTCTCGAGATTGTTCGCATCGAAATAATGTGCGTCCGGCTGATTGTGGTACAGCGTATACGTCGTTGCGATTGTCGTTCCTTCAAGCTCACGCACTCGCGGCACTTCCGTCGCCTTGGTTTCCAACGTCTTGAGGCGACCATCGGCCCTGACATACTCGCGATACCGACGGATTATGTCGTTATAATCAGCACCTTCGAGCAGTGAGAAACGGACCTGTCGCGGATAGCGAATGCTTCCGAGTGAAGGATGCCACTTTGTACTGATGCGTGTCGGTCCACCGGCCGGATGGTCGAGCTGGAATCCGCCATCGAATGGCGTCTCGAGTATCGCGACGTACGAATCGCCGGGACGCATCGCACCCCACATTGGCAGATAGATGCCGGTGGTGTTCGCAAGTCCGATCCACATCCAGTCCACCGGATGCGGCCAATCCGGCGGCAGGAGAAATCCCTGGCGACTGGGTACGACGTGGTACACGCCGGGTCCAACAGCGTCGAGGGTAAACGCCCGGGGATACTGCATCTCCCGTAGCGATTTTGCGTCGTCGCTAACCGGCACGATCCGCGTTACAACGTCGCCAGTGAGCATGTCGATTGCGACGATAACCGCGATCGTTATATCGAATGATCGACCGCCGGCCTCGAAACCACGCAACTCAGCTCTGATGCCGTGAAGAGATCCGGTCGCGTATTCGCGGATCTCTCTGCGGGCAGCGCTGGCAAGCGATACATTTGTCGTCGCGTCGCCGTTTCGAAGAGTGAGGTCGCGCGAGTCATCTCGTTCCATCCGCCACGGTCGACCACCATTACGCTGCATCGAGAAATCGAGCGATCCACTATCGAATCGCACTGTCGAACCGGCAGCCTCGATCGTCCATATGCCGTTAGCTTCCCGAACTTCACCCATAGACCCGATCTCCTTATCTACACGTCGCTCCCAATTTCAGACGGTGTAAACGTACCGACAGATCAGCCGCCGTTCCAACGATCTTCTCCCCTGTTTGCTCTGTCATACCAGCGGCTACATATTCAACGCGACGTTTTCCTAACCTCGCCTTTCTACAGGAGCGGTATTATGACATCGCGCGATCGCATGAAGGGCCTCCTTGCCCACGATAAGTCGTACGATCACTACGGTATATTCGAACATTTCTGGGGCGAGACGCTCAACGATGTCTGGCCGTCGCAAGGATATCCAAAAGACACCGATCCGGCGATCTTCTTCGATTATGATATCCGCCCGATTGGCGGAGGTCCCGATGCCACGCCGTTTCGTCTCGAAAAGGAAGATCTTATCGAAGAGACCGACGAATGGAAAGTGACGCGATCAGGCTGGGGCGCCGCACTCAAGCATTGGAAACACCATTCCGGCGTACCCGAACACATCGATTTTCTCATCAAAACGCCTGCAGATTGGAAACCGTACCGTGAACAGCTAATCGCTGGCGTGGACCCGGCTCGGTTCGATATGGAGGGAATCCGCAAGTCACTCGCCGATGGTCGCACGGGGGACAAGTTTCTCGTCGGTACGCACCTGTTCCTCTTCGAGACGCTTCGGCACGCACTCGGCGATGTAACCATGCTTGAGAGCTTTGTTCTCGAACCGGTCTGGATACACGATATCGGACGAGTACTCACCGATTTTTACGTCAGCCATTGGAAGATGCTTTTCCGTGAACTCGGCAAACCGGACGGTATGTTCATCTACGAAGACCTTGGCTTTCGTAACGGCTTGTTCGCGTCACCGAAGATGCTCGGTGACCTAATCTTCCCCTATTACGCTGAGCTCGTAGATTTCTACCACTCCGAAGGTCTCCCCGTTATTCTCCACTCGTGCGGTGGTATTACGGAAGCTGTTCCGCAACTCATCGACATAGGCTTCGACTGTATCCAACCGCTTGAAGCGAAAGCTGGCTGTGACGTGATCAAGCTCGCGGAAAAATTCGCCGATCGGGTGGCATTCATGGGCAACATCGATGTGACGATACTGAACACAAATGATCGCGCGCGCGTAAACGATCACGTCGTAGGTCTGCTGGAACGCGTCTGGGATCTCGGCGGCGACTACATCTTCCATTCAGACCACTCCGTTCCGCCCGATATCGATTTCGACACGTATCGTTACGCGGTCGACTTGTTCCGCGATTTCTGCGCGAAACATACGCGAAACGCGTGATAACCCATTCCCGCGAATGGGCTGAGTGTCGCGAACCAATTATGGCTTGACGATTATTCGCGAGGTTGGTATACTAAAGGTCTGCGTTGCCCCCTGGTGTAATGGCAACACACGTGACTCTGGATCACGTTATCGGGGTTCGAATCCCTGGGGGGCAACCA
>CAZWQW010000088.1:0-1857 GCA_964635955.1 uncultured bacterium | reverse complement strand
ACCGCGCGACCGGTGTTATCCAATCCATCCCACGTGATCTCGTGCCAACCGGCTTCACGCACGCCGTTTGACAACGTGCGCACGAGTCGACCGTTTGCGTCGAAGATCGACAACGTCACGGGAGCCGACTCCGGAATGCTGAACGAAATCGTGGTCGATGGGTTGAATGGATTCGGAGCATTCTGCCGTAATTCGAAGGATAGCGGCACGGCAATCGTGGCGGGTGCGCTGTTCAATGTCGCTGATATCACATCAGGCGCCGACGAGATACCCGATATCCGAAGCAAGTCGACGTTGTTCTCGAGTGTCGCAACACCGATCGTCACGAGTTCGCCGTCGCGTGCGTAAGCGAATGCTTCATCGCTGGAGAAGGTCGCTGATTCCGGTAGCCGGAGAACAATATCGGCACCGAGTGGACCAATCCCACCTGATACTTTGAGTATCCAATCGTTCGCAGACTGCACCCACGCAAGCGCTGCTTCGGTTGTCTGAGCAGGCTTCGATAGCGTCTCGCCACCCTGCACTGGGAACACATAACTCGGCATGACGACCTTGTAGAGAATGTGCGCGGCATCCCATGCCGACGGGGGAACAGGATCGGCTCCCTTTTCTCGCGTTACGTTCGCGGCATAAATGTCGATCTCCGCTATTTTTTTCACCTTATGCTGTAGAACCATCGAAGCGTCGAGCGCGGAGATCGAGCCATCTTTGGTCGGGTCTCCGTAGTAGGGTTGAACGGTGATCGTAATAGTATGATTTACCGAGTTCATTCCGTCAGATGCAGATATTTCCACCAACGCTGTCCCGATATCGACATATCCGGGAGTTCCCGTAATCGTCATTCCATCGAACTCTACCCACGCCGGTGCCGATATAAGTTCATACGTGACGGTCCTTTCCTCGGGATCGTTTGCGAGAGCATTTATCGGATCGAGAGCCTGATCTTCAAGAATGACAGCGGTCTCCGGCATTGTCTCATCCCAAACCGGAGGATCGTTTTCTTCAACGTTAAAGTTGATTATGAGGAAAGACGTATTCACTCCATCGGTTGCCGCCAGTTCGACTGACGCAGGTCCACTATCTCCCGCACCCGGCGTTCCGTAAAGTGTCTCACCATCCAGTGAAATCCACTCGGGTGACGTAACGATTGAATACTCGAGGAGTTCGCCTTCCGGATCCGTCGCGATGAGATCGATCGGATCGATGTCATCGCCGGCAACGACGTAGATCGTCTCCGTGGGCATGTTTTCGTCCCACACCGGTGGGTCGTTGATAATGGTAATCGAACCAGAGGTTAGCGAAACGGGCGCCGCTCCATTGATCTCGACGCCGTTCGTTATCCATTCGACGCTTACTACCTGTGGGGACAGCTGTCCGACGAGTTGACCGGACACCTCACAGAGCGTCGCTTCCACAAAATCGACCGGATCGCTGCTCGCGATTTCGATAAACAGTGTATCGCCATCGACATTGTGCTCGACAAACACACTCCCTTCCGGGTTTTCCGGATCCACGGGATTCTGCACCGTCCACGCCGGAGCCGAAACGGTAAACTCACCGTCGAATAGCGTAGGATCGATAAGAAGCGCAAGCGACGCCGCTCGGACCTGCTCCGCCGTCGCGATTATCTGAAAAGAGATCGTTCCCGCGCTTCGCGCCTCAACGTCCGAAATGGCAAGATGTGCACCCGGCATTTCCTGTGGGAAGTAGTATGCGCCAATATCCGATCGAGTGCCATCTGGATCGAATAACGCCGGATCGCCAGCGTCGATACACGGGGAACCTTCCTGCAATGAGTAGTCGCCATTCGCCGCATCGACGAATAACGGATCGACGAAGAGGTTACCGCCGCCGTCG
>CAZWQW010000087.1:0-12031 GCA_964635955.1 uncultured bacterium | reverse complement strand
GCGGCGAGGAACTCGTCGATCTTGTCGGCGGTGACGTAGCGGTAGACCTTCTTGTTCACATGAACGGCGGGCGCTTCATGGCAGGCGGCGAGGCACTCGGATTTGCCAAGGGTATACTTCCCGTCGGGTGTCGTCTCACCGACGGATACACCGAGCTTTTTCTCCAACGCGTCGATCAACTCCCGTCCACCGCATAGGGCGCACGGAACAGTCGCGCAGACCTGAATGTGATACCTCCCCGTCGGCTCGAGGCGAAACATCGGATAGAACGTGGCGACACCATACGCCGTCGCTGCAGAAACACCACACTTCTCAGCCGCCCACGCGATTGATTCAAGTGTCAACTGACCCTGATCATCCTGTATCGCGTGGAGTATCGGTAGAAGCGCACCCTGCTTTACGCGGTACCGCGTGAGAAACGCGTCGACCTTCGCTATCGTATCCGGGGAGATGTCCACGGCCATTCCGTCTGTCCTCAGTGTATCGAACCGCGTCGACTGCGCAGCGTATTACCGGTCAAGCTCGCCGGCGATGATGTTGAGACTTCCCATGATCGCCACGACATCGGAGATCATGTGCCCTTCGAGAAGTTTCTCGATCGGCATGTAGTTCACAAACGACGGCGGCCGCACGCGAACGCGATACGGATTGCCGGTACCGTTCGCTGCAAGGTAGTATCCGAGCTCACCGCACGGCGCCTCAGTACACGAATACACCTCCGCACCGACCGGTGTCTTCTGACCGAACCCCGGCATGATGAGCTCGAAGTGGTGAATCATGCCCTCGATCGTGTTGAACACCTCTTCCTTCGGCGGAAGCACGTATTTGTTATCGTACACGTTGATCGGACCGTCAGGGAGTTTGTCGAGCGCTTGACGGATGATGCGTGTGCTCTGGCGCATCTCTTCGAGCCGCACGAGATAGCGGTCGTACACGTCGCCGTGCTCGCCGATCGGCACGTCAAAATCGAACTCTTCGTAACCGAAGTATGGATGATCCTTGCGCACGTCGTAATCGACACCGCTCGCACGCAACACCGGTCCCGTCACGCCGTAATTGATCGCATCGTCTTTCGTGAGCGGACCAACGCCTGCCGTGCGGTCCACCCAGATGCGGTTCCGCGTGAGGAGCTCGTTGATCTCTCGCCACGTGTTGTCGAACTTGTCGACGAAGATGCGTACCGTCTCCACGAAGTCGTCCGGCAGGTCGCGCATCATACCACCGACACGCGTCACCGATGTGGTCATCCGCGCGCCGCACACTTCTTCCAGTATCTCGTATAGCTCCTCGCGACGTGCGAATCCCCAGAGGAACGGTGTCATCGCGCCGATATCCACCGCCTGCATACCGAGCCAGACGATGTGGTCGCTGATTCGGCTCAACTCGGCGAGAATGATACGCGCATACCGGCATCGATCGGTGATCTCGATGCCGAGTAACTCTTCGACCGCGTGCGCGTAGCCGATGTTGTTGCTGAGCGACGAGAGGTAGTTCATGCGGTCGGAAAGCGGGATGAACTGATTGTAGTTCAGCGCTTCGCCGAGCTTCTCGAAGCCGGTATGCAGGTAGCCAATCTCCGCCCACGCCTTCTCGATCGTCTCGCCCTTGATCTGCAACATGACACGCAGCGTGCCGTGCGTCGACGGGTGCGACGGACCGAAGTTGAGCAGCATCCGGCCCGTCTCCGGGTCCGGCGGCGAAATGCGCGACTCCAACGGGTCCGGCATGACCGGCTTGCGGCGACCGGGTTCGTCCCGTTCTTCAGGCTTCGTCGCGAGAAATGATTGGGAAGTTGTCACGGTAACCGATTCCTTGTGTTGGGAAATCGCGCCGAAGCGGATGCCCCTCGAAGTTTTCCGGCATGAGAATGCGGATCATATTCGGATGGTTGCGGAATGTGATGCCAAAGAGATCAAAGACTTCGCGTTCGAGCCAGTTCGCCGCCTTCCAGATCGCTGTCGCCGATTCAATCGTCGGGTCATCCTCCGGAACATACGCGCGCAGGACGACGAACTCGCGTGCGGCGAGATTCCGCAGCACGTAAATCACCTCGAATCGACCGGGAGCTTCTCCCGGCATCTCGAGCAGATCGACACACGTCACGTCGGCGAGATACGTCAGGCCGAGGTCGTCATGACACCAGCGGAGGATCTGCAGATTCGCCTCGCGATGGATGTCGACGCGCCATTTCCCCGCGTGTTCACTGATCCCATACACCGTATCAGGGAACTGATCGCGAATCTTCTCCGCGATTTGCTGACTCATATGCCGTCTCCGATGTGCAACGAGAAGAGCTCGAACCGCACCGTTACCTGTCGTTACCGCATGACCGGTAGTTGCAGACCTTTTGTCTCGCGCGCGTAGATCGAATCTTCCGCAGGCGGCGGTCCGACCTCGATCTTCTTCTTACCTGTTTTAAACGCAAAGATCGCGTCGTCGCCTTGCTCGATGATGCGCTGTATCTCCATCACCGCATCGATCAGCGCCTCCGGACGTGGTGGGCATCCCGATACATACACGTCCACCGGTATAAACTGGTCGATACCCTGAATGAGCGTATATGTATTGAATACCCCACCGCATGATGCGCACGCGCCCATGCTGACGACCCACTTCGGCTCAGGCATCTGCTCGTAGATGCGCTGGAGCACAGGCATCATCTTGATCGACACCCGTCCCGCGACGATGAGCATATCCGATTGCCGCGGGCTGAACCGAATCGCCTCCGCGCCGAATCGGGCCAAATCGAATTTCGGCCCGAGCACCGCCATCATCTCGATACCGCAGCACGCGGTGCCGAACGGCATCGGCCAAATGCTGTTCTTCCGACCCCACTTCACGAGGTCTTCTATGCGAGTGGTAAGGAATCCCTCACCATTCATCTTATCGGTAGCCGTTTTTTCTGGCATATCCGTTCCTGCGAATGCGAAAAACCATCGAAATACGCGCCGTTTTCTTCTCTCATGCCGCCGGTCGCGCACGGAAATCGAAAGATAGGCCGACCGCCGGAATCCAACAAGGACTCCAACACCGAGCTTGCCGTAAACCCCGACGGTGCGCCACTTTCTGCGATAACAGCGTTATGCAGATTCCTCCGCTAATCCTTTACCAGATGCCGGAAGTTGCGCACGCGGCTGAACGTGATACGGTTTGCATCGTGAAAATTGTGCGCGCCGTCGTACGCCGTGCGTACAAGATAGAGTAACGTATCGTCCTCTGCCGGATCGAAGATCCAATCCACGTATTGAAATCCGGTGTTCCGAATACTGTCCTCTGGTATCGCTTCGAGGTTGTCCTCAAGAAGAATCTTCCGACGCGTCCATTCGCGCAAATCGGGCGACGTGAAGAGCGAAAGCCGATTCCGACGAAGCGGATACGGTTCGTGCTGCTGCTCGTTCACCATGGTCCAGTAGAGGTTCGATTTCGGGTCGTGCCGGATGGTGAACTTCGTCGCGCCGCCGGGAAGGTGCCGAAAACCGGTCTGGTAGTCGAACGACAGCGTCTTGCCCTCGTCGTCGATCTTCACAAACGCCGCTGTATTGAATACCGGATCCTCTCGCGATCCGGCGTTGAACCGCAATACATTCCACAACTGCCCGTCCGGGGCGGCGACCACGTTGCCTTCCAGCCACGTCGGATTCCCGGAATACTGCTGCGCTTTCGCTCCTTCGAACTTCAGCTTATTCGAGATCGTCCAGCTTTCCGCTTTCAGCAGATCGGCGTCCACCGGCGCGCTGACAACGACCGCGAGGAAGTCACGCCCGTAGTCAATCCGACTGTTGTCTTCAAACGCGCGATAAATCCGCCCGTTGTGCACGAGCACCGGCACCGGCGCGCAGTGGTAGTTCGGCGGCTCGTGATACGGCCCGCCGCGCGAAATCAGTCCCGTGCTCTCGTCGACGGGATACGTCCACGAATAGCCACCGTCATCGGAGCGTCGAATCACCATGCTGCCATATTGTGCCGACGCGCCGAACAGGTAGAGCGCACCGTTGTGCACGAACACCGTCGACCAGTACGCGCCGGAGACATGGGTGATGTTGCGCCACGTGATGCCGTTGTCTTCGCTGCGATACACACTCGTAAGGTGCTCCTCGTCCTCCATGTTGTGCGGCGAACCCGCGCCGAAGTAGTCGTGCGTGCCGATCAATGCGCCATCGGGCAGACGCGTGATGCTGGGGCTGCCGAGGTAGGTTTCCGTGCGAGGATCCTGAAACCGCAGTTCGCTAATCCACATGGCAAAACGTCTCCTTCTCAAGCGATGGAAAGCATCGGAGAGCAAAAGGTAGGGATATCGCCACGCGGACGCTACCGGAAGCGGAAGGCTGTACACGGAAAACCGGCGCCCGAATGAATCGAGTCGCCGGCTTTGTAGTCATATCGCAGGTTCGCGAGTTATTTCCAGTCGAGCGCGCCCTTTTTCCACTCATACACGAGGCCGATGAAAACGATGAACGAGAAAATGAGGATTGCCCAGAGGACTGTCAGGTTCTCTTGCACGAGGTCGCGGAAAACCACTGCCCACGGATAGAAGTAGACAACCTCGACATCGAATACGACGAAGAGAAGCGCTACGAGGTAGAACCGAACATCAAAACGCAGCCGAGCAGATCCGACCGGATCGACACCAGCCTCGTAGGGCACCTTCGTCTTGTAATAGGTCTGCTTCCGCGGCCCGACGAGATGCGTGGCGACGATAATCCCGCCGGCGGTCGCCACCGCGAGCACGATCATGAACAACAACGGTAGATAATCTGCGTGCATTGATCCTCCGCATTACCCTATCGGCACATGTGGACCGAAAAAGTAGCGTACCGGACGGGAATCATCAAGGACATGCGAACGCACACAAGCGAAGAGGCATCGCGGAAACAACAAGGGCGCGGAGTTTCGTCCGCGCCCTGTTATAAAAGGGGATCCCGGTCAGCCAAGGGGGAGGAACCGACCGGGATACTATGTGATAGTCGGGAGGAGGACCGTCTATCACACGAGGATCATAATAACCGTGTCGAATTCTCGTAATTCAATGCGCAACAGGTTTCTTTGGTTCCCACCGCGAAGCTCATTTCCGTACTCGCGTGGTCTACCTGACGAGGAAAAGGAGCAATTGTTGTACCATACGCACCACCACTCAATATGACTCACACGCAAACCTCAATCCGACGTGATAGATAGGGGATCCTGTCAGCTCAAGAACACGCTTGACGTTCGACCTCGACACTGCAATCACGAATTCACGGCGTTCGATCTCGAACGTGCCGAGTTCGTCACCGAGTCGTGGCCTGTTACGCAGTCGCGCAACCTGTTACACAGTGTTTCGCGCCCTGTAACAGCGTGCGTCATTTTGATACGGGGCATATCGGAAAGGGTCGGCTGCACTTCCCTCGAGAAACGAGGTAACGAGTGCGCGATGAACCCTTACGCACTCGCGTGAACGCTCCTATCTTCCTCGACGATTGTGCTTCACCCCTCCAACGAAAGGTCGATCATGCTGCATGGTCGCGTTCTCGATACATCGTCAAACTCGCCACTTGAAGGCGTCGTTGTCAGTAACGGCGCGGTATGCGTTCCCACGGACGGGAACGGCACATTCGAGCTGCCGGTGCCCGAGGTACCCGTCGCGCGAAACGGCGGCGTGTGCGATACGTTCGTCATGGTATCGACGCCGGCGGGATATCGTCCGGAGACGCCCACTGGATGGTATCGTAGCGTCACACCGAGCAATCCCGACGATTTCGTCTTCCGACTCGTACCTGATTCGCGCCGCAGTGGAGATGAGGTTGCATTCGCGCAACTCACCGATCTCCACGTCGGTGAGTACCCGGGCGCGTGGATCGCCGACGACATTCACAGCATATGCGACTGTGCCGCACGTGACCGCATCGATTGCATAGTAGCGACGGGTGACCTCACACAGCACGGGACGCCGGAGCAGTACGCGGAATACCTCGATGCGTGTAAGGCGAGCACGCTCCCGATCATCCATGTCCCGGGCAACCACGACTGGTCCCATGACAAATCCGGCGCAACGTGGACGCGATTCATGGGTCCGCTCTATTTCAGTTTCAACTGGGGTCCCGCGCATTTCGTCGCGTACGACTCCACCGCGAATCGCTACACCGACACACTCCCGCTCGATACATGGCTTGCAGCCGATCTCGCGCTCGTTCCGCCGGAGCGCCCGATTGTGATGCTCATTCACCATCAGCGCACGGAGGATTTCTACGGACGCGTGCGCGCAATGCTGTCGGATCGAAACGCTGTAGGAATCATTGCGACCCTGAGCGGGCATTGGCATTCGTCGCGACTGTATCACGACGGCCACACACTCCACATCAACCAACCGACGACGTCCATGGGCGGCATCGACTACAGCGCACGCGGATACGCGGTTGTACGGGTAAATCGTGCCGGTGAAGTTACCCTCGCGCGTACATTGCTCGGCACATCGCCACGCGCTCGAAGAACCGGTATCGCATCGGTGCCAGAGGAACCGCGCCGCAGCGTCGATCCCAGCGCGGAGCCTGTCAAACTCGAAGCCGCGTGGCCTTTCTTTCACGGCGGACCGGATCGCGCGGGATATATTCGCACGGGTCCGACGCCGCCATTTCGTCGCGCGTGGCAGACGCGGTTACCCGGCGGCCTGTTTTTCAATTCACCGGTCGTATCACATCGTGCGGTGTATGTCGCGACAACCGACGAAGAACACGCCGACGGTGGATCGCTCGTCTGTCTCGATGCGGCGACCGGTACGATTCGATGGCACGCGCCGACACACGGTTGCGTGAAACACACCCCGGCAGTATGCGGTAACGTCGTCATCGCGGTAACGGTAACGGGTCGTGTCGTGGCCTTCGACGCTGAGACTGGCAACGCATGCTGGGAGTACATGCTCGGCGACCCGTCGCAGCGTTGGATCTTCAGTGCACCGGTCGTAGTGGGTGGACGCGTGTATGTTGGACATGCGCAGCATTTCGTCTGCCTCAACGCAGAGACCGGCGAGTGCATTTGGTTGCGCGACGACCTCCGTCGCACCGATTGGATCAGTTCGTACAGCAGTCCCGTCGCCGACGAAACTACCGTCTACGTCGGATTCTTCTGGCATGCTGAGACACTGTGGGCACTCGATCGCGCGACCGGCGCAACGAGGTGGGTCGTCGAAGGTAAGGGCAACCCGCACAGCGCGGCATCATCACCCGTGCTCGAGATCAGTTCGGAGACGGGGTGCGCGAGCGTCATCTACCTCACCCGACACGACGGAATCATCTGCGCGATCGACGCGAACGACGGTAGCATGCGCTGGACGTTCGACCTCCGTCAGAACGACGACATTCGTTGCGGCCCACGGTGGAGCCCCGGCACTCCAGCACTCGCTGACGGTATGCTCTACGTACCGACCGGCGACGGAGATGTTCTCGTCGTTGATACCAACGCTGCGCAAGAGGCATGGCGGTGGTCCAGCGGTAACGCGCTCGCCGGCGTGCAAGCGTACACGCGAGACGCCCGAAGTGTGCTGTCCTCGCCCGTCGTATCGGGGAACGTGGTGATCGTCGGTGCGTCCGACGGAAACATCGTCGCACTCGATCGGAGAACCGGTGCGGTGTGCTGGTCGGATAGCCTTGATGCTCCGGTGATCAGCGCACCGGCGCTGAGTGGCAATCTTCTCGTATGTGGGGCGTCCGATGGCTGGCTCTATGGCTGGACCGGCACCACGGAAAGCGGAGCGTCGACGGACTCCACGAAATGATTTTTCTGACTGACGAGTCTGTAAACGAATGATTTGTATCTCCTATCCCCTATATGACTTCGGCGCACAGCCGCGTCGGAGATGATGTCAACAAACCAACACACCATGGGGGGTGGGGAAATGATCTGGAGACGGACTCTGGCGGCTTGTACGGCTGTCGCAATCGCGGCTTTCGCGGTTGTCGGTTGCGGAGGCGACAGCGGCACGAATTCGAACACGAACGGCGACTTCGCAATCACCGTTGGCAGCGGAACGCGACCGACCTATACGTGGTCCGCGGGTGATGCGTTCAGTATCAGCGTGGTGCGCACTGCGGCACCCACGACGATCGTATGGGGTTTGGCGTCGATGGGGAACGTCGAAAATATTTCGTCGCCGACGACTCACGGCACAGTTGGCAACATGACCAGTGGCACGGTTAACACGGCGACGACCGAATCGTCGCTCACGGCGGGTGTCGAATACCGTGTTACCATTACACGACTCAACGGCAAGACCGGCTGGACCGAATTCACTCCGTAATTCCGGCGTAACCGAAATACCACACCGAGCGGAACGCAGCCCGATGTTGCGTTCCGCTTTTCGTGTACCTGTTCGGGGTTTTCCCTTGCGAGAAACGCGCCGATGCGGTACCATTTTTAAGGTCTCCGTGTCTATCTCACACGAAGTCCATCCCGCCGTCGAATTCACGCGCATCCATCATGAGGACACGGCGAACGCGAGTGCTGCAGAAGCGCTTCCGTTCGTGTGCTCATCGGGAGAGACGAACCATGCCGACACCTGTGTTCAATCGCCACGTCGCCGCCATCAAACCGTCCATTACCATGGCGGTCACCGGTAAGGCCAAGGAGATGAAATCGAAGGGTATCGACGTCGTCTCCCTGAGCGCCGGCGAACCGGATTTCGACACGCCCGATCACATCAAGGAATCGGCCATACAAGCGATTCGCGATGGCTTTACCAAGTACACACCGGTTCCCGGCACGCCTGAGCTTCGCGCCGCCGTTGCCGCCAAGTTCAAGCGGGAGAATAGCCTCGACTACAAGCCGGAGCAGATTCTGACGAGTATCGGCGGGAAGCACTCGTGCTACCTCGCCGTCGCCGCGCTTGTCGACGAAGGTGACGAAGTTCTGATTCCCGCGCCGTACTGGGTGAGCTATCCCGACATGGTAATCCTTGCCGGTGGCGCGCCGGTGATCATGCCGACGACGAGCGAAACCGGGTTGAAGATTACCGCCGAGCAGCTCCGCGCCGCGATCACACCGAAAACCAAGATGATCATCCTGAACAGCCCATCAAACCCGTCCGGCGCCGTGTATAGCCGGAGTGAGCTTACCGCACTCGGGAAGGTGCTCCTCGATAGCAACGTCTACATCCTGTCCGATGACATCTATGAGCATCTCGTGTACGAAGGCGAGTTTGTGAATATCCTCAACGCCGAGCCGAAGCTCTACGATCAGACGATCGTCGTGAACGGCGTCGCGAAGGCATACGCCATGACCGGTTGGCGGGTAGGATACGCTGCGGGACCGCTTCCGATCATCAAGGAAATGTCGAAAATCCAGAGCCAGCAGACGTCGAATGTGACGTCTATCGCGCAAAAGGCAACGGTGCAGGCGCTCAACGGTCCGCAGGATCACCTCGCCGTCTGGAAAGCTGAGTACGACAAGCGTCGGAAGCACATGGTCGCGCGGCTGAACGCGATCAAAGGCGTCAAGTGCGCGATGCCCCACGGCGCGTTCTACGTGTTCCCAGACGTCTCCGCGTATATCGGTAAATCGTACAAGGGCAAGAAGGTCACCGATGACGTCGCACTGACGGACGTGCTGATCGAGGACTTCCACGTCGCCACCGTGCCGGGCACGGGCTTCGGCACGCCGGGCTACATCCGCCTGAGCTACGCGACGAGCATGAAGGAAATCGATACGGCAATTGACCGCGTTGCAGCAGGTTTGGCCGCGCTTTCGTAACATACGAACGACTGGTGGCGGGGCGGTTTCGTACCCGCTCCGCCGCCGGATAGATACTATACCGGAGTTTCTCAAACACGCTTCCACGACCTCGCTCCGCCAATCACCATGTGAATGCAGAGGATTCCACCTCGATGAGTAAGCGATCATTCAACCGATTTGTCGATTCGATTCGTCAGTCCCCGGCCGCCGTTCTCACCAACCGTGCGAGCGAACTCACAGACTCCGGCGCGGATGTCGTCTGCATGTGTCGCGAGGCACCGGATTTCCGCTTGCCCGACCATGTGCGAGCGGCCGCGATTGAGGTGATCGAGGATACGTCGATCGAGTGTGACGCGCGCGTAGAGATCGCGGAGCTCCGAGCGGCCATTGTCGAGAAGTTGAAGCGTGAGAACGGACTGGAATACCATCCGTCCGAGATACTCGTAACGTCAGGCGGAAAACAGGCGTGCAGCACCGCCATCGCGACATTGGTCGATATTGGCGACGAGGTGCTCATTCCAGCGCCGTACTGGTCGAGCTACCCGGGCATGGTTCGCTTGGTGGGCGGCGAGGCGGTTGTGCTGCCGACCTCACGCAGGACCGAGCTCAAGATCACGCCGACGCAGCTTCGCGAATCGATTACGTCGAAAACGAAACTCGTCATCTTGAACAGCCCGGCGAATCCGTCGGGTGCGGTCTATACCGTCGACGAGCTCGAGGGAATCGCGGACGTGTTGCGAGAGTCCGACGTGTTCATCCTTTCGGATGATGTCTATGAACGATTCGTCTACGAAGGCGCATTTGCGAATATCCTCACGGCTGCACCGGATCTGAGCAACCGAACGATCGTCGTCAACAGCATGTCGAAGAGCTACGGCATGGCGGGTTGGCACGTTGGCTGGGCGGCGGGACCGCCCGAGGTCATCCGCGCAATGACGAAGATTCGCGAGCATCAGACGACAAAACCGAGTATCTTCGGGCAGCGTGCGGCTCTTGCGGCGTTGACCGGTTCCCGCGACTTCCTTGTTGAATGGCGCGAGGAATACCGGGCGCGTCGCGATTACACGTGCGAACGACTGAGTAATATGCCGTGGATCGTCTGTCCGGGATTGTTCGGAGCGTTCTTTGCCTTTCCCGACATCTCATCGATTCTCGGCAAATCCGTCGGCGACCGACTGATTGACGACGATATCGCATTCTGCACGTATCTCCTCGAGGAGCATGGCGTCTCGACGATGCCCGGGTCGGCGTATGGGCTTCCGGGATACCTTCGGCTGAGCTACGCGTGTGACAAGGAGCGGCTCGCGGACGCACTTGACCGCATCGAAGCGGGCTTAACCGCGTTGACCTAAGCCGCAGCGAATGCGTCGTAGTATCTTCATATCACCATCGACGATCTGATTCACGCTGTACGTTCGCCGAGGTGAGAGCCATGTCTCGATTCCCCATTGCCTGCCAGACGATTACGTTCGGTCCGAATCAGAACGAGCGTTTCCCGGAGATATTCTCCATAATCCGTGACGCCGGATACGCTGGCGTCGAGATCGGCTACCGGCATCTTCGCGGGATATCGCCGGACGATCTTCGCGTGTCTCTCAGCAGTTTTGGCCTGTGCCTTGTCGCGACTCACGTCAACGGTAACCTCTTCGAAACGGACGCATCCGGTCGCTCGTTTCTCGATGAGGTGATCGAATACGTCCACACCGCCGGTGCGAAGCGCATCCTCTATTCGGGATTGCAGTGGGAGTCGGCCGGTCAGTTCGCACGCGACCTCGACATGATCAATAGCGCAGCGCGGATGTGTGCCGAGCACGAGACGCAACTGTGCTACCACAATCACGACCACGAGTTTCGCGCGATTCCCTCGTCGAACGAAACGATGCTCATCGACGCGCTTCTCGAAGGCGCGGCGTCGGATCTCCGATTTTGCCCCGATATCGGGTGGATTCACAAAGCCGGAGCTGATCCGACAGAGTTTCTCGGGAGAGTCCGTGATCGGCTGAGCGCGGTGCATTACAAGGACTTCGCGACGCTCGAACCGACGGTGGATACGGTGCCGCTCGGTACGGGATGTGTTCCGCTAAAGGATGTCACAGCGTGGTTGCGGACGAACATCCGCGGAGTCTGGGTGGTCGCCGAGCAGGACGTCGCGCAAGACTCGCCTGAAGACGCGATACGTCGCAACGCGTCATTTCTGCGGAAGGCGTTTTAAACCGCGAACTCTCGCTGACGCTCGAGTTCGTTTCGGTGAAGCGTTCCGCTTCACCTGTCGGTGCGAATGCCACCGGATAGTTGTGCGGGATCGTATGGAACCGCGATGGGCGAAGACGCG
>CAZWQW010000086.1:8648-12122 GCA_964635955.1 uncultured bacterium | reverse complement strand
AAACCTCCGCTACCTTCCCCCCATTCACACCTCTTCATATGCTCGACACTCGTGTCTACCGTCCGCAACAAACCCAACACAGGACCGAACTATGACGTATCACAGCGGTGAACCACTCGAAATCGGTGCCGGCCCGCACCTTTTCCTCGACGATGCGCTTGTCGAGGACCGTTGGGCGCTGACTCGCACGGTAAATCAGCCGTACTCATATGCGGGTAATCCCATCCTCATTGCCGACCGCCCGTGGGAAGAGCGCCCGTATCGCCCGCAGGTGATTCGCGACGAGACCACCGGTGGCTACCGCATGTACTACCAATGCTTCAGCGGTACGAATTACTGGACGCGCGTCGGGCCGTCATACTTCACTGCGTACGCAGAGAGCGACGACGGATTGAACTGGCGTAAACCGGAACGTTCTGACGCACCGTTCGGTGATTACTCGGCAACGAACGTACTCTCGATAGACGGCATCGAGCGACCGCAGCAGATACAGGCGCCGTGGGTATTCCGCGATCCGAACGAAAACGACGCAGACCGTGCGTACAAGATGATTTTCAACAACGCGGGCCTGCGTCTCGCACACAGCGCGGACGGAATCCACTGGAAGCTCACGCCGTTACCTGACGGTCGCGACCGACTCTTCCACTACCATAGCGATACGATGAATCACGTGCTGTGGAACGAGGAGCTCGGTCGCTGGATGCTTTACATGCGGCCGCCGATCTTCGGGGCAGGCGTCCACGAGGGCCCCGGTAGACGTCATTATCGCCGCCGAACAGCGGTCAGCCTCAGCGAGGATCTCATCACGTGGACGACTCCACGCACGATCCTTTACCCCGATGAGTTTGATACACCGGATTTCGACGCGACGCACGTCTGGCGGTTGCGCGATCAATACGTCGGCTTTATCACGTTGCTACATCAGGACGAAGATGCAACGAACGACGTCATGCTCGGCGTGAGTCGCGATGGATTTCGTTGGGAAAAACCCATACCACGCCAGATTTGGCTGCCGCGTGGGCGTCCCGGGACATTCGATGCCGGATGTGCGTCGATCGGTGGCGATCCGATTCGTGTCGGATGGGAGTATTGGTTCTACACCTCGGGATTCCCAAAACCTCAGAAGGTCTTCGAACAGGAAGGCGCAATTGGTCTGTACAAACTCATGAACGACCGCTTCATGTCACTCGACGCGCCTACGCCAAAGCACGGTCTCGCCGAGGATTACGGTTATCTTCTCACGAAAGAGTTCGTCTGGCGGGGGAAACGACTCGTAGTGAACTGCGCGATGAGTGGCGGCGATGAACGAACATTCGGCGAGTTGAACGTCGAGGTCGTGCGAAAGCCCGACGACGTCGATCCAACAAAGCGCATGGGCGACGTCGTTCCCGGTCGATCACTCGCCGACTGCGACCTCATCCGTGGAAACGCGCCGAACATCGTTGTCACGTGGAACGGCTCCGACGACATGAGCCAGTTCGACGGACAACCGGTGTATCTCCGCTTCCGGTTACGTAATGGAAAGCTGTATAGTTTCGCTATGGAAGGCTGATTACATCGCATTTCGATATTTCGCATAGTATCGAATTATATACATCAATTGCCCATGGGCGCGAATGGAAGGTCGTTTTTCATGAAACAGTGGTCACTGTGCGCAGTTGTAATGCTTGCGGCGCTGGCTCTGAGTGCCGGTTGCGCGAGTACCGGAGGACGTACGATGCAAACCGTCACCGAATACCACGTATCCCCGACAGGTGATGACCGCTGTAGCGGTGAGCGCGATATGCCGTTCCGCACACTTGCTCACGCGCGCGACATGATACGTCTCATGCGCACCGCTGGTACGCTTTCTCCGAGCGGTGTCACGGTGTGGCTCCACGAAGGACGACACGAGTTGGACGAGACGTTCGTGCTCGGACCTGACGATTCGGGAACGCCAAACGCACCTGTGGTCTTTCGCGCGCTTCCCGACGCGGAGGTGACAATCAGCGGAGGACGTGAGCTTATTGATTGGTCCGACTACACGGGCGACGATGCTGCGGTCGATGGGATTCGGCAGACGAGTATTGCGCATCTCGGTTTCACCGAGAGCGATATGGTTGGCACGTATTGGATATTCCCGTTCGAGCTTTTCTATCGCGGAAAACGAATGGACCAAGCTCGTTGGCCGAATCGTATTCCGGACGATATCTACAGCGGATGGGCGCATATCGCGTCGGTTCCTGAGCCGGACCAACGACTTCAGTTCGGAGTTGGTGTAGACTCAGACCAACTTTGTGGATGGGCGAAAGCCGAGTACGCACAGTTCCACATGTACGCGCGGTATGACTGGTCGGATACGTATGTAGGACTCGGCCGTGTCGATGTTGAAGGCGCGCAGATACACCTTGCCGACCCGACGAACTACACCATCGCGTCGGGACGTCGGTACATGATTCGAAACGTCTTCTCAGAGCTCGATACACCGGGTGAGTGGCACGTGAATGTACGGGATGGAGTCGTTTCCTTCCTTCCGCCAGACGGGCTTGACGATGGCGACGTAATCGTGAGTCGTGTCGACGAGCTCGTGCGAATCGAAGGCGCGTCGCATATCGTCTTTCGCGACCTAAGATTCGAGCATGCGCGCAAATCGGGAATCGTGGTGGTGACCGGCGACGGAAACACGATCGCGGCGTCGACGATTACGAATGTCGGTGAATACGCGGTGCGGATCGACGGCGGAGCGAGTAATCGCGTCGTGGGGTGCGATATCAGTGAGACGGGCACTGGTGGAGTCGTGCTTTCCGGTGGAGACCGTGCGACGCTGACACCGGCGAACAACGTCGTGGAGAACTGCAACATCCATCATTTTTCCGTGTTGCGTAAATGCTATCTGATCGGCGTGAATATCAACGGCGTCGGCAACCGTATTGCGCACAATGTCATTCATCACGCGCCGCACACTGCGATTCTGCTTCATGGCAACGAGCATGTGATCGAGTACAACGAGATTCACAACGTATGTGAGGAAGCTCAGGACGCTGGTGCGTTCTACATGGGACGGAATTGGACCGAGCGCGGTAACATCATCCGGTACAACAGTTTTCACGATATTTACGGATACGGATTCGCCGGCGGTGGTTCCGATCTTGGTTATCTGCAATACGAGACACCTCGTGGTGTATGGGGCGTCTACCTCGATGACAACGCAAGCGGATCGCATGTCTATGGAAACGTCTTCTATCGGGTTCCCAACGGAGCGTTTCATATCGGCGGCGGGAAGGATAACATCGTCGAGAATAATGTTATAGACGAATGTTATCCTGCCGTGCATATCGACGCTCGGTGGGAGCAGTTCTTCGCGTCGGATTCCGCGGGCGGTGTGAACACGTATATGCGTCGACACCTGACCGAGGTGAATTACCAACAGCCGCCGTATAGCGAGCGGTACCCCAACCTCGTCGGCGTGCTTGACGAACAGCGCGCGCCTGCGCG
>CAZWQW010000086.1:0-8548 GCA_964635955.1 uncultured bacterium | reverse complement strand
GATTATCGTCTCGCACCTGACTCACCTGCATTCGATCTCGGGTTTGTCGACCTCCCGTGGGACAAAATCGGACCGTACGCCGACGAGCTTCGCGCAACGTGGCCGATCGAACATCCCGTGACTCGCCGCCCCATGAGTCAGACGCTTACGACGACAAAGCTGTTCGACTTCCTCGAGGGCACCGTATGGCATTGGCCAGCCGAGATGCTTGTTGCCGGTCCATTCTCGCTGGATTGGGATGGAACGTGGAGCGAAGGCGCCGAGAGCGGTAATCCCACTAACAATCCCGGATTCACCCGCGCGTACGGGCCGGAAAACGTCTCGTTACACCGACACGACGCGGTGTTCGAGACGCTCGACGGCTCGACAGGATGGAAGAAAGCACGTCGCGATGACTTCGGGTATGTCGATTTTACGAAAATCTTCCGTACGACCGACAATGCTGTTTCGTACGCACGCGTAACTGTTATCGCGCCTGGCGATACGGATACGCGAATCAGTGTCGGGAGTAATGACGGCGTACGTGTGTGGTTAAATGACGCGCTTATCGGTGAGGAGAACGTTGGACGTGGTGCGAAACCACATCAACTCGTGATACCGGTTCGGCTTCGCGCCGGTGAGAACACGGTCCTCGTGAAGGTATCCAACATCGGCGGCGGATGGGGTATGTTGTTGGGATTCGAGGATCCGAACCGCCAATTGATTTTTCGCGTCGACGAGTGACGATGAGTAATGCGGTTCGGCCGTTCGAATACGGCCGAACCGCGGCTGCGTTACTCGTTACTCCCGGTCGATGGCGAGAACGTATTCTCCGAGTGTTGAGCTGTACCCGTCGACAGTGAGGATGTACGTTCCGGCGGCAAAGTTGTGTTGTATCAGCGCGTTGACACCACCTCCGCTGTCGTCGTCGCTCGCTACAACAGTACCGGATTCGTCAGTGACACTGATTATCGGATCCAAACCCGATCCACCGATTGTATCCACGCGGATGCGGAGACTTGTCGGTTCCATAATACCGAATGTGTAGCCGTTGACTTGGTCTTCGCTACCGATATTCCCGAGTTTCCGCTCGCCGATTGCCACGAATTCTACGACTTGTGCGTCAACGGACAGCGCGTACCCACCGACGCTCGATCCATGGCCGACGACAGCGAGTACGTATTCGCCGGTATTGAGCGGTCGCAGTATCCGTGCGTTGAGGCCACCTCCGCTATCGTCGTCGCTTACAATTGATGTTCCGTCACGCGTAAGAATCGACAGTTCGGGATCGATCTCGCTCCCGTCGGCTTTGTCGAGTGAGATGCGCACTACACCCATCGATGACATGGTGAAACGGTAGAGATGGCGCTCGCCGGGCTCGTCAATGATTCCGGTTCGTGTATCACCAAGACTTATTGCTCCGAATTCCCGAGTGACCGACTCGCGTACCGATAGGGTGTAATCACCCGTTGTCACACCGTACCCAGAAACAACGACAGTATACGAACCCGCTTCAAGTGCTTGCAACAGAAGCGCATTGTTGTTTCCTCCGCTGTCATCATCGCTTCCGAGTTCCGCACCGTTGGCACCATAGAGTGTCACTTTCGGATCGAGTGCCGAATCACCGACGTTGTCTGCGGCGATAAGTACATTCGCGGGACGTTGCAGCGTAAGACGATAGCGGTCGCTCGCGCTGGCCGCGAGTTGGGCCGATACCGATCCGCCGAGTGACACCGCACCGATCTGATCGCGGTCGACTCGGAGATCGAAACCACCGCTTGTTGTTCCGTACGCGCCAACAATCAACCGGTATTCACCTTGTCCAAGCGATGTGCGGATCATCGCACCGGTGCCCTCTCCGCCGTCGTCGTCGCTTGCGATTACCGCGTCATCCATGCTCGTGAGGATGAGTAGCGGATCGAGGCCGCTGGATCGTGCGGCTACCGTAATGCGAACGTCTGCGATGCTATTCGTGATATTCAGGCGTCCGATGGTGGGAAACTCCGCATTACGCACCTCACCAGACGTCGATGAACCAACTTCGAGAAGATCGCCGCGTCGATCCGGCGAGTCCGTACCGATTGATAGGAGATATCTTCCGCTCGAAGTTCCCACGCGTTCGGCTACGATCGTGTACGAGCCGCCACTTACGCTTGTACGAATGAGTGCGTCGAGCCCATCGCCACCATCGTCATCGGTCGCGACTTCACGCCCCGACGCGTCCAGTAACGTCAACTTCGGGTCGAGCGATGAACCGAACACGCGCATCATACGGATTCGCACGGCAGTCTGATGCGGGATATTCACGGTAAACCGTGTTTGTACCTCCGCGTCGCCGAGAGAACCAAGGTACATCGTGCCGAGATCAACCGACTTTGCACGCACCTCTTCGACCGATAAGACAAAATCGCCTGTGGATGTGCCCACACCTTCCGCGACAATGGTATACAGTCCCGATGCGAGGGAGATCACGAGGTTCGAGTTGAGTCCCTCGCCCCCATCATCATCGCTGCCGATTTCAACGCCACCGCTATTGAGCACACGGACTTTCGGATCGACTGCCGAGTTGAGCACTTTCTCCATGCGGATACGCAGCGTTGCGGTATTCGGTACGCTGAGGGAATAACGAAGCGCTTGCCCACTCTGAATCGTTCCGAGTACTCGCCCGCCAACTTGAATCGACTGCGAACTACTCGGACTGGTACTCGTTGAAATCTGCTTCTGCGCGAAAACGGGCGCTACAAATAACAGTAACGCAGCGATCGCCGCAAGCGTCGGTATATACCGTATACCGGTACGGCACTCGGTTTTCTGTTCTGTCTCCATTGGTGTGCCCCCCTTCATATAGCATGGTCGTGTACATGAAATATGCACCACAATTCGGTAAACAATGACCGTTCATAGGCCAGTTCATTCATTCTTTCTGCGAAGTACTCACGATTATACAACGCGGAAATATAGCGAACGACCGCTTTCGGGAGATACGGTGGGGGTAGACATTCGGGAGCGATGATTGCGTCGGGACGGTGTCGGTTCGTGCGTGTGCCCCATGTGGGGGAACTCGTGTTCGTGTGGTAGTTTCATGGTATAGAGACAGTACTCGTGTTCGTTTCACTCTTCGAGGAGGTTTTACGTATGTCGCATGAATTGACGGCAGAACTCAGAAAAAAGCTCGAGTCCGTCGATAGTCCGACCGTATCCAATGCGATCGAGAAGTTCGGTGTTCGTTCGCGACGAGAAGGGTACGTTGGACCGAACGTCGTGTGCCGCTTTCCCGATCTCGGAGCCGTAGTCGGGTACGCGGTGACGTGCACGATCATCGAATACGACGAGAAATACCCGCCTGATCCACGCGAACGATTGAAGTGGCTCAGTAGCATCGATGAATACGCGAAAGCCGATAAGCCGCCACTCTGCGTCGTGCGTGATGAGTGTCATCGGAAAGGGTGGTCAAGTCACTGGGGCGAAATGGTCGGCACGCAGACACAGGTGCTCGGCTCCAAAGGGATTATTACCGACGGCGCGGTACGCGACCTCGAAGCGCTCCGCCGCATCGGCCTAAAGACGTGGAGCCGGTACGTCGTTGTATCGCACGGTTGGATCGATGTCGGGCAGGCGCAGATTCCAGTGGAGATCGACGGGCTCACGATTAATCCGGGAGATATACTCCACGCTGACATGAACGGCATTGTTTCGATACCGGAAGCAGTTCTCCCCGATATATGGGGTGTGATCGAGGACATCCTCAAACGTGAGGAAGATGGCGTGAAGCGCATGCGCACCGAAGGCATTGATCTTGAGGCGATGCGGAAACGTCTTGGAAAGTAAGACGCGGTGAGATGTGAAGTGATTTATACGCTTCTCTTTCGGCACACGATCTCCCAGTGGTAGCTACCCGCCGTTTTCTGTTCAACTTCGCGGGCTTCGGAGATATCGAACCGGAATAATAACTGTTCGGCGTCTGTTCGGTTGTAGAACCGGTGTGGATGGCTCGTCTCGCCGGGATCGTCTGCGTTGACGAAGGTGTCGGGCTCTATCTCCGCGCCGACGCCGTACCGGGCGTTGCGCTTCGAAATGAGTGTGAGGATGAAAACACCACCGGGAGTGAGTATCCGGGCGATTTCATTGACGGCGCGAGCGACAATATCTGCGGTACCGTGGTAGATCACGTTCCATGCGATTGCGCAATCGAAGGAATTTCCGGAATATGGCAGCGCACACATATCGGCCACAGCCACGTCGACAGCGGCGTTTTCGGCAGTAGCCCACGCGCGGAGATGCTGAACACCGGCGCGCGCGGTATCCGTGCCTGTCGCGTGAAATCCGAGGTGCGCGGTGTACATCGCGTGACGGCCGGGACCGCAACCGATGTCGATGAGCCGCCCCGCGCCTCGTGCGGCAACCGACGGGAGATACTCGCGAACAAACGGTGCAGGTTCGATCCAGTCCGCTCGTCCGTCCGCGGTCTTCCACGCTTCGTTCCACGCTTGCATTGGTGCTCCGTTAGGCGGTTACTCCTGCGACCGCTGCATTTCCGTCCGGCGCGTTGCAGTCCAGCGTCGAACCACCGCCGCGCACGACACGGTATCGCTCCGGTAGTATCTTACCCGGATTGAAGAGCCCTCGCGGATTCCAAATATTACGGACCCGGGCCATGAGATCGAGTGTTTCCGGTGTGAATACGAGGTCCATGTATTTGCGCTTATCCATGCCGATGCCGTGCTCGCCGCTGATGGTGCCACCGGCTTCGACGCACACTTTCATGATTTGCTTCATAACGCGCTCGATACGTTCGACTTGCGCGGAATCACGGCTGTCGAATGGCACGTTCGGGTGAAGGTTGCCGTCACCGGCGTGGAACACATTTGATACAGTCACCTCTTCTCGGTCGCAGATCTCGTGGATACGCGCGATTACGTCAGCGAGTTTTGAACGCGGTACGACGGCGTCCTGTACGAATACATCCGGAGCAAGGCGACCGACGGCACCGAATGCTGCCTTTCGACCCGCCCAGAGTTTCGCGCGCTCGGTTTCGTCGATCGCCATACGGACGGTTCGCGCGCCGTTTTCGCGGCAGATATCGGTGATTCGTGCGGCTTGATTGTCGAGACTCGGTTCGAGGCCGTCGAGTTCGATCACAAGCACCGCTTCGGCATCGCGTGGATATCCAGCCGCGAGCACGCTATCCTCGACGGTCGCGATTGTGCGACGGTCCATGAGTTCCAACGCAGCCGGGATGATACCGTCGGCGATGATACCGGATACCGACTCGCACGCGGCGATAAGTGAGTCGTAATCGACGAGGAGCGTGCGGACGGCTGGCGGTACGCGTTCCAGTCGTAGCGTGACCTTCGTGACGATACCGAGTGTACCTTCGGAGCCGATGAACAGACCGAGCAGGTCGTATCCTTCGGCATCAGCGACGCCGCCAAGCTCAATGACATCGCCGTCAGGGAGAACTACCTCGAGTCCGAGCACGTGATTCGACGTGACACCGTATTTCAGACAGTGCGGACCGCCTGCGTTCTCCGCGACATTCCCGCCGAGTGTGCACGCCGCCTGGCTCGACGGATCGGGTGCGTAGTGCCATCCACGAGGTTTCGTAATCGCTGTGAGTTGAAGATTCTGCACACCGGGCTCGACAACCGCAATACGGTTCTCGTAATCGACCGATAGAACGCGATTCATCCGTGTCAGGCTCACCATGACACCGCCATCGACCGCGGCGGCTCCGCCCGAAAGCCCCGTACCAGCGCCTCGCGGAACGATCGGAACGTCGTGATCGTAACATGCGCGTACGACCGCTTGCACCTGCGCCGTATCACGTGGCAACACGACCGCGTCGGGCCGGTGCCGATGCTGTGCGAGCGCGTCGGACTCGTACACCATGAGCTCTGTCGGATCGGTAATCACTGCGCGGTTACCGACGATCTCGCGTAATCTGGCGACTAATGTATCGGGAATCGACATGTGAGCCTCGAACGATATATGTCTGAAAATGACGTGTAATGTGTTATTGAGACACGATACTACCAGATGCTCTCCATCCGCCACACGTCGAGAGCTGCGATAGATGCAGCGCCTTCGGCTGTGGCGGAGAGAACGGGATGTTCGCCGGGTGCTTTGAGATTCGTCGCCCACCGTTCCCCATTGTGCGCGAAAATCTCAATCACGGTACGATCGAGATACACGCGTAGCCGAACCTTGTTATCAGCAGGTGGTAGTGGTACGGGATCCACTCCAGGGACGCAAAGCGCCTCGTCGCGCCACTCTATTGCGAAAACCTCGGTGCCGTCAGCCTGTTGTACTGCGAGTCGGACAGTGTTTGCATCACCAACGCGTAACGTGATATCCATCTCGACGGCGTCGTCGGGAAGGTCGATACGCACCGGATCCGCACCGAGCGGTTTTTCCTCGATACGGATATGTTCGGCGCGTAACGTATCCAACTCGGTAAGCGGCTCCTGCCTGAGCCCGCCAGACGCATCGATCGAGAGTTCGCGCGGGATGGTGATGCAGCCGTTCCACTCGCGGTTTTCCTGTCGGTCGATGATCCAGTCAAACTGAATGAGGCGATCATTCGGGGCAAACAACGTATTCGGTGCGTAGGGACGCCCGTGACCAAGAATACCGGTGGAATCGGGTCGGAATTCCGGTACCGATGGGTCGAATTCGCCTGCGTACCAGTAACACGTTCCGTACGGCGAAACGATCAGCACCCAGCGCTTCCCGTTCGGACCGTCAAGCGGGAAGAAATTCGGGCATTCGTGGTTCGCGACGCTCGGATCGGGATTGTTCCACATCGATCCGAGGTATTCCCATTCGGTCAGGTCACCATTCTTCGCACGGTAGAGGGGAATGATCGCGAGGCCGCTTTCCTTCGACAGGTGCCCCCCGAGGACACAGTAGACTTCTCCCTCATGGTGGAAAATGAACGGGTCACGCCAGTTGAAGATTTTCGTGTCGCCGTGGATGCTTTCGTCTATTATGGGGTTATCCGGATGTTTCCGCCATACGACGAGGTCATCGTCTTCGGCGATGGCAAGCCATTGTTCCGCGTGAGTCGATGGCCCCGGATCGGAGCGAACGCTTGTATACAGGGCAACGGCGCGTCCGCGACCGTCAATCGTCGCGCATCCTGACCAGATGCCATCCTCACCGTGTTCCACTGACGGCCACAACGCAACCGGCATGTGTTCCCACTTGACAAGATCTTTACTGCGAACGTGCCCCCAATACTTGACGAATCCGAGCGGGTCGTATGGGTCGAGCTGATAGAACAGGTGGTACCAGCCCCTATAATAGATCGGGCCGTTGGGATCGTTCAACCAACGCGATGGTGGGAGAATGTGGTATATCGGGCGCGTACGATCCGATCTGAGCGCTTCGCCCGCCATTGTAATCACTTCGGTTGCGTGTTTGGCTGAAGGATGAAGACTATCGAACATGCGTGGTCCTTTTTGTTGTTAGTTTGGCCTGCAATAGAACGGTCGAATTCAAATGCGGCGTGTGATGAAAGGTCGTATTATGAAGGTAGCCCGAACGGACAGCGTTTCGCGAGGGGTAAAACACATCATATCGCTACGTTCGGATATGCTTTGTTTCTGACCCGCCAATCAGGTCCCTTTTGTCTCAATCCACCTCGTCGTATTGTTACCGCGATATTCTTCGTTACTCCGAAACTCTCTGCAAGCGGAGCTCCATAAGTAATGGCTGACCTAACCAGATTCGGTGTATCGATCGACGAGCGCCTGCTCCGGCGGTTCGACCGACTCATCCACGAAAAGGGATGGGGGAACCGGTCCGAAGCCTTGCGCGATCTCATCCGTGATCGGCTTGTCGAGCAGGATTGGGAGGACAACCGCGAAGTCGTTGGCACAATCACGCTGGTATACGACCACCACGTGCGCGAGCTCCCGGAGCGACTCACCGAGTTGCAGCACGACCATCACGAAAGTGTGCTTTCGAGCATGCACGTCCATCTCGATCACCACAATTGCCTCGAAGTGATCGTTGTGCGTGGAGCCGCGGCGTCTATATCGGATCTCGCGAGTCACCTGATCGGCGCGCGTGGCGTAAAACACGGCAAGTTGGTAACGAGCACCACCGGCGAAGCGTTATCTTAGATTGTAAGCTTCAGCGGATCATCTATCACGAAGAGGAATGGATTCATGTTGCAACCAGTTCTCCAGATTGTACTTTCGGCGATCGCCATCTACCTCACCACGTTGATCGTGCCCGGTGTGGATCTCGTCGAACCGTGGACGATTTGGCATCTTCTGCTCATTGGCCTCATTTTCGGCGTACTGAACTCGGTGATCAAGCCGATTGTCGTGCTGTTGTCGCTGCCGTTACTGGTGGTGACGCTCGGGCTTTTCTACTTCGTTATCAACGCACTCATCCTGTGGCTTACCAGCGCGATCTTTGATACATTCGCCGTCAGTGGATTCTGGGCGGCGCTGTTTGGGAGCATCATCATAACCATCATCAATTGGGCGTTGAGCATCTTCTTCGGTGTGAAGAACGTCGACTACCACCGGATTCACTGAAACCGCTGAGAGACGCGTAG
>CAZWQW010000085.1:4710-12141 GCA_964635955.1 uncultured bacterium | reverse complement strand
GGAGACGCCGCGCATATGTCCATCTCCACCCACCGCGTCGTACATTCCTTCAATCACCGCTAAATTCATCACACACCATTTCACCTCGACGCGTAGCAAGGTCATCATGCACACCAATCGTCTCTTCCGATGGATCATCATCGGCGCCGTCGGATTTGTCGTCGGCGGATACATCGTCTATCCCAGCGTCGCAGTCGTCTTCGAGGCGTTTCGTAGCGCGGACGGTTCGTTTACCTTCGAGCACGCCGCACGATTTTTCTCATTCGCGCCGTCGACGAACCTCCTTGCGACATGGCATAGCATCTGGATCAGCATCGCGTCCGTCATCGGCGCGGCGCTGATCGGCATTCCGTTGGCGCTCTTCATGGCGACGTATGACTTCCCCGGTCGCCGCGTCACGTCCGCGCTCGTCATGATGCCGATTGTCCTGCCACCGCTCATCGGCGTTCTCGCGTTTGTGCTCCTGTTTTCCGAAAGTGGACTCATCCCGCGCGGCCTGCATCTGTTCCTCGGGCTGAACTCGTCAACATGGTCGCTCGGAGGCGCGTGGGGAGTTGTCGCGGTCCACGCGTACAGCTTCTACGTCTTCTTCTACACCTTCGTCGGAGCGGCGCTCGAAGGACGCGATCCGTCGCTGGATGAAGCCGCACGAAGCCTCGGCGCAGGGCGGTGGCTCCGCTTGCGTCGCGTTACGCTGCCACTCCTCACGCCGGCGATCGTCGGCGCGTCGCTGTTGGTATTCATGGTGTCCATGGCTTCGTTCAGCGCGCCACTCATCTTCGGCGGCGATTTCCGCGTGTTGAGCGTGCACATTTACCAGACGAAGCTCAGCGGAAATCTCGGACTCGCGGCGACGCAGACCGTCGTGCTCTCCCTGATCTCACTCGGATTCCTCATACTCATTCGCACGTGGGGTCGCCGACGCCGAACGGTCATGTCGATGAAAGGTGCCATACGCGGCCGGCGCGCACTGCCGGATGGTATCGTTCGCGTGCTTCTTCCGCCGGTTGCTGTCGGATTCTCCCTGCTCGCGTTACTGCCTCATCTGACATTGGTACTGCTGTCGTTCACGAAGCAGGGCACGTGGACCTTCCGCTTCTCGTCGTGGCTGCCGACGGAATACACCTTCGCGAACTACCGCTACCTACTCGACGTGATGACACCACTCATCCACAGTCTTCAGCTCGCGGCCATTGCGACTGCGGGCAATATCGTCTTCGGCGTGGCAATCGGTTGGCTCATTACGAATCGATCGTTCCGCTGGGGCCGCACCGTCGACGTGCTCGTCATGCTACCATGGGCGCTCCCCGGCACGGTGGTCGCGATCAACCTTATCAGCGCGTTCAACACGCCGAATGTCTTCAGCTTCGGCGGGATTCTCGTGGGATCGTTCTGGTTGCTGCCGATTGCGTACTTCGTCCGCAACTTACCACTCGTAGCGCGCGCGGCGACGGCGGCGTTCGAGCAGTTCGATCCGGTCTACGACGAGGCGGCGCGAAGTCTCGGAGCGTCGTCGTGGATGCGTTTGCGCAGGGTAACGCTACCACTCATCGCGCCGGGAGTGATTGGCGGGAGTCTGCTCGCGTTCGTGACTGCTCTCGGAGAGTTCGTCGCGTCTGTGCTGTTGTGGGTGCCCTCCAATCAGCCGATCAGCATGGCGATCTTCGGTGAATACCGCGAGTACAACTTCGAAGCCGCCGCTGCGTATGGCGTCGTGCTCATCGCCGTCATCGGTGCCGTCTTTATCGTCACGCGGGTCGCTCTCGGCGAAAAGGCATCGACAAGCGTTGTGTAAACCGCGCTGCGGCTCCACCATCGCGCGCTGACCGGTTGCGCCTTCCCTAACTGTGCTTCGATACTGAATGAGAAGTCTTTTTCGTCGCTCGGATTGGAAAGGATCGTAGCATGTCGACGCCGAATATCCTCTACATCCACTCGCACGATACCGGACGGTTCATTCAGCCCTACGGATACGCCGTTCCTACGCCGAATCTCCAGCGATTCGCCGAGCAGTCCGTGCTTTTCCGTCGAGCGTTTTGCGCAAACCCGACGTGCAGCCCGAGCCGTGCGGCACTCCTCACAGGACAAAGTCCCCATTCGTCGGGTATGCTCGGGCTTGCGCACCGCGGATTCGGTCTCAACGATTACTCGCAGCACATACTGCACACGCTCCGCAAAGCCGGATACTTCACCGCGCTCAGCGGCACTCAGCACGTCGCGCTGGATGGCGATAAAACGCTCCTCGGCTACGACGCAATCCTCGACGAGGGGCGCGACCGAGTCGATGCCGTCGCCGATTTCCTGACACAGCGTGATGCGAATCGGCCGTTTTTCCTCTCCGTTGGATTCCAGGAGACGCATCGTGTCTACCCGGAGCCCGGACCCGATGACGACCCTCGCTACGTTCAACCGCCGCCACCGTTCCCCGATACACCGGAGACACGGTACGACATGGCGTCGTTTCGCACCTTGGCGCGGCGACTCGATGAGAAAATGGGACGCGTCTTCGAGCTCATTGACGAACACGGTCTGACGGATAACACGCTCGTGATCTGCACAACTGATCACGGCATCGCGTTCCCGCGGATGAAGTGCAACCTCTACGATACTGGCATCGGCGTTATGCTCATGATACGCTGGCCGAACGGCGATCCGCACGGATTCCGCGCCGGTCGCGTCGTAGACTCGCTCGTGTCGCACATCGACGTGTTCCCGACGCTCTGCGACGTTCTCGGCATCGATCTGCCGGAGTGGCTCGAGGGCAAATCGCTCATGCCGGTTCTTCGCGACGAGAAGCCGGAAGTGAACGACGAAATCTTCGCCGAAGTGACGTTTCACGCGGCATACGAACCGCAGCGATGTGTTCGTACGAACCGGTGGAAGTATATTCGACGATACACCGAAAGCGAAAAGCCGGTGTTGCCGAATTGCGACGACAGCCCGTCGAAAACGCTCTGGATGGAACACGGATGGCAAAACAGGCCAGTCGCGCGCGAACAACTGTACGACCTCGTATTCGACCCGCACGAAGCGAACAACCTCGCCGCGGATCCGGGCTACGCTACCGTACTCGATGAGATGCGCGGGCGGCTCGACCGGTGGATGGAGAGGACGAACGATCCGCTTCGCAAGGGCTGGGTCGATCCTCCGAAGGGTGTACGGCTCAACGACCCGACAGGGGTATCACCATCAGAACCGCCGTTTGTCGCGGAGTGAACGGGACAGATGACCGGAACGCGTAATACAATACAGCGAGCGATTCTCTTTCTGGCACTCAGCTTGTTCGGTGTTGGCATCGCCCTGGGTGATCTGGCCACCGGTCGAGACGTATCGTTGGCGCACTTCTACCTCGTGCCGATCATGATCGGTGCGTGGTATGCCGGGCGTACCGTTGGCATTGCACTTGCCGTTCTCAGCGCGATCGAGTGCTTTCTCGTAGCGCAGTCGCGCACGTCCGACCCGTACCTTGCGTCAATCTTTTGGAACCCACTCACCCGACTGGCGATTTACCTGCCGCTGGTGATCATTACTGCGCGACTGCGCGTAGCGCTCACCCACGAAAAAGCGCTTGCCCGCACGGACCCGCTCACCGGCGCAGCGAATACTCGGACGTTTCACGAACAGGCCGAGTTGGAAGTACAGCGTTCGACGCGCACGTCCAGACCACTTAGTATTGCGTATATCGATCTCGACAATTTCAAGGATGTCAACGATCAGTTCGGACACCTTATCGGCGATGAAGTGCTCCGTACCGTTGTGCGCACGATGCAGAAGAACACCCGTGCAACGGATATCGTCGCGCGACTCGGTGGTGACGAGTTCGCGCTGCTCCTCCCCGAAACCGATGCCGAAGGCACGCTCGCAAGTCTGCGTAAGCTCCACGCGGGGATTCGGATGGAGATGCAGCGAAAGAACTGGTCGGTGACAACGAGCATCGGCGCGGTGACGTTCCGAACACCTCCCGACAACGTCGCCGCGCTCATCCAACGAGCCGACAAGCGCCTCTACGATGCAAAGGAAAACGGGAAGAACCGAATCGAACACGAGGTCGTCGAAGAGATATCCTAATCCCACAATGTATTTACATTTATCGACACCGATTTCCCAGCACTGATTGGCGCGATACGACCTGCTGTTTATCGTTTTTAATACAGCCAATCGCGCATACTCTTTCGTGAACCTGCGACCAGTCTCATCGAAAGCTATTCATCGTGCAAGTACCAATACTCACTGACCTCGTTCTCATCTTCGCGCTGTCGCTGCCGGTTCTCTATATATGCCATCGCCTGAACATCCCGACGGTCGTCGCGTTTCTCCTCACCGGCATGCTCATCGGACCGAGTGGATTCGACCTGATACAGTCACGCGACGAGGTTGACATTCTTGCCGAAGTCGGCGTCGTATTACTCCTGTTCACCATCGGCATTGAGTTTTCGCTCGAAAATCTCCTACGCATCAAACGAACGGTGCTAATCGGGGGCGCGCTGCAGGTCGTCCTGACAGGAACCGCGACGTTTCTTATTGTATCGGCGTTTGGTGCGTCGGCACAGATCGCTGCATTCGTCGGACTTCTCGTTACGCACAGCAGTACGACGATCATGCTGAAAATCCTTCAAGAACGCGGCCAGATCGACGCACCCCACGGCGGAGCCGCACTCGGTGTCAGCATCTTCCAGGACGTATGTTCCGTTCCAATGGTGCTCGCGATTCCCATTCTGGCTGGAACAGAAGCGCTCACACCCAGCTCACTTGGTATCCTCGGCGCGAAAATCGTAGGCGCGGTTACCGTCGTGATCCTCTTGGCGCGCTGGCTCGTCCCGCGCGTCTTGTATCGGATGGCGCGCACGCAGGATAACGAACTCTTTCTTCTCGTCGTGGTATTCGTTGGATTCGCGACCGCATGGCTCACGTCGCAAATCGGCCTGTCACTCGCGCTTGGTGCATTCCTTGCCGGACTGATTATCAGCGAATCGGAGTACAGCGAGCGAGCGCTTGGCAGCGTCCTCAACTTCCGCGACGTATTCACGAGTTTCTTCTTCGTGTCCGTCGGCTTGCTGATGGATGTGCGAATCATCATGCAATCGCCGTTTCTCGTGATCGGTATTGCGGTCGGCATCATCCTGATGAAGTTCATCATGGCGTTTTCAGCGGTGCTTGTCCTTGGTTTACCGTTCCAGACGGCCGCACTTGCGGGAGTCGCGCTTGCCCAGATCGGTGAGTTCGCGTTCGTCATGCTCAAACCGGGACTCGAATCGGGGTTGCTGACTCGCGAAACCTACGGTCTCATCCTTTCCGTATCAGTCATTACGATGATCGCGGCGCCCTTCTATATTATGCACGCCACGTCAATCGTGAAGCAGCTCGAGCGCCTCCCGATACCGAACCGCATCCGTCGCGGTATTACCAAGCAACCACCGGAAGCACCGGAAAGCGACCTTTCCGAACACCTTATCGTCATCGGGTACGGCCTGACGGGTCGAAACGTCGTACGCGCGGCAATCGAAGCGCTCATTCCGTACGAAATCATCGAGCTCAATCCCGATACGGTGCACGCCGAACGCGACAACGGCGAAGTGATCCACTACGGCGACGCATCACAGCCGAATGTGTTGATCTACGCCGGCATCAAGCGTGCGAAGGTGCTTGTTATCACGATCCCCGACGCGGTATCAACCCGTCGTATCGTCGAAGTGGCGCGACGGCTCAATCCCGACCTGCATATCATCGCGCGCACACGATATGTCCGCGAAATGGAGCAACTATACGCACTCGGCGCAAACGAAGTAATCCCGGAGGAATACGAGACGTCGGTCGAGATATTCTCGCGGGTGATGCACTCGTATCTCGTGCCCTACGATGTAATCGACCGGTTCATCGCCGAGGTCCGCGCGGACGGGTACGAGATGCTGCGCGACTCACCTGTTTCCGCACCGATTCACGTTGTTCGGCATCTCCAGGGGCTCGATATTACCACGTTCCAGGTTGCGAAGAGTGCACCTGTCATCGGTAGGAGTCTCGCTGATATAAGCCTTCGGAAGAACCACAAGGTCACGGCACTCGCGATTCATCGGGCCGGAGACAAGATCAACGTTCCCGATGGCGACGCCGTATTCCACGCAGGAGATCTCGTCGTCGTCGCCGGATGTCCCGATCGCCTCGCCGAGGTTGCGCCACTCTTCCGTGCACCGACGGACGCTCCATCCGAGGCAGAGTAACCACCGAACCAGCCGCGACAGGATTCACGTAAACACCGTTCACCGAGGTTGCCATGATCGCCTCTCATAGTCTCAACGGGGAGTGGACCCTCCGCGGGTTCCCTGAAGGCTCGTACTCAATCGATTCTCCCACCGCGCTCGACGATCTCCCCATCGAACCCGTCTCAGCGCAGGTTCCCGGCAACGTGGAGCTCGACCTCATGCGCGCCGGGATCATTGACTACGATCCGTATGTCGGTGACAACATCCTGCGGCTCACGGAATACGAGCGGTGGGAGTGGTGGTATCGGCGCTCGTTCGACGGACCGACCGAAACCGGTGAACGCGTAACGCTGCGCTTCGACGGCCTCGACTGCATCGCCGATGTGTGGCTCAACGGCGTGCATCTCGGACGGCGTGAGAACATGCTTATCCCGCAAGAGTTCGACGTCACGAACACCGTCGTGCGCGGAGGAGCGAACGACATTGTGGTACGACTCGGCTCGCCGATCGCGCGTGCCGCGAATTACGAGTATCCGGACTCCGTCGATGCGATGCATGTGAATACGGAGCAACTCTTCATTCGGAAAGCGCCGCACATGTACGGCTGGGATATCATGCCGCGAGTCGTGTCGGCAGGTATCTGGCGCGGCGTCACCCTGATCGTGCACAACGATTACGAGATCGTCGAGGCCCATTACCGCGCGTATGATGTATCGAGCGCGCATGCCGGGTTGCATCTCCGCTGGAAAATCGACGCGCCGCTTGCCGACTGGTCCCGCCTGCAACTGCGACTGAGTGGCGTGTGTGGCGATTCACGGTTCGAAAAAACCGTACCCGTGACGTTCGCAGCGGGGAATACCAACATCGGTATCGATAGGCCGATGCTCTGGTGGCCACGCGGGTACGGCGATGCCAACCTCTACGATGTGACGCTGGAACTGCTTCTCGACGGCAAGTGCGTGGACCAACGAACCGACCGGATCGGACTGCGCGAGGTAGCACTTGACCGCACCGACATAACCGACACGACGCATCCCGGCGAGTTCGTGTTCCGGGTGAACGGTGAGCGTATCCTCGTGAAGGGCACGAACTGGGTGCCGGCAGATGCCTTCCACAGCCGCGATCGCGAGCGAATCCCCGCGATCATGGAATACATCGCGGATTCGGCGTGCAACATGATTCGATGTTGGGGCGGCAACGTCTACGAGGACGACGTCTTCTACGATACGTGCGA
>CAZWQW010000085.1:0-4610 GCA_964635955.1 uncultured bacterium | reverse complement strand
CTCATCGATGGCTGGCCGCAATTCAGCGACGCGGTGATCGACTGGTATCACGGCGTGAAGCTCGCATACTACTATATCCGACGCGTTCAACAACCGGTCTGCGTAATGATCGGCGAGCCGGACAACTGGCAAAGCCGCGTCGTCGTCGGAAACGACTCGCGCGAACGGGCAAGTGGAACGTACTGCATCGTCGATGGCGACAGTAGCGACACGCTCCTCAGCGGCGCGTTTGACGTCGCGCCAAACGAGAACGCTGAGGTGGGGCGCATCCCAGTTAGTCGCGGCGACCAGCGTCTCTTACTCATCGAATGGAACCTGCGCGAACCCGAATCCGGCATGGCGAACGGTGCGAACCACTATCTCCTCGGCACGCCGCCGTTCAGTCTCGATCGGTACCGGGCGTGGTTGAAAGCGATCGCGGCGCTTCCACTCGGCTTTGACGCTCCCAATGTGGGGCGATAATTGGACGCGACACGGGCGGACTGTGCAACCGAACGCGAGTTCAAGCATACTATAGAAGCCAATCAACCGCTCATCGACGGAGAATCGCGATTTATGACGTCAACGCCCGCGGATAAGATGCGCAGACGCATTCTCTGGGTCGACGACGAAATCGATCTGCTCAAGTCACATATCATTTTCCTCGACAAGCGCGGGTATGAAGTCACACCCGTGAATAACGGTGAAGACGCCGTCTCGCTCATCGCCGACGAGCGCTTCGACCTCGTTCTCCTCGACGAGCACATGCCCGGAATGGACGGCCTCACCACCCTCGACGAGATCAAGGCGATTCAACCACAGATACCGGTCGTCATGGTCACCAAGAGTGAAGAAGAGGAGGTGATGAACGAGGCGATCGGCAAGCGTATCGACGATTATCTCGTCAAGCCGGTCAATCCCAGTCAGATTATCCTTGCGGCGAAGCGGATTCTCGACGCACGTCACATCCGCGAACAGAAACTCGTGCGCGATTACGTCGCGGGCTTTCGCGATCTCGACGAGCAGATGAGCGAGGCCGGATGGTCGGAATGGGTCGATATCTTCGCACGACTCGCGCAGTGGGATCTCGAAGTCCACGCGATGCACGATACGTCGATCAGCGAGATGCACCACACACAGTGGCGACACTGCAATCAGCAGTTTGGTCGGTTCATCGAGGAGCATTACGCGGATTGGGTCGCCAACCCCAAGCGCGGTCCGATCATGTCGCCGGAGGTCGTCGAGCAGTTCGTCGTGCCGCACCTGCGCAGCGACGGGCCGGTGTATTTCCTCGTCATCGACTGTCTTCGGCTCGATCAGTGGCTTGCACTGGAGCCGCTCGTCGCGGAATATTTCAACGTCCGCCGCGAGTACTACTACTCGATCCTTCCGACTGCGACGCCGTATTCCCGGAATGCGCTCTTCAGCGGTCTCTTTCCAATCGACGTCGCGAGGCGGTATCCCGATATCTGGTCGCTCGGAGACGACGATGATTACTCATTGAACCGCTACGAAGGCGAGATGTTCGCCCGACAGATCGAACGGCTCGAGTTCCCGAATGTGCGCACCGAGTACGCCAAAATGCACGCGGATACAGACACGCGCGATCTCTTGCGGCGAATTCAAGTCGGGCGTAAGTCTACACAGTTGTACGGTATCGTATTCAACTTCATCGATCACCTCTCGCACGGTCGGTCGGAGTCCGAACTCCTGCGGGAGATCACACCGGACGAAGCCTCGTTCCGCAGCTTGACGGTGTCGTGGTTCGGGCGGTCGGCGCTCTTCGAGATTCTGACGTGGATCGCCAACACGGGCGGGACCGTCGTGCTCACGACGGACCACGGGAGCATCCTCGGCACACGCGCTACCATCGCGCGGGGGAATCGCGACACGAGCACGAATCTACGGTACAAGTTCGGACTGAACCTGTTCTGCGAACAACGTGACGCCGTCTTGGTGAAGGACCCGGCGACTTTCGGTCTACCGCGAATCACGCCGAGCACGAACTACATCATCGCGAAAGAGGACTTCTACTTCGTCTACCCGACGCGCTATCATGAATACGACCGTCAATACCGCAACAGCTTTCAGCATGGCGGGATATCGCTCGAAGAGATGATACTCCCCGTCGTAACGCTCACGCCACGGGCGTGACGAAATCCCCGCAACCGCACATGACACTCGAGCCAATTGTCGAAGTCACCACGTCCGCCGAAGAGACCCGCACTCTTGGCGAACGTTTCGCCGCGTCGCTGCATCCGGGCAGTGTCGTTCTACTCAGCGGGAGTCTCGGCGCGGGGAAGACGACGCTCGTGCAGGGTATCTGCCACGGACTGGGCGTCGCGGCGTGGGCAAACAGCCCGACATTCACGCTCATCAACGAGTACGTCGGGACGCGCAACGACGAACCCCTCCGCGTCTACCACTGCGACTTCTACCGCATCGACGATCCCGACGAGCTCGCGACGCTTGCTCTCGACGAGGTGTTCTACGGCGACGGCATCACGCTGGTCGAATGGCCCGACGTCGCCGAGGAGTGGGCGCCGGAGGATGCCGTGCGTGTGACGATCACACGCACGGGAGCTGCGACGCGAAGGATTACGTGGGGGTAGAAGCCCTCCCCCATTATCCGAAAAACCTGCCGTTCGAACCACTGTAGTCGGTATATTGACGCTATCCGAAAACCAACGTTATCGTTACCCCGTTACAGCGCCAACCAAAACACGAACAACGTCAACGCAACGATTCCCAACGCGATGAGGATGATCGTTCCCGCGATCTTCAGGTGATCGAGAAACGACAGCTCCTCTTCGGCGGGTTTGGATGTAGCAGGGGTAGCTACCGCTGGTTGCTGGACGGTGGTGGGATGATGAACCGAAAGCGACATGACCGACACTCCTCTTGGAGAGCCTGCCGCGTCGGTTCCGCCTCTGTCTCAGCCGGTTCGGAACGCGGGAGCAGGTAGATACGTTGCCGCTGAGCCGGATTGGCTCGATGCGCCATCGAAACACATCGTTGCGCTACGCACTAACTCACGTACTTCGCACAAAAATATACACGATACAACACCTGATAGATAATCCGGCGCTCTATCCACCGGCAAGTGTGCACCTCCGGTCGGTATCACACCTTCCGCAAGCTGACTCCCGGCTCTTCGATCGGGTTTGGCCGACCCGTGGCATCCATGCGGCGAGCCTCCCAGTCGCGTATCGCCTCGCGGAATCGCTCTACGAGATCGGGGCGCTCGTCGGCGAGGTTCGTCACTTCAGGTACCGGCGTTTCGTTGAGGCTGTAGAGCTCGACCGGCGGGAGTCCGTGGAAGTCGGGCTCCAGCGCCTCGATGAACTTCCAGTCTGGCGTGCGCATGCCGCGCTTCCGCATCCACGTACGCTCGGTAAGATAGACCTGTTCGTGGTTCCCCTTGTGCGACCCACGATCCGCCAACGACTTCACGCTTCGACCGAACATTCCCGCGTCGGCCGCACGTTCAGCGTGACCCGCGTAGTCGAGGATCGTCGGCGCGAGATCATACATCGCAACTTGCCCGCCGAGGCGCTGTGCGTTCGGCACGGTGCCGGGACACCGCAAGATGAGTGGGATGTGCACGTTCGCGTCATAGAGCCCGTGGTGGTCGAAATAACACCCGTGCTCGTCCATGGTCTCGCCGTGGTCCGCCGTGAGCATCACGAGTGTATCCTCGTCGAGTCCGAGCTCTCCAAGCCGTGTCATGAGATGCGCAACGGCGCAGTCAACGTACGCAATCGACGCGTCGTATTCGGCGATCGGGTATTCGAGGTCCGTGACACCGGGCAACCATGCGCGGAAGTAGTCGCCGAACTCCTCCGATGCGAACGCCGGTTCGAGCGAGGTGTGGGCAGAATCCTTCTCGTCGCCGCGATAAAACACGCGATGGAATGGCTCAGGCGGGAGATACGGCGTGTGCGGGTCCCAATAATGCACGAACAGGAACCACGGCTTATCCTGTGCCGCGCAACCGTTGAGGAGATCGAGCGCAACCTCGTTGACCGCTTCCGCTTTCCGCTGCGGCGCTGTCTGATCGGATACCCACGCGTACCGTCGGTATTCCGCGAATCCGCGCTCGAACCATCGCCCAATGGTATCCGCGGCAGCGGTGTGATAGCCAAGGTCGCTCAGAATCTCGGCGATCATACGGATTCCATCCGCCGGTTCGTGCTTCGATGCATGGCTGACGATCTGGTGCGAAAGCGGATCGTGACCGGTCATCATTGTGGTGAATGACGGCTGCGTAGGAATATGCGGCGCGATCATCTCGCGGAAGAGTGTTCCTTCAGAGGCGATTCGATCGATGTGCGGGGACGTCAGGCGCGGATAGCCGTAGCACGACAGGTGATCGGCGCGCAACGTGTCTATGACGATCAGGAGAACGTTCATCGGTAGCCTCTCTCGAATACGGCCGTACGGTATCGGGTGTCACGGTACGAAAGTGGATGATTCGACGGCATGGGGCAAGATGCCGCCTTTGAACCTGTCACGTAACGTATTGATATTGCACAGCGTGCGAGTTGCGGTTTTCTTCTACCTCTGGTGTGTCATAGCGAACGCAAAGCGGTTGGAAAGGTCGATTCGACATGGTCGAGTTGGAGCTTCAT
>CAZWQW010000084.1:5476-12390 GCA_964635955.1 uncultured bacterium | reverse complement strand
TTTACTTGCTCGTAAGCGCCCAGGTGCCGTTCCAGTCCTTCGCGATTTCCACTTCACCGCGCAGGATCGACTCGCAGCGTCCGACCATGATCTTCGAGGTCGGATCGCCTTTGTCCGGCACCGCGGCGATCGCTGCGTTGAACTTCTCGATCGCCTGCTCCCACTTCTGCTCACGATAGTACGCGAGTCCCTCATGATACAAATCGCGCATCTTCGTGCGAACTGGGTCGAGCTCGCCTTTCCGCGAAAGCAGCTCGTACACCGTCACCGGTTCTGATCTACCGACGACGATCGTGCGGTCGAGCTCGCGCACTTCGACATCGTTTTTCGCACCCTGGTAGGTCGATTCGCTGATCTGTGAATAGACCGCGTACTGCTTCGCACTGGATTCGAGACGCGCGGCCAAGTTGACGTTGTCGCCCATCATCGTGTAGTCGAAACGGTTGCGCGAGCCCATGTTTCCGACAACGCATTCGCCACTATTCAGACCGATGCGCTGGAAGAGGTTGTGTCCAGAGCTCTCCTTGAACTGCGGACGCAGGATATCGAGGCGCTCCTGCATGGCGATCGTAGCGAGACACGCGCGCGACGCGTGATCCGAGTAGGCGATCGGCGCTCCAAAGAACGCGATGATGGCGTCACCTTCGAACTTGTCGACGGTGCCTTTATACTGAATGATGATGTCGCACATCTCGGTGAGGTAGACGTTGAGAAGCTCGACGAGCTGCGTCGCGGTGAGCGCTTGCGAGATCGTCGAAAAGCCCTGTACATCGCTGAAAAATGCCGTGATGTCGAAGTTCTCGCCACCGAGTTTCAATTGGTCCGGATTATCGGCGATCTGCTCAACGACCTCCGGTGCGAGATAGTTCGCAAACGCTCCCTTGATGAACTTTTTCTCGCGCTCCTCGACGATGTAGTTTCGCACGGTGATACCGAGGTAGCTCACCGTCACGACAATCACCGGACCGAACAGGTCGATCCACAATCCGTTCTTCGCGAATAACAGCAGCCCCGTCACGAGGAAGCCGGCGAGGATGCCCACCATGATCACCGCGCCCCACGATGGCGCGAATCGCGGTATCGCCAGACCCATCAATAGCGCAAGCGCGATGATGACGAGCCAATTGATCCAGTCATTCGGTCGATGAATGAACTGACCCGTGATGATCTGGTTGAATAAATTCGCGTGCATGCCCACCATGGGATATCGCGGCTCGAACGGCATCGGGTTTCTATCGTGTCCGCCGGTCGACGTGATACCGTAGAAGAACACAGCATCGCGGAAATCCGACGGGAATATCGGCTCACCGTCGACGATGATGGTGTAGAACACGAGCGGATGCGCTTCAGGTGGAACGGTGCCTTCTGTCGCAACCATATTCTGTAACGTGTAGAAATCACCCGCAATATCGTCCGGTCGCACGGTGCCGAGCTCACGCAGCTCCTCGTCGCTCATATCCGGCGCGGCAAGTCGAAGCTCCGCCTGCGCGGTTGCCGACAAACTATCCGCGACTTCACCGATTGATATGCCCGGGTACGTCGTGACAAGGCGTTCGATCGCGAGATTGCGGCTGAGATGGGTGTACACATCGTAATACGGCGCGAGAATCTCTTCATCGACATCCGCCGGTTCGACACCGAACGTATTGACGATCAGCTCGTCGAAACTCATCCCTTCCGCGATTGCCGGCTCAAGCAGTGCCGCCTGCACAATCTCTTCAAGGACAAGGTCATATGGCTGATGCGGGAAATTCGCCGCTTCGGCAACGAGCGTAAGCGCGAGATCGCCGAGGTACTCGTACGCCATCGGGTCGTCGGAGTCGATCGTACCGATGACGTCGCTCAGTGCGTCGCCATGGGTGCGGAAGTACTGCTTCATCGCCGTGGCGAGTTGCGTATTCAACATGTCCCGGCTTGCAACTGGATCGCCGTCACGTGTGCGTGAAAAGAACCAGAGCGGGTATTGCTGCGGCGTAATATGACCATCGGTCGGATTCGCGATGAGTCGCAGTTGCCCCAGTCGTCGCGAAACGGCTTCTCGCTGCACACCGAGCTCCGACGCCACCTGATCGACGGTGATCGAAGGCTGTCGATCGATTAACTCGGCAATGCGGCGGTTCATTTGCACGTCGGAATACACGCGAAGCCAACGGAGTTGATCGCGAAGCTGATTCGGAGTCTTTCCGAAGACGCGCTGTACCGCATCGGGAAACGCCATGCCGTCGTACGCATACGGTGCAAACCGCATCGCCGCCGCCACGTCCTGAATCGCCTCGGTCATATCCACCGTCGGGAATCCCGCCTGATAGAGCAGTAGATCGACGGTAAACTGATTCAGATCCACTTCGCCGTTGAGGATGGAGAACAGCACGTCGGGATTGGCACTCAACACCTGCTTCACCGACGAAGCAAGACGGTCGCGCTGGTAGCTCTCCCAGAAAGCGGTGACTGCAGCATAGGGATAGTGACGGAACGTCGAGCGGAAGTCACCCGCCCAGTTGATGAAGATCTCGCCACGTTTCGTAATGGGAATGATTACGTCGCGCGAGTAGTCCTCCCCGGGAACCCATGCGTTCGGCAACACGATACGATTTCGCTCGACACGAATGTTCTCCATCGGAACGCCGAGGTAGTCACACGCCATGACGAGCGAAAGCGTTGGATAGAGTCGGTCTTCGTAGAGATAGAACGCACGGTTGCGCCTGACAATACCGTCCTTATCCGGAATCGGTTGTACCTGCCCGACCCCACGCGCCGTCTTCAAGATCGTGTCGACCGGTGCCCACAGTTCGGTGCCGAGGATAAAGTTCCGGTGGGAATCTTCGCTGATCGGTATCGACCACGCGCTCTGCATGTCGATGACGCGCTGCTGCTCCTCGCTGACGGCGCCGCGACGTGCGCGGAATGCTTCGTAATCCTGCTCTTCCGATTCGGCAAGGAACTGCGCGTAGTAGACGTTATTCCAACGCGCGTTCGTATTGGCAAGAATGTGATCCGGGTTCTCAAACAGGGCGAGGAGATCGTGACGGGTTCTCGCGTCGGATGAGAGTACGTCATCTTCACGCACCATCGGGGTGCTTTCCTCGAGCAGGAGGAAATCGATTCCGACCCCCTTCGCACCGAGCGCACCGACGATATCGATTACGCGTGCGTGATACGTTCGTGGCCAGTCCTCGAAGCGCCCAATGGTCGCCACTGAGCGATCGTCCACGTCGAGTGTGGCGAGATTGGGAATCTGCTCGGGCTGACCGAAGATGAGGTTTCGTACGACCATGCGCTGGTCGTACGTCTTCAATTCGATGAGTTCATAGAAGTCGAAGAAGGAAAACGCGATGACAAGGACTCCGACCGCGAGCGCGAGCCAGAGGTGAATGAACCGCGAGAACATTTTCTTCAGTCGGTCGGTGAAACTCGCTTCCATGAACATCCCCCTCATTCCCAAGCGCAAAAATGGCACAGCGGAATGATACGAACGACCATTCCGCCGTGCCTAAATCCCGCTGGTGTCTCGCCGCGTACGATCACCCGCCTCCGAACTCCCCCTTCGGATAACGCGCGGCATACCGGAGTCGATCGGCGGACGCGCTACTACGCGCCCAAACGGTCGAGGTCTGCACGAGCCTGTTCGACGAACGTCTTCACGATCTCGTCTTCAGTCTGCGCGTTCTCGTCGACAATCGATCGAAGCAATCCCTTCGCCTTATCAACCTGACCGAGACTCTCGTAACAGGCGGCAAGGTAATACCGGATCTCATACGCGTTTTCCGGCGGATTCGGCGCGTTCAACTGCCCTTCGAGCACGCTGACAGTCTGTTGAATGTCTGTCTCGGAGGGAGATGTTGCCGCAGTACCGCGGAGGTACTGGTTATTGAGAATCGCGAGTGTCTGCTTCTGCTGCTCGATTTGGTCGCCGTGACGACGAGCCGCAACCGCGACACCGACCTGTGTCTGGAACGTGCGCGGCTGGTTCGACAACTGCCGTGCTCGCGAAAGTCGCATGAGTAATGCGGCGTTCGGCTTCGCAGTCGAGTCGCCGGCAGCAGCACTCTGCGCACGCGCTTGATCAAGGTCGGTCAAAGGACTGAACGCTAATGCCAGCCCCAGTATCCACCAGATCCGCTTCATAGTGCGCGCCTCCTTATTTCTCGGATAAGTTCCCATTTAATCCAGAGATTCAATATGTCCGTTTTTCGATATCGGTCTGATATCGACACGTTGGCCTTTCAAGAAACAATATATACTGACTTTAAAAATCCGCAAGTGATGTACGTCACAGCGTTCTTCCGCGCGATTATTCTATGACATCCTGCAAGATCGGTCGCAGGCCTTCGTCCAAATCGAGCGCCGCCTGACGGGCCGCGCGCGCCGAATCGGTGTCATTGAGCAACTGGTAACTGATCATCATATTCACCCAGTAGCCCGGCTCCTGCGAATTTATGCTCACCGCACGACGGAAATCATCAACCGCGTTGTACCAGTGATTCTCCGCTTCCTGACGACGGGCGGCGGGATTATCCGGCAAGTACCGCACGCGACCGCCTTCGTGGTTCCGCGCGACGCCGCGCCCATTATACGCGTCGGCGAAATCCGGCTGCATGTCGATCGCCTGTGTGAACATTTCAATCGCGCGATCATACTGCGCGCGCTGAATGAACTCCGTACCGCGGACGTACAGTTTTTCCACGGTGATCGGCGGTTCCAACGGCGGCAATTCCAACCGCTGACGGAACTGCTGTAGATCAAGTTCGACGAGCATCCGTATTTCGTCAACATCCGGATACCGCACCGTCATCGAATCGACCGTTCCTGCGAGGTAGCGCTGACGACCCTCCGTCACCGACCAGATGCGCACGTAATCACGAGCTTCCTTCTCGCGGAACTCCTGCACGCCGGCACGCCACGCATCCATGAACGTATGGCCAAACATCGTCGTTTCCACGGGAATCCACGCGTGCGGACGCTGATCATCTGACGCGGGATCGGTCCACACAACGAACTCCGTCTCGTCCAGGAACAAACCCGAACGGAGTGCTTCGTCAGGGGTGAGACCCGTATCGAACATCATGTAGACGTGACCCCAGACCGGATCGAATACGTCCAGCAGTGCCGTGGCGATATTCTGCGATTCCAGAAGCGACGTATACAACACCGTCACGTCGTCGCAGTCACCGAGTCGCGAACGGAAGGTATCGATCGGGTAGTTGATCGTGTCGAAAATGGTGCGCATGTTCGAGGTGTCGCTCACGAGCTTGTAGTACGGCGTCGTCTGATCGGGATTGTAGTTCACGCCATATTTACCGACCGCGTCGAAGATGAGCATCGCCGTGCCGAGGTTACGACACCGGTCGAATACCTCGTCCCGGAGCTGTCGGAACTCGTTCACTGTCCGATTGCTAAAGTCGATGACCGTTCGATGCTCGGGAGTGATAAACGCGCATATCCGCAACGGATTCTCCCACGTCATCTTGTTCCGACCGAGCACGTAGACCGGATCGAGTTGGCGAGCCGAGCGTTTTTCTTCGCGCTCCTGCTGGTACCGCACGAATACTTCGGGTTGCACAAGGTTGTCGTAGTTCGACGTCTCGCGCATGAGCAGGCTGTCATCGAGGGTCACGCTGACCCGCACCGTCTCGATCGATTGCGGTGGCAACACGAATTCCTGTTCGTGCGCGCGTCCTTCGAGCATCATCGTCGGGACGGCGATGCCGACGGAAACCGAGAGCGGGTCCGGCGACGTGTTCTTCAACGTCACCTCGGCGAATTCCGTGTCTGTTTCGTATTTCCGGTACAACGCCCGGTAAAGCGGTGTGTGATTCACGCGCGCGCCACGGATCGTAATGAACGATGGGTTGTAGGCGAACTGGAGCGCGAAGTGATTCGTCGCGCCAAGTGTCGGATGGTGTTCATACGCGTAGGAGAACTCGAGGCCGCGCCACTTCAAGCCGAAGCCGCCGCTAAACAGCATATCGTTCCCGTACGCTCCGAGACCGCCAATATCGCGCTGCCAACCGCCGCGCAGGGCGATCATGTTGTAGAGCGTATATTCCGCGCCGAGACGAAGCCGGTCGTCGACCTGCGTCGCAAGCAGGAGATCGTCACCGACTCGGTACGACGCACCGGCGGCGAGCTCGGTCTTTTTCCATTCCTTTTCCGTATTATTGTCGTACGTAAGGTTCACACCGCCGACATTCCGCGCGACGAATCCGAGGCGCAGCCCGTCAAGCGCGTTCCACAACGGCCCCACGTCCACCAACGCGCCGAGGTCAGCGCCAATACCAACCGGAGAACCGGACCGGTCCGTACCGCCGTACTTCACGTTTGCCGGCGAATAGAACTTGCCGGTCACACCAACCGACAGCGCGCGACTTACAATAAACCCGTACGATGCGCGGAAGCTCAGGTCGGAGAACTCGAGGTCCGCGTCGCTGTAGCCGTCATAGTACACGTCGAGACCAACCGCCTGCCGTTCACCGATGGGAATGGTTGCCGCGCCGTAGCTGGTCGCCATCCCTTGGCCGAACGCACTCGGCGCGTATGCTCCGAGAAACTCCTGACGCTGGAGACGTGGCAAGCCCGCGGGGTTCCAGTAGATTGCGAAGGCATCGTCCGCGATACCGACGAACGAGCCGCCCAACGCAATCGGACGCGGCCCTACCGGTACCGTTGAGTTCGGTACGGCGGATACGTTCGGCGCCGCCACTGTCAATCCAAGAGCCACCGCGAGCATACCCGTCGTCAGTCTGCCCTTCGCGAGGATCCGTTCCATCCGCATGCGATGTCACCTTATCCGATAGATCGTCTTGCACACCCGGCGAATCGATCGCGCACACACTGTTGCGCCGCCGATTCGTTCCCTACGGGCGCGGATACTTGTTCAGTACGACGACAGTTTCCGTTTCCTGTATGCCACCGAC
>CAZWQW010000084.1:3958-5376 GCA_964635955.1 uncultured bacterium | reverse complement strand
GATGGGCGAATCCGGCACGAACTGCGCCACGACGCCGACAGGACTGGCACCACCGGGTCCGGCTGGTAGGTCTGCTACCGCGGGTTCCGTAAGCGAGATTCCGAGGTCGGCGCTGACTGCGCTGGGCGGTACGTAGAGCTCGATCGTGCGCGCGCTGTTGTGAATCCGTCCGCCGTAGAGCGCGGTGATCGTCGCCTTCGGGAAGTGGAGTTCCTTGGAGAACGTGGTAAACGGCATGGTGTTGCCGCGGACGTCGCGCACGCCACCGATGCACACGGTCACCGGTTCGGTGAGGAATCGACTCACCGACACATTCACCGATCCGACCCAGACGAAGCCCGGGCTCCACCGCTCGAACGTCACCGTCTGTTGAGCCTCGCCGGGTAGCGAGATGGCGACGGTGATTTGCTCTGTCGCTGCGGCAGTGGTATCCACGCCGGTGAGTTCGTCGTCAAGGTCAATATTCAACAGGAGCGAGCCTTCGGTATTCACGCCGAGCGTGTCACCGAGAATCCCCGCGACGACCGGCGGTGTCGTATCGATGATGAACTCGGCATCCATGGAAAACGCGGACCGCTTCCATCCCGGGTCGATGGCCTGTACCGCCCAAGTATACACGCCATCTTCGAGTCCCGTCAGCCATGCCTCCTGCATGTATCCGAGCGCACCGGGACCAACCGGTTCGGCTCCGGATCGTATTGCGTTCGGCCACGCGGGCGTTCCAACGCGCAGGGAATACGTGAACGACGCCGGACCGTTCGGATCGGTAGCGCTATCCCAGACGAGTCGCACCGAGTGAGTCGTATCGACAATGGCGTCGAGTCCACTCGGTGGGAACGGTGGTTGATTTACCACGAACGCCGCGTTTGTGTTGCTCAATAGGCTGCTCTGCGGGAGTGTTTCGCCGATCTCGGTACCGGTAAAGCCAGTCACGAAGAGGTCGAGGTCGCCGTCGCCGGTGCCGTCACGCCCGTCGAAATCCGCGAGTCGGACTGCTCCTGAGCCACCACCCTTGTTGTCGAAGATGAGCAGTGTCTTCTTCGCAAATAGGCCGGTGCCGTCGTTTACGTAGTAGTACATCGCGGGTGAGCCGATGTATGCGAGCGCCGGGCTCGGATGCGGTATGTGATCATCGAAACCCGACAGAACGAGATCCGGATCGCCGTCGTTATCAATGTCCGCTACGGCAATCGACGCGAGCCACACGCCGGGCTCACTCTGCTTCAGCACGAGCTCGCCGTCGACGTTCTCGTAGATTCTCAGCGTCGCGTTGTCTGCGCTATCCGGTATGGTGTGAAACTCGGTCGTCGTATTCGAGTAGCCCGTTACTACGAGGTCGGGGTCGCCATCATTATCGATATCGACCCATGCGTGCTCGCCGCCGTCGAGCTGGTCGAGGAGTTTACTGCCAATCGGAA
>CAZWQW010000084.1:0-3858 GCA_964635955.1 uncultured bacterium | reverse complement strand
ATCCCTTGGTTGATCGCGGCGTAGGTTTTCAGCACCTGCGTGCCATCGGTAAGCTGCTGAAGACCGGTGTAGACAAAATCGACATCGCCGTCGTTGTCGATATCGCCCGCAGCGACGCTCGAACCGGTCATTCCGGGTCCATCGAACGGAATGCGGTCGAACCGCCCGACAACGTCGGCGGATCGGTTCCGATAGACACGTGAGATTCGGTCACCGGTAAAGCCCGAGATCATCTGGTCGATGTATCCATCGCCGTCAATATCGCCCCATCCCTGACCAGCCTGTTCGATTGGCGTCACCGTATACGCGGTCTCGACTTCCAGTGCGCCGCGCGTGTTCATATAGAGTTGATTCGTTTTGTTCTCACCGAAATCGGTGCCGTTGATCACAAGGTCCGGTGCACCGTCGTTATTTACATCGACCCACATCGCTGAGGCGCGGTACGCCGCGACGACGCGCCCGTCGTACTTCGAGTTGACGAAGTCCTGCACACGGACAAGACGCGACGCCGACCAATCAGACGTCGCCCACGACGCATCGACGGCGCGAATACGCAGCTCGAGCTCGGTGTTCGCCGGAAGCGAGCGATTCAACTGGAATGAGAGATTGTGTCCCTGTGCGCCCGGACCGAATTGGACGCGGTTGGAAACGAGGTTCACAGCGGAACGACCGAGAAAGATTTCGTACGTGAGTGGGATATTCGCTTGATCGGGATCGTCGCTTGGACGCCATGTGACGATCACTTCGCTTCCTTGCACCCGCACGTTGATATCGGTGCGCGCGGTCGACGGTGCGGTCGGTGGCGAATTCGGCGGAACACCGATCGTCCGCCACGAGTAGGTTTCGCTTACGCTTGCATCGGTGTTGTATCCCGACGCAATCACGTCGAGCGTTCCATCACCGTCGAGATGCCCTATGGCGAACGAACCGTCGCCAAGTGGCGTCGTTCCCGTCGCGAGCGCGGACATGGTGCGGTCGCCGTTGTTCTTCAGGATGCGCAATCCGTTGGACGCGCCACCGATGGTCGTATTTCCGAGCGTGACGATGTCGAGGAATCCGTCATTGTTCACGTCGCCCCAGCGCATACGCCCGACGACGGCTCCGATTGCGCCAAGGTCGAGCTGGAGGCTACGCGCAACGAACGTGCGTGCGCCAAGGTTTTCATACATGGTCAGCGTCGGCGCACCACCTGCTGTCGCGTACCCTGATACGATGAGGTCGAGGTCGCCGTCGTTATCGTAGTCACCGAACGCGACGCCACCGCCGAACACCTTGTCGAACGCTGTCACCCCTTCGGTCTGGCGTACAAACACACCGGGCGGGTCGTTGATATAGAGCTCGGTGTAGATCTCGTAGCTGAACCTGCCGCCCTGTTCGAGCCGTACCTTTCGGCCCGTAGTGACGAGGTCCGGTGTGCCGTTGCCGTCGATATCGCCAAACGCTATGTCGCCATTGTGGAATGGGCGAATCTGCGAGACTTTACTCACGATACCGTCGTCGGGAACGAGCTGGAACGTGCTCCCGTCGGATACGTTGCGGTACACGTACCGTGTGGAGTTCGGCGTGACGAACGTGCCGCCATCCTGGCGCGATACGGAACGCGTTCGTCCGAAGACGAACAGGTCGACGAAACCGTCGACGTCGTAGTCGACCCAACGCACGATACACGAATCGACAGGAAGTTGTGCGGGGAAATCGACGGGAAGAAACGTCCCCCGGGAGACCTGCCGATACACGCCGGTGATAAGCGTCGCGCTGGTATCTTCCACAGAGACTGAACGACCTGCAATGGCGAGGTCAAGCTGTCCATTCTGATCGTAATCGGCCCAGTCGAGATCGCCGAACACGACGCCGGGCACCGACGTTGAATCAATCATGTCGACCTGCGGGTCGCCCACACCGTCCGGAGCTATCCACACGATGTACGTTCGGATGTCACCGGCGGGCGTGAGCCCCGACATGGCAAGGATCGACCGACCGGAAGATGTACCGGCGGTATCTTCGGGCGCCCATGCCGTCGCGCTGTAACGAAGCGGCGGCAGTCCGAGATCCTCGGCGACAAGCGCCGCTTGAGCTCCGACCGGTACGAGAAGGGCAGCCATGCAGAAGAGGATACGTCGCATCATGGCATCATCACGGGAAAGGGGTGCATCGCTTTCGAATTCGGCGTCATGTTCTCAGAAAGATATTCACATTCGCGCCATATGTACGGCATCTGAAGAAAAAAAACAACATGCAACGAGAAAAATCGGTACGCGAGGACTACGTCATCGCTCTATGTCGCGGCTTGTTCCCGTCGGTTCCAACGGTGTAATTTGAGGTTCTGAGTATCGGTGGTAGGCGAATTCCGCGTTTTACCAGGAGGAGACGCACAATGCAGTATCGCGACCTTGGCGATGTTCTCGTACCGTTGGTAACGCCGTTTGCGAAAGATGAGTCCGTCGATTACGACCGACTCGCTGAACTGGCGACGTGGATACTTGACACCGGGCGTGGCGACACGCTTGTCGTAACGGGCACCACCGGTGAGTTCCCCGTGATGACCGACGCGGAGCGGATTCAGGCGTGGAAGGTTGTAAAGGAAGCGTGCGGTGACCGTGCGACGATCATCGCAGGGAGCGGAGCCGCGAGCACCCGTGACGCGATTCGATTGACGGCCGAAGCGGAGAAAGTCGGCGTCGATATGGTCATGATCGTTGCGCCGTACTACCAGAAGCCAAGCACCGAGGGAATCTATCGTCACTACGTCGACATCGCCGAGAGCACGAGCCTACCGGTGATGATCTACAATATCCCGCTGTTTACCGGCGTAAATGTCGACGTGAAGACCGTCCGCCGACTCATGGGTGTGCCGAACATCATCGCGGTGAAAGAAGAAGCCGGCATCAATCCGGCGCAAAGCACGCAGTTGCTCATCGCCGCACAGGAGCGTGAGGACTTCGTCATCATCGATGGCGACGACATGATGGCGCTGCCGCTCATCGCACAGGGCGCGGTCGGCATCGTTTCGGGTGGAGCGCAGGTCTGCGGTGTCATGATGAAGAAGCTCGTCGTTGCACTCAAAGCGGGTCGGCTGGAGGAAGGTCGCAAGCTATTCCTCGACATGTTCCCGCTGTTTGAGGCATTCGGTGGCAAAGGTCGCGTGAATCCGATACCGGGTGTTCGCCGCGGCATCGAACTCTGCGGGATTCCCGTCGGTGAGTCGCGTCGCCCACTCCTCCCATTCGACGCGGAAGAGACGGAGAATCTACGTCGCGAGATGGTGCGCCTCGGTATACTTAAGTAGCATTACCCGAGTACCCGCGAATGAATGATTCGCGTTCGGTGCTCTCGACATGAACATCGAAAGGGAATAAAACCAATGGATTTCATTAGCTCGGAAGTCGCACCGCGGGTTGCCATGTCAACGGGATCGAAGATCGTGTTCATCGTTATGGACGGCCTCGGCGGGTTCCCGAACGAGAGTGGTAAGTCGGAGCTCGAGCTTGCGTCGACCCCGAATTTGGATAAGCTCGCGAACGAGGGTGCGACTGGTCTCATCGACACGCTCGGTCGCGGCATCGTTCCGGGGAGCGGACTCGCGCATCTGGCGCTGTTCGGCTACGACGCGTTCGTTCACGACATCGGCCGTGGAGCCATCGCGGCGAACGGTATCGGGATTACGCTCAAACCGAATCAGATCGCCGCGCGCATGAACTTCTGCACGCAGGAAAACGGTGTGATCGTCGACCGTCGTGCAGGTCGTATTCCCACCAACGTCTGCGCCGAACTTGCCGATCTACTGAACGCGAAGGTGCAGATTCCCGGCGTGAAGGTCTCGGTCCACGCCGTCATGGACTATCGCGCCGTCGTCATTTT
>CAZWQW010000083.1:0-12519 GCA_964635955.1 uncultured bacterium | reverse complement strand
GCGATCAATCGCGTGATGGAAGCGCTCGACCGTCTTCACACGACAGCGAAGGCGCATCAGCGCATTATCGTCGTTGAGATCATGGGACGTCATGCGGGCTGGATGGCGCTTCACGGTGGTATCGCCGGTGGTGCGCATTATATCTGCATTCCCGAGCAGGAATTCGACATCGACGAAATCGCGCGTGTCTGCAAGGCGCGGTATGAGCGTGGCGAGAAGTACGCGATCGTCGCTGTCGCGGAAGGTGCAACCGATCCGAAGCTCCGCAAGCAGGTCCAGCATTCGCAGCAGACCGACGCGTTCGGCCATGTGCAGCTCGGCACTGGTCGTGGAATCGGCGAAGTGGTTGCCGAGGAGCTCGAAGAGCGTACCGGAATCGAAACCCGTCACGTCGTTCCCGCGCATCTCCAGCGCGGTGGCGATCCGACAGCGTTCGACCGGGTTCTCGGCACGCGCCTCGGTGTGAAGGTTATCGATCTTATCGATAACGAAGACTTCGGAAAGATGGCGGCATTGCGGTCAGGTGAGATCATTGGTGTCCCGCTCGCCGACGCGGTTGGTTCACTGAAGACCGTTCCAATCGAGCGGTACGAAGTCGCGAAGAAGTTCTTTCATTAGGATATCGTTTCACCAACGCTGTCGGATGTGATTCGAATGGCGCTGGTTCGTGCGATAGGATTCAGCCGTTCCGAGTGTTCGGTGCGGTAGAGATTCGGTTCATTCACCCATAAGGGAGGAGATTCCCGATGGCCATCAAGCTTGGTATCAACGGTTTCGGCCGTATTGGTCGTCACGTTGTGCGCGTTGCACTCTCGAAGGGCGGTTTCGACATCGTCCTCGTGAACGATCTGACCGACGCAAAGACCCTCGCTCACCTGTTCAAGTATGACTCGACGCAGGGGATGTGGGATGGCACCGTCGAAGTAGCCGACGACGGTATCATCATCAATGGCGACAAGATCAAGATCAGCTCGGAACGCGACCCGGCGAATCTGCCGTGGAAGGACCTCGGTGTTGACGTTGTTCTCGAGTCGACCGGCCACTTCACCACCGCCGATGGTATGAAGAAGCACCTCGACGCAGGTGCACCGCGCGTTCTCGTCAGCGCTCCCGCGAAGGGCGCGATCGACGGCACCATCGTCATGGGCGTGAACGACGACAAGCTCCAGAAGAGCTGGAAGCTCCTGTCGAACGCCTCCTGCACGACGAACTCGCTTGCACCACCGGCGAAGGTCATCAACGACAACTTCGGCATCATCCGTGGTATGATGACGACGGTTCACGCGTATACAAACGACCAGCGCACGCTGGACTTCCCGCATTCGGACCTCCGTCGTTCCCGCACCGCCGCAACGAACATCATCCCGACGACCACGGGCGCCGCGAAGGCAATCGGTGAAGTGATTCCCGAACTTAAGGGCAAGCTCGACGGTATGTCGCTCCGCGTTCCGGTGCCGGTAGGCTCGCTCACCGATCTGACGGTTCAGGTTTCGAAGCCGGCGACTGTCGAATCGGTCAACGCCGCGTTGAAGGCTGCTGCGGAAGGTCCGTTGAAGGGCATTATGCAGTATACCGACGATCCGATCGTCTCATCCGACATCGTTCACAACCCGCACTCGGCAATCATCGACGGCGGCGTGACGATGGTCGTTGGTGACCTCGTGAAGATCGGCTCGTGGTATGACAACGAGTGGGGCTTCTCGAACCGCGTGATCGACCTCATCAAGAAGTGGGTCGGCTAAGCGATTTCGATTCCCGATTGAAGAGGGCCGGTGCTTGCCGGCCTTCTTCGTCTTGAGCATATCGTGGCGATTCGTTGCGGAGTTGCACCGCGTGGTGAATCGCGGTACAACACTCCTTTCCAACGCTCCGTACAACGTCATCGATCTGGGAGGAAGACATGCCGAAGCTGGCACTCAAAAACCTCGATGTGAAGGGCAAGCGCGTTCTCATGCGCGTCGATTACAATGTGCCCCTCAATGAAAAGCGCGAAATAACTGACGATACGCGTATCCGTGAGACACTTCCATCGGTGCGCTACGTCCTCGATAACGGCGGTAAGCTCGTTCTCATGGCGCACCTCGGCCGCCCCAAAGGCGAACGGAAGCCGGACGAAAGCCTTGCTCCCGCTGCGAAACGGCTGAGCGACCTCATCGGTCGTCCGGTCACCATGGCACCCGACTGCATCGGTGAGGAAGTTGAGAAGATCGTTGCCGCGATGAAAGCGGGCGACGTCGTGCTCCTCGAGAACTTGCGCTTCCACAAAGCCGAAGAAAAGAACGATCCGGATTTCGCGGCGAAGCTTGCGAAGCTCGGCGATGTCTACGTAAATGACGCATTCGGCGCGGCTCACCGCGCACACGCTTCGACCGAAGGCGTAACAAAGCATTTCGACAAGTGTGCAGCCGGATTCCTCATGGAGAAAGAGCTTCAGTATCTCGGTGGCGTGCTTGAGAATCCGGAAAAACCGTTTATCGCGATTATGGGCGGTGCGAAGATCAGTGGCAAGATCGACGCAATCACCAATCTTCTCCCGAAGGTGGAAAAGCTTCTCATCGGTGGTGGGATGGCGTACACGTTCTACAAAGCGATGGGACTCGAGATCGGCAATTCACTTCTCGAAGAAGACCGAGTCAGCATGGCTGACGATCTCCTGAAGAAGTCGGGCGACAAGATCGTGTTGCCGGTCGATGTAGTGCTCGCGGACGACTTCAAGAACGACGCGAAAACGCAGATTGTTGCGCGTGAGAAGATGCTTCCCGGTTGGGAAGGTGTCGATATTGGTCCGAAGACGGTGGAGAAGTTCGGCGAGATCATCCGCGGCGCGAAGACGGTGATCTGGAACGGACCGATGGGCGTGTTCGAAATGCCGAATTTCGCGAAAGGCACGAATCAGTTGGCTGAAGCGGTCGCGAAAGCAACGGCTGCCGGCGCGATTACCGTGATTGGCGGTGGCGATACGGCGTCCGCGGTTAAGCAGGCCGGTTTGGGCGAAAAAATGTCGCACATCAGCACGGGTGGCGGAGCATCGCTTGAGTTCATGGAAGGCAAAGAGCTTCCGGGCGTCGCCGCGTTGACTGATTGCTAAACAGGTAGAAACGGCCGATGGGAGACAATCAGGTCTCTCATCGGCATTTCCGCGGGCGAATCACGAGTCCGCGTACGTGATACAGTGAAATGAGGATGTAATGAGAAAGCCGATTGTTGCAGGCAACTGGAAGATGAATAAGACGGCCGTCGAGGGTGTCACCCTGGTGACCGATCTCAAACCACTCGTCGCTGGAATCGATGCGGTTGACGTTGTTGTATGTCCGCCGTTCACAACGATTTCCGCCGTCGCTGACGCGGTAAAAGAAACGAATATCGCAGTCGGTGCGCAGGATATGTATTGGGAAGATAGCGGTGCCTTTACGGGCGAGGTTTCTCCGGGAATGCTATTGACCGCCGGATGCACCTATGTTATTATTGGACATTCTGAGCGGCGTACGTACTTCGGCGAGACAAACGAGACCGTGAATAACAAGGTCAAGAAGGCGCTCGCCGTTGGACTCACACCAATCATGTGCGTTGGCGAAACGCTCGAAGAGCGTGAGGCGAATAAGACCGAAGACGTCGTAAAAAGCCACGTCGAAGGCGGTCTCAAGGGGCTCAGCGCCGACGAAATCCGGAAGATCGTTATCGCGTACGAGCCAGTCTGGGCGATTGGCACCGGTAAGACAGCGACGCCGGATCAGGCACAGGATGTGCACGCGTTCATTCGCGGCATTCTCGTGAAGCTCGCCGGTAACGATACGGCGCAAGCCGTTCGGATTCAGTACGGCGGGAGCATGAAGCCGGATAACGCCGCCGAGTTGATGAGCAAAAAAGACATCGACGGCGGTTTGATCGGTGGAGCGGCGCTTCAGGCAGCATCGTTTGCACAGATCGTCAAGGCGGCTCTTTGACGGTAGACGTGCGACAGCACGGTAAAGGTTCCTGCAACCATGATTTTTCTGTATACGATCTTTATTCTGATCTGCGTCCTGTTGATGGTTTCGGTCTTACTCCAATCGGGTAAGGGCGGCGGTCTCGCAGGAACGTTCGGCGGAACGAGTCAGTATCTTGGTGGTCGCGGCGCTGCGACGTTCCTCACGAAAGCGACGACAACGCTTGCCGCGATCTTCATGCTCATGGCGATCCTGCTAAGTACCGTTGGGACGCGAGTGAGTGCACCGGCTGATCAGTCGGAAGTTCAGCGTCGTATGCAGCAGACGGCTCCGGCGGAAGTAATGCCGTTACAAGACGCGCAAGAGACACCGGCGGGCCAATAAACGATAAACGTGCGGAAGTGGTGGAATTGGTAGACACGTAGCGTTGAGGGCGCTATGCCTACATCGGGCGTGCCGGTTCAACTCCGGCCTTCCGCACCAGAATAATCAGAACCTCCGTTTGGCACGTCCGAACGGGGGTTCTTTCTATTTAGCCCTGTCGAACGGACCGGTAGGGCATCCTGAGCGCTCCACTTGGAGAACGTTGGAACGAGAACGGGTAAGGTGGCATAGAATACCATGCGCGTTATCTTGTCTATCATGGATTCTCTCTCTCGAACGATGAACCGGCGAAGGACCAGTATGTCGACACGAAAACACACCGGGACGTTGTGGATAGCGTTTGTCGGTGCCGTAACCGTGGCGATCTCTCTCGTCGGTTGCGCTGCGCGCGCGCCTCGTGCGCCGGGTGATCTCGTCTTGGCGGATCAGCTCGGAGATATGGCGTCTGACATCGATCCCGCGCAGGTTTACATCGATCTCGGCACCGAGTATTTCAACGCTCGCAGGTACGCTGAGTCTATTGATCAGTTCCGCAACGCGATCGAGATCAATCCCTACGCTGACGAGGCTCACGCCGGCATGGGGATGTCGTATTACCGTCTGGGCCGGCGCGCTGATGCTGAACGCGCGTTCCGAGCGGCGTTGCGACTGAATGAGCGAAATGTGCTCGCGCGGAGCGGCCTCGCAATGGTCTCGGAGGACCAGCAGGAGCGAACGACGCAGCTTGAGGCCGCGATCGTCTTCAGTCCCGATGCGCCGGAGCTTCGGAACAATCTCTGCTACTTTCTCGCCGAATCGGGCGACTACGACCGCGCCGTCGAAGAGTGTCGAGAATCGATCCGACTCGACTCCACCAACCACATCGCTCACTACAATCTTGGATACGCATATCAACGACAGGGTCGGCTCGATCAGGCGCTTGTGCACTACGAAATAGCGCGACGGATCGACCCGAACTGGGCGCGGGTGCACAACAATATTGGACTGGTGTACTTCTACAAGAGCCGGTTTTCTGACGCGATTCTCGCATATGAAACCGCCATTGCCGCCGACGGCACCGAAGCAATCTATCGGTACAATCTTGCGCTTGCGTACGAAGCACTCGCGCATCGTCTCTTTACCGCCGAAAGAGAGGGAATTAGAACACCCGAGGATTATGGCTCAGAAGGCGAGATGAGTTGGCGCATTCTGTACCGACGCGCAGCGGATGAGTTGCGGTCGTACCTCGATATTCAACCGAACGCACCCAACGCCGACCGTATTCGTGCGAAGATCAACGAACTTCGCCGCCGAGCGAGTTGAGGGAATCGTGATGAGGTATCGGATTCCACTACTCGGCGCTTTAGCGGTTACGCTCCTCTTGAGCACGTTTTCGTACGCGCAGCCGGGCTCGTCAGATTTCGACCCGCAGATCGAACTACGTCGCGTAAAGGACATGCCGACCAGTCATCACCGCGTTCGTCGCCTGTTCTATCTTGGCGACCTGGCGAGTCGATCAGGCAGCGAAGATGTTGCGCGACAGGCGTTTCGAGAAGCACTACTTTCCTATCGTGACCTCAGCGGAAATCAGGCTGCCGTTGCACTCCCTTACGCGGCACAATCGGCGTTGAGCCTCGCCGGACACCGTCATCTCGAGTTCCGCAGCGCCCCTCTTCGTTGGGAGCATTACCGAGCGGACAGTTCTGCGCGAATCGACGTACTCGCGTCGGCCCGAAATGAGTACAATGTCGTTGCGAGTCTTGGATATCCGCGCGCGACGTTCGAAGCGCTCTACCTGCGCGCGTACCTCCTCGAAGAATGGGAATCCAACGCGTTTGACGCTATTGCTGAGGAAAATCCAGAGATACCCACACTCGAACGCGCCGTTCGACAGATCGATCTCACGCGGCAGTTGAATGCGCGCGCGCGCGATGAATACCAGTACCTAATTGCCCTTGAAGACTCGCTGGGACTTGTCGGCGGCCTGGGAGACGACAATGTCCGTCGATGGACCGATCTGGCGCGCGAGCGTATTGCAGGTATTGATACGGCACGAGACACGCTGCGCGCACGGGAAGAAGCGCTTCAGGCGTTATACACCGAGCGTAAGGCAGAACTCTGGGTAAGCCGTGCGATTCCATTACTGTGGCAACGAGTGGACAGTCTTGCAGCGGTACGCGATGCCGGTTCCGCCGATCCCTTTGTCGACTTCTTGCTCCAGACGCAGCTTGTAGAGCAAGCGTTTCGACCATTCCTCTTCGGCGAGACAGGATTCTACACCGTTCAGCGAGCGTCGGCAGAGTCAGCGCGGGTCGTGCGCGACGACAACTGGTTGAACGAACGTCTCGCATGGCAGCGAGAAATCGAATGGCTCGATACCGGTATCGCACGGAAACTTGCACGTGAGGGTATCGAGCAGCTCGATCGCGCAACGGATGAGCTCAACAATCTGATGGAAAAGCTGACGGCGCACGCGGATAGTATTCCGTCGGAATGGAGAATGGCGTTACGCGGCATGCCTCCGGAGCCTCGATTCTCCATGCCGCCAATTCCGACGTTTGGTGGACGCGATCCCCGTTTGCTCGTCGGTGAGGAGAAGGCGGAAGTCGTCGACGAGTATGAGCGCTTCCTCGCGCAGATGGCTGAGGTGAGCGACGTAATCGCGGCGTACGAGGACTCCGTCGCAGTGTTTTCCACCATCGCGAGTGATGTTACTACGGCCGACCTTCCTTCAGAGATGGACGAGTATCTTCGGATACGACGCGGACTTGAAGCAGCGACCACGCTGCTTCTCGATACACTCGCGACTCGGGTAATCGAGCAAGCGCAACACGCGCTTGAGGCATCGCGAAACTCAGCCGTTTGGCTTCCTGAAGGACCACTCTCTGTCAGCGCGCGTGAAACAATCCTCGATTACCGCAACGCGACATCTGCATCGCTTGAACAGATCGCGCAAGAAGCAAACGCTGAAGCGAACCGGCATCGCCTTACTGCGCGTCGCCTGGGACGAAACCCTCCGTCGCGTGAGCGTACCGAGCTTGCCAATGCGCTCGATGCGTTTGCCGACCGTCTGAGAATTGCCGCGCACGATCTCGCACCGTTCGGTTCTCTTCGATCGGAGATGAGTCAGTAACGTTATTGCGCACGCTGGACGCTGTATCCCATCGAGGTTCTCATGCTCATCGCCGCGACAGCGGATCTCCATTACGGGAAGAGCACTGCGTCCGATTCGTCGGTGCGCGAGCTCGCTGAGAAGCTCGCTTCCAAACGTCCCGACGTACTCATTATCGCCGGCGACGTCGCAATAGCCGATCCACGAGCGACGGTTGAATGCCTGCGCCTATTCGCCGATGTTGCATCGCATCGTTTCGTTATTCCCGGAAATCACGATATCTGGAGCAGCGACCGGAGTGGCGCGGCGGATTCGCGCGATATCTTCGAGCGACTGTTTTCACGGTCGGCGATGCTTGGTGGGTTTCATCGATTGGATGATGAGCCGCGCGTGGTTGACGGTGTCGGATTCGCTGGATCGATTGGATGGTATGACTACGCGTTCGCCGATCCGGAGCTCGACGTTCCTCGTAGCGTGTATGAGAAGAAGAGCCTACCCGGCGTTGGACGGTGGAATGATGGTCGCTTCGTGCGGTGGGATTACACGGACGAGGAGTTTCTCGATATCACGCTCGAACGGCTGACGCAAGATATCCGTCGTGTCGCTGACAAGTCAACGAAACTCGTGATTACGACACATCACCTTCCATTTGCAGAGCTCGTGGTGCGGCGGAAGTTCCCCGCATGGATGTTCCAAAATGCGTATATGGGATCGCCGCGAATGGGAGAGCTGATACGTTCATCAGCGCGTGTTCCAACTCTGGGCATATCCGGGCATAGTCACCAGTTCACGACCGCCGATCTTGTCGCAACCGACGGGACAACACCGATCCGCGCAGTGAACGTTGGGACAACCTACCATCGGAAGCGCGCGTTGCTTTTCGATAGTGATCGCGAATTCGAAATTGTTGAAACTGTCGAATCCAGTACAGCAAAAACGGCGTGATATATGAATACCACGCCGTTCGTACCGAGAAGCGATTTCACCGAAGTTGATGATCAACCTTCGACTAACTCTCCCTCTTCGACCCCAATGCCGTTCTCCCGAGCGTAGTCGCCGAGAAGATCACGAAGTATTGCGCGTGCTCGGAATAGACGTGACCGAACGGTTCCGATCGGACAACCGACACGATCGGCGACCTCCTGATACGATAATCCGTGAACATCGGAGTAGAGCACGACGTCACGAAATCGCTCGGGCAGTTCGCCGATGGCGTCGATGACTTCGTCGCTCAGTGCCGCATTGAACGCACGGTCGTCGTCAGGCGCAGGCATCCGCTCATACTCGCCGACATGCGCGGGATCGACCATCTGCCACTCATCGAACTCTATTTCTGCCGGCCGACGTTGTTTCTGTCGATAGCGATTGATGTATGCGTTTCGCAGAATCGCCATCAACCAGGCGCGACAATCGGAGCCCGATCGGAACGCCGAAAAGAAACGCCACGCTTTGTAATACGTCTCCTGCACGAGGTCAGCGGCATCGGCGGGATGCCGTGTCATCGAAAGCGCCATACGAAGGAGTGCGGACCGGTGCGGAAGCGCCATCTCCTCGAATTCCCGCCGGCGCGATTCTCTGTCCTGTAACGGGGCTACCATGGCGTATACCTCGTATTGCGTTTTGCACGCGTCCCTGCCCGATCTCTTCGGGCTGCGCGCATCGAACTTAATGAGCGATATGCACGTTTCTAAAGATAATAGAACAGTGCGAATCAGTCAATACATACAATAGTATAATGATTACGATAAGTTATCATACGGAGTATTGAACAAAAAGTAACTACCCTTGTTTGGTGATACTCTCTGATCTCATGATGGCCGGAATTGCGCATCTTTAGGACGAATGTATGGAACGCACACTTTTCTCTACACGTGATCTTGCGTCGATGCTCGATGTCAACGTGTCGACGGTAAAACGGTGGGCCGATAGTGGTCAGCTTGCGTGTATCAAGACACCGGGAGGCCATCGCCGATTTCGTGCGAACGATGTCCAGATATTCCTCAAAGACCGCGGGATACACGTCGAATCGCTTCCCGATCTTCCCACCCGAGCGGGATCAAGCGGACTCGAAACCGCTGTACGGGAACGAGATTGGGGCTGGCTACGCGATCAACTCGCGTCGTCGGCGATTGCCGGGGATACGCATGCGATCGTGAATATGTTCAACGCAATGTATGCAAGCGGAATTCACCCTGCGGTTAAGTGCGACGTCGTTATTGCGGGCGCGTTGGAGACGATCGGAGATGCGTGGTACGATAGGGAAATCAGCGTCGCGGACGAGCACCTTGCGACGCACGCGATACGGTACGCGCTCAACGAAATGAGCGCGCGGTGGTTACCGCTGCGTCAGACGCCCTACACCGCGTTGTGCGCGTGTCCATCGCAGGAGCTTCACGAAATGGCGTGCGAGTGCGTTCGTCGCGTTCTCCAGCATGAAGGCTGGAATGTCGTGATGTTGGGAGCGAATACGCCGACCGACGCGATCGTCGATGCGATCGTTCACCATCAACCGCACCTTGTCGCACTTTCCGCAACGATGCCTCCTGACGTACCTGTTTTTTCCACAGATGTGGCGCGGATAGTGGAAGCCGCGTCGGAAATGGGCGGAGAGGTAATCATCGGTGGACAGGCGATCGACGGTACCGTGCGACGCTCGCTACCGAGAAAAATCAGGCTGATTTCCGATATGGACCTTTTAGTCGATTACGTGTTGGAGAGTTTTCCGTCATCGAAGACCTAAGGAGCGTAGCGTACACAAAAATCCATCAACTCGTGACGCTCGAAGTATGCCGGTATCGCCTCGTGACCCTTCCCATGGACGACAATGACCTCCATCGATCCGCCGAGTGCGTGATACCGCCGCGCGAACTCCGCACTGTTTGCTTCAAGTGGAACTAACGAGTCACTATCGCCGTGGATGTGGAGAATCGGCACGTTGTGTTCTGCGAGCGGAGCAAGGCGGTCGATGGGATTGTGCTTCGAAAGCACGGTTTCGAACTCCTCGGCGGTCATTCCGTACGCTGGCGCGGCGGTACTTACGCCCGGGTAACTTCGGATATCGCATACCGTGTAAATACCAACCGACGCCGCGACAAACTCCGGATGCTCAACTGCCCAGTTGTACAACATGAGTCCGCCGCGGCTCTGTGGATGAAGCACAACCTTCTGTGTGAATCCGTACGTGTCAACGAGGTGTCGGTAAAACGCCGTGAAGAGAGCACGTCCGGCGGGATTCCCGTATGATTCGCCCACTTCGATTCCGGCAACCGCAATGCCGCACTCCAGACATCGGCGGAAAATCGGGACATTTTCCGTGCCTGGGTTGCCGTCGAGGAACGTCGGTGCATACCACACCCAAGGCGTCGGTGTTTTCCGAACGTCCGCACGCGGTAGGAAGACGAACGCACGTGCTCCGGCGACCTCGAATACTTCGGTATCGCACGACAGCATCTCACCGATCCGCTGTATCTTCAGCATCTGATTCCCTTTGACGAATAACGCAGGTTTGCCACACCTCGATTACGGACTCAGATCCTCGCGCGCGTAGAACATGATTCGGCCTTCCTCCTGTCCGACGACCAAGCCTTTGCGGGGGTGCGGATTGTCAGCGTCTGGCTTTGGATACCAAACCGTAGGGCCGCACGCGTGCTGACCGAGGAAAATCGGTTCGCCGCGGAACTTGAAGAGTTCCGGACGTTTGAAAACTGGTTCGGCGTTCGAGCCAACGTTTTCGAGGAACAGCACCGCTGCACCGGGAAGCCCGAGGGATTGGGGGAGTCCTGTTTGCGGATCCGGAACTGAGCCGTGACGCGGTGTTCCGACGATCAAATCCGCGACGCCGTCTTCGTTCCAGTCCGCGAACACAAGCTTAAGTCGACCTGTTCCTCCGGCGCCAAGGAAGTTTGCTCCGATCGGATCGCCGCTTTCAAGCCGTAGTTTGCCGATGTCTTCGAGATTATACGCGTCGATCCGTCGGTAGAGGTGGAACTGGTCGTCGTCGTCGAGAGCGACGTACGCCATGCGCCGTCGACCTGTTCCATCGTCGAGGAGCGCGACCGCCGGTTGCACGCGCCACGTGCCATGAACTGGCAATCCGTCGCAATACAGCGGCACACCGGCTTCCAGACGCGGTTCCGTCGGCGTTCCGCGATTGAGGAACACGGTGTGCGCGCCGGTAATGTCGCTCATGACGATATCAAGTAATCCGTCACCGTCCCAGTCGACGACCGTTGGGCAGACATAACCCCAACGCGCCTCCAATGGCCCTTGGATGCTGCCTCGGTAGTCTCCCTGAATGCAAATCTCGCGGCCGCCGGCGCGTATCGGTTCGCCGGGTGCAAAACGCGGTTCGGCGTTCGTGCCGATGTTTTTCACGAAGAGAATGCGACCCTCCGAATTGCCGGCGACAATGTCTGTCACACCGTCGCCGTCCCAATCGACTGCCGTGAGTACGGAAAGCGAACCGACGAAAAGCTCGGCATCCTGTTCGAGCACCGGGTCGGGACCAGCGTAGATAGGAAAGTCCTGCGCAGTACAATCGCCGGTGTATCCGTAGTAGTAGAGACAACCTTCGCCACCCACGATGACGTCTGACCACTCGCCGTCGCGATTTGGATACGCGCACACCTTCCCGGCGATCGTCGGATGTCGATGGAGGATGCCACACTCGTCGGCGAGATAACGACGTTCAGCGAGATCACCGGCCGATTGGGACGCGTAGTAAACGAGATTGCCGAGACGTGGAACGGCTACGATGCCTGATCGGTTCTCATCGAGCGTGACGTGCGCCGCTGAGACAAATCCCGTGATCGCGTCACGCTCGCTTTTTGCGACGGGTTGCGGCGCCCCGACCGGTCCGTCGACAGCATCCTGAAGCGCCACCGACCATAGCCGCCCGTACGGAATGCCTCCGCGCCAGATACCTCGACCGTCGTACGGCACGTATCGCGGATCGCGACCGTCGTAGTCACCGGGCGCGTGCTGGGTGCCATCCGATACACTCAGCCAAAGCGTGAGCGCGTCGTTTGAATCGAACGTCGCGCCGACAAGCGCAGACCGCGCGGGGAGATCAGGTATAACGACAGGCGGACGCGCCGACTTGATGAAAGCGAACTGCTC
>CAZWQW010000082.1:0-12720 GCA_964635955.1 uncultured bacterium | reverse complement strand
TTATTGAGCGCCGCCGACTCAGCGGAAAGCGTAAAACACCCGCAGTTGATATCCAACCCGCGCGCGAGCGCCGACCCCACCGCTGCGAGAAACGCTACGAGCATACCACTCGCGACAAGCAAACCGCCCGGAAGCGTCGCGCGACGTACGAGCGCAATAGCGACGACCACTTCGATCCACGGCAGCGTGATCGCGATTAGGTTCTCGAGCTCCGTTGGCACCAATCGATAGTTTCGCACGCTCAGTGCAAGCGTCTCGGGTAACGTGATTTTCGATGCGCCATAGACGAGAAATACGACGGCAATTACGACACGCGACAGCCACGCAGCACGGTCGCTCGATAGAAGTTCGACGATGTGCGAAGATCCGTTCGTGGTTTTCATCGTATTCACTGCGGTATCTCCACAGGATATCCTGCGTTGACCCATTCGTCCCATCCACCGGAGAAGACGCGTACACGCGTGAATCCTGCTTTTGCGAACTCCTCACCGAGATGGACACTGAGATCACACGATGAAGCGTCACAAAAGACCACGTATACTGAGTCTCGCGGAAGTGCCGCGATCACGTCGCGATAGTAATCGATCTCGTCATAGGGGATGTTCCGCGCACCGGGAATCGTGCCGCGTGGCACCTCGTACGGCGGACGCGTATCGATGAACAGCGCCGCATCGTCATCCCAGAAGCGCTTCGCCTGCGAAAGCGTGATGCTCATTGGTTCGACGATTGCCCGCTCAGGCTCCGAGTCGCGCGTCCGTTCAGCCGGGGCGATCAGCGGCGCGAAAAGCTGCGCATCGCCGGCCGCGCGAAGTGTTGGTTTCTTCGCTATCCAATCGATGCGCCACGGAGCGACGATGTTCGCCAGCACGCCGAGACCTGCACCGATCGCGACGATAATCACCGCTTGCGTTAACGCCGCTATCAACAACCGATTTCGTTTCACGTACTCATCACTCCGAGATACCGAAGGCAAACAGTATAGTGCTGATCTGTAATCAGATAACGAAAATAAGGTAGCAACTCGAAGTGTCCATGCCTATCCGGCGACCTTCCGGACGCGGAATGTATCATCAGCATCGACCCCGCGATGTCGTTGACCCGCTCCGACGGGACATGGTATCTTAACTATTTGCCGCCCGAACGTGTCGACTCTGCACGTTTTACCTCCGAAAACGACTCACATCGGCCATTTCGGCGGGCGATGCTGCAAGTATCTCCACGCGTCCGTTCGTCAACACTGCACGTGCGACGATCTCGGACCGCGCCGCTGCTGTATGAAACTGAGGAATCCGAATGCAAACCGCGCACGAGACCCCATGGCGAAATCAAGACCGAATCGTCTTCCCAGTACGCGGCGTTTCCGCGTATGATGACCAACACAACCGATGGAAAAGTCGATGGGGTGAGCCGGTCGTCATGGCTACTGACGCTTGGCCGGGCGGCGATTCAAGTGTCAAAAGCGACGACGTTTGTCTGACTGCCGCTCTGTGTCGTGCGGCGTGGTCCGATCTCAAAGGCATTGACACCGCGCCGAAGACCATTGCGTGGGTTTCAGACGCTCCAACACTCGTGGCGGTGAAACCTGCCGACGCAACAGTTGAGGTTGCCGTCGACGTCGCCGCATCACTTGGTCTTTCGCTCGATGGCAACACGGTTCGCGGTTCAGAGATAGTCAAGCGCGGATTTACCGCATTGCTCGGCCTCGCCGGGCGTTTCGCGCTCACGATACATGCAGACTCCACGGAAGACGCTGACACCCGTCAACGCAACGGAATCGACGCGGTTGTCGACGCATTCCTCGCGCTCGATGCGAACGCGCGCCACGCGATCGTAGAGACATTGCGGTCGCCTCAGATTGACTCCGGTCACGTTTTCGGACAGTTCCTGCGCACGGTCACCGACGAAAAGCGGCGTGCGCAGTGGGGCGAAGATGCGCGCGCGTGGCGACGGCGCTGGATTACGTGGCTCATCGGTCAGTCCCGTGTCGATCTACCGTATGATCGCGATATCGTCGACGAAATTCTTCTCGACCCCGCACTCGATCCCGACGACGCGCGACTCGCGCTCTATCAGACGATTCGCGGATACGACATTGATGCCGAGAAAGCCAACGCAGAACGTATTGGACGCTCGGTTGCGTGGTCCGAGCAGGAACTCATCTTCGGTCGCATGAGCCGCGCGTTCCATAATCAGGCACTGCTATTCGCGAATGCGCGATATGTCGCAATCACCGATGAAGTCGCCACAGCAGCGACCGCGTGTGTCGATGCCGCGCTGACGTGGCCGCAGCTCCGACCGGCTGCCGATCGGCTTCGGACGATGATGCGCGCGGGTCGCGAAACGCCACTCACCGAAATGGCCGGAGCGCTGGATCACCTCGAAGAGCAAGCACTTCGCCACCAACGCGAACTCTCGCAGGCGGCCCTCGAAGAGCGTCGCGCTCAAGTCGAACGAGCCGAGTCCGATCCCGAAACGGACAAACGTGCCGGCAAGCGCATGGACGAGATCATGCGCCAAGTCGAAGCGATACTCCGCTCGGCGGGAGACCTCCGGCGAGCGCTTCTCAATGCACCGCGTCGACCCGCTGCGTATCTCATCATGAGCCAGCGCCCGTCACCGACCGGAGCTCATCTTCTCGCCAAGCTCAATGAGGGCGAAGAACCGTTCCTCGGGAAGGCTGCGAATCTACGGCAGCTCGTGCCACAGGGTGGCGATAGAGTTTACGCATCGCCGGATTACTCATGGCTCGAGTACGCAAACCACTGGATCGAGGCGATTCCGCTCTTCATTAAAGAGCGTATTCGTGTTGTCGATGGTGTCGAAACCGCCGAGACGGTAATCGACCAAGAAGGAATGGAGGAGTCCTTCCGCGAATCCATGGCGGACCCGTGGGCGCGGAATCTACGTCACACGGAGATATCCGGTTGGTGCGCCATCGCGCGGTTACTGCTCGACGACGAAGCCGATCCTCGCACCGCCGACCTCGGCGTGCAGGCTGACGCCGTTCGCGCGTGGAGCGTGAAGGAACACGGCAATGCCGATGACGTGGCATTGCTGACAGCGATCATCGCACTCGCCGCCGAATCGGTCGCCGCCGCGATCAGCGCATCAGTCGAACGCGATCCCACTTCCGACCGACCGAGTGCTGCACGCGCGATTCTCTTCGGTGATACCGACGCGCTACACCCCGTCTGGGCGGCGACTCGCGCTGCAGTCGACAAAGGCAAATCGTGGATCGACGCCGCGCAGAAAGCCGTCGATTCCGCTGACGATGAGGCGAGACAACGGCTCGACATTCTCCGATCCGATGCGAAAAGTCTCGCTGATATCCCGCGTCGGCCGCTGCCCGCACTGCACGTTCTCACCACTCAATCGGCGAACATGACCGACGGGTATGTGCGGAGTTGGCTCGAAGAGAGTATCGCGCTCTACAATATCATCGACGCACACGGATTGAATGATGCCGTGCGTGAGCGTATACAGACCTACAACCGAGAAATCGAGACGCTCGGTGCGTCACTTATCGACGAGCTCGGCCTCGGTGTCGAAGTCGACACAATCATGGCGACGGAGGGCGTATCAAAATCCTCAGCGATTCGCCGGATTATCAGTGCGAACAGGACGGTGCAGCGCCAAGTCGCGCTGCTCGCTGTATTGCGCGAGGTATCGGGGTATTCCAAGGCGGATCACGTCGATCCCTTCCCCGTGGATAAATACGTCGAAGACCACCGGGACGAAATCGAAGCGGCTGCGCTATGTGATGTGATTGCACGGAATCAGCGAGAGATCGAGCAAGCGGTGGCCGAACTCCGCGTGAAGAATCCTTCCGCGTCGGAATCTGAACTGCAGCGGCAAGTCGTGCAGTCTGACGACGATTACCGCGCCGATCTCGACACATACGTCAGATTTGCCGCGCGTGAAGCGGTGCTTGAGGCGTGGGAACGCGATCATCCCGATTGGAAGCTTCGCGAACGATGGGAACGTTGGTTGCGTCAGCACCAACGGCTCGCATTGACGACCGCGCGCAAGGAAATCGTCGCAGAGAACGGGCTGAATCACCTGACGCTGGACCCGCGTTTCTACTACCAAGCAACCGGGGGAAACAAGCGCTTCCATCTCCTCTACACGCCGAGCCGAGTCGACCTCGGCCCACGCGAACGCGAATCCGTTGAGACCTGGGCACAGTGGGTCGGCGGGCGCGATACCGCCGCCGCTCAAGTCGGTCGTCGCGTGTACGGTCTCATCAATAAAAGCGTGAAACGTTTTGACAGCCTCACCGAACCGGAAGTGCTGAAAACTGGCGAAAACGCGTCTATGGCTTCGCATTTCGCGTATTCGAACGCCATGGCGCTCATGGTAAACGCCACCGGACGCGGCGATTTCGAAGAACTCGGCGATCAGATGAGCCTGCGCGAAGACCGGAAGATCCATCCGGCGGGTGAGGGATACGGCGGGTATTGCGTTCCTAAAGACGGCTTGTTCCTCGAGTTCGTCCTGACGCTCACCGAATCGGTAAAGCTTCGTCAACTTGGTATCGAGGACCGGTTCCACGACGCCGTATCGACGCTCGCCGCACGTGTTCTCGCGCGTCGCGACGATTTCGCCACCGATCTTGAATGGGAAGCGTGGGCGGAAAAGAAAATCGCGGACCAGAAAGGCCTGCGCGACCTGTTCGAACTGCGCGACGGCTACATACCGGTCTTCCAGATCACGCGACTTGCCGCGGTGCTCGATGAGCTCGGACAACCGCCGTTACGCGAACAGCGTGATGTCGTGAAGACGCTCAGTGCCCGCTGGGGCGTGCACACGATGATTGCCGGCGCCGAACACGTCAACCGGTTTATGCCGTTCTACAAAGCATGGCTCACATACGACGCCCTCGATCAGGCGCGCAACGCGTCGAAAAACGGTAAACTCCCAGATACGCGCGATGCGGTAATCGTGCTGAGCGCCGAATATAAGCCCGATACGCAAGATGGTCGATTCAGCGTCGGTATGCGGAAATACGAGATATACACCGGTACCGACGACCATCTCCGCTACAGCCTCGGTAGCGAAGCGAGTCTTATAGCATCGCTGATGATCGACGGATGGGACCGGACCGTACGAAAACGCGGAACCGATGATCCCGAACTATCTAAAATCGCAAGACGTTGGGGTCTCGACGCAACAAGCGACGCGTCAAAGGAGAAACTCCGTCGCGTGTTTTCCGGCCATGATGCTCCGGGTGAACTCCGACTCGTCAGCCCAATGGGCCTTTCGACACAGGACGTGCTCCGCTACACAAGTGACACGCGCATCGAAAACGTCGCCGATGCCGTCCGCGCCGAACTCAACAGTGCCGGCCTCTCCGACGAAGATATCGACACGAACATACGCGCGTTCGGCCCGCATCTCGAAAAGTGGGCTCGGATTCGTGGGACCGATGCAGCGCAAAAGCTCCGCGACACGATCGGCGGACGCATCCACGCGCTGACTCTCGCGGTCCTCGGACCCGATCGGAGTTATGAGCACGCGCTCCAGGGTGCCGATGTTTTCGACATCGGCATCGCGCACAAGCAGGTGCTCGCACTTCTCGATGAGCCGTCGCGGCTTGTCGATCTCATGCTCTACGGCCGTCCGAATAGCGCGCTCGTCATCGTCGATGGCGGCTCGGGCGCACGACGGCGCGCGCTTTCGCGCCTCGGTGTGCAGCGGTGGTTTGCCGCCGCCGAACGGCGCGGTCGCACGAGTTGGTACCGGAGCATCGGTCTCGGCGAGAACACGATCGAAGCGTGGCGCGAACAGATGAGAACGCAACGCGCGCGTGCCGAATCGATTCGCGGACAGTGGGTAAACGGAAATCGCGACGCGGCCGAGTCGGCATTTATCCAACTCGTCGAGACGGTTCGCGAGAACCAGGAGGCGTTGCTCGCGCTTGAGGAAGAGGAACGACTTGTTCGTTTCAAACGCGATTCAGAGCGCGACCATCTCGTGACGGAACTTCTTGCGGAAGTCGCGCGCATGGAATCGCCGAGCGAGTTTTCGTTTGCGCATTGGCTCGCGATCGGCGGCGTATTCGCACTGGAAGGCGCTTCCGAGAAGGATATCCGACGTATTTCCGACGAATTCGCTGCCGCGACGCAGGCGAAGTTTAACACCAAATCGTCAAATCGGTATGGGGACCGGATATTTGATATCGTCCGACCGATGCGCCGCTCCGAAGTCGTCGGATTCCGTCAGGAAGGTGGCGTCGAAAGCTCGAACAAAGCGACGGAAGAGGTCACGCGCATCGCGATTGACACGCGTCAGGAGCTCGCGAAGCGCGCCCGTCGGATGATGATGTTGCGGAGTCGCCTCACTTCGTTCGAATCGGAGCTCCACCGTGCACGGCGCGAGTCGTGGACCACGCAGAGCCTCGTGACGGCGGTTCGCGAGTGCCTCGGGACGCCGAACGAGTTCGCGTCGGAGGATTCCTACGGACGCGTCCTTGCGCTGACCAGAGTGCTTGCCGAACGATTGATCGACGAGCATTACGCCGACGAGCCAACTGAAGCGAGTATGCTCGAGGAGCGATTCCGCACCATGCTCGATGGCCGAGAGTTGCTTCCTGAAGAGGTTCGGCTCGTCAGCGGCGGATACGAGGATATCGGAGCAGTTGGTCGGCTCGCACAGCGTGTCGTCGAACGCGCCGAGGGGTCGAAGTGGTCGGACGAAGAACGTCGCGCGCGTCTGGACGATATCGCGACGCTCGCCGAATTCCTCGACACGGCGCAGGCGCTCGAAACAACGCTCGAATACCGTCGTCGCGACCCGAACTGTGTCGATGATGCCGAGCTGTGGCGCGCAATCGCGACGTTTTTCGCGGAGACGCTGAACGACCACTTCTACGAGTACCGGCCATGGGCGTACTCCCGTGGCGTTGGGTTTGCCGAGTTCCACGGCGACGAACTCTACGAGCTCGCCGATCGGCACTATCGTTGGCTCTATCAGTACTTGCGAAACCTAATCACGACCCGCACCGAGGTGCGATACCTGTCCGTGAAGCAACAGGACCTCCTCATCGGACGCATCGGTGAGAAGGAGGTCGCCGTTGCGATTGGCGCCGACGGGTCCAGCGATGTCGAAGAACGGTGGCGCGTATACAATCAGCTTCGGGAAATCGCGTTTATCCGAAACGACGGATTCTCGCTTCCACCCGTTTTCGGCGACTTCGACCCGGCGCTTATCGATGCCGACGGACGTGTCAATATCATCGCCATGTATCCCGTCGGGAGAACGCACGTATCGCGCCTCCTCGCTGAAGGACCGACCTTGGCGCGCGAGCTCGTCACGGACGGGCAACCGGCGGCGAACATCATCCTCACACGGCTCCCGCGCGTCGACGAAAACCGCATCGTCATCGATGACGGGCATTTCTACGTCGATTCGGATACCTACGTCGCCGCGCTCAAGCAGCATTGGGGACTCAACGATACCGGAGCAAAGGCACTCGCCGAACGCGATGCCGGGCCGAAGGGCGTTCGCATCGCCGCACAATTCTCGCGTCCGGTAACCGCCGCGGTGATTCTCCCCATGCACGGGAATCCGATCTACACCAGCGGCGAGACTGAGCGACTCGGGCTTCCCTACAGCGTTCAGTCACGTTTCCACACGTGGACGACGTACGACAAGGCGAAGTATCCGGAGATATTCGCGAAGACAAACGTCCATATCCCCGACGAGATCGATTGGCTCGCCGAGTGGACCGAAAAGAACGACGACGAAACGCGAACACTCGACGAGATTCGCAACGGCCGGAAGAAAACCCGCTTCGCTGGTCTTGCAGAGTTCGCGAAGAAGCATCGTATCGTCATGATCAAGGACGCGGCCGAATCAGGAGGACGTGGCGCGAAGGCATTCGAGTTACGCTCGGCCGGTGGTGAGATCATCGAGTCGGCGCTCAACGAAGCGACCGAGTTCCTCTATCAGATCTCGCTGAAGCACAACGTGGCCGTGCAGGAAGTTATCATCTCATCGCCTGAACTCTGGGCAACGGAAGACTTCCTCAACCGGTTCACCGATCGACAGATCAGCGAATGGCGCCGTCCAATCGCGCGAGATCGGCAACCACAGACGCCGCTCTTCGGATCGTTCCGTGTCATTATGTCCACGGATAAGCCAACTGCGCGCGACCGTCGCAAACACTGGCATAGCAGCCACCCGATCACGCTGAACAGCACGCAGCTCATCACAAACGTTGGGCGTGGCGGAACGCTTGAGCTGCTCCGTCCGACGGATATTCATCCGGAACACCGCGAGGCGATTCTCCACGCATTGGATGAAGCGGGTCGCGACGTGATGGAAGCGATGACGGCATTTGAATCGAGGGCAGCGAAGCACTATGAGAAGGAAACCGGTGACCCGGTAGGCGCGGACCTTACCGGTGTATCATACGGGATTCCGCGGTACCTGATGCTCGATTTTCTGCTCCGACCGGAGTTCGACCGTCCCGGAGACCTTGTTGAAATCATGCCGGATGTCGACGAGACGGGACATCGTATCGGCTCGCAGTTCCTTCTCAGCGACGGGAACGAATCGTTCATCGGGAAAATCACCGGCTGGACGATGATCCTCATCGAACCGAATATCGGCATCGGGTTATGGGACAGAGTCGCGCTGCGCGAGATCGAGCACGAACGTGAACGTGCACGCGAAGCAGGCAAGCCGATGGATTGGAACCGCGTTGGGCGAAACGCGCGAGTCGTCCTGCGCGACCTCACGCGTGCAGGCGCGGACTATCTCGCCGCACTCGCGAAAACACATGGCGAATGACCAGCGGGCGCGCTCGTGGTTCGAGTTCGACGCGGGCGCGCCGTCCGACACCGATTCTGACGCGATTCTCGCGCGCACGGCAGCACTCGCCCTCGCGCCATCGTATACCCCGGGCGATAGACCGCTTTACGCACCATCGGAATGGGCATCGCTCCGCCGCGACGCGCTCCGATTTCTCGGCGCGTACGGCGCGAAACACGCGGAACGAATCGCCGATATTGCGGCGGATCTCCTTACGAGCGCGCCACTCGCGCCGCCGGTGCGCTTCGGTGGCACATTGCCCGAACCGCATCCGCCCGTATCGCTCATCTTTTCCGCGTGGCCGCACGTAACGCACGAACTTTGGCCGCTCATGGTCGACGCGCTCGTAGCCAACGGTGCGCAAGCGGTTCACGACACGTGGCTCGACGACGACAACCGTGTTCGCCGCGCGATGCGGTATGACGTCGACGCCGATCGACTCATTGAAGGCGACATCGCTGAACCGGGTCAACCGGAGCGCGTCCTTCTGCTTCTCGGTCCGACTCAGAACGAGCGCGTATGGCATCAGCGACTCGATGAATCGCTGCGCACGTCCGGTATCGAGGTACTCAACCCCTATTGCGCCGCTCTGGTAGCCGACGACAAATGGACAGCGTACACGCGATGGTGCGCCGCGGATGTCACCACACCGGAGACGCGGCTGATTACCCGAACAAACGATGATTCCGCCGAGGAATCGTTACGTTACACCCGACAACTCGCCGACCGCGTCGTCGTCAAACCGAGATACGGCACCGCGGCCCGCAATGTCACGGTAACGACAGATATCGACGAAGCCCTTGACGCAATCCGATCGATCGTGCGTTACGACGACGCGATCGTGCAGCCGTTCCGAAACGACCTACAGTGGAGCGGCGAAGCTGACACGGCGTTCCCGACCGTTCTGCGGATCAACGTTGTACGTGACGCGCGCGGTGACCTCCACGCGGAATCCGGCTACATCCACGTCGCGCCTTCCGCCGATCAGCGCGTGGCGAGCGTTGCGCGGATGGGGCATGGTCGTTCAATCTGTCGCGACTCGCTGGAAGTTGGCGGCGTTCCGATCACCGAAAGCGAGACGTTGGTGTTCGAGTCGATCGCGGAAAAAGCAGTTCGCGCGCTGATCGATGAGGGAACGACGTGCCTTATCGGTGTTGATATCGTCGCTGAGCGTGATGAGACCGGCGTGATCCGACCGTATGTAATCGACGCGAATCCACGGCCGGCGGGTCTTCCGCACAGCCGCTTTCTCACGCCCGATTGGGAGTTACCGGGCGATCCCGGCGTGACGCTCAAACTCTGGTCCGATTCATAGCCACGGAACGAATCACGTCTCGCACCCTCGCGATCATAGAAAAGATGCCGTACATTTTGTCGTCGCAGATATCCTACTCCGCCCGATAATCGGGAGCATTGCCGCGCGGTGCCGTGGCGTATCGCCTCATGCAAAAACACCAGACAAAACGCGAACGGTTTAAGAGCCTTGTGCCACTGATCCGCCCGTACTGGCCGTATATCGGCGGTGCGCTCGGACTCACCATTTTCCTCACGATACTCGGTCTACTCCCGCCGCTAATCATGCGCGCAATCGTCGACCGTGTGCTGACCGCGGGCACGTGGGAGATACTCCTGCCGCTCATCATAGCACACGTGCTCGTACCGGTGATGTCGGGCATCATCTCTTTCAACAATACACTGATCATCGCGTATACCGGTCGCCGCCTCGTATTTGACATCCGTACGCGCATGTACAAGCATCTCCTGCGTCTTTCGATGCGGTTCCACGGCGAGATGTCCTCAGGCGCGGTCATGTCGCGGCTCATGAGCGACGTGAACATGGTGCAGAACCTCATCACCGGCAACACGATCACGATGGTGACCGACATCGTGAGCTTCATTTTCGCCGCGGTGGTGACGTTCTCGCTCAACTGGAAGATGGCGCTCATCCTCTGGACGATTCTGCCGCTCTATATCATCAACTACAAGTTCTTTGTCGCGCGCATCAGGAAGGCGAACATCCGCTACCGACGCACCATGGACAGGATCGCCGGAACGTTGCAGGAACGCATCAGTGGCACGCGCCGCGTACGTGCGTTCGGTCGCGAGCAGGATGAGACGGGGAAATTCCTCAGCGACACCCAGAAGAGCCTGACGTATTCGATGCAGGGAACGATTCAAAGCGTCACGTTCTCGACCGCATCGCGTCTGACGTGGGGTATCGGCAGCACGGTTCTTTATATCATCGGTGTGTGGTTCGCATTACGCGGTGAGATGACCTACGGATCGGTCATGGCGTTTATGGCGTATGCCGGACAGATCATCGCGCCGGCGCTTCGCTTCACGGAGCTCGCGAATCAGTTCGAGCAGGTCATGGTATCCGTCGAGCGTATCTTCGAAGTGCTCGACACTGAGCCCGATATTGTCGAAAAACCCGACGCAATCGCGCTTCCACGTGCGAAAGGGCATGTAGAGTTCGAGCACGTCACATTCGGCTACGTTCCCGATCAACCGGTGCTCCGCGATATCAATCTCGACATCCCACCCGGCACGATGGTCGCCTTGGTGGGACACACCGGATGCGGCAAAACCACGATCACGACGCTCATCATGCGTCTGTGGGATATTCAAGAGGGATCAGTCCGCATCGATGGTCACGATATCCGCGATGTCACGTTGAAGAGCCTCCGCCGTCAGACCGGCGTCGTGCTACAGGATCCGGTTCTTTTCAACGCCACCGTGGCGGATAACATTCGCTACGGTGTTCCCGACGCGCCGTTGGAGCAGGTCATCGAAGCGGCGAAGGCTGCCGAGATTCACGAGATGATCACGGCGCTTCCCGATGGATATGAGACGGAACTCGGTGGCGGCAGTGGCATCAAGCTCTCGGTTGGCGAGAAGCAGCGCATGGCCATCGCGCGGGCGATCATCACCGATCCGGCGATTCTCATCATGGACGAGGCGACCTCCTCGCTTGACTCGGAGAGCGAAGCGCTCATTCAAACGGCGCTCGAGCGCGTCATGCAGGACCGCACGAGCATCATCGTCGCGCACCGCTTGAGCACCATTGTCGGAGCCGACCTAATTGTCGTGATGGAAGCCGGCAAGATCATTGAGAAGGGGACGCACGCAGAGCTTGTGCGTGCAGGCGGCCATTATTCCAAGCTTTATATGCAGCAGCACGGGGCGGTTGAAAAGGCGCTGGCGCCGACTGAGGACGAGTAACCGCGAGTCGTTTTGAGGATCACTCGACACGGTCCTGTATCGCGCATATATGAAACCTATCGTTTCACTACTTGACGCTGCGTACGAGTTTCTGGTATTTCTTACACATCCGAATCGGCTTCAGCTGCGTACAACACGATGAATTCGAAGGTAAAGGAACCATGGCCGACGAATACACAATCAGCAAAACCGATGACGGAAAGCTGTATCTTCTGCGAAACGGCGTCGTTGAACAACGGCTCTTCCGCATGAAGGAAGCGCTTGAGAAGATCGGGATCACCGCGCCGACGTATTATCGGTGGGTCAACTCGGGCCAAATTCGCGATGTGGCGTTTCGCGATCGCGCGAATTGGCGGCTCTTTACCGAAGACGACATCGAACGAATCAAAGCTGAAGCGAACAAGGTCCAGATCATCACCTTCGAACCCCCAGCCGAAGGCGAGGCGTAGCGGTTATTTAGTACGGACGCTTCTTCTTCGCACCTCTTTCGTTGTATCTTTAGAATTCTTGAGTTGAGTTTCGATCATCCTCCGCACACAGTATCCCCGTCGGGGTGTAGCGCAGTCCGGCTAGCGCATCTGCTTTGGGAGCAGAGGGTCACAGGTTCGAATCCTGTCACCCCGACCAGTTTTTCTTTACCCGTGCCATGGGCATTCCGAGTGATTCAATCGGATCGTCAAATTG
>CAZWQW010000081.1:3647-13013 GCA_964635955.1 uncultured bacterium | reverse complement strand
ATGCCGCTTCGCCCTACCGAACTCGAGCTTGCGAGAGTTCGCGTTTATGAATCTACCCGAACGTTGCCTGTCTGCTCCGAATTCAACGACGGCATCGCCGCGTCGATGCGATGGGTCTGCCATACGCGTACCGCGTTATCCTTCCCCGCCGAGACGATCCGCTGACCGTCTGGCGTGAAGGCGAGATCCATGACACCTGCCTGATGCGCGTTCATCGTCGTTACGAGCGCGCCTGTCACCGTGTTCCACAGGCGAATCGTTCCGTCGGACGAACCCGACGCGACAAGCCGCGAATCGGGGCTGAACGCTACCGCGTAGACACTGCCGGTATGACCTTCCATCGTCGTCACGAGGTTGCCCGTCGCGACGTCCCAGATGCGAACGGTCTTGTCAACGCTGCCCGTGACGAGCTTGCTGCCATCCGCGCTGAACGCCACGTCCCAGATCGGCGCCGTGTGGCCTTCAAAGCTGCGAACGTGCGTCGTGTCGGCGACACTCCAGAGTTGCACGATCCGATCACTACCCGCCGAAGCGAGGAGCGAGCCGTCCGGGCTGAATGTTACCGTCCAGACCGGTGCACGATGCGCGTTGAACTCCATGGCAAGCGAATCACCGGCGAAGTTCCAGACGCGAACGCTACGGTCAATACCGGTCGATGCGATATACCGCATGTCCGCCGTGATATCCACGGAATACACCGGACCGGTGTGTCCGCCGAAGTTCTTTACCGTTAGGCCGTCGGTGCATCGACAAACCATGACGCGGTTATCTGCGGTGCCGGCGACAAGATAATGACCGTTCGACGCCGCAGCTACGCTGAGTACTGCCTCCGGATACTCCGAGATCACGCCGACAGGCATGCCCGACTCGAGGTTCCACATCCGAGCGGTCTTGTCAAAGCTTCCCGTGACGGCAAACTTGCCGTCGGGGCCGATCGTCACGGATTTGACAACATCGGAGTGTCCGGTGAAGGTCACGTTTTGCGCGAAACTCTGCGCAGTGATGGCGAACGTGGCGATGAGTGCCACTGCCGCGAGACGATAGGTGGAGGTAGTCATGAGGGGACTCCTTTCAGGGCGATGCTTGTGGCACAACCCTAATCCGGATGAGGACTGCTCAGGGGTCTCCTGGCAGTTCCTCGTCACGTTGGTGTTTGACGGTATGGTGTTCGTCACCATTAAAGATATCGTGTATCGTGCAGATTTCAACAAGCTCCCGAATTGCATCGCGCGTTCCTCCTCGTCCGATATCATACCGGCAACGGGCTAATGCCCACTGTCTGCTTCGGTCACCTGATCAGACGGCACGTTTCGTGAAATGTTACAGTCGACTCGTATGACCCATGATACGCCGTCTGCAAGCCTATAATGTGAAAGCAACGCCGCCCTGCACGGCACCACTCCAAAACTACCGCGCGTGAATCTCTGCTGAATCCCGCGAAATCCGTTGACACCCGAAAGAGGCGGAACGTACCTTACAATATCTTGCGCGTACGGTTTCATCACTGATCACGGCACCACCGACAAGGGAACCTTGGTATGGCACTATTGGGGCTCGATATCGGCACTACCGGCGTAAAGGCGCTCGTGATCGATGACGCCGGATACACACTCGCCACGCATACCGATGAGTACCCGCTTTCGACACCGCGACCGGGGTGGGCTGAACAGGATCCGGAGCGGTGGTGGCGCGCGACAATCGCGGCAACGAAAGCCGTTCTCGCAAAGGCGCGCATTCGTGGCGACCAGATTCGCGGCGTCGGTCTTTCCGGGCAGATGCACAGTTCGGTGTTCCTCGACGAACACGACGAAGTGATTCGTCCAGCGCTGCTCTGGTGCGACGGTCGTACCACGGAGCAACGGCATCAGATCATCGATACCGTCGGCGGCGAGGATGCCATGCGCCAGCTCGTATCGAACCCGCCGCTCGAAGGATTCACGCTACCGAAGGTCATCTGGCTCCGTGATCGCGAGCCGCGCAATTTCGAACGGTTGCGGACGCTGTTGCTGCCGAAAGATTATATCCGATTCCGCCTGACCGGCGAGAAGCTCATGGAAGTGAGCGACGCAGCGGGTACGGCGATGTTCGACGTCGTACATCGGCGGTGGTCGTCCGAACTGATGAAAAAGCTCGGACTGTCACCTGATATGCTCGTGCCTGTGCGTGAATCCGTCGATGACTGCGGACATATCACCAGCACTGCAGCTGAACTCACCGGTCTCAAGGCCGGCACCGTGGTCGCCGGTGGCGGCGCGGATAACACGTGCGGCGCAGTTGGTACCGGGATCGTGCGTGAAGGCCGTGTATTATCGAGTCTCGGCACGTCGGGCGTTGTATTCGCGCATACCGATACGGTCAAGGTTGATCCCGGCATGCGCGCGCACACATTCTGTCACAGTGTGCCGGGCAAGTGGTATCTCATGGGCGTCATGCTCAGCGCAGGCGGTAGCTTGCGATGGCTGCGTGATACCGTCGCCGAAGCCGAGCGCACGCAGGCGCAGCAGGCCGACCGGGATCCGTACGACATCATGGCGGAAGAAGCCGCACAAGCGCCCGTCGGAAGCGAAGGGCTTATCTTCCTTCCGTATCTTTCGGGCGAGCGTACGCCACACAAGGATGCAGACGCACGCGGCGCATTCGTCGGCCTTTCGCTGCGACACGGACGTGCGCACATCATGCGGAGCGTCTTCGAAGGCATCACGTTTGGCATGCGCGATTCACTGAGCATCGTGCGCGAACTCGGCCTGAGCATAGAACAGATTCGCGCGACGGGCGGCGGCGCGAAGAGCACATTCTGGCGACAAATGCAGGCCGATATCTACGGCGCACCGGTCGTCACGGTGAATGCAGCCGAGGGACCCGCGTTCGGCGCCGCGCTCATGGGCGGTGTCGCGGCGGGCGTATATGGCGATCTCGCCGAAGCGTCCGACGAGCTCGTGCGCGTCGAATCGACCGCCGAACCAGATACGAAACGTGCCGCGCAGTATGACGAGTGGTACGAGCAGTTCCGAGCGCTCTATCCGGCGCTCAAAGACCAATTCGGTGCGATTGCCCAGCGTCTCGGCGCGGAGTGATTAGCGATCGGATCGAAGACATACACCAGACTACCTCAACAAGAGATCACCGGCGCTACAGAAGGAGTACCGAGTGCATAATGCACGGAAGAAAATGAGCCGTCGCGAGATGAAGCAGGATCCCTTGCTGATCTGGACCTCGCGCGTGTCGATGTTCATGCGTGAGAACCTGTGGGCGATCGTGGCGGGTGTCGCGGCGTTCGTCGTCATTATCCTTGCCGGCTGGGTCTACGCAGGGTGGAGCGACCGGAAGCACGAGCGGGGCTTGAGCGAAGTCGCCCAACTCGAGGCTATTGCGATGTCCGCGGCGCCCGAAGTAGTCGTCGAGCGGGCCAACCGGGTCATATCCAACTATGGCGGCTTTACGAAAAACGTGGCGACGCTCTACAAGGCTGAAGCACTGCGCAGTGCCGGTGAGCTCGCCGAAGCTCGCACCGTCTACGAGTCGGTGCGCGGGAAGTTCGGATCGAAAAACGAGGTGTATAGCTTCCGCGCCATTCGCGGATACGCCGATGTTCTCGGCGCGCTGGGCGACTACTCCCGTGCCGCGAACGAACTGCAGACGTGGGTGAACCGCAACAGTACATCCGGCCTTGCGCCCTACGCGCTGCTCGACGCGGCGATCAATTACGAACTCGCGGAGAATTACGCCGGTGCACGTGCGGCGCTCCAGCGAATTCTCGACACCTACGGCGAATCGCAGGTCGTCGGAGATGCGCGTCGTCGTCTCAAGCTCGTCGAAGGCGCAGTTGCAGTCACCGGACGATAATGGCGCACACCATGTGAACGTTTTACTATGAGCAAGCGCCGTTGCGGGCATCGGTTCGCGACGGCGCTTCCATTTGCGCCATACGGTTTTGAACGGCGCGCGATGAGGAGAGTTGATTACATGGCTCGGAAACGAGTGTTCAGTGGGATTCAACCCACCGGAGTGCCGCATATCGGCAATTACTTCGGCGCACTTCGCAATTACGTCGCGTTGCAGGACGAGTACGACGCGATCTACTGCGTCGTTGACTATCACGCGATGACTATCAACTACGATACGACGAAGATGATCGAGCGTCGGCACGAAGTCGCGCGCGCACTGCTCGCGTGCGGCCTCGATCCGAACCGCTGCTCGCTGTTTATCCAGTCCGATGTGCCGGCCCACACCGAGCTGACGTGGATACTCAGCATCGTAACCGGCATGGGCCGACTGCAGAACATGACGCAGTTCAAGGACAAAGCCGCGCAGAACGAAGAGAACATCAATGCGGGTCTGTTTACGTACCCGATCCTCATGGCGGCCGACATTCTCATCTACAAAGGCGAAAAGGTGCCAGTCGGAGAAGACCAGCTCCAGCACCTCGAGCTCGCTCGCGAAATCGCGCGACGTTTCAATGCCCGATTCGGCGAGGGCACCTTCCCCGAACCGGAACCGATCCTCTCCCAAGCGCCGCGTATCATGGGACTCGACGGACCCGTGAAGATGAGTAAGAGCCTCGGAAATACCATCGAGATCTTCGATTCCGCCGAAACCGTCTGGGAGAAGCTTCGCCCCGCGTATACCGATCCCGCGCGGAAACGGCTCAAGGATCCGGGCAATCCCGATATCTGCAACATCTTCACGCTGCACAAGCAGGTTTCGCCACCGGAACTCGTCGAAGAGATCAACATCGCGTGTCGTAAGGCGGAAATCGGCTGCATCGAGTGTAAGAAGCGGCTGAATGAGCACCTGAACGCAACGCTCGACCCGATCCGTGAACGCGGGAAAGAACTCGCGCAGCACCCGGACATGGTCACCGACGCGCTGGAGGCGGGAAAGAAACGGTGCCGTGAACTGGCGGCGGAGACCATGCACGAAGTCCGTGTGAAGACGGGGCTCGATCCCGCGTAATATCCGGCACAATCGTCATTAACGAACGAGGAGCGCGACACCGGTCGCGCTCCTCGTTGTGTTTTCACACCAAGCAATAGCGTGCGCCGTCGTTACATTTCGTATTTCTCTGTCAAATCCTCAGCGGTGCGCAGACTGGCGAATCGGTACTGATCGATGTCGATTGTCGTATTGTCCTCGAGAATCACGTGTGCGCCAGTCGCGCGACGGAGCGCCTTTAGACGGCGTTCGCGGTCCTCGCGGAGGTAGTTCGCCACCATCGGGTGCACTTCGAGCACGAGCTTGCGCTCACCGTTCGCCGCGCGGATACGTTTCAGCCACCGCTCGAGTTTCGTCACGGTGGTATCGGGGCTCTGAATGCGTCCCGTTCCCTTACACGTCGGGCACGATTCGCTGTACGTATAGAGCAGACTCGGACGCTCACGTTGTCGGGTCATCTCCAGCAGGCCGAATTCGCTGATTTTCTCCGCGACGTTGATGCGCGACCGGTCTCGCTTGAGGAAGCGGTTGAACTCTTGCCAGACCCGCTGACGGTTCGCCTCGACAGCCATATCGATCAGGTCGATGACAATGATTCCGCCGATATCTCGCAGACGAAGCTGACGCGCGATCTCCTCGCACGCTTCGAGGTTGATGTTGAGGATCGTCGTTTCCTGATTATTCCGCCCAACATACCGTCCGCTATTCACGTCGATCGTCCACATCGCCTCGGTGTGGTCAATGACGAGGAATCCGCCCTTTTTCAACGGCACGCGGCGATTCGTCGCCTTCGCCATCTCGTCTTCGATGCCGAATGCGTCGAAGATCGGCTCCTTCTCGTCGTAGAGGAGGATGCGGTTGCGCAGGTGCGGCGCGACGTTTTTCAGATAGCCGTCGATCTCGCGGTAGACGCGCTTCGAATCCACTACGACACGGTCCACTTCCTCGCTGAAGAGGTCGCGGATGAGGCTCGTTGTCATGCCCAGTTCGGTGTGGACAAGCGACGGCGCTTTCACGCGCGCGGCTTTCCGTCGAATACGCTTCCAGATGTTCGAGAGGTGCTTGATGTCCTTCGTGAGCTCGTCTTCGCCCTTTCCTTCGGCAACGGTACGCACGATCATACCGCAACCTTCGGGCTTGAGCTGCTTCGAGATGGTCTTCAGGCGTCGCTTTTCATTCCAGTTCGAGATCTTCCGCGAGACGCCGAGGTGGTTTGCATAGGGCATGAGCACGACGAAGCGACCCGGAAGGCTCAGCGCGGTGGTGACGCGCGGCCCTTTCGTTCCGAGCGGCTCCTTGGTGATCTCGACGAGAATCTCCTGTCCGCGGCTAAGGAGATGCTGAATGGGTGTGAACTTTTCCTGCCCCATGCCGGGCTGTTCGAAGCCGTCGTCGTCGTCATCGTCGTGATCGTCTTCGTCGTAATCCGGCTGCACGCCAATGTCGCGCGCATGGAGAAACGCGGCGCGCTCCATTCCAATATCCACGAACGCGGCCTGCATTCCGGGGAGAATCGAGGTGACGATGCCCTTGTAAATGTTGCCGACAAGTCGTTCTTCGTCGGGGCGTTCAATGAGGATTTCGGCAAGCTTGCCATCTTCCATGATGGCGATACGGGTTTCCTGCGTTGCCGCGTTGATGATGATTTCGGTTTTCACGAATACTCGTCTCCGTTCTTCCGACGCGGCGAATACGCACTGCGTCGGACCCTTCCCTCATTGGGGAAGGCTGTATTTTGTGGAGACGAAGCGGGATACCGGGGAAGGATATACCCGGTGAAGCGAAGATGCGTACTGCGCAGCGTGGTGGAACGTCGTCACACGCGATGCAGCCGATTACCCCGAATCATACGCACTCGGTCGCGTCGAAGTCGACTACTGCCGAGGCAAGGTCGCCGCTTTCAAGCGGTCAGGGTATGTACGCGTAGATCATTCTTCGCGCCGTGATCACAGCCGACGCGGCCAGAGGTACGGGATCGTGCGGACATTCATAGAATACATAACCGGCATGTCATGCTGATTCCGCAAATGCGCGGGGGCTTCGGTGTCATTGGGCGTTCGTGTGTAATACATCGCCAAACTCGTTCCGTGTCTCTTCCCGCGTGGTTCGCGACCTGCAATTGGATTCGGTGCCAAAATCACATAAATCTTGTCGCGAGCGCATCATACAAAACGTGTCGTCACACGACCTTGCGCAATACTCGCCGCTCTTCGTCGGCATTCCCACTTCGTCGGGGACTCGTTGAATTCTGCGCCCGCGAGCGACTGCGTTCCATCCTCGGTCGCATGTCGCACGCAATCTCCACGTCGCTCGGCTCCTTTCAGCCGTGGCGCACGTCGGTTCATCGAGGGCATCGATACACTATCGTGCCTCGCGATATGAACCGGAGTCGGGGCGCTCAACGTGTCCCGCTCAATACTGTGTACTCAAACTTTCGTGCGTCGCATACAATCGCGACGCTGATATCTATATCAGGAAATTGATAGTAATCGGATCGTCACCGGCGATAACGACACGCAATCGACACGGAATAGCGGTGAATTTACTCGGAATCTGCGCCGTTCGCCATACTATTATCCCTATGATAAAAGTAGACCGACATGTCGATAATTGCAAGGATACGCCAACAGAGGCCGATGGACGGGCGTAGCAGTTGACGGTTCGGCGGCGCGGTCCGTATCATTCGGCACGCATGCCGTGAGATATGCGAAGCGCTTCTCGCCGCATAACCATTCGCTTCACGAACAATTCCGCAGAGGGCTTTCCCGACGGCTCGGTTCTCGTTGCCGTAGGAGACGGTGTATACATGATCGTTCTCGGTATCGATACGGCAACACCCGGCCTCGGAGTCGCCCTGGCCGGTCCGGACGGGTTGCTTGTCGAACTTTCGGCAAATGTCGGATTGCGCCACGCTCAAGGACTTCTGCCGGCGGTTGAGCGTGCGCTTGCCGACGCGGAACTCGGTGTCGAGCACGTTGAGGCGGTCGCAGTCACCATCGGCCCGGGATCGTTCACATCGGTGCGGATTGGGCTGAATACCGCGAAAGGTCTCTGCATGGCGCGCGAGATTCCGCTGATCGGTATCTCGACCCTCGCCGCCGCCGCAGGGCGGATCCCGTTCGCCGATTTCCCGGTTGTCCCATGGCTCGACGCGAAACGACGCGAGGTGTATGCCGGCGTATACGACACATCGACGGGTTTCCCGAAATCGATCGAGGCGGATTCGGTGATCGCACCGGCGGAATGGCTCGAGCAGCACGACGGTCCAGCGGTGTTTCTCGGTGATGGCGCGCAGGTGTACCGCGACGAGATCATCGCGCGGCTCGGCGATGCGGCTCGATTCGCTCCGGAGTGGATTCCCGCTGCGTCGGCCGGTGTCGTGGCGGCACTTGGCAGACAGATGGCGCTTGCCGGCGAGACGCTCGATGTCGATGCCGCCGCGCCTGTGTATCTCCGGCGTCCGGACGCGAAGACCAGCGACGAGCGTCGCAAAATGGACGCGTAGGCGACGAGGACGATTGTGGCGCGCATTGCCTGTTATACACACCCAGATTTCGACCTCCACACACAGGGTTCACGGCATCCCGAGCGGCCGGAGCGCACGAAAGCGCTCATCCGACGGCTCAGCGTGACAGAGTTCTGGGACGATCTCGATGTCGTATTGCCAGAACCCGCCTCCGTCGACGACATCGCTCTCGTTCACGACCGAGCGTACATCGAACGAGTCGAACGTATCTGTGAACAGGGTGGCGGTCTGGTCGACGGGCTGGAAACCGGAGTCAATCGCGAATCGTACCGAATCGCGCAACTGGCCGTTGGCGCGGTGACCGGTGCAATCGACCGTGTCGTCGGCGGGAAGAACTCTGCGGCGTTCTGCGCGGTTCGCCCTCCGGGGCATCATGCGCTCCAACGCAGCGCGATGGGATTCTGCCTGTTCAACAACGTCGCAATCGGCGCACGGTTTGCGCGGCAAAAATATGGCATCGAGCGTGTGTTGATTGTGGATTGGGACTTTCACCATGGGAACGGCACGCAGGAGACGTTTTGGCGCGATGGCTCGGTGATGTGTTTCAGCGTCCATTGCTCACCGGCATACCCCTACAGCGGATTCGCCGATCAGCGCGGCGAAGGTCCCGGTGAGGGGCTTATCGTGAACGCACCGCTTGCTCCCGGTGCGGGACACTATGAGTACGCCGACGCGTTCGAAAACGTGCTCAAGCCGGCGGCAGAGCGTTTCGAGCCGGATCTCGTGCTCATCAGCGCGGGATTCGACGCGCATCGCAGCGATCCACTCTCGCTCATGCGCATCGACGAGGCCGATTTCCGAGAGTTTACCGACCGCGTACGCGATATTGCCGACCGGTTCGCCGGTGGTCGAATTGTGAGCGTGCTCGAAGGCGGGTACAACGTCGATACACTTGCATCTTCCGCCGA
>CAZWQW010000081.1:0-3547 GCA_964635955.1 uncultured bacterium | reverse complement strand
ATCGATAACCTCGGCGTGGATCCGATCCACCAGCGAACCGGCATCGCGCGACGGCTTCTCGAGCACGCGATGACGAAGTTCCGCGAATCCGACGTGCGACAGGTATGGCTCGAGGTCGCTGTTCCGAACGAAGCTGCGCGCGCGTTTTACCTCGCAGCGGGATTCGAACATGCAGATCGGCGGCGGAACTACTACCACGGACCGGGAGGCGTTTCGGCCGATGCGCTCATACTCACGAAAACGATCTGAATGACGCGGCATCGACCGTCGTTGTGTCGATTGAACAAGAGGCGAATACACGACGTGAGCACGGTTTCCCCATCGACAGGCGGTATCGCCAAATCCAACGTTGCACATCGCGTATCCAACGCGGCGTCGTGGCTCGCGGAACGCGGCGTCGAGGCTCCCGTCGGCGCGATTGTGCTTGGCAGTGGATGGGCGCCGCTCGTGGAGCGAGTCGACGTCAGCGATCAGTGGCCGTACAGCGATATCCCGGGGCTTCCATCGTGCTCGGTGAAGGGGCATCCGGGCGATCTTGTCTACGGACGATGGGGCGGCGTTCCGCTTGTGGTGTTCGTCGGACGGTGGCACGCGTACGAGGGTCGAGAACCGGCCGAGCTCGCGCTTCAGCCGCTGCTTGCGCGTGCACTCGGCGCACATTGGATGCTCGGAACGAACGCGGCGGGTGGCATCGATTCGAACCTGCGCGTTGGCGATCTCGTAGCCGTAACCGACGATCTCAGCTTCTGGGCAACCAGTCGCGCGATGCGGACATATGGCGTTTCCTCCGCTACAACGCGCCATGGCGCTCCGTACTCGCAACGGTTGGTCGACGCGCTCGTGCACGCGGCGGGTGAGACTGGAATCCCGCTACATCGGGGCACGCTCGCGATGATGACCGGCGCGAACTACGAGTCCGCGGCGGAAATCGCGATGCTGAGGTTCGCCGGTGCGTCCGTGGTGAGTATGTCGACACTGCCGGAAGTCCGAACGGCTCGTGCCATTGGGCTTGAGGCGGCGGCGCTCTCATGTGTGACGAACAAGGTTCCGTCGGTGTTCTATGAGCGGCTCGAACACGACCATGTGCTTGGCGTGCTGGAGCGTACGCGCGGACACGCTGAGCGGTTGATCGAGACGTGGTTGCAGATGGTGACGTAGCGTCGGTATGATATGGTGATTCCGCGACGGGTTTGGTTCTTTGGGGAAGGACGCGGAACCTATTCAGTGAGGGCACTATGGGGTGGTTTGATAAGTGGAAGACGGGGCTGGGAGCTGGGAAGAAACCCGTGCCGGATGGCGTATGGGAAAAATGCGAAGGGAAGGGCGCCGACGCGCATCTCGGCTGTGGTCGGACGCTCTACCGGAAGGACCTTGCGGCGAACTCGTGGGTGTGCCCGAGTTGCGACTTCCATCACCGTATGGCCGCGCGAGATTACTTCGCGCTCCTACTCGATAACGGCGAATACGAGACGCTCGCGGAGAACATCGCTTCAGCCGATCCGCTCAAGTTCAAAGCCGATAAGCGCTACGCCGATCAGATCAAGTCATACGCGAAGAAGACAAACACGACCGCGGCGTTCATCGCGGGATACGGCACGATTGACGGGCGTCCACTTGCACTCGGCGCGATGGACTTTGACTTCGCAGGTGGCAGTCTCGGTTCGGCGGAAGGTGAGCGCATCCGTCGACTCATCGATTTCGCGCAGGATCGTCGCTGGCCATTGGTGATCATCAGCAAGTCGGGTGGCGCGCGAATGCAGGAGGCGTCGCTTTCGCTCATGCAGATGGCGAAGACGAGCGCGCGTCTTGCGGAGTTCTCCGAAGCGGGATTGCCCTACATCAGCGTCCTGACGAGTCCGACAACCGGTGGTGTTACCGCAAGTTTCGCTATGCTGGGTGATGTGATCATCGCCGAGCCAAAGGCACTCATCGGGTTCGCTGGTGCGCGTGTCCGCGATACAATCAAGGAAGAACTGCCGGAGGGGTTCCAGCGCAGCGAATTCCTTCTCGCACACGGCTTCGTCGATCGCGTCGTCGACCGTCGGAATCTTCGTGAAGAACTCAGCCGACTGACAAAGATTCTCGCACCGATGGCCGCCACGAGTTAGTATTACGTCGTTTCGCGAAATATCGAAATTCGTGTGGACGGCGGTTACGGCGCTGTCGCAGCCTACCGGAAACGCTGCCGGTGCTCCGTGCCATACCGAAGCGATTCGTCGAGAAACGCATCGATATTTTCGAACGGCGTCCCGCTGACGATGCCGTTGCCTGCGGCGATTGCCATGCCCCCGTCCGGCCGATCGAACGTGTCGATGAGGAATCGGACCTCCGCGCGAACGCCTTCCGTATCCATCTCCTGAAGTGTGTGCTGCACGTCGATTCCCGCGAGAAAACTGATCTTGCCGCCGAACTCATCGGCGATCGAGCGTTCGTCCATGGTGTGTTTCTGCACCGGATGGAACACGTCGACGCCGGCATCGATGAGCGCCGGCATAAGTGGTGTGTTGTTCCCGCATGAGTGAAGCCAGAAGTGAATACCGCGCTCATGGAGTTCACTGCCGATGCGGGTGTAATAGGGCTTGTGGAGCTCGTCGAACGTGCTCGGTCGCATCATACTGGAGGTTTGGTGGCCGAGGTCGTCGCTGGTCCAGAACCCGTCGGGTCGGATGATGTCGGCTGCGTGCCTGATGTATCCGAGGTAGAGCTCGGTGAGCGCGTCGTGTAGACGGTGGACCATGGCGGGCTCGGTATAGTAATCGACCATGAGGTTCTCCATCCCGCGGAGGCCCCACGGACGCTCGAAAAAGAGTCCCCACCAGCCGAATAACACGTACCGGTCGTCGGCCCGAGCTTGTTTAGCACGCTGAGCAATATCGACGAGCGCGGGATCGTTACGCGGATCGGGAATCTTCTCGATGAACTCGTCGAGCTGCGCCCAGTCGCTGATGACAACCTTGCTATCGTGCGCTTTACCGCCTTCGATCTGCCACGAGAGGTTCATACCGCCGACGTCGAGCGGCGAGATCATGAACATGGCCACGTCGTCGGGGTATCGGTCGAAGTAGCGGAGTCGCTCGCCGTACTGTTCGCCGAGTCCCTCTCCCCACCATTTCGCCATCACGAGTGGTGGTCGGACGGGATTCCGGCGCTCGACGGCTTTGACGACTTCCTCACGTGGTAACGGCTGCCATGCGGTGTCGCTCGACATATGCGGTCCTTTCGCGTGTCGGTGATGCGATAAGGTGTAGCGATATAAAAGGAAGGTCCGATGACGACGTGGGGGGAAGGTGCGCGAACTCGAGCAAGCTCGAGTTCGTTAAGGCGAAGGGCTTCGGCCCTTCGCCCCACGTCTCCGAGCGTCAGCGAGGAGACGCCCTGCGTAGGCAGGCGTTGCGTTTGTGACTCCCCGATTTGGTCGCACCAAGAAACGAACGGTGCGTCTGTATATGGTACGAGCGAAGGGCGCCCCTGATTTTGGACAGATAGGAAAGTGGGTATCTTGTCTGTTCGGAGGAGGGAGCGTGTAATGGCGCAGCAGCGATCGTAC
>CAZWQW010000080.1:8134-13055 GCA_964635955.1 uncultured bacterium | reverse complement strand
GTCGGTGCGAATGCCACCGGATAGTTGTGCGGGATCGTATGGAACCGCTCCGAGCGAAGACGCCATGCGTCTTCGCCCTATCGAACGCGGACACCAGTCCGCGTTCGCCCGACTAACCGTATCTCATCCACGCGCACGCGACGACCGCGCATATGCTCCGCGATTCGCCACGCGAACACACTCGCCATGAACCAGTGATTCTCCACCGATCCCGACCGAAAACGATATACCGTCAAACCGTTTCCGTCGCGCGCTTCGATGCGGCATGCTCCAGCGAGGATATGTCGTGCCGGTACCGACTCGGCAAACGGTATCCCGTCGACCGCTTGAGGGAACGTGACGTGCTGCGGACCGCGCCGGACCAGATCGCACCACGCGCCAAGCGTCTCCTCGCGATCGAACGACAGCACTCGATACAGCGCGTTGACCTGCACCTTCGCTTTCTCGCCCTCCGATGACGAAAACCGCTGAAGAAACGTAATCCCACGGTGTTCGCGATACACTGCGCGCGCGAGCGCGCCCTCGGGACGCTGATCGATGAGGATGCCGTCCGCTCGGAAGCGCTCCGCCAGCGCGCCGACGCGCCGCACAAGCTCCTCGCTCGGGATCGCGTCGAAACGGACATACGCGAGCACATCGCCTTCCACGATCCGTGCCACGGCGATATGGCAGATGTCACCCGTGTCGATACCGATATACACGGGACCGTGCTCCGCAACGTCGTCATGCCGAGTCGCCGCCGCTGCGAGGTCGCTTGCGCTCAGCGCCTGATGATCCGCCGCATCGGGGAGCGCGAGCTTCGATGAGCGAAACGGCGCCAGCAATCGTCGATCGCGCTCTGCTGCCGACCACTCACGCATGAGTCGATCGAGCCGCACCCACGGCACACTCAGCGCACTGATCCGATACGACGCGCTCACATCCGCATGCGTCGGGTAATGCGCCACCCAACGGCCATTCGCCTCCACATCGAGCGGCGCTCCGCACCCGATACATACCATTCGCCACGCGGAATCCACACGCTGCACGTTGTCCGGAAACAGCAACTCGGGAACCTGATCATCGCGGCCACACGACGGGCAGCGCACGTGCCAATGGTGCTGCGTGCCCTCGGTAAATCGCGCGTCGATGCCCTCGCCCGGATGTCTACCGCAGGCAAACGCAACCTCGCGCGCGTAGTGCGAGCCGTCGAGCCGTTGCCGCGCCCACAGGAAGTGGTCCGCATCGAGGTCGTCCACCTCGTCATACAGATTGACGTCGAGCGGCACCGAAATCGCCCCGAGCATCGAGTGCAGTCCACGAACGTAAAGTCGGCCGGTTCCACTCGGTCCATCCACCACGGCGATACGATCGTGCAGCGTGATCGCGACCGAATCGGCGAACTCCGGATGCATGGCGTGTCTCAGTCGGTGACCGAGCAGCTCGCGTCCCATGGCATCCGTCGGCAGGAAATACCCCACATTTCGCCCACGTTGCGCTTCCCACAGCCCATACCCGAATCCCGCAAGCGTCGTCAGACCGATCTGCGTCGCCTTCAACACATCGATGCGGGGAATCGCGTCATCGGCGAGTGCGTTCGCGATACCGATCAACGCGCGGTGTCCCCGAAACGAAAACGGCCCCGATCGCGTGCGAATGTCACGTTGAAGGAAGTCCATGAAACCGATACTTCGTTCTTTCGCGAAATGACGAATCGTGTGACGCGAATCGCTTGCTGGCGGGCTTTTGGAAGGTTTGCACGTCGGAGTCGTACACGTCGCGGGTGGAATGGGAGATTTTGACGCGCGACTGAGCACGCGTCGAGCGATCTGGCGAAGTATTCGGATACTTTCCCGGCAGATAGCGAAGGAGACGACCAGCCCAATTCGCATGCGAAGTGAACCGCGGAGTCGTTTGATCGGCTTGCCCACCAGTGCCCGCGTCTGTAGTATTCAACTCGCTACTGCACGTTTCAGGACGCCACACCATCGTCGGTGGATATACCTCATGTCGGAGCCTGTCCGTATCGTCGGTCAATCATGCGCGTGCGAACTCCACCTGCGCGACTGCCTCGATGCGCTCGCCGACACCACGCTGCTGCCGGATGGTTCGATCGACGTGGTGGTAACGTCGCCGCCGTATAACCTCGGCATCCAGTATTCCCGGTATGACGACACCATAAGTCGGAACGAGTACCTCGACTGGCTCACCGAATGGGCCAAGCTCGTCCGACGCGTGCTCGCCGACGACGGTTCGGTGTTCCTCAACATCGGCAGCAAGCCACGCGACCCCACCGTGCCGTTCGCCGTACTCGAGCGCATGCAGCAATCCTTCACGCTTCAGAACACCTTTCACTGGATCAAATCGGTCAGCATCCCGCGCGACGCGCTCGACGGGGCATCGACCGGCGAAGACGCAGACGATGAGGACGTCGTCGTCGGACACTACAAGCCGATCAACAGTAAGCGCTTCGTGAACGATTGCCATGAGTACATCTTCCATCTGACAAAGCGCGGCGACGTGGAGCTCGACCGGCTCGCGATCGGCGTTCCCTACCGCGATAAGTCCAACGTCGCGCGGTGGAAGCAGGGTGGTGCCGGAGTTCACTGTCGCGGTAACGTCTGGTTCATCCCCTACAGCACGATCTCCAGCCGCGATCGGCATCGACCGCATCCCGCCACCTTCCCGCCGGAGCTTCCCCAGATGTGCCTGCGACTGCACGGCATCGATCGCATCCGCCGTGTCATGGATCCATTCATGGGACTTGGAAGCACCGCTGTTGGCTGCTGTCGCCTCGGCCTCGATTTCGTCGGGTTCGAAATCGACTCGGCGTATTTCGATTACGCAGCGCACGCGGTTTCCGAGACGGTTTCAGCGGATACAGAATGAAAAAACGGGAGCAGCCGCAGCCGCTCCCGTCGACACGCTCAACCGGCGACCGGTCGCGCCGACTCAACCTTCTTCACACCTGCGCGCAGCGTGATCAGGCCGACTCCCTCGAGTATTCGCTGGATGCCGGTTGGCTGATCTCCCTCCACGGCGTATGTCCACACGCCCCAGAGAATCCACCCGGTGCCGATGATGTAACTCTTCCGACCCCGCAGGAAATTGATCATGTGCGCCTCCTCCCTCTGACGAGAACACCGCGACGACGGTCATCGCGGCGATGAATACCGATGGTATGCAGCCTCGTGTCGCGCGATCCATCGGTCGAGTTCGCGTTCGACCGCATCGCGCACCGTCGTGAGATCACGCTGCGTCGCGATATCGCGCGGAAGGTGCTCCTCAATTGTCGCGAGCCTGCGGTCGATGGACTCGATCGTCGCGCGATGCTCGGCGCGTTCGACCTTCACATCGGCCCGCACATCGCCAATCGCACGGTGAAGGCCGAGGTAGTTACCCACCGCCGCCGTCGCGATGGCGAACAGGGGAACGGCCCACGCGCGCACCGCGCGAGCGTACCGCGCGGACTGGTCAGGCCGGAACTCGGTCGGTACGGTGTGTCGTTCGTTCGAGGACGTTTCCATGATGCGGCGCTCCGATCCGGTGAAAACAAAGGTGGAATCGTACCGTGTGTTCGGATCGGAACGGTATTCGGAGGGTTCGGGTCAAGACCGAAGGGTGGCAGAAACCGTCAGATGGCGCAAATCAGCCGCGTGGCGCGGATCAACCGCGTGGATGGAACTTCTTGTGCATGATCTTCAGTCGTTCGCGGTCGACGTGTGTGTAAATCTGCGTCGTCGCGATCGAGCTGTGTCCGAGCATTTCCTGCACCGCGCGGAGGTCTGCACCGCCTTCAAGCAGATGCGTGGCGAACGAGTGACGCAGCGTATGCGGGCTGACGTCTTTCGTAATCCGCGCTTTCTTGCAGTAGCGCTTGAGTGTCTGCCAGAACGTCATGCGGGTAAGCGGTTTGCCGTTCCTGTTCACGAACAGAATCGACGACTCACGCCCGGAGAGAAGCTCCGGACGCACCTGTTCGACGAATCGCGTGATGTGATCGATCGCCTTCCGCCCAATAGGCACCACGCGTTCCTTGTTGCCCTTCCCGACGACTCTGATATACCCCTGGTCGAAGTGGAGATTTCGCATGTCAACGTGGAGTAACTCGCTGACACGTAGCCCCGTGGCGTACGCGCACTCCAGCATGGCGCGGTCACGCACGCCGATGGGCGTCGTCTCGTCCGGCGCGTTGAGGAGCCGCTCGATCTCGCTGTGGGTGAGCACTTCCGGCAAGGTTCGGTCGAGCTTGGGGGTGTCGAGGTTCGTCGTCGGGTTTTCCCGTGCGAGATCCTCGTTGATGAGGAAGCGATGGAAAACCCGTAGCGCCGACATGCACCGCGCGATTGAAGACGCCGCGAGTTTCATGCTTCGAAGCCACGCGAAAAAAGCGCCTACATCCTCGTGTGTCGCGCGCGACGGCGTTATACCGCCGCGCTCCTCGTCGAGAAACTGCACGTACCGCGAGAGATCACGGCGATACGCCGCGAGCGTGTTTTCCGAGAGGCCGCGCTCGGCGTTTACGTACTGGAGGAATGCGTGAACCTGCCGTTCGCCGGGCTTTTTTGCCGGCTCCGATGCCGCCTTCCGTGCCATATCAGGCGGACTCCGGCGACTTCTCGTCGTCTGTGCCGGCATCGGTTTCATTGGAAACTTCGGTGTCGGTATCAGCCTCAGTATCGACCGACTCAGCGGACTCTTCTTCCGCCTTCGGCTCCGTCTCCGCTTCGAGCTCCGACTCTGGTTCTTCTTCCGACTCCGACTGACTGTCAGACTCCCCGTCATCACGCATGTCGTCATTTCGCGAATCATCAAGATCATCGTCCGCGTCGACGTTTTCGGGTTCCGATGCCGCTTCTGTCGAATCGTCGTGCGTGGGTGATTCGTCGCTGCCGAGTTCCGCGTCCAATGTTTCGAGAAGTGCGACGAAATCGTTCCGCAG
>CAZWQW010000080.1:0-8034 GCA_964635955.1 uncultured bacterium | reverse complement strand
CGCTGCCGAGTTCCGCGTCCAATGTTTCGAGAAGTGCGACGAAATCGTTCCGCAGAAGACGGAGCTCCTCGGCGGCCCAGTCGGGAAGTCGGTCGGAGACTGGCTCGACAAGCGGCGTCACCGGAGGCGCGGTAACCGGTCCGAGCACATCCACCGGTTCGTCGTCGGCGACCTGCGCAAGCGGCTCGTACACCGGTTCGGGTGCACGCTCCGGCTCGGGATGCTGCGCGGCGGTGACGTACGCAAGCGAGAAGCGCTCGTCGACCTCGACGTCGGGCGGCTCCTCGTCGATCAACGGTTCTTCGGTGAGTTCGACGTCGGGTGTTGCTGGTGGCGGCGCGGCGAGTGCGGCGAGTACCGCGATTGGCTCATCGGTTGTGACATCACGCAGTGGCTCGAAGACCTGCTCGGACGTCGATTCCGGCTCGACTTCCGGAGGCGCGGGCGTTATGAACGCGAGCGCGAACCGCTCGTTAACCGCCAACTCCGGCAAATCCTCGATCGGCGCGACCTCGGGAACCGCTTCGGCTTCAAGCAGATCCACGGGTTCGTCAACGGCGACGGTCTCGAGTGGTTCAAACGCCGGTTCTGGCGTCGGTTCCGGCTCAGGCGCTGGAACAAGCGCGACGTAGGCAAGAGCGAATCGCGCATCGATTGGCGCGACGAAAGGCTCTTCCTCGGGAACCGGCTCCGGTTCGATATCCGCCGATTCAGCCATGGGCGTCGCTTGAAGCGCACAGAGCACATCCACCGGTTCGTCGGCGGTAACGCTCTCCAACGGCGCGTACGTTGGTTGCGGAGCAACGGGCTCCGGCTCCGGTTCGGCGGGCGTGATGTATGCGAGCGCGAACCGTGCATTGACGTCGATCGGAGTCGGTTCATCGACTACTACTTCGTCCACCGCGGCGAGCACGTGGGGCGTTGAAGCGGCGAGGGCCACGTGCACATCGACCGGTTCGTCGGCGTCGACGGCGTCGAGTGGCAACGGCGCGACCTTCGGCACCGGCGGGCGCGTGATTCTCGGCAGGTCGACGGGTTCAGCCGCGTCCAACACCGGAAGCGGATCATACGAGCGCGTTGCGACCGTTTCCGGCTCGTCGTCGGGCGCGGGTGGCGGCGCTGCGAGTGCGTCGCGAACCGTGGTCGGTTCTTCGGTGATAACCTCGGCGAGCGGCTCGAATACCGGCGTCGTCGCTTGAACCGACTCGTCATCGACGACCGCCGGCGTGACGAACGATAGCGCGAACCGCTCGTCCGCAGCAGCGTCGACGACCTCATCGGTGGCGACCTGCTGCTCGACCGCCGCCGGTGTCGGCGGCGCGATATGCGCTGCGAACACGTCGACCGGCTCATCGGCGTTGAGCGCCGGAATCGGCTCGTATGACGGCTCGGGCGCTTCGGTGATGGGTGCTACCGGCGGTGTCGGCGGTGTCGGAACTGTCAGCGCAGCGTGGATATCGACCGGTTCATCCGCGTCAATGGTGGCGAGAGGCTCGGAAAGCGTCTGCTCTACTGCCTCGACTGCCGATGACTCCTGCGCGATGGCCGCGTCAGCGATGTCGACCGGCTCTTCGGCGACGAGCGCGTCGAGCGTCTCACGTGTAGCCTCGACCTCGAGCGCTGCTTCGTCCGGGGATTCCTGCGCGTGCACGTCGATCGGTTCTTCAGCGTAGATGCCGGGCAACGGCTCGGACGGCGCCGATTCAGGTTCGGTCGGCTCAGGTTCGCGAGGATGAGCAGCGAGCGCGGTGAACACGTCGACGGGCTCCTCGGTGTCAATCTGTGCAAGTGGCGTGGTCGTTTCGTCGACGACGGCGGGAATCACCGCGGGTTCTTCGACGAGATCGCGCTTGACCACCGCAAGTGCGAAACGAACGTCGGTCGGTTCCAGCGGAAGGTCGACGTCGGGAAGTGGCAGTGCGACCTCCGGCTCGGGTTGCTCCGACACCTCGTCGTCGGCAATGTCGACGAATCGCAACGCGAACCGCGTGTTGAGGATCGGCGCAGCTTCGAGAACCAGTGGCGCTTCTACTTCGGGCTCAGGCGGGGGCTCGGCGATCGGTTCATCTTCGACGGCCGCTTCGGCTGTCTCGATCGGCGCCTCGGTGGGAGCAGTTTCGACCGGTTCCGGCGGAATGAGGACCGGAAGTTCATCATCGGTCGACTCTTCCAAAGGTGCCTGTTCAGGCTCGACGGGTTCGCTTTCTTCCGCCTCAACCGACTCAGACTCGTCGACCGGTTGAGCGACGGTGGTATCAACAGGTTCCGGTGGGATGTCGGCGGGGAGATCTTCGGCGGGAGATGTCTCGTCCGGAGTCTCGACTTCTTCGACCGCGTCGACGGGTTCAACCGGTTTCGTCTCCGCGATCGGTTCCGCTTCCTCTTCGAGCTCCGGTTCGATCTCGGATTCCGGCCCCTCAGCAACTCGCTTTTCGACCGGCGTTTCCTCTTGTGCTGCTTCCTCCGCGGGCTGTTCTTCGGAGGGCTGTTCTTCCTCTGTTTCCGGTTCTGCCGGTGCTTCTTCGGGTTCCTCTACGGATTCATCCGTCGGTTCGTTTTCGCTGGCGGGCGTTTCCTCTTCGGCTGGTTCGGTTTCGACGGTGCTGGTTGGAGCGAGGCGTTCGTCGGTTTCTTCGGTGAGGGTATCGAGATCGATGGCGTCGAGGAGGTCCTTGAGTTCCTTCTTGTTGTCGTTGAGGAAGCGCCGAACTTCGGCGATATCTTGCTTGTCTTCGACGATGAGTTCGTTGAGGAGGATGACGAGTCGCAGTTCTCGTTCACGATAGACGCGGACGCCGCTGGAATCGCGGCGGGGACGCAGTTGCTTGAAATCCTGCTCCCAGCCGCGCAGCGTCTGTTGGTCGAGTCCTGTCAGTTCACAGACGTCGCTGATACGCCAGAAGAGCCGCTTAAAACTGCGTTTGAGCATGGTTCGCCTCGTCCGCTTGTTGGCGATATTCCGCCAGACAACGCTGTGTCGGAACGCGCGTCACGCCCATTGCTCGGGCTTTGGTTCGCGCACCATGAGCGAGGTGACCGCGTCCTTGGGACGTTGCCCCTCGAAAAGCACCGCGTGAACGTGCTCCGCGATCGGCATTTCGACGCCATATTTCCGCGCAAGGGTTACCGCCGAGCGCGTCGTCTCGATTCCTTCGGCGACAGTCACCATCTCGCGCAGGACGTCATCGAGTCTGCGACCGCGGCCGATTTCCTCGCCGACGTGATGGTTCCGGCTCTCGCGTCCGGAGCAGGTCAATACGAGATCGCCCATTCCGGATAAGCCCGCGAATGTCTGCGGATCGGCACCCATCGCGACACCGAGCCGCGTAATTTCGGCCAACCCGCGTGTCATGAGCGCCGCGCGCGAGTTGTCGCCGAGGCCCAGCCCGTCGCACATACCCGCCGCAATCGCGATGACGTTCTTCAGCGCGCCACCGAGTTCGACTCCGAGCGTATCCGACGACCGGTAGACGCGGAAGTATTCGTTGCCGAAGAGCTGCTGAGTCGCCTTGGTTTTCTCAATATCACCTGATGCCGCAACAACGCCGGTCGGGTGTTCAAGCCCGACATACCGGGCGAAACTCGGTCCGGACAGCGCGACGATCCGCGCTGGGTCGCTGCGAAGTTCCTCGCCGAGCACTTCGCTCATGCGTTGCAGTGTATCCGGCGCAATACCCTTCGCGGCGGTGATCACGAGCCGGTTATTCCACTCTGGTGCGTTGCCAGCGCATCGGACGGCGTCGCGCGCCATCTCGCGCATCCGGTCGCACGGCCCCGGAAAGAGCACCGCATCCGCCGCGTCGATTGCGCCATCGGGCGTCGCGACGATGCGCACCGATTCGGGAATCGGCACCCCCGGTAACGCGCTTCGGTTCTCCCGGTACTCGATCAACTCGCGACGCAGCGACTCATGGGGCGCAACAAGCGTAACCGTGTGCCCGTTCTTCGCGAGCACGCCGGCCAGCGTCGCGCCCCAGCTTCCGGCGCGCATGACGACGACGTTCACGAACGCGACTCCACAACGGTCGCATCGACGGGGTCCGCGCCCGCTGTTCGGCCGAAGCGATTTTCCGTGCCCGCGATGATCCGCCGGATGTTCGTCCGGTGCCGCACGATCACGAGCAGGCCAACTGCACACGCTGCCACCACCGTGACGAGCGAGGTTTCGTCGGGTGTCATGCGATACTGCGCGATGAGCACCGCCGGCAGCACAATCGCGGCACAGATCGAACCGGCGGAGATGTATCGTGTCGACGCAACAACGACGATGAATACGATCAGTGCTGCGAGCACCGGTATCGGAGCGATCGCGCCGAAGACACCGGCCGCGGTACCTACGCCCTTGCCGCCGCGAAAGCCCGCATACGGCGTCCAAACATGCCCGACGATCGCCGCCAATCCGCAGAATATCGCCATCGTCTGTGGCTCGGCAACAGGATGCAACGGAATCGCCGCGACTTCCGCAAACAGCAGAACCGCGACGACGCCTTTCGCAGCGTCGATAGCCAGCACGGTGATTCCCGGCTTCGGACCGAGTACGCGCCACGCATTCGTCGCACCGGTGTTTTTGCTTCCGTACTCACGCACATCGATGCCTCGAAGCAGCTTCCCGACGATGAGCGCCGTCGGGATCCCGCCGACGAGGTAGGATGCTGCTAACGCAAGTACGAACCAGAACATGAACGTGAACGCCTTCCTTATGCGATGCCGCGGTGTGCGTGAATCGACGAGCGATTTTTCTATGGAACCATAACGTTTTTTGTCTACAGTATGGGATACAAAGAGATAACGGCGAAGACGCCGAGCGGTCAAGACCTCCGAGCGCTCTCAGCGAAATATTATGTAAGATTCGCAGCGCCGCGGTTTACGGTGCTGTAAGTACTGCGGAGTGTTTTGCGAAAATGCGCGCCGGATGCTACCTTTAGCCAGTTATTCGGCATCCACAAAATACCAGCGAGGCGCATATGAGCAACGAAGCCGAACGCACCGGTGTGTCGACCTCAACGACCACGTCGTCGGATCAGATGCTGAGTCACGAAATGGCGCAACTGGTCATGCCGGAAATACTCGAGCTGATCCGCTCGAATCGGTATTCGGTCATTCGGAGCGCGCTTGCGGAATGGCACGCTCCGGACCTTGCGGACCTGCTCGAAGACTTCGAATCCGCCGATGAGCAAGTGACGTTTTTTCGCGCGTGGCCGCGTGAAGAGGCTCTCGCGATTTTCGAAGAGCTAACGGACGAGTCGAAAGCGACGCTCATCGAGAACCTGACCCACCGCGAGCGACTCTGGCTTCTCAATGCAATGTCGCCGGATGAACGCGCGGACATGTTCGCCGAGGTTGAGGACGACGAAGAACGCAACAGGCTGCTCGAGCTACTCAGCCCACGCGCGCGCGCCGACATCCACCGCCTGCTGAGTTATCCGCCTGAAAGCGCCGGTGGTATCATGACCACGGCGTACGTGTCGGTTCCGGAGACCGCCTCGGTCGATGAGGCGACACGACTCGTGCGGCAGGTCGCACAACACGCTGAGACGATCTACACGGTCTACGTCGTGGATGGAGACGGCGTTCTGGTCGGCGTTATCGGCTTGCGTACGCTTCTCCTTGCCGCGCCGGACGCCCGTGTTCGCGACGTCATGGAGACGGCGGTTATCAGCGCGGAAGACTTGGAAGATCAGGAAGAGGTTGCGTGGCGTTTACGGAACTATGACCTTACGGCGATTCCGGTTGTGGATGCAGAGAAGCGCCTCGTCGGTATCGTGACGGTCGACGATGTTTTGGATGTCATCCGCGAAGAGAACACGGAAGACACCTACAAGATGGCGGCTATCAACGAGTATGAGACGCCGTATCTCGATACGCCCGCGTGGAAACTCGCCCGCCAGCGCGCGCCGTGGCTCATGGTGCTTGTCTTGGCGGGATTTCTCTCGGGATACGTCCTCGAGCGGTACGAGTCGCTCCTCGATCAGCTCGTCGTGCTCATGTTCTTCGTACCGGTACTCACCGGCTCCGGCGGCAATGCAGGCATTCAGGTATCGACGACGGTGATTCGCTCCATGGCGACCCACGAGCTGGGACCCAGTGATGTTTGGGCGGTACTGCGGAAGGAGATCGGCGTCGCTCTGATGATCGGCGTGGCGATGGGGATTCTCGCCATGGGTCGCGCGATGTTCGTCGACTTCCACTGGCGATTATTCGGCACGGTCGGTCTTGCGATGGCCGGTGTTGTGGGCGCGGCGGTCATCATCGGCGGATTGCTTCCACTCGGGCTGAAGCGCGTCGGGCTCGACCCGGCGTTGATGTCGAGCCCGTTCATTACGACAGTGACCGACTCGCTCGCGCTGATTATCTATTTCGAGATCGCGCGGCTACTCCTGACCATGTAAGTATTTCGAGGGCGCTATCGCTTCTCTGTGAGGAGTCGCACCGCCTCTTCAACGACGCGCTCACCGGTTCCCGGTGCGAACTGCGAAGACGGCATCGGGCGCGTCTCGTACCCGCCTTCCGCATATGCTTCCCGCGTCCCGATGTATCCCGCTTCCGCGCTTGCGAGTAGCTCCACGCAGAACGTGTGTGCGAATGGTGACGCGTCTTCGATCTTTTCCGCGAGCTCGCTGAACAATTCGCCCGGCAAGCAAACAAATGCAACCTCACCGATCACAACGGCGCAGATCTCGATCTCGATTTCGCGCGGCAACTCGGTGACAAGGAGCATTCCGCGCGCGAAGACTACCTCGGTACTCGATTCTCCGCCGGGCTTCATCTCACGCGCAATGAGTGCTTTGGCTTCGGCGATCTGCTCGTCGGTAACGTCGCGGCGGGACACGGTGAGCTTGGTCCGACGGATGTCGAGTGCACCATCGATCTTCTCGCGCTTATCCCACACGCCGAGCGCTGCATCGACGAGTGTTCGCGCCATCTTCTGTGCGTGTTCGTGGCCACCCAGTCGTTCGTTGGCATTCACGTCGATATGGTTGATATCGCCGCACGGTCCGAGAGCGAAGATTGACTCCGGGTGCGTGTCGATGCGGTGCGTGAGCTCGGAGCAGACGCGTCCCGGGTAGTCGGCGGACGCGTCGAGGCCACCGACGACGTCGGCGTGGCAGGGGTACGCGCCGAAGACGATGGGTAGGCGGGTCGGATCGCGTTCGAATTCGACGAGCGAGAAGCGTGTGCGAGGTCTGCGCGTCGGTTCAACGATATCTGGATTACCGACGCCGGGATTCGTGCGCACGCTTCCGTCCTTCATACGGTACCGCCGGACGAATCCGATGCCGTCGACGTCTGTTTGCACGAACTTGACGGTTGCGGGCGCGAGATCCTCCCATGCGGTCGCTGCGGCTCGCGCGACTTCGCCGTGGAGCCACGTCGCGTATTTATCTGCGCGCGGCGTCTCGACCGACGTGTGGAGTGCGGGACCGGTATGGGTGTGCGTCGCGAAGACCCAGATGTGATCGCGCGGAATGGGGAGCTTCGCGGTAATGGCGTCGCGAATGCGGTCCGCGTCGTACTCGGGTACTTTGCACACGTCGAGCACGATGATCATCACGGCGTTGGCATCGTCTTCGCGTGGCGCGTCGTCTTCGCCGTCGCGTAGCGCGTCGTCTTCGCCGTCGCGTAGCGCGTCGTCTTCGCCGTCGCGTAGGGCGAGCACGCGCGCGAAGAGCGGATCGTGTACGCCGGTTGAATAGCGTGGGTAGAGCTGGCCGATGAGCGGCGTCCCGACGAGTGGCGTTATTTCGATGAGTCCGAATCCGGCAGAGAGAGATGACATGTGCGCGGCTCCTTCGCGGTGGAATGGCGACGATTGCGTGGTTAAACGAACGGGTAGGAGGATGAGAGGGTAAAGGGGGGCGAACTCGGACTGACGTCCGAGTTCGTTAAGGCGAAGGGCGGAGCCCTTCGCCCGGGGGTCTCCGAATGAAACATTCGTATCGCGCAGGCGGACACCTCTTCCCTTCCCCTTCTCCCGTTCCAATTAACAGCATCTTAGCACGCTCATCACTCCATTCTCATACACCTCAAGTATTG
>CAZWQW010000079.1:11734-13145 GCA_964635955.1 uncultured bacterium | reverse complement strand
CCAGCGATCCACGCGGTTTGGTACTCAAACCGACCTATTGGACCAAAACGACGGACACCTTGTAATGGGAAATTGATCCTATTTCGATCAATCGTTTCAAACAACGACCGTCTTTGTGACGACTCTGAATCGTCGAACGTTACGCTAAACTTCCACCAATCTGGACGAAGCCGTTCCAACGCATTGAAAAACGGTATCCGGTAGTGGGGAATCGCCGGCTGTATAATCAGAATCTGTTTACGTATTAGAATAACCGGCATTTGATCTATCTTCTTTTTCACGTACAACAGTCGGAAAGGGAAATCGCATCTTCTCTACGCAAACGACAATGCAGTAGATAAACACAACGCCCAAATGGTTCATTACTTCGGTTGTAAAACTTAGAATCTGAAGAGACAAAAACGATAATGTGAGTACAGACGATATCACTATCTTGCCCTTACTATATATCGTAATGACAAGAAATGTCAGAACACTCAATCCCCATCCTAAAAAACCTACTTCAGAGTAAAAAGTGAAAATATGACCCGTGTTACCACGACTACGGACCCGTGATATTGGATCCGTGTGCTGAGCAGGCCCATCGCCGATCCATAGTATATCCCTATTAAGGTAGTAATACAGCGCTGCGCTACGAGCGTATTTTCCTTCCAAATACGATTCGGTATCATGCGCTTCTGTGACGACAGCTATTAAGCGAGAAGAAATTTTTTCATACGTATCTTGTGCTATGCCAGAAGTGTAGAGTATCGTGATGATTGATGTAAACAGAAAGAAAGAGAACACAACAGTTTTAAGATTCAGATTCCGTAAAACATATACCGTCCATATAATCAGATAGGTCAACTTTAGTATATCTGAATTAGCGAGAAATATGCCCGCGGAAAAAACGATAACTACTAATATCCTGTGTTGGGTTATCTGCTTGGCGTAGGGTGCAAAGAGTAATACTATAACCAGCAATAATAAAAAAAACGTAAGCGATGAGTCATCTCTGAAGGTGCCAATTCCAATGTCTTCGTAGATAATTCGTCCTGATATCGCAGCTGGAATCCAATCATAGAATAATCGCTGCAAGACAATCAAAGGCACCTGTGCTATCCCAACTCCAATACACAGCCGCATGAGGCCAGCAGATGTATTCTTAGTCAGATATACATCAACTAGCCAATAAACGAGATAGGAAACTATCAGAGTCCTAGTAAATATTACGATCTGACTTACACTGGAATTATTCACCCATCCAGAGAATGCAACTACTAAAAAAAGACACATATATAAGTACAATATCAGATCTTTTTTTACACCATATCTGAGAAAAAGCGGTATTGTAAGTAATGCAACCGGACTCAAGCGGAACGGTGCATCAAGTAGTGTCAGAGGTCCGGCGAGGACGTATACGAACAGAAAA
>CAZWQW010000079.1:7482-11634 GCA_964635955.1 uncultured bacterium | reverse complement strand
CCCGCTAATCTTCGTATCGTTGCATCAAAAACTGTTCTTGTAGATGGTTTCATGCGGTACAAACGTGCGGCATCTACGCCATCGGGGAAACGAAAACCATTTTTCGCAATAATGCGGAATGCTTTTCTGAACGCGTACCGTTTCTCACCCGGTAGGTGCCATATATGAAGATCCGTATCGGAGTCTGTAGCATCGTGGTAAAATGCTCGGTCGGTCCAAATACGTCGAATGTATTTGTTTGCGGTATGTGTTTGAATACCGAGTCGATGGTATACGTAACTTAGTAAATGGGCTTCTTCGTTGAATTTATCCAGACCGCGTTTGTGTCTATCCATGGACTGATCGTAGACTGAACGAGCCTCTGCACGTAATCGATTTACTACTCGCCCCGCGATACATATAAACTCACCTCCACTATAGTGGAACTCTTTGATTTCTACTGCTGAATCATACTCATGCGCCAAACGAGCGAGATCTCGTCGGCTCAAACCGTTAATATTATGATCAATATCATAATCGATTGTATAGAGAAGCGCACCGTTTTGAACCACGGCGTCGGTAAACGCTTCATCAAGCGGGCGATTCAAGATGCAGTCTGAATCAAGAATGAGAATCGTGTCATCGTCATTTGCTTCGTCTGCGAGCTCGTCGATTATGTCGAGAACGATAAACTGCGTATTCCACGCGCCGTAGTAATCAAGAGGTGGTCGCGTGGTTTTCGAGAGAATACGCACGTCAATTCCATATTTGCGAATCATATCCTTAGTCTGTACACCATCGATATTGGATGGAGGTTCTCGATTGACGAACAGCATCAATTCGGCGTTTGGTTGTACACGTGCAACGCTCTCAAAAAAACAGAAGACGCACCGCCAGTATATAGTTTGAAACTTGTCCGAATCGGACCGAGATCCGGTTTGTGCATGACGGAGGTGTTCGCCCTTCGGTGCCGAGTACATCCATGTCGCGATTTTTAACATTTCATAACCCCATCCGTTCGCATCCGCGGTACTTCATCCACCCCGCCGTGCCGACCACCCCCACGAACACAATCCCCAGCACATACATTGAGCGCTTTGGACCCGACTTCTTCACGGGCGGAACCGCCCAGTCGAGCACCGTTAGCACCGGGGCGTTCCGATAGGCGTCGATCCGGGCGACCTCGAGCTGCTTCGTGAGTTCTATGTATAGCGCGTTGTGAATCTCGACCTCGCGCATAAGCCGCGTCTGCTCCATGAGTGCTGCGGGCGAGAGCGTCAGCGCGCGGTTCTTTTCGCGAAAATCGAGGAGGCGTTCCTCGGCTTGGCGGAGCAGGTCCGCTTCCTCGGCGAGACGCCGCATGATGAGATCGCTCTGATCGTTACTCTCGGTGTGCAGGCGCTCGCGGAGGAACTCGTCCATACGGCGGACAACCTCGTTAACGAGATCGGCGGCAAGAACCGGGTCGTGCGCGGTAAACGATATCGTAATGAAGCTATTGACCGGGTCGAGCGATGCACTGAGCTCTTTCCGCAGGTGTCGCATGAGCTCGTCTTCAAGTTTTACTGTGTCCGTTTCGTCTGACCCGATCTCTTGCGTGAGCGCGTATCGAAACGTGCTATCACGGTATGCGGTGTCGAGCATGCCGGTAAGCACCGTCTGACTGCGCGCGATCTGTGGATAGAGCTCGACCATGGATTTCGAGCCAGCGCCGCCCAATCCCGGTATGCCACTGAACTGTGACGCGAGCCGCGCCATTGGCGACGCGGATTCCGACGGGAGGATCGACGCGGTCGCCGTGAACTCCAGCGGCACGATGAGTGCTACGCCGACGCCGATCACCGCGGACACACCAAACGCGATACTGAGCGCCTTCAGGTGCGTCCGAATGAACGCGGCGATCGCGGAGAGATTGATGAACTCCGGATCGTTCTGGAAATCAATGGCTTGGCTTTGTGGACGCGAATCCATGCTATTTCAAATCCTGCAAGGTGATGTCATCCTACTTCGAAATGCCGCAATCCGAGTCGTTGCATCGCGACATACAGCACGAACCGCGGGTTATGCTTCAGATAGCGTTTCCAGAGTCGTCTCGGTTCGGTCAGCAATCGAAAGAGCCACTCCATTCCCGCGTTCTGAATGAATCGCGGCGCTTGCGCTTTATTACCTGCGAGAAAATCAAACGCTGCTCCGACACCGACCCTTACGGTTGGTAACGTGCGATGTTCGTGCATCCAACGTTCCTGCTTCGGACATCCGAGTCCAACAAACAGTAGTCGCGCGCCGGATTCTACGATTTCTTGACGAATAGCACTGTCTTCGTCCGGTGTCAGCTGGCGGTACGGCCTGCCATCGAGTGAAACACCCGGAACTTCAACTTTCGGCGGTGACCACGCGTATACGATCTTCAGTCCGTCGAAACGCCGCTTCAGCACGTTCACAAGTCGTTCGAGCGCTTCTGGTGAACTCCCACCGTAGAGTCCCATCGGTATGCCTTCGCGCGCCGCCATTTCGAGTAAACGTGGTGTAAGCTCCGGTCCGTAAACGCGCGTCGCATTGCGCGCACCGAGTAGCTTGAGTGCCCATACGACGGGCACGCCGTCGGACGTGTTGATGTCGCCGTCATTGATTATCTGACGGAAATCCGGATCGTCGTATGCTTCCATCACCCCGTGCACGGCAAGAACATTCACCGTGCGCGACAATCCTCGCGTCGACCAGTCGCGGACCGTGGCGGCTACTTCGTCATATGTCGACGCGTTAACGCGCACACCGAGTATGTTTCGGCTCTGAATCGGTGGATCGGATATGACAATCGGCGCTTCGCTCACTACTCAAGCACCTGCATGATGAGAAGCGTCGTCATCGCGATCGAGCCGACGAACGTCACGGCGTCGCGAACCGTTTCGCCCCAATCGGTTTCCGGGCGCTTCGGTTTACTCGGTACGACAATCGTGCTCCCCGGTGTAACCTTTGCCCAGATGCAGTACTTACGTGCCTTCTGAACGCGGCCGTTGAACTCGATAAGCTGAATACGCTTCGTGTCTGCCGAGTCGAGGACATCGCCGGCGAGCTCGAGGTAGTAACTCACCCGCTTCCCCGGTTCGAATACGACGCTCGTTTCCAGTCCCACCGCACCGCGTATCGTGACCGTCTGCGGTTCAAGCGGCACGACGATCTCGTCACCCGGATACAACACGAAGTTCGCCGACGAACGCTGCCTTGCCTGAGCTTTCGGCAAATCCGTCGCGATCTTTCCGAGCCCTTCCCGTACAACATACACGCCTTCCGGGTACGCGAAGTTGGTTACACCGCCTGCGTGTTCGATCATCTCTGTAAGCCGCACTTCACGCGTTGCCAGTTGATATGTTCCGGGGAACTGTACTTCGCCGCGAATAGTGACTATCGCTGGATCGCGCCAGTCGGGCCGCTTGCGGATGAAGACGTGATCGTTCCGTACCAGCGGAATCGTCGGCCATGTGGTGATATCCGTCTCGTCGAGCGTTACGGGAAGCGCGATTGTGAGCGTATCCGTCATGACCTGACCTTCGGTCAGGTTCTGCCGGTAGATTACCACCTCACGCGTATACGCCGCCGGAGTAAGCCCACCGGTCTGGAATAAGAGGTCTGCGAGGGTCATTTCCTGATGGTATGGATACAGCCCCGGTCGCCGCACTTCACCGTGCGCTACAATCTGCTCGGTCGGAAGGAAGTCAAACAGCGAGCGCACCCGAAGCACGTCGTACGGTTCCAACGGCATCGCATTCGCCGAGTCGCCCATGACGATCTGCGCGATGTCCACGGGAATCATCTCAGTGGTTCCGTCGAGACGAAGCCGCACAATATCCGCGCGCTTTAGGTATGCTTCCTCGGTCGGACCCTCGGCGCGGCGGAGGAGATCAGCGACCGTCATGCCGGGCACCCACGAATAGTCGCGCGGACGCATTACTTCACCGTTCGCCGTCACGGTGATTTTCACGTCGGGGAGTGCCGAGTCGATTCGTAGTATGTCGCCGTCGTTAAGAGCGAAGCTCGTTGACTCGTCGATCGACAAGTCGATAAGCCTACGCACGCTGCCGACGACCCGCTCAACCTGGGAGAACTCGGGAGTCGCATCGGGACGGAGTCCTCCTGCGAACGTCACGAGTGTCTGCAGCGTTTCGTCGGGACGCA
>CAZWQW010000079.1:4959-7382 GCA_964635955.1 uncultured bacterium | reverse complement strand
GCAACCAATACGACACGTATTCCGTTCATACCGAAGAGTGCTCCATTATCCACTTTCTTCATGCGTTCCGATGTCCGGATTCGGGTGTCTATCGATCATACCGAGAAAGAGACGCTTTCGCCAAGACTCGAATTACCACGCGTTCCAGCGGATTCCGACCCGTGCGCTTAGTTCGCTCGTGTCTTCGACCGGACCATTAACGTCTGTCCAACCGACGGCCGCTTCGGAAACGACGTGTCGCCAACCAAGCCACGTCCACGCGATCTCCGATCGCCACGTCGTTGTTACCGGTCCGGAAAGGAATGGCGTCGCGCGATAGTTGGCACCATCATACGGCTGCTCGCTGACTACGGCGGGAATCCCCTGACGAATACGCTCCGCTGATACCGAGACGCCATGTCGCTTACCGATATCGTACCGAACCTCCGCGTAAAGGCCGTCTGAATGCTGCCCCATCCAGTGCCCAAGTGGATACTGAATCGGCCCCACGCGTGAGCCCACACCGATACCCGCCGACGCAAACGTACTCCACGGATAGCGGTGTTCGTATACCCACGGATTCAATCGGGCGTACTCGAGGAGCACCGTGCTCCGCGGTAACGCACCCCATAGGTCCTCCACTCGAACGCCAATCTGGGCGGCGACCCAGTTTCTGCTCTTTGCGTCGTCGAACATTGTCGCGATGCGCAGTTCGTCAATAAAGAGCGCGCCACTGATCGCGGTGTACCGTGGCCAAAACAGTGTAAAATCGAAACCAAGCTGGACGTTATCCCGATCACCCTTACTGTGCTGGATGTACCGCAAATCAACCATCGGGGAGAGATAGCCGAAGTCTATCCCGCTTGCGCCGTATACGACAGACTGATTCAGCGCGAAACGCAGTTGCGGAATCGGCCAGATGTCAAAGCGGTGGGCGGCGAGGTATTTCCCGTAGTATCTGGAGAACCGCTCGCGTTCGCTGGGACGGATGATTGTCGTCGTGTCTACGATACCCGATTCGAGCTGTGTGTGTAGGAAACGATAGGTGAACCATCCCCACGGTTGGAGAACGATCATTACTTGCGGCATCGATGGCGCGTGGTCAGAGAGAAACAACTGCCCCCTCACGCCCGGGCCCCACGATTGTGCGAACCTTCCGAGCCATACGCCCCCGTTGGACCACGCGGCCCCAACGTATCCCTCGCTCGTGTCGAAGTAGTACTCACTCGCGTCGGCGTTTACTGTCCAACCGGAAAGTCCGCGATCCGGAGAGTTCGCGTCGGGCGGACCGAGTCGATCACCCATCTGCGCAGCGCTGTGGGCGGTACCGTGGACGTAGAGCCAGTCACCGACGCGCCCCGCCCCTTCGATACCATACTCACGCCATAACCTGGCGTCGCCGCCCTCGAAATACGACGCGTCGAACCGAACCGACGGTCCAACACGCATAAATGAACGGCCGTCGGAATACTCCGCGTGGCCACCGTCCGCACCAATCAGACGCCCTTCAACCGGTGTCGCGAACTCATCGAGATACCATTCGACGCGCGCGCGGTCTGCGTTACTCAATCGCGCGGAGTCTACGGTTGTCAGCAGTCTGACGACATCCGACTGCCGCATCGGGCGAGACCAGATCGCCGCGCGTTCCACAGCGCCGAGCGTCGCGGCGCGCTCGAGAAGGTCGTACACCGGGTGACGCGGCGGAACGAGGAGCCCGTGCACTTCAGCGGAGACGCCTGACGTGAGTGCAACGAGTAATACGCAAAGAGGGACAAACATCTGGTATCGAATCATTTGGAGCGTCCGCTCGTATGCAGGGCGTCAAGCTCCCGGTGAGCTATGGACGTAGATACCATCGATCATGCGCCGCGAAACGCCCAAAACAGCGTTTGGAACATGAGTACGATGTCGAGCACGACCGATTGATTCCGTATGTAGAACAGGTCACAATGGACGTTTTCGTGTATCGGGCGTCCGCGGTACGGGCTCAGCTGCCATACGCCGGATATGCCCGGGAGCACGGCAAGACGGGCTCGTTCCACCGGTGTATATCGCTCGACAATCGGAGTCATTTCCGGACGCGGACCGATAATACTCATATTACCTATCAGTACGTTGATAAACTGCGGTATCTCGTCGAGACTCGTCTTGCGGAGTATGCGTCCGATTCCGGTGATTCGCGATTCCGGGTCGTCCCCGTATGCGGTGTCGGCAATACGCATCGACCGAAACTTATACATGATGAAGCGCTTGCCGTTCTTACCGACACGTTGTTGACGGAATATCGCCGGACCGGGAGATGTCGCGGGTATCAAAATGCCCAGAATGAGGAATAATGGGAGCGAAACGATAAGCACCACGATCGAGAGCACAATGTCGGAAATACGTTTCGTCGCGCGTCCGAAGAACCGCATGGGCGAAGCTATCTCGGGCACGGCGATATC
>CAZWQW010000079.1:3671-4859 GCA_964635955.1 uncultured bacterium | reverse complement strand
TCGACGATCGCGCGAATCTCTTCCGCGGAGACATGGTGAGAGTAATCAGGATACCACACGGCGACACGAGGTTCCGACCCGAATCGTTTGTGATCGAGTCGTTTCCGGTAAATCGAGAGTGCGCCAACGCCGAGAAAAAAGAAAACTGGAAAGGCGAACCACAGCATCGGCTCCGGGCGAAACAGCAAGGCGGCGCATGCTGATACGAATAGCCCGGCAATGAAAACACTCACCACCTGCACGGTGGATTTGAGGCTCGTGTCGAGCACGCGTTCTGCATCTCTCGCGCGATAGACATGCGCAGAAGCAACGAACACCGCCGGAATCAAGGCGAGAACCAGTCCGATTGTTGCACCGGCCCGAAAAACCAAAAACGCGAACAAGCCAGACACAGCAACAATCGCCGTATCCCATGCTTGAAGTACTACCGCACTCGGAATTGATTCCGTTTTCCGACCATCATCCCCAACGCCACTCATTGGGGGTTCCTCGAACTCAGCCATTGCGTCTTAAAAACCTTCTACGATGTCTGATATCGGCTTTGTCTCCGGTACGAACCGTCAGTGCGACAAGAGGAGCGTGCACTCGATTCGTCTATTTGATCTTACTGAGTAGGAGAGACAAAAGCGTAAGTGTTATCGCGAAATGGGAGTTGTCACTGTGAGCTATCGACTACGACTATGTGTTGATAAAGATATCGAAAATCTTTGATAATGCAAGTTTTTATCGCAGTCGGAACGGAACGACCGTCATACAAACGTTTCGCACGAACTATTACTCTTCAAATCCATATTTCTGGACATAATTCTGTACAAGGATACTGCGATGCGTCCGATCGATGTTGATTGCGTTTCAGCGTGTAAGGTTTTCCCTATCCGGTGATAGTAATTCACGCACTCGAGGCATTGGTCGGCGGCGAATACCGGGTACCTTCTTTCCCAGACCGTACGACCCCCACGAACCTCACACGGAGCACGTCGATGGTATCTGAATCAGCGTTTACACTCACGCCACGTTGGACCGCCGACTGCAACATGGTCATGCAAGGCGCGGCGGTTGCAGCCGATTTAACTGGCGATGGCAACGTTGAGTTCCTTACAGCAGCGTATCAGGCGATTATCGCCGTCGATGCTACAGGTAAGGAGCTCTGGCGCGTCGAAACGAAGCACCGGTTTATGGCGTGCCCCG
>CAZWQW010000079.1:0-3571 GCA_964635955.1 uncultured bacterium | reverse complement strand
AACGGTGACGGCAAGATGGAAGTTGTCGTCACGACGACCACCGGTAAGCTCTACATCCTCGATTCGGCTGGCGAAATCATACGAGAGCGCACGTTGGGTGGCGTAATCTACGATCCAGTCGGCGAAAACGCATCGTACCATGTCTGTTCGCCGGTAATCTTCACCAATTCGCGCGGGCACGTGCGTATTGCGACCGCCGTCGCTGAACCCGGTTCCCGGCGATTCCTCTGCCTCGACTCCGATAGTGAGACCATATGGGACGGACCGGCAGGCGACGGCATCCCGGCGACGGTGTCCGTCGCGGACTTCAACGGCGATGGACGCGCGGATATTTTCGCAATCGACCAGTCCGGACGGCTCTTCCGCTGGGACGAGGACGGTGCGCTTCTCTGGAATATCGATACACAAGCGTTTTGTTTCGCGCCGGGCGCTATCGCCGATGTAAACGGCGACGGTGAGCTCGAATACGTCCTGTGCACGGAACTCGGTGGATTATTCGTACTCGATCAGTCGAGCAATCGAATCGCCGAGTATCAACTCGATAGCCGCCGTGCGCACCGGAACACACCGGCGATCGGTGTCGTCGATGATAAGCTCGTATTCGCGACGACCGGAGGCGACCTCGGTCGCATGTACGCGTTCGAATGTCCCGCATCAGGCGGCGCGCCAGTCGAATGGCGCAGCTTCCGTGGCGAACCCCGTGGAACAGGGACGCAGATCAAGCCGCCTACCGAGTCAAAAATCACCATGGTACCGGAGAATCTCGCGTGGAACCGGATTCTAACTACCGATGAGATTGTGTTCCGCGTCGAAAACCCGAACCCGACCGCCGCACCGCTTACCGCCGAGGCGACCATGACCGCGCCAGACGCGTCGCATCACAGCGCACTTGGTATCATCGTCGGGCATCGGGGTGTACTGCGCTTGCCGGTCACAATTACCGCGCCACACGTCTACCGATTCACGTGGCGACTCACCGATGAGTCCGGAGCCGAGATCCTGCACGAGTCCACTGAAGTGACGCTTTCGCCGTATGTGAACGACCGTGCGTGTATTCGTCGCGCGTTACTCGCACTCCGTTCCGCGTTGAGCGATTCACCAACGGTCGGCGCGGATCACGCGATCCGTGCGCTTCTGCGTCGTGAACTCAGTGAGATCGAGCGCGAATCGGCGAAGCTCAGCGAGCAACAAGAAGCTGTTCCGGGTGCATCCGCGGAGTTCGTCGCTGCGGTACTCGACGAGACGCGGAGACTGACTTCACGCGCGCAGCGAGCGCTCACGTTGGCAAAAATCGCTCCGGACGTACTTGCGCACGGGCACGGCACACCGATAATCCCGTTCGAAGGGCATGTGTGGGAGAATCGCGGCGTCGACGCGGAATTGCCGGAAGTGGCGGTGCTGCCGCTACAGATCCGCCGTCGTTGTGTCGCCGGAGAACATGAGCCGATATCACTCAAGCTTTTTAACGCAACAGTCGACGCGGCAACCGTTCATGTACACGTCGAATCAGCACCGGATGGACTCGTCGTGACACCACACGAAGCGCGCGCGGTACCGACGAACGCGGTGCAGGATACCATCGTGTGGGATCCGCTCGTATCGCTTTCCGAAGACGACGGGATTCGGATTCCCTCGTGTGAAACACGCGAGGTGTGGCTGGATATCGACACAGCAGGCGTTGGCTCTGGAACGTATCATGCCACGGTCGTGATTCGGTCCGGTCCGGCAGCGACGAAGGTTGAGATCGCCCTTGACGTGCTCCCGTTCGAAATGGCCGGTTATGACGCCATGCGACTCTGCATGTGGGCGCGGTACGACAAGTATTCGGTGCCCGATCTGCTGGCGCACGGTAACACCGTTTTCCCGATTGGGGCGCCGAAAGCGACCGCGGTTGAGGATGGCGATGAGGTGCGTATCGACGTCGACTTCTCGACACTTGAATCGTTTGTCGAACCGCTCATCGGTCACGACGTCTTCCTGCTTCTGACCGGTGTGCCGAACCTCGGCATCGACTGGCGCGAAGCCGCGTACGTGCCGCGACTCGCGTCGTATCTCGATCAGGTCATGGCGTGGCTCGCGGAACGTGGAATACCCGAGGAACATGTTGCGCTTTACACGTGGGACGAGGTTGGCGGGCATGGCTGGGATGCCGTGCGGCGATTCGTAGAGTTCGGACGGCAGGCGCTTGCAGCACGTCCGGGTATCAAGATTTACGTGAACGGCGGCGGTGATTTGCCGATGTTCGAAGAGCTTGCCGAGATCGCCGCGATCTGGTCGCCGGCGTTCTTCATGCTCGACGAGCATACACCGGTCATGAACTTTCTGCGCAACACCGATGCGGCGTTGTGGACCTACAACTGCGCGTATATGTATGCGCGACCGCTTGGGTGGAACACGAAGGCGATTAATCTCGCTGGTGAGCATCGCATGCAGGCGGTATTCGCGACGAATTACGGCGCGACGGGCATCGGGTACTGGTGTTACAACATCGGTGAGTCGCAGTGGGATCCAACACCGATGGAGTATCCGATTGTCTATCATACCGCGCCGGACGAGCCGATTGTCATTTCGCGGCGCTGGGAAGCGGTTCGCGAGTCTGTTGAGGATGCGCGTATTGTTGTCGCGCTCCGTAAGCGGCTTGACGACTCCGGCACGAGCGACGAGGCAAAGGCAAAGATTCGCCATCTGCTCGACGTATCGCTTCCGCGCTTCGCCGACAAGTCACTCGCCGAGATGCATCTTGGCACCGCACGCTACGTGCTCGACGACACGAACAACGACGAAACCGTTGATGCGTTTCGGACAGAGTTGCTCAATTGCGTCGAAGCGGTGGTGAACGCGAACAACCAGTAAGCTACTTCGTGTCCGTGGATGGTTGATCCTCGCCGGCACGACGACCATCGGCACCCGGTTCCGCAGTCTGCGATGAGGCTGTGGAATCGGGTGTTGTCGTTTGTTCCGACGCGCTCCGACCACGCGGCTTGATCCGCCCGCCAATTGCTTTCTCGATGGTATCGCGAATCGAGTTTGCGAGCCGTCGCCCTTCCTCGCCGCCAACCGTGCGGCGAATGGAGTCCATTCCACGCTCGATACCGTCGACGACGGTCTTCGCTGCCTCATTCAATTGGTCACGCCCGTAGCGCGAAAGATCCGCCTCGACGCCATCGAGATACCCCGAGAGTTGCGCAAGACCGAGTAGAACGGCTCCGACGGTTTCATTTTCGTCGGCGTTGTCGGGAATCTCGGGCACGATGTAGTCGAGATCATCGTGGGTCACCGCTTCCGCTCGTTCGATAAGTTTGCGAAGGTTGTTGACACTCGCTTTCCCGAGCGCCTTCTGCTCGGACAACGACAGGTCTTCGAGCTGATCGCGCACGGAGTCGACACTCCGCCGCAATCTGCGCACCGCATGCAGGTCGATATCCGCCATGGTAGCCGCTCCTTCTCGTCGTAGGTGGGTAGTAAGACGTTCGTATATATAAGAACGTTGGAAGGGGGCGTAGTGTTTCGCGAACTCTCACGTTCGTTCGAGTTCGTTAAGGCGAAGACACTGCGTGTCTTCGCCCGTGGT
>CAZWQW010000078.1:1991-13481 GCA_964635955.1 uncultured bacterium | reverse complement strand
CCCCATCATCTCGTCGACGTCTGTGATCCACATGAGACATACAATGCAGGTCGTTTCAGACTCGACGCAGAAGCCGCGATCGCTTCGTGTCTTGAGCGTGGGAAGGTGCCGGTCGTCGTTGGCGGCACGGGATTCTATCTCCGCGCGCTTGTGGATGGGCTGAGTCCGATACCTGCGGTGCCAGCGGAGGTGACCGACCGGTTGCGCGGTGAGATGGACGATGCCAGTCCTGCCGAAATCCACCGTCGATTGGTGGAGGTCGATCCGCGGGTCGCTGAGAAAATCGAGCCGAACGACCGTCAGCGAATTCTCCGTGCGCTCGCGGTGTACATGCACACCGGCCGCACGTTGTCTTCGTGGTGGGACGAGACGGCCATTCCGCCGCAGTACGAATTCATTTGGTGCGGAATCACGTGGCCGCGCGAGACCCTCCGCCGGCGAATCGCGGCGCGGGTCGACGCGATGCTCAATGCGGGTCTGGAGGCGGAGGTGCGTCGGCTCATCGATGCTGGGTACACATGGGAGACAAACGCGATGCGGACCGTCGGGTACCGGGAATGGGAACCGTACTTCGCCGGCCACGTCGGTCTCGACGCTGTGTGCGAGCGCATCGTGATTCACTCGGCGCAGTACGCGAAACGGCAGATGACGTGGTTCCGTGGTGTACCGGAAATCAGCTGGATACACGGCGATTCCGGTGACGTCGCAGAGCACATCGAGCAGTGCCTCGACGAAGCCGCACGATCTTGACTGATTCACGCGAAATCGGTATCATGAACACGTGAAGCCAGACAGTATTTGATACCGAGCGAGCGTAACTCAGCTGGTAGAGTTCCAGCTTCCCAAGCTGGCTGTCGCGGGTTCGAATCCCGTCGCTCGCTCCATAGAAAAGCCCGCGCAACACACTCCAGCGTTGCGCGGGCTTTGTGTTGTACAGCGAACTCGTTGCGTTATATCTCTCCGAGATCGGTTCCCATCGCTTCGGCGACCGTGTGCACGTCCTTGTCGCCACGTCCGGATAGATTCACCACGATGATCGCATCGGGACCGAGCTGTGGCGCGAGTTTCATCGCTTCGGCGACGGCGTGCGAGCTTTCCAGCGCGGGCATGATCCCCTCGAGACGGCTCAGCAGGTGAAACGCTTCGAGCGCTTCGGCGTCGGAAGCCTCGGTGTATTCGGTGCGGCCGGCGTCGTGGAGAAATGCGTGCTCCGGTCCGACTGCGGCGTAATCGAGTCCCGCGCTGATTGAGTGGGTGAGGGCGATCTGACCGTTTTCGTCCTGGAGTACCCAGCTCTTCGTCCCTTGGAGAACGCCGAGCTTCCCCTTGCCGAACCGAACCGCGTGTGCGCCGAGTTGTGACCCGCGACCACCCGCCTCAACACCGCGCAGTCGTACGGTGCGGTCCGGGATGAACTCGTGGAACAACCCCATCGCGTTCGATCCGCCGCCGACACATGCGACGCAGACGTCGGGAAGGCGGCCTTCCTGCTCAAGGATTTGCGCGCGGGCTTCGCGCCCGATTACCGACTGGAAGTCGCGCACGATCATCGGGTACGGATGCGGTCCGAGCACGCTGCCGAAAATGTAGAAGGTATCGTCGACACGTGCCGTCCAATCGCGCATTGCCTCGTTGATGGCGTCTTTCAGCGTCTGTGAACCGCTTCGAACGGGTGTCACCTTAGCGCCGAGCAGTCGCATACGGAAGACATTGAGGCTCTGACGCCGCATGTCCTCGGTTCCCATGAAGATCTCGCACTCCATGCCAAACATCGCGGCGACGGTCGCCGTCGCGACGCCATGTTGTCCCGCACCGGTCTCGGCGATGATGCGCGTCTTCCCCATGCGCTGTGCGAGGAGAATCTGACCCATGCAGTTGTTGATCTTGTGCGCGCCAGTGTGTGCGAGGTCTTCGCGCTTGAGGTACACTTTCGCGCCACCAAGCTTTTTGGTGAGTCGCTCGGCGAAATAGAGCGGCGTCGGTCGGCCGACGTAGTGTTTGAGGTAATGGCTCAGTTCCGCATGGAAATCCGGATCACTCTTCGCGTCGGCGTATTTGCGCTCGAGTTCGAGCAAGAGCGGCATGAGCGTTTCGCTTGCGTAACGGCCGCCGAAGGGTCCGAAATGTCCACGTGCGTCGGGAACACGCGTATTGTTGTCGGGGTGCGTGATTTGCTGATCGCTCATATGGACCTTTCCGGCGCCGGTACTGAGTGATAACCAGCCGCTTCAAGATTTCTCACCAGTTGTTCGAGTTTCGCGTGATCTTTGATACCGGGCCGTTCTTCCACGCCGCTGTTGATATCGACGCCATACGGCCTGACGACTTCCACCGCATCGACGACGTTTTCCGGTGTGAGTCCGCCGGCGAGCATGACGCGGTATTTCTCCGCGATTGGTCGCGCGAGGTTCCAGTCGAACGTCTTGCCGGTGCCTCCCGCTTGTTTGCTGTCGAATGTATCGAGCAGGTAGTAGTTGCAGAAAAACGGCTCGACATCGATAAGACCGAAGTTCGGGCGCACTCGGAACGCTTTCATCACGGGAAACGTGCCAAAGCTCGTGCAGTACTCAGGTGACTCGTATCCATGGAACTGCGCCATCTTGATTCCGCTGACGCTAATCACGTCGAGGACCCGGTCGCGTGGCGCGTTGACGAATACGCCGACGGGGATCACGTCGTGCGGCAGTGCGTCAATGATCGCGCCGCTTTGCTCCGGAGTTACCGCGCGGGGACTCTGTGGTGCGAAGATAAAGCCGATGAAGCGAACGCCGAGTTCGACCGCTCGAAGCGCGTCTTCCAACCGGGTGATACCGCACAGCTTCACAGCGACGGGATGAATGAACGCCATGGATGACTCATTACTCCTTTGAGGAACACCGTGCGGCGTCCGAGCCAATGTCGAACGCCGCACGTTTACAAGGTGCCTCAGACGTTGACCTTCGGCAGGTCAAGTAGCGCTTTGTTGATCTCGTCCTGCGGAAGCGGGAAGTTGACGAGTTTCCCCTGATGGTACGCGTCGTACGCCGCGAGGTCGAGGAATCCGTGTCCGCTCAGACCGATGAGAATGACACGTTCCTTACCCTCTTCGGTGGCCTTCTTCGCTTCGAGAATACCGCCGTGTATCGCGTGTGACGATTCAGGTGCCGGTATGATGCCCTCGCTCTGGGCGAAGAGCACCGCCGAATCGAACACGTCGAGCTGATCGTACGCCGAGGCTTCCATAAGACCGTCGTTCACGAGCTTACAGAGCACTGGCGCTCCGCCATGATAACGCAAACCACCTGCATGGATTCCCGGCGGAACGAAGCCGTGCCCGAGGGTGTACATAAGCATGAGCGGTGTCATGCCGGAGGTGTCGCCGAAATCGTACGCGAAACGACCGCGTGTGAGTGTCGGACAGGATGACGGTTCGCACGCCAACGCGCGGACTTCCTTGCCGTAGATCTTATCGCGGAGGAACGGGAAGCTGAGTCCAGCGAAGTTGCTTCCGCCACCGACGCAACCGACAACGACATCGGGATATTCGCCGATTTTCTCGAGCTGTTTTTTCGCTTCGAGACCGATGACCGTCTGATGCAGGCAGACGTGATTCAAGACGCTACCGAGGCTATACTTCGCCTCGCCGCCGGATGTCGCCGCATCTTCGACCGCTTCGCTGATTGCCATGCCAAGACTACCGCTCGTGCCGGGATACTTATCGCGGAATGAACGACCGGCCTGCGTGTGCTCGCTTGGGCTCGCGTAAACGGTCGAGCCGAACGTCTCCATGACGACGCGACGGTAGGGCTTCTGCTCGAAGCTGACCTTCACCATGTACACGGTGCAGGGGATGTTGAAGAACTTACACGCCATCGAAAGCGCGCTACCCCACTGACCGGCTCCGGTTTCCGTGGTCATGCGCTTCGTTCCGGCTTCCTTGTTGTAGTACACCTGTGCGATTGCGGAGTTCAGCTTGTGGCTCCCCGCGGGGCTTGCGCCTTCATACTTGTAGTAAATCCGCGCGGGAGTCTTCAGCGCCTTTTCGAGACGCAACGCACGATACACCGGCGTCGGGCGGTACATCTGGTAGAGTTCGCGCACCGGATCGGGGATTTTCACCTCGTGCTCGGTGGTCATCTCCTGCTCGATGATGTTCATCGGGAAGATCGCCGCGAAGTCTTCCGGCGTCGCGAGTTGACCGGTTCCCGGATGAAGCGGCGGTCCGGGTTTGTTCGGCATGTCCGGTATGATGTTGTACCAATACTCCGGAACTTCCGATTCGTCCAACAGAATCTTGTGGTCAGCCATCGATGGCTCCTTCCAACGTGTGGCAGAACGTGAAACGCTCGCCTGTTTGCCCGTCGTTGTCGGCGAGCGCTTTCGCTCAACACGATCATGACGGAACTCGCTTTATTCGCCTTTATGAGAAAACGCGTGCCTACGATACATCCGATCCGAGTAACGTCTTTACCGCCTGTGCGATTGCCGCGCGGTATCCCTGTGCGTCTGTCTTTGGTATGCTCGCTGCCGACCGCATCACGGACTCGCCCACGAGTATTGCGTCGACACCTACCGCTTCGAGCCTCCGCACGTCATCGCGCGAGTGGATGCCGCTCTCGCTGACAACGATTCGGTCAGCCGGAATCTGGTTGCGCAGCCGTAGTGTCGTTTCGAGGGACGTCTCGAACGTGTGCAGATTCCGGTTATTGATGCCAATGACCGTTGCTCCGGCGGTAATAGCACGTTCGATTTCCGCTTCGTCATGTGTTTCCACGAGCGCGTCGATACCGATTTCGCGCGTAATACCGAGCATATCGACCAACTCGGTATCGTCCAGCGCGGCGACGATAAGCAGGATCGCATCCGCGCCCATCGCGCGCGCTTCGTAGATCTGATACGCGTCTACGGTGAAGTCCTTCCGCAAGATCGGCAGATCGATCGCCGCGCGAACGTCACGCAAATCGTCGTCCGACCCGCGGAAATATCGCGTGTTCGTAAGCACGCTCACTGCTCGCGCGCCACCTTGCGCGTACCCCGAAGCGACGTCGGCTGGGACGGCGTCGGGGAAAATGTCACCCTTCGATGGCGATGCGCGCTTGAACTCGGCGATAAGCGATACGCCCAATGCCTGCAACGCGTCGGCAAAACCGCGTGTCGGTGCGGCGTCGGCAACCCGAGTCCGGAGTTCCGCGAGGGGAATCCGACGCTTCCGCTCCGCGACATCGACACGCGCATCGGCGATAATGCGTTCGAGAATCGATGGTTCGGCGTGATCAGCCATTCGTGAACTCCACGAGCCGTGTGACTTTGCCGCGTGCGGCGCCACTGTCGATGGATTTCTCCGCCACGCCAATACCCGCGACGATATCTGATGCGCGCCCACCAGCAACGAGCGCGGCGGCGGCGTTCAGCACGACGATATCGCGATGTGGCCCCGGTTCGCCATCCAGTACGCTGCGCGTGATCGCAACGTTCTGCGTCACGTCGCCGCCGAGAAGGGCTTCGCTCTCAACCGGATCGATGCCGAACTCTTCCGGCGCAATCTCCTTCGTCTCGATCTTCCCGTCGCGCAGCTCAGCGATGGTTGTCGGACCGGTCGTGGTGATTTCGTCCAGACCATCCGACCCGTGGACGACGAACGCGTGTTCCGTGCCAAGCAGACGGAGCACTTCGGCGACCAGCGGCACAAGCTCCGTACGGTAGACGCCGATGACCTGACGTTTCGCGCCCGCCGGATTCGTCAGCGGTCCGAGCATGTTGAACACGGTCGGCGTCGGTGCAAGTTGGCGTCGCACATCGATGGCGTACTTCATCGCGCTATGCAGCATCGGAGCGAACAGGAAGCCGATACCTACCTCGTCGAGCGCCTCACCTACGCGTTCCGGCGTCAGATCGAGCTTTACGCCGAGTCCGGCGAGCAGGTCGGCCGATCCGCATTTGCTCGTCACCGATCGGTTTCCATGTTTTGCTACGGGTACGCCTGCGCCTGCAACGACGAACGCTGCCGTGGTCGATATGTTGAACGTGCCGGATCGATCACCGCCGGTTCCGCATGTATCCACGACAATCGGGTGCTTCGAATACACGTGTGTCGCGCGATCGCGCATGACTGTCGCTGCGCCGGCGACCTCGTCGGCGGTCTCGCCCTTGACTTTCAATCCTACGAGGAATCCCGCGATCTGGGCGTCGGACGCCTCGCCGTTCATGATCTGACTCATGGCGGCAATCGTCTCGCCGCGGGTGAGATCCGAACCCGCTGCAAGTTTCGCGATCGCTTCCGATATGGTCATCTGCGGGTCTCCCCTTTACGCGGCGTCACGCTTCCGACGCAGCTCGGCGATGTCGAGATCGAGCAATTCCGCCGGAGTGTCAATAACGACGTCGATGAGCTCCGGTGGTATTGCCGACTCGGGTATGTAACCCCACGATACGAATACCGTCGTGACGCCCGCCGCATGGCCGGCGGCCATGTCGTTATTCGTGTCGCCGACCATCACCGTCCGCTCCGGCATCGCGCCGGTCTGTTCCATGATGAGGTGGAGCACGTTCGGCTCGGGCTTCGGATGCGGAGTCGCCTCGGGGCCGTAGATCGCGCGGAAGTAGTGGTCGAGCTTCAACGCCTGCAGAATCTGAATACATTGTACCTGCGGTTTGTTACTCGCGACGTACATCGGCACACCCGTATCCCGCAGCGCGTTGAGCACGTCGACGACGCCGTCGTACGGACGCGTGAGCAGCGTGTTCGACTTCGTGTAGTACTCGCGATATGTCTGAACGATTTCCTCGGCCTTGTGTTTGAGTTTCGGGTCCGGCACGAGCGCGTCCTGAAACGCCCTGCCACCGGGGCCGATGATCTCAAGCACCCGTTCACGAGACATCGCAGGTAGACCGTAATCCTTCATCGCGAGATTCACGCACCGTTCGATATCGGGCGCGGTATTGAGGAGTGTTCCGTCAAGATCGAAAATGACCAGATCGACATCGAGTTTCATTGGTGTCCTTATGTGCGTGTGGTGTGTATCAGTCGTTGAGAAAGTTCGCGAGCAGTTTCTTCCCTTCAGCGGTCAGAATGCTCTCCGGATGAAACTGAACGCCTTCGACTGCGAGCTCGCGGTGACGCAGCCCCATGATCAGGCCGTCCGCTTCGGCAGTTATCTCGAGCACGTCCGGCAGTGATTCCCGCTCGACGATAAGCGAGTGGTATCGCGTCGCTGTAAACGGATTCGGCAGGCCGCGGAAGACGCCGTGGCCCGCGTGATGAATCTCCGACGTCTTGCCGTGCATCAGTTTCGGCGCTCGTATGACCTTCCCGCCAAACGCCTGCCCGATGGTCTGATGCCCGAGGCATACTCCGAGAATCGGGATTTCGCCGGCGAACGTGTGGACAACATCGAGAGAGATGCCCGCTTCATTGGGCGTGCACGGCCCCGGCGAGAGAAGAATCTTCTCCGGACGGAGCGCTCGGATCTCCTCGATGGTGATTCGATTGTTCCGACGCACCTCGAGGTCGGCGCCAAGCTCGCCGAGGTATTGCACGAGGTTATAGGTAAACGAATCGTAGTTGTCGATGACAAGGATCATGGTTGTTCCTTCACAATCCGGCCTCAGCCTTCTTCCGCCAGTTCAATGGCGCGAATCAGTGCGCGCGCTTTGTTGACCGTCTCGTCGTATTCCGTCGCGGGAACGCTGTCGGCCACAATTCCGGCACCCGACTGGATGTAGGCCGTGCCGTTCTTCACGACCATGGTGCGAATCGTGATGCATGTATCGAGGTTGCCGGCGAAGTCGAAGTACCCCACCGCGCCGCCGTAGATGCCGCGTCGCGTCGGCTCGAGCTCGTCAATGATCTCCATCGCGCGAATTTTCGGGGCACCGCTGAGCGTTCCCGCGGGAAAACACGAGAACAACGCGTCGAAGCGATCCATGCCTTCGCGCAGACGTCCGCGCACATTCGAAACAATGTGCATGACGTGACTGTACCGCTCGATCACCATGAGCTCGGAGACTTCGACCGAGCCATACCGACTGACACGCCCGACGTCGTTGCGACCGAGATCGACGAGCATGATGTGCTCGGCGCGTTCCTTCGGGTCGGCGAGAAGCTCCGTTTCGAGCGCCGCGTCTTCTTCGTCCGTCGCGCCGCGCTTTCGTGTTCCCGCGATGGGGCGCACCTGAACAAGATCACCCTCGCCGGATTCGTCACGTTCCACGCGGCAGAGCAGCTCCGGCGACGCGCCGACAACTTCCATATCGCCAAGTGATAGGTAGAACATGTACGGCGACGGATTCACGATGCGAAGGCGTCGGTAGATATCGAACGCTCCGACGCTGATCTTCGCTTCGAAGCGTTGCGCAAGAACCGTCTGAATGATGTCACCCGCACCGATGTACTCTTTCGCGCGGGTCACCGCCGCCTCGAAGTCTTCTCGCGTGGTATTGCTGGTGACCTCCACGCGGTTTCGTCCGCGAACCGGCCGTGGATTGATGGGGTATGCGAGAAGCTTTTCGAGGTGGTCGATTTTCCGTTCCGCTTCGAGGTATCGTTCGCGCAGAAGGTCTCCATCGGTGGTTGTTTCGATGTTGGAGATGAGGATGATCTGGTGTGCGACGTTGTCGAAAACGAGGATTGTATCGAAGAAGAGGAAGAGCGCGTCGTCAATATCGAGGTCGTCTCGTCCCGTATCGGGAATGTCTTCCACCCAACGGACCGTATCGTACCCAAGGTAGCCGACCGCGCCACCGGAGAACCTCGGGAGTCCGTCAAGGTGGATTCCTCGATATCGGTCGAGGAGTTCCCGCAGGTGTTCGATCGGATTCCCCGTACGCGAGTCTTCCTCGCCGGTTCGCCTATTCGTCGCGATGGATGCGTTGCCCCGAGCGGAGAACACAAGGAACGGATCGACTCCGAGGAATGAGTACCGCGCGATTTTCTCGCCACCTTCGACGCTTTCGAGGAGGAATCCGTACTGGTCCTCGTTGCGAATCTTCATGAACGCCGAGACCGGTGTTTCCGTATCGGCGAGGATGCGTCGGTGCACAGGCAGCATCGTGCCGGACGCCGCGAGCGACAATGCGTCTTCGAGGCTCGGCATCGCGTGTATGGGTGATGGGTTCAACATGGATATCTCATATGAAACGAAAAAAGGCCGCGAACACGACGTGCGTGTTCACGGCCTATGACCTGGTACGTATGTATCCGGATCAGCCTTCGACGACGCACGTCTCCGTATGTTGGCTACGCCAATACCAGCGCCGCCAACCAAACGCGAAAAAGTCGTGCGAGAAAGCGTTCTGCATGATCCGTGAATCCTTTGTTGTCCTTGAAGTCGCGACAATCGTATCGCGACAGCGTGAAGTATAGAGTCTTTTCGCGTCGTTGTCAACAGACCCGACGGATTTCGTGTGGTGAGATGCTTGTGTCGGTATCCACGATGCTCGCTGGCGGTGGCGTCGGATGCCGTTCCACTGGTTCCCAAGGCGGTATCGTGCTATGTTTCAAAGATATGGCGACGAACACAGAGTTCGTGTCATAGCGTCTCTCTGGACTGTGGAGGAGACATGAGCGAATTACGCCAGCGCCTCGCGACCGAATTACAGAATATTCCGTTGATCGATACGCACGAGCATTTTCCCGAAGAACGGGTGCGACTGAGATCGTCGTCGGATTTCTTCCAGTATCTTCATTACGTCGAATGTGACCTTACCTCGGCCGGTTCGGAGCCGTGGCACACGCTCAGCCAGCACGCATCGTTTGAGGATCGCCGTGAGGAGTTCTTCGCGTTCTGGCCGTACGTCCAGCATACCGGCTACGGGCAAGCGCTGAAGATCATGGCGTTCGACCTCTTCGGCGTCGAATCGATTACGCCCGAGACGTTCGATACGTTGAATCGGAACGCCTCGATGTTCCCGCGGGAAGGGTATTACGAGTCACTCTTGCGCGAACGGGCGAATATCGACCGGGTATGCCGCATCGTATGGTCGGGCGCGCGCACTCATTGTGACAACGACCTCCTGTTCCCGGTGGTGCAGTTCGACCATTTCGCGAACGTGTTGAGTCGCGCGGACATTCGCAACCTCGAAAACGAAACGAACGTGCCGATCCACACGCTCGACGACCTCCTCGAGGCGCTCGATGAGTCGTTCGATGCGCGCGAGGACGAGGGTATGGTCGGCGCAAAGATCTTCCTCGCATATAAGCGCACGCTGTTCTTCGACGCACCGACAACCGCCGATGCCGAGCGCATCTTCAATCGCGCGACGCAAGCGCACGGTGATACGCCGATCGGGTATGCCGAAGCGAAGCCGCTGCAGGACCTTATCATCCGGCGAATCATCGAACAGGCGAGCGAACGCGATCTACCGATTCAGATACATACGGGATTCCAGAACGACAACGCGAATTTCGTCGAGAATACAAAACCCACGCACCTGACGAACCTCTTTATGACGTATCCGTCGGCGAAGTTTGAGTTGCTCCACGGCGGATGGCCGTATACGCAGGAGTTCGTTGCGCTGGCGAAGGTCTTCCCGAACGTGTATCCGGATATGGCGTGGACGTACATCGTCGGGCCGCGCATGGCGAGTCGTCTGCTCGACGATCTTCTCGACAGCGTCCCAGCGAACAAGATCCTCGGCTTTGGTGGTGACTACAACTTCGCCGAAGGAGCGTACGCACACGCGCGCATCGCGCGTCGCGCGATTCGTCATGTTCTCGCCGACCGCATCGAGCGCGGCGATATGACCGAAGAAGAGGCGCTTGACGTCGCGCGGTTGATCATGCACGACAACGCCGCCGAGCTCTACGGGTTCGACACCATAGACGAAATGTCGGAAGAGCGCGCTGACGACGTTGAAGACGGTATCGACGACGATGACGAAGATGGATTCGTCGATGACACGGACGAAGACGACGATGACGATTGAGAACTCAGCGCGTCGCAATCGGATCACGCAGGCGTTTTCACGCGCCCGCGCGGAAGGTCGCGCCGCGTTCATCGCATACATCACGTGCGGCGACCCGACGCTGGAGCGAACGAAGCAGCTTGTTATGCGGTTCCCCGACGCGGGCGTGGATATCGTCGAGTTTGGCGTCCCGTTTAGCGACCCGATGGCGGACGGTGTCGCGAATCAGGAGGCGGCGAACCGCGCGCTGAAGAACAACGTGTCGATGGGCGACGTGCTTCGTACCGCCGGCGAGGTGAGAGCATCCGGCTCCGAGCTTCCCATCGTTCTCTTCACGTACTACAATCCGGTGTTCGCATACGGCCTCGAACGATTCGCGAAGGACGCCGCGCGAAACGGCGTCGACGGCGTTTTGCTGGTGGACGTACCACCTGAGGAAGCCGCCGAATGCACGCACCTACTCGACGAAACCGGCTTGGCGACGATCTTTCTCGTCGCACCGACCACCGACACGACGCGGCTTCCGACGATTCTCGCGACGACAACCGGATTCGTGTACTATGTATCGCGCGCCGGCGTTACGGGCGAGCGAACCGATCTCGCCGCGGA
>CAZWQW010000078.1:0-1891 GCA_964635955.1 uncultured bacterium | reverse complement strand
AGCGGTGAGTTCCCACTGATACGACCGCGTATTCTGCCAAAAGGATTTCGCATGGACATCGATTACTGGCGCAACCGCATTGACGAGCTCGATGAACGCCTCGTCGAATTGCTGAACGAACGGGCGAAAGCAGCGCTTGCGATCGGTCGGGTGAAGCGTGGCATGCAAACACCGATATACGATCCCGATCGCGAACGGCAGGTACTCGAACACGTCATGTCGCACGGTAACGGACCGCTTTCAGACGCGGCTATTCGACGGCTTTTCGAACGTATTATCGACGAGAATCGACGGTTGGAACGCGAGCTTGTCGGTGAGACTACCGATAACGACGCGCCTTCAGAGGTTGCATCGAAACGAGACGGCAACTGAGACAATGATTGCGACGGTCACACCACACCGCCGCAGGGAGGTATACGGGAATGGTTATCGCGATGGAGCCGAATGCGACTGAGGAGCAGATCAGCGCCGTCATCGCTCGGTTGGAGCTACTTGGATTCGACGCGCACCGGTCCACGGGAACTGAACGAACCGTGATCGGAGCGATCGGCGGCGATACTCACACCATAGATTTGCGCGATTTCGAGATCATGTCGGGAGTCGCGGAGGCCGTTCGCATTACCGTGCCGTATAAGCTGGCGAGCCGAACGTTCCAGCACGAAGACAGCGTGATCGATGTTGGCGGCGTAAAAATCGGTGGTCCGGAAGTCATTATGATGGCCGGACCGTGTTCGGTCGAGTCACTTGATCAGACGCGTACGATTGCCGAGCGCGTCGCGAAAGCCGGTGCGAAAATCCTGCGCGGCGGCGCATTCAAGCCACGGACGTCGCCCTACAGCTTTGCGGGACTCGGTGAGAAGGGTCTCGAAATCCTCCGCACGGTTGGCGACGAGTTTGATCTGCGCGTCGTCACCGAAGTGATGGACAAAGACCAGATTTCCGTGACGGTTCAATATGCCGATATCATCCAAGTCGGTGCGCGGAACATGCAGAACTTCACGTTCCTCCGCGAACTCGGGACGATCCGCAAACCGGTCTTGCTCAAGCGGGGCATGTCGGCAACGTACGAAGAATGGCTCATGTCCGCAGAGTACATCATGTCGGGCGGCAATCACAACGTGATGTTCTGTGAGCGCGGCATTCGCACATTTGAGACATACACGCGAAATACCATGGACATCGCGGCTATTCCCGTGATCAAGAAGCTTAGCCACCTCCCGATCATTGCCGACCCGAGTCAGGGAACGGGAATCCGGGCGAAAGTCGTGCCGCTTTCGCGAGCGGCGGTTGCCGCAGGCGCCGACGGTCTCATCATCGAGGTGCATCACGATCCGGAACACGCACTATCCGATGGTGCCCAGTCGCTCTATCCCGACCAGTTCGAAGAGTTGATGCAGCAGCTCTCCCACATCATTCCGGTGCTCGGACGCACGTTTTGCGCGTAGACGCGTTGCGTATTTGTTGAGAGGGATGGACACGTGCGAACGCTCATGATCACCGGCGCCAGCGGATTCATCGGCGGGAATCTTGCCGTCGTCGCGCGGGAATCGTGGAGCACGCGAAACGCGTGGAAGGTGATCGGAACACGAAACAGTCATCGTCCAGAGCTCGATGGCGTGACGTGGGTCGACATGGACCTCACCGATGAGCGATCGGTGCAGCGCGCGTTCGACGAAACGGCGCCGGACGCGGTAGTGCATCTCGGTGCCATATCGAATATCGACCTGTGCGAGCGTGAGCCCGAGTTTGCACGCGCGGTGAACGTCAATGGCACGCGCAACGTCGCCGAAGCATCCCGTCGACTCGGTGCGCGACTCATTTCCATCTCGACGGATAACGTCTTCGACGGCAAGCGCGGCGACTATTCCGAAGACGATCCGGTCAGCCCGAT
>CAZWQW010000077.1:0-13927 GCA_964635955.1 uncultured bacterium | reverse complement strand
CGCTCGCCAATCGACGGAACTGCCGGTGGTAAGCGTGCCCTGAGCACCGGAGCTCGTTTCGTCTGACGGTCGAATGTATCGCAGTCCGTACGGTGGCATACTGCCCTGGAGGACGACGGGTAGCGTCCCAACCATGCCGAAATCCGGCGGGTGGTGAGGCACCGGGTCATAGATTTTATACGCGAAGGGAGTGCCCGATCGAGGGCGCGTGAGATTCGCTACCGTCCACGCAGGGAAGATATTGGCTTCGAATCGTTCACCTCGTTGGAGTCCCGAAAGCGCCAAATCGATACCGGGAATGCCGGTCGCCGTCGACCGCACAATCCTCCCGATCAACTCGTCGCCGAAGTGTTCCGCGAGATACCGAATGATGAGGTATGCCTTGTCGTAGTCGGCGAGGGTCGACTGCTGACCACTGCGGAAGAGTCCGATAGCGGGGTTCTCGAAGAAAAACCTCCCCGAGTTGCCGGGATATCCGCAGAGCGTCTCTGAGTAGACCGCGATCCCTTCATCGATCCATGGGGCTTCGAATCTGTCGCGACCCATGTGGATCACGTGCTGGAACTCGTGCGCGAGTGTCTCTTCTCGGAGGGAGCGCGGTGCATTGACCGCGTCAAGCACGATGAGGTTCCGAATGTTCGATTTCGTCGCGAGGAATCGGTCGCGTTCGCTGACATAGCCGGCAATGTACGAATCGCCGTAATCGCCGTTGATCGCTGTGAGTGCGATAAAGACCATCGAGTCACGCTTGGCTGGATTACTCGGATCGAGGTAGACCGGTGTTACGGGCGCGAGCTGCTCAGTCAGGATCCGGTAGATTCCCCGACCGAGGCCGGGCGAGCGTCCGGAATTGCGCTCGAAGACCTCGCTCAATCGCTCCACGTCGCTCGGAACGATTTTTGTCGGATCGACAAGGGACCAGAGTCTGTCATCGACGAGGATGTAGCTGTTCTCGTTCACAGCGCGATAGGTGAACGTTACTTCTTCGTGCTTTTCGTCGATGAAGTTGTAGATCCAGAGTTTCTCTCGATCTTCCACGGCGTATTCGGCAGGACGAGCGGGTCGTTGGGCGGGTGATAGAAACTCGTGCGGTTCGGGTGGAGGAATGCGACCCGTTCCGCATGGCGCTTCGATCGCGTGAGCTTCGACAGTCAGTAGTGCAAAGCTCACGAGTAGCAGCAACAGAGGTTGCGTGAGGTATCTGTATGTAGTTGAGGATAATGCGCAATACGTCATGCCAATATATCGCGTGAAAACGCGAAATAGTTCCGACCGGATCATGACCGCGTCATGATGGTGCGATGTCCGAAAGCGGTACCATCGTTCGCATGGTGCCCCGTGTAACTTCGACACGGCCGCGTTTCTCGTCGATCGACGATACTTCCATGAGTCGGTTCAGCGACTTCACACGCACGGTATCACCGGCTTTCGGTGTGAATGGCGTCAACTTCGCCGATGAACTCCCGGTGACTGTCGGTCGCGTCGTCGAACTGACACTCTGCGGCACCTCCACTCTGATTCGTTCGCGGATGTGTAGCAGATCGTCTCTGAGTTCGGCGCGCGAGACTCGTCCCGCTTTCGCGAGACGACCAACCTCATCGGCAATATCGCGGAGAAGGCCAATCAACGGACCTTCGTCTCGTTGCGCTGTGCGTTGCGCTTCCGCGACTCGACGCTCGGCATCTTCACGAAGCGCACGAACCTCCTGTTCGCGGTCTCCAAGTGCGCGTTGTTGCGTGGCGAGGTCGCGTTTGACGCGTTGAACCTCGGCGATCAGTTCGTCCAGTGATCTCTGATCGCCTCGATCGAGCGTTGCTCCGGCCGCGTCGAGTACACGTTCCGGCATCCCCATGCGCCGAGCGATATACAGCGCGTGCGAGGAGCCGGGCGTTCCGATATCTAACTCATACGTCGGAGCGAGGGTGTCCGGGTCGAAGCCCACCGAGCCGTTTTCCGCGCGAGGATGTGTGTGTCCAAACTGCTTGAGCTGGCCAAGGTGCGTCGTTGCGACGACGTGTGCGCCGCGATCGAGCAGCTCGCGTAGAATCGCTTCACCCAGCGCGGCACCTTCGGTCGGATCGGTGCCGGCTCCAAGTTCGTCAAGCAGCACGAGGGAGCGGTTCGTCTCGGAGTTGCCATCTTCGGGTATCGCTCGCATCGCGTCCACAACGCGTCGGAGATGCGCACTGAACGTGGAGAGATTCTGCTGGACGCTCTGTTCGTCACCGATATCCGCCCAGATCTCCTTGTACCGGGGGATACTTGATGTAGCACTCGCTGGAATCGGCAACCCGGTCAACGCCATGAGTATGCATAACCCCGTCGTTTTCAATGCAACTGTCTTGCCGCCGGTATTCGGTCCGGTGATAACCAGACAGTCGAACGACTCGCCAATACGCAACGTCGTCGGAACAACCGCGTCCTTTGGATTGACACCTTCGACGTCCAGAGCAAGAGCGATAAGTATCGGATTCCGTGCAGAATCCAGCCGGAGCGGACCGGCGTCAACGACTTCCGGCGTGGTGAGACTCCACTCCTCTGCGATATGCGCCGTTGCGTGAATCGCATCGAGGTACCCGACGGCGCGAAACGCTTCGTTGAGTACGTCCGCACTCGCGCCGACATCGCCGCTCAGTTCCCACAATATCCGCTCCGTTTCTCCGAACTCCGCTTCGTCAATCGTCTTCAGTTCGTTTTCTAACGGAGTGATCTGTTCAGGCTCGATGAATACCGACGCTCCACTCGTCGACTGACCGCGCAACGTACCGGCGATGCGATCTTGGTATCGCTGCTGAACGACGAGCACGTGACGCCTGTCGCGTACCGTGGGAACCTCTTCTTGCAAATACCGTTTTACCTGCGCCGACTGCACCAGTGTGTTGAGCTTCGACCGTATCTGCTCGGCTGTCTTCTCACGCTGCTTTCGTAGCCGCGCGAGCTCCAACGATGCGTCGTCGCGTATTCGGTCGCGGTCGGCGATGACGGCACTCAGACGTTGCGCCAACGTCTCGACGGACTCCGGCAATCGGTTTCGGTGTTTCGCAAGTGTCGGAGCGTCGGCGGCGCGTTCATCAAGTATCCGACTGGTTTCGATTACAGCGCGAAGTGAGGTAAGCACGTCGAATAGATCGGGTACGCCAAGTTGTCCGCCTACGGCAGCGTGATCCACAGGCTCGATGACTGCGCGGAGTTCATCAAAAGGGAATGCCGTTACGGTACGAAGTAGGCGCATTTCGTCGATTTCGCGCATGCGCTTGCGGATCGCCGGTGTCGAGTTAAGCGGCTTCCATGATCGCACTGTCTCCTGCCCGATGGGACTTCGCGCGCGAGCCATAAGGCGTTCGAGTACGAAACCGAACTCGAGTGTTTCCAGCGCATGGGAATTCATAGAAAACTCCTCAATACGGTAGCGTACCGGTGCTTTCCGGACACGTTACGCTTGCGCACGTGTGAGTTACGCGGTACTATCTCAATTCTTTACGCACCATGTTCGCGGTGTTACTCTATCTATCGTCAGTCGTTCTCCACACGTACCCACAGGTATTCTAATTCGATGACGAACACGCTCCGTCACCGCCTGAGATTCGCAATCACCACCACGTTCACTCTCGGATTCGCTACCGTTTTCTCCGGATGTAGTGTCGGTACGCCTCCACAGGTCGCTCCAGCCCCCGAGGTCGAAGCGGTTGCCCTTGACGATACGCATTCCTATGAAACTACGTCAGCCGACGAGTTCCCTCCAGCGCTCCTCGTTGAGGAATTCAGTGCGGCAGGTGATACGCTCTTCGACGAATATGTCTACGAAGACACGACATCGATCAACATCGACCGGATTTTCTCTCGCGCATGGGACCGGCAACAAGCCGCACAGGATTACATCCGACAGGCGCGCGCACAGATCGACACGGCGTTGGCGCTACTCGACACCATTCCCGAGCACCGAGCGGACTCCGTCGTGCTTGCCACGCGTGACGAGTTGATCATCGAGCTTTCACGACTCGTTCGACAGCTCGTAATGGCGGAAAACCGCGATGGACTCTCGCGCGCCGGTGAGATACCCATCGAGCTCAACGAATTCGTCGAGCGTGAAATCAGAAGTTTCCAAGGTCCCGAACGGTCGTTCTTTCTCGCATCCTACGCACGATCGGGTGCGTATGTCCCGCTCATGAAACGTAAGCTCCGTGAAGCCGGTATGCCGGAGGAACTCGTCTGGCTCGCGTTTATTGAATCCGGCTTCAAGACCAGTGCGTTGAGCCGCGCTCGTGCGCTGGGTCCGTGGCAATTCATCGCGTCGACGGGGAATCGGTACGGGCTTTCGCGCGACCGCTGGACCGACGAACGGCGCGACTTCGAGCGCGCGACCGATGGCGCGATCGCGTACCTTCGCGACCTACACGCCATGTTCGGCGATTGGAACACCGCACTGGCAGGGTATAACTCAGGCGAGAACCGCGTGCTCCGAATCATCAACCGGCAGCGTGCAGACTATCTCGATCAGTTCTGGGACCTGTACATACAGTTGCCGCAGGAGACCCGTCGGTACGTTCCGCGCTTCCACGCGGTCTTAAATATCCTGCAGGATCCCGAAAAATGGGGATTCCACGACCTCCCAGAACCCGCGCAACCCGTTTCATTCGATACCATCACGACCGATCGCGAGATGGCGCTGAAGGATATTGCCGCAACCATCGGCGTGTCGGAAAGCGAGCTTGAGTTCCTCAATCCTTCATTACGCCATAAGATTACACCGTCATACGAATACACGATCCGCGTTCCGAAGGGTACCGCCGAAGCAGCGAGCGCTGCGTTGGCGAGCGTTCCGGTATCCAAACTGCCCGATGTGCCGGAATTCGTTGTCCACACGGTTCGACGTGGCGAGACGCTCAGTACAATCGCCGTTCGCTACCGCACTTCCGTCCGCGCGATACAGAACGCAAACAACATGCGTGGCACAATGATTCGGATCGGACAACGCCTCCGCGTGCCTGTGGCGAATCCGTCATTCTACACGAGTCGGGTTACGCAGAACGCACAGACGACGCCGGAAGGTTCAACCGTCCATGTTGTTCGGCAAGGTGATACCCTTTGGCAGATCGCGCAGGCATATGGGACGACGGTTACGCAGATTCGTCGTCTGAACGGGATGGGAACATCGTCTCGCATCTATCCCGGCCAGCGTTTGATTGTGAAGAATTGAGTCTCTGAGTAGATATCGAATTGTGAGAGAGGTTCCGCATTCCTTGAATTCGGAACCTTTTTCGTGACAGGCATTTTGTCACTGCATTCTGTGCGAGTATTCGTACAGATCGAGCGCGAATCAACACATCTACATGGAGTCCAAACATGCCTTGGTATCGCGGAAATACGCATACACACACCACAGCATCCGACGGAAACGTGCCCACAGCCGACGCGGTTCGATGGTACGCGACACATGGATACGATTGGCTCGTGATCACCGACCACAACCATTTTGGTCCGACGGAACCTGTCGAACTTGAGCTCGATCGGCCGTTTCTCACGATTCCCGGCTCGGAAATCAGCATGCGATCGGAAAAGCTGCCCGTACATCTTTGCGCGCTGAATCCGCGCGCGAATCCGGCCTATACCTCTATGCCGACAATTATTCAGACGCTTCAGGCCGGCGTCGACCGCACTCGTTCACTTGGCGGCATTCCAATTATCAATCATCCGAACTGGAACTGGGCATTCACCGATTGGCACATGGCGCAGGTCTCCGATTGGAACCTACTCGAAATATTCAACGCGAGCACCGACTGCAATAATTTCGGTGCCGGTGGACGACCGAGCGTCGAAGATCTTTGGGATAGTCTTCTCACACGAGGAATGCGTGTCTACGCCGTCGCCGCAGACGATTCACACGATTTCGGTGTCGATTACGTTGGCCATGTATCGCCGCCTGGACTCGGCTGGGTAACCGTTCGCGCACAGGCGCTTACCACCGAGGCGGTACTTGACGCGCTTCAGCGTGGCGATTTCTACGCGTCGACCGAAATCGTGCTTGCGGATTATGAGGTTGTCGGTGGCGAGATTCGCGTCCTCATTGAACAGAAAGACAGTTACGCATATACGACGACGTTTATTGGCGCCGGCGGACGGGTACTTTCTGAGTGCTACGGTATCGACGCACGGTATCGGCTTCGCGGTGACGAACAGTATGTTCGTGCGCGGATTCACTCGTCGAATGGCGGATTCGCTTGGACTCAGCCGGTATTTCGTGGCGACGTGGAAGTGTGTTAGTTCACGGCCGACGAACGCTGATTCACGGGCAAAACGAAAAAAACTTTAGGCGCGTACCTTGACGATGGTACCGAATACATTCAATCTTGGTACGGTCACTTGTTGGGGAAGTGTCCCCGCGTATGCCCCCCGACGCGGTATACCTCGGTCAGAAATCTGTGCTGAATTCGGTGACACGAAACCCGTAAGCGTGGGTTCGTGTATATGGTGTTTTGCTTGACAGAAGTCAAGTGCGGACGTACTCTTGTTGAGTGTTTCGCGCACTATCGTTACGGTTCAAGAATACCGTATCTTTCATCGCGTATACATCCGTTCGGGGCCGAAACGGAGTTGAGTTCTGAGCTCGAAGACTGTTGAGGAGGGAGCCACGATGAAACGTGGTATGCTGCCGATCATCCTGCTGGCGATGGCTGTTGTTCTCAGTTCGTTGCCCGCATCCGCGCAGGAGCGTTTCCCGGTAAGCGTTGGTATTTCGTTTGGCCGGTACACTCCGTCGATGGACGCTTACAATCTCCGTTTCGTCGATCAGGCGAACCCGAATCTGGTGGATATCGGAGGGGGCCAGTTCGTCACGATTCGCATTCGCCAGTCGATCGACTCCACGACGACGTTCTTCCCGCAGACACGTCAGGAATTCGTTTCCGGCAAGGAATCATTTCTTTTCTCGTCGGCGTGGGGACTTGGGCTAAACGCGAAAGTTCGTCTGCACAGCGAACTCTATGCGTTGGTCGAATACGACTGGTGGAGCCAGAAGGTAGCTCACCGTCGGAACTTCGGCGGGTTGGTCGGCTACGAGTCGTACGATGTGTCGTTGAATCCGGCGACTGCGTCGATCGTCTATGAACTACCGACAGAAATCGGCAATCCATGGTGGCCGAAGCTGTATGTTGGCGGCGGTGCCGGTGTGATGCTGGTCGATCGTACGACCACGCAGATCACGAACCAGACGCCTCCGGGCGGCGCTAAGTCGACAGCTTCCGGATCCGGCCTTGTGCTCACCGGTATCGCGGGAATGGAGTATCCATTCTTCTTTATCAACAACCGCGCGAGCCTGTTCATCGAAGGTCGGTACCTCTCCGGCGACTATCCAGAGCAGTTTGTTGCTGTGAACAACGCCGGTTCGCCGCTCGTTGACGCCAATGGCGACCAGGTCCGTGAAGACGTAGCGGTAAGCATCCAAGGTCCCCAGTTGAAATTCGGCGTCACGATGAACTTCGGCCAGATCCGCACCCGTCCGCAACGTGGCGTGCTTTCCGGTCTGATCGAGGAGCGTTCGCGCCGGTCAACGGGCTACGCAATGGCTCCGACGATGTATGGCGGCGCGGCACCCGGCATGGCGATGATGTATGCACAGCCGACCGAGCAGATTCAGGTCGTTCAGGGCGCCGGTCAGATCGACGAGAACCGAATCCGTCAGATCATCCGCGAAGAGTTGGTTACGACCCGCGTTTCGACTGGTGACGCCCGGTTGGCACCGGTCGACGACCTCGCCGAGCAGCAGCTCCGGAATATCCGCGAGCGTCGGCTTCAGGCGGAAGCGGAACTTGAGCAGTTGAAGGATCTACTCCGCGAAGAAGGGTAGTGAGCTGTCGGAGCGGTTGAATGCGTCATGAGCGAATACTCATCGGCATTCTGCCGCTCCTGTTCCTCCTCACGGCAACGGCCCACGGTGCGGATGAGGGAGTTTACTCGGACAGAGAACGCGAGATTGTCGTGGCTCTGTCCGAACGCGGTTATGAGAATGTTGCCGCGCGTGTTACACACGAGAACGCGGTAATTTGGTGCGAGAATCGGCGAATACGCTTCACCGCGGAATGGATTGTTGAAGCGTTGACAGTTGGCGCCGAGCGAGTACCCTTTGAGACAACGGTACGGGTTGTTGCATTACGACATACCCGTCCGATATCGAGTTTTGAAGCCCGCGCAGAGGATATCTTAGCGTGGGCCGAGCACCGGATGCCGACGGAAGAATTCCGGGATCGCCTGGTCTCGAATATGGCAGGCGACGAACATCCGCCGGAGCGACGTAACTCGTCGCTCGGTCGGTTCGACCTCGCGTTGGGACCGGGCCGATTCCCGGCGGCGCTGGGGATTTCCGGCATCTGGATGCAAGCGGTATTCGACGTCGGCGCGCGATTGTCGACGACGATGGCGCCGGGAGTGATCGGAAGCGGGCAGATGTTCGTTCCGATCTACGTGCACAACGGGCCGGTTCCCGTCGGTTCTCGCGGGAACTTGAGGAACAGCGAGATTCGCCCCGGCACGATTGCGGTTTCGTACTTTCGGCCGCTTGGACGGAATGGGTTTGCGACGGTCACCGTCGGCACGTATGAGCTTGGGAACCCGATGTACGACAGCTACGGCGTCGTGTTGTCGGTAAAAGAGTACTCACCGAGCGGGCGTTGGTCATTCGGTGCGCAGATCGGGTCAATCGGTCGCTCGTCGTATCTGGTCGAAACGGATCAACTCGGTCGGTATCGCGTGTGGGAGCTTGGCTGGCCGCCGCGCGATGTGACGTACCAAGCGGAGATCGGGTACCGCGTAACGGGGGTTGATCTCCGCATAGACGGTCGTTGGGGCCGGTTCGTAAACGGCGATCGCGGCTGGCGCGTCGATATAAACAGGCGTTTCGGTGAGATCGGCGTAACGGTGTTTGGGTTGCGGTCGAACGGGGTATTCCGTCGGGCAGACGGGTACATACCGAACGACACACGATTACTCGGCGGTTTGCGACTTGAAGTTCCGCTGCCGCCACGTCGGCGTTCGATGCCCGCGCCGTTGCGAATAACGACATCAGATTCGTATCGTTGGGCGTACCGATATAGAGTAGGGCACGTCGGCGTCGCGTTGAGTACCGGTTTTGACGTCGATGACATGATAGGCGAGTACAATCCGATCGTGGTCGAAAACAATCTTGACCGCGTTCAACCCGCAGCACGAGCTGGGCAGAGTTCGAGCAGCGCGAATAACGACTAATCGGTTCAGGCACTAACCGCCACTGTGAGGCGACGGTCTCACAGGTTGAACCGTAGACGTTCACGCAGAACATAGGGAATCTGGGGGAACCATGAACTTCCGCAGAAAGATTACACTGGCCCTTGCCGGACTCGGTCTGGCCGCCGCCTTGGGCGTCGTCGGGTGCGAGCGCGGGATTACTACTCCCGGCGACCCGACGGTTATTCCGCCAACGGTACAGCCGACGGACAAAATTCTCGTCACCGTTGTGGTCCCAACCGGTGTTTCACCGGCGAGCATTAGAATTACTCTACGTCAATCGGGTGTGGTTGTTCGTGACTCAACGATCGCCAACCCGGTCGGCACCAACACGTACACCTTCGGCAATCTCGTCCCGGGCGGAACGTACAACGTCACCGTGCAGGGAACCGGTCTGATGATCCAGTCGGCGTTGTTGACGATCGTCAGCGAGATCCCGCCGCGTGCGACGATAACGCTTCAGGCGATTGTTACGACGTCCGCGACGGAAGTTGTGTCGGATGCGCCGGTGACATCGGCCGGAACGACGATTACGATTCCGCCGCCGACCGACCTTACGGCCGTGGCGACTGGTGCGTCGTCCGCATCGGTTACGGTGTCGGGCATCGACGGAACGACGACCGTTGCGCTGACGAACCAGACTGCGGTGCCGGTGGTTGTTCAGAACGACCAGATTACTTCGACGGTGCTTTCCGCGGTACAGATCAATTCGTCTGCAGCCGGCGGAACCGCCGCGGTTACATTGCCTCTGCCGATTTCGACTACTGACTACGCGTCAGCTGCCGGCGGCACCGTGGACATTATGGTCTACGACTTCAACACGCTGACGTGGTCGACGCTCCAGCAGGCGACGATCAACGCAGACGGAACGGTCGATGCTACGGTGACAGGGCTACCCGCCGATGCGATTATCGCCGTTGGAACAACGCCGACGGTGCAATCGGCACTGACGACGCTTGATCCGCTTCGCACGTTCAGCGCTACGGACATCGATGCAGCGCGCGCTTCGGGTGCAACAGCGATCGCTGACTACGAATTGAACCCGTCGGTGCAGTACTCGACGAGCGGAAAGATTGCTCGCGACGAAGTCGCACCGGTCGGTAAGGTAGCGATCATCGCTCCACCGGGGAATATCCCCGCGCAGGTGTGGGCGCAGATCGCTCCGTTGATTGCGGCACGTAACGCGCAGTTGCATGCGTGGATATTCGGTGGTCAGACCGACTTCACGCTCGAGTTTCCGCCATATGGCGTACAAGCTCAGGCAGAAATCTTACGCCAACGCGAATCGTTCACGTTTGAGTTCAAGTTTGGTCAGGTGAAGAAGGTCTACAATATCGTCATCACCTTCTCAAATGGTCGGATAACGATTATCCATACATCCGGAACCGTAACAGGCGACTGATTCCGGACGAGTAGACGGTAGTATGGTTTCCCCGAACGCACGTTCGTCACGAGCGAGTCGTCGCGACTCGCTCGTGGCGTTTTGAGACGAGCACTCAGATTCCGGAGGAGTTCCATGGCCGGTGTAAACAAGGTTATTCTCGTCGGTAATCTCGGGCGCGATCCACAACTCGATTACACGAAATCGGGTATGGCGCGGTGCCGATTCTCACTTGCCACCACCGAGCAGTACAACGACCGTGACGGACAGCGTCAGGAAAAGACCGAATGGCACAATGTCGTCCTTTGGGGGCGACTCGCGGAGATCGCGAACGAGTATCTGAAGAAAGGCCGTCAAGTCTATATCGAGGGACAGATTCGGACGCGGCAGTACGAGGATCAGGAAGGCCAGCAGAAGTGGATCACCGAGATCATCGGACGCGAAATGCAAATGCTCGGCGGACCGCGTGGCGATAGTGACAGCCAAGACTCCGATGAGCCGCCGATGCGCGGCGGAGGTAGCGGCGGCCGTCAGCAACGAAGTGGCGGGCAGGGTGGCGGTGGACCACAGCGTGGCCAGGGTGGCGGAATGGCGGCGGACGACGACGAAGACGATCTGCCATTCTGAGAGTACACCGTCAGTCTATGAATTCCATGGACCGCCCGTGGTTGACTCCCCGGGCGGTCTTCGTTTGAATGAGGCCTTTTATACAGAGCGGAGCACGTGTTCGAGTCGCTCGTATCACGCCGCACCTTGCATCGATTCGATCAGGCGACTATACTGATGTTCTTTTGCGCGACCATCGACGTATTAATGAAATAGTGAATAGTCTTTGGAATCTATCATATCTGATGAGTTCCCGTACCCATGTGGTCGCGGGAGAATGGAGTACGAATGAGTCGGTCACTTGTCATTGTTGAGTCTCCCACAAAAGCTCGAACCATCAGCAAGTTTCTCGGTCGAGACTTCGACGTAAAATCGTCCATGGGTCACGTGCGCGACCTTCCATCGCGTGACCTCGGGGTAGATATCGAGAGTGGTTTTCGACCCGAATACACGATCCTCGACGGGAAAGAAAAAATCGTCAAAGAGCTTCGCCAACTCGGCAGCAAAGCCGATCAGGTGTACCTTGCGACCGACCCCGATCGTGAAGGTGAGGCGATTGCTTGGCACGTCGCGGAGATCATGAACCTCTCCACCGACAAAGCACGTCGAATCACTTTTCACGAGATCACGCGGAACGCGATCCAGCATGCGCTCGAACAACCCGGCACGATCGATATGAAGAAAGTAGATGCGCAACAGGCGCGTCGTGTTCTTGATCGGATCGTCGGTTATCAGGTCAGCCCGCTTCTCTGGAAGACGGTGCGACGCGGATTGAGCGCGGGACGCGTGCAATCGGTTGCACTGCGGATGATCTGCGAACGCGAAGACGAGATCGACGCATTCGTCCCCGAGGAATACTGGACCGTTTGCGTATTACTCGCCAACGGTGATATCTCGTTCGAAGCGGACCTTTCGAAGGTCGACGGACGCAAACCGAAGATCAGCGATGCCACGACGGCGAAAGAGACCAAAGACGCGATCGCGGCTACGAAGTTCGACGTAGCGGACATTGAGAAGAAGCGGCAGAAGCGTCGTCCGTCGCCGCCGTTCATCACGAGCACGTTGCAGCAGGAAGCGTCCCGCAAGCTGGGGATGCCCGCAGCGATCACCATGCGCGTCGCGCAGCAGCTTTACGAGGGTATCGAGGTCGGAGGCGAGCAGACGGGTCTCATCACGTATATGCGAACCGATTCGACGAATATCGCAAACGAAGCGCTGGATGCTGCACGGTCGTTTATCGACGGGCAATTTGGCGCGGAATACCTCCCCAAGCGCCCGAATCGGTATCGCAACGCTCGTGGCGCGCAGGAGGCGCATGAAGCCATCCGTCCGACGCTACTCGATCACCCGCCGCAGACGCTGAAGGAGACGCTCACACGCGATCAGTTCCGGCTCTATCGTCTCATTTGGAATCGCTTCATCGCGTCACAGATGAATCCGCAGGAACTTTACATAACGACGGTCACCATGTCCGGTGGCAGATTCGAGCTACAGACATCGGCAAGTGTGGTGGCGTTCGATGGATTTACGCGCGTATATCTCGAAGGTCGCGATGACGAGGAAGAAGAAGTCGAACACCCGATTCCCCCTGCGCTTCTTGAGGCGTGGAACGCCGCGACAAAGACGGGAACCGTCAAGAAAGAGCCGCGACTCCTCGGCTACAATCCGGATAATGTCGTACCCGATCAACACTTCACGAAACCGCCGGCGCGCTACAGTGAAGCGACACTCATCAAGGAGCTCGAGAGCGAGGGTATCGGTCGACCGAGCACGTATGCGCAGATCATCAGCACGATTCTCGATCGAAACTACGTCGACAAAAACCAGGGGCGTCTCTCGCCGACCGATCTCGGTCGCGTGGTGAATCGCATTCTTGTAAGCCAATTCCCGAATCTCTTCAACGTCGAGTTTACGGCGCGTATGGAAGACGAGCTCGACAAGGTGGAGCAAGGTAACGACCACTGGAAAGAGATGCTCGGTGAGTTCTATGGTCAGTTTGAGAAGGCACTTTCCGCCGCAATGGACCGGCGGAAGGAGTTGAAGGAATCGACACTCGAAAAATCCGACGAAGTCTGCGAGAAGTGCGGACGTCCGATGGTGGTCCGCTTCGGACCCCGCGGAAAATTCCTCTCGTGTAGTGGGTTTCCCGAGTGTAAAAACGCGAAACCGATCGAAGAAGAAGGCAGCGACGAACCCTATCCGGGCGTTGAATGCCCCGTGTGTGGTGGGCAGATGCGCATGCGGAACGGCCGATTCGGCGACTTCCTCGCGTGTATGAACTACCCCGAGTGTAAGGGAACGATGCCGATTCCCACCGGCGTTGCGTGTCCGAATCCCGAATGCGACGGGCATCTTGTCGTCAAGACGAGTCGGCGCGGTAAGCGATTCTACGGATGCGACCAGTACCCGAAATGCGAGACGACGTATTGGGACAAGCCGGTACCGCTCAACGAGGCGGATCCGGAATCGGGTTTGATGTTCAAGCTCGAAAAGGTGAAGCGCGACGGAACCACCGAGTACCGTTCCGCACAGTATCCGCCGCCTCAACGTAGCCGCGAGAAGTCCGAAGGTGATTCGGACGCTGCAAAGAAGAAGCCGGCAACGAAAAAGAAGACCCGTCGCAAGACGTCGGCGTAGAGTGCTGGTGGGTGTGGGGTGTGGTCTGTCGCCGCGTTCGTTTTGCGC
>CAZWQW010000076.1:0-14011 GCA_964635955.1 uncultured bacterium | reverse complement strand
AGGTTCGCGTACATCTCGTCGAGGAGCGCGCGCGTCATCTGCGACTGCTCCATCTGCGTGACATACGTTGAACGTTCTTGTGCGCGGTCCTCTTCGACCTGTCGATAGACCTCCTCCGCAAAAGACTCTTGCATCCGCTGTAGGAGATGTTCGAGACGCCGTTGCGAGACGGTCTCGAGGCTGTCGACGGCACGCCGTGCAAGGGACGAGATTGACTCGACGAGCGACGAGGCAACCGAATCGATACTCACCGTATCGCGAGGAGTCGGTGGTGGTGGAGCGGGTCTGGGCGGAGGTGGAGTCTCTGGTAACTCGCTGTCCGGGACCTCACGCGTCCATGTATCACCAAGTCCTGCAGCGGCGAACCGTTGCCGAATCGCGTTGACTTCCTGCTGAGTTCGATAGATGCCGACACGCACGCGCCAGAACACCTCACCTCGTACCGTCGCGCGCTCGTACGTGGCGGACGTGATGTTCAGTGCGCGATTGATCCGCTGAGCTTCCTCTTGTGCTTGTGTCGGCGACGTCAGACTTCCCGCGTATACAGTGTATGCTGCGTTCGCCTCGATCGGCAGGACTAACGTGATGAAAAGGAGTGCAATCGGAAAGATCGTTGGTAATACACGGCGACGAGACGCCGAAGACTCCTCACCCGGGCGTATGACGGAGGAGAGAGTATCGACCGGGTGTGCAGTCATACGGTCACTCTTGCTTCCCAAATACATCGTCGAAGCTGTTCGCGATCTCATCGGCGCTCGCAAGCTCTTCTTCTTGCTCGGGATTCTGATAAATCTCCTTGAGTACCTCAGCGAGCGAATCGCATATCGCTTTCGTCACAAGACGCACCATGCCGACGGTTGTCCGATCGTCAAAAGTGACGACCAGAAGTGTTCGATCGTCGATCAGGGTGATGTGTATATGGTCGTGCTTACCCTGATGGAACATCACCGAGAACTCGGGTTCGCCAAGGAGTGACGCCACGCGGCTTGTCGCCGAGAATGCGCCTGCGACAAGTGCGCCGAGTTGGTCGGTGTCCATATTCCGCGTGAACCCCTGTTTGGTGATCGTGCGTCCGTCTCTGTTAACGACAAGCGCACATTTCGCGTCGCCTTCTTTCAGAAGTCGACCGATCACCTCGTTAATACGCGCCAATTGTTCGTCGTAGATGACCAATCCACCGCTCATTGTATGTCCTCCGTCAACAGCGGCAACTCAGGACCCGTGTCGCACATGTCGTTGCGCAACAGTCCATTTCGACGCACGTTTCATTCGTTATGTGTTCCCTGAAGACCGTCTCTTGAATATTGAACGTCGGTTCTCCGGTGGCTTGACCGGTTCAGCTCGCGTACCAGCTCTTGTCGGTGGTGCTTGCTGTTTCGTAGCGGTCGAAGCGGCACGTCGCCCGACGCGTGACAGCGTCTCCGTCGCGATCGAACGGAGCGTCTCTCGAACGCCTTTCCCTTGTATTGCGACTGCCTCAAACTCGGGAACGCCACGCTTGTTCAAAGCCTGTCGGAGCTCCGCGATTGGGACGATGTCAGACAGATCGCGCTTGTTGTACTGCAATACGAGCGGTAGGTCATCGAGATTGATTCGGTATTCGAGAAGGTTCTCGCGGAGGTTTTCCATCATGTCGATGTTCTCGCGGAACTTCGACCGCTGCGAATCGATAACGAACACAACGCCGTCAACGCCGCTGAGCACGAGCTTTCGTGTTGCGTTATAGTAGACCTGACCCGGTACCGTATAGAGTTGGAACTTGATCTTGAATCCTTTTATCTCGCCGAGGGTAACGGGGAGAAAGTCGAAAAAGAGCGTCCGGTCCTTCTCCGTCGCCAGCGATACGAGGTTCGTCTTACTTTGGCCGGGAACATCGCGATGGATGAGTTCGAGGTTCGTTGTTTTTCCGCACAGTCCCGGCCCATAATAGACGATCTTGCAGCTGATTTCTTTGTTTGCGTGATCTATTGTGGGCATCGCCATGGCCTCCAATCAGATGCCGTGGACTGGGACTCTGTGGAACAAACGAGCGAGTTAGACGAGGTGAAGTCAGATCTCACCGCGGAAACGTAACGGCGCGTTAGAGCGATTCGCGGATGACGCGGATTTTTTCGCCCGCGCTCGCCAACGCGAGGCGGATCAGTCCGACGTTTACGTTCCGTTCGGAGAGAGCAACAAGCGTCCCGACGCCAGATATCTCACGGAGGAAGATCTTGCCTTCAGCTGGCTCGATAAGCGCTTGAACTAACTCATCTTCTTCAAGTTTCGCGAGAGCGTCCCGAATCGAATTGACGATTTGTACGCAAGCAGCGGCAACCAAGTCGGCGTCCGCGTCAAGTTCTTGCGCAATCGTAATCCCGTCCGGATCCACAATGAGGGCGCCGACTACACCTTCGACTTCGCTGAGTTCGCGTAATACTTCGATCATTTTCTCTATGCTCCTTCGGCTTGCCCCCGAGGCTAAATGTACCGCTCGCTCAACGGGTGTCAACGTATCCGGTCAGTCTCGATTCGAGCGCCGATAGACCGAATCGATACGGCACAGCAAGATGTACCGAAACCTGCGGGTTGGGTCAATGCGTTCGGGCACCGGAACACAGCGACGTAAACGCGATCAGATGAAACGGGTGAGCTGTGTTGCGGAGTCAGTCATACACTGAAGCAGATGCGGCAGATTACCCGTCGATGCGACAACGATAAGGTATACTCGGGTATGCCCAATCTCGAGTGCGACGATTCGATGCCGCTCGAATTGAACAATCGTTCGATTCTGCTCCGCAGCCGGCTCGAGTGTGCTACGTATGCTACCAATCGCAGCGAGGCTTTTCGCCACTTCTCCGACCGCCTCTGGATTCCCTTCGTACGTCGTCGTAACGTGATCGATCAACATCCCACTGTCACCGGCGATCACAGCCGCCATCACACCTTGTTCCACTCCAAGTGATTCGAGAACTTCGTGCAGATTACGTGGACCCGCCGGCTTTCTCTCGACTGGAATCGGCTCCTCGATCTGCGATGGCTCCTCCGCTGGTTCAGATTGTCGCTCGATGATGTCGCTCGCTTCGAGCAGGAGCGATTCCCAGCTTTCGTCAATGTTCTGTTCCGTCGGGTTCTGGTTCAACGTTTCGAACTCGCCACCGGACCACGTAAGCATGTCGAGGAACGCTTCACGACCTTCCAAGTCGGCGTCTGTCGCGGCGAACACGATTTCACCGTCCCGAAAGCCGATTACGCCCTGCTGATTCGGCGTTGTGACCTCCATCAAGGCGATATTGCGCGCAAGACAATGTAGCTGCACCATATCGACCAGGCTCAAGTTCGCAATGACTCCGCTAAAACCTCCGGATTGTTGATCACGAGATGCTCGTCCTCGATCGACTTGCTCAAGCGCTGATCGAACGACCTGCCGCATTTCGTCCATCTCGAATGTTTTGTCGAGATAGAATAACGACCCGCGTTCCGATGCCTCGCGTTTCGCCTCGGCCGATCCATACGCGGTCATGACCACAACGCCGGTGTCGGGATATCGCGACCGAATATGCGTGAGGAGCTCGAAGCCGTTCATTCCGCGCATTCGGATATCGGTGATGACGAGGTCGTACGCGCGTTGTTCGAGGATACTCAACGCTTCTTCGCCGCTGGACGCCGTATCCACGGTGAGCTCACCGCGTCGTGTCAGTCCCTGCGAGATCGCCCACGTGATTACGTCCTCATCGTCGACAACAAGAATATGTCGCTCTTCAGCCATGGATATCACTCCGCTCAACACGCGTATTGGGTAGCGCGGTACATTCGTCGTTTATCACGTTTCTTTGTCGTAGAATACGACGCACATCCACCACGTGGATCACCCGATCTCCGACCGGAAGCAGCGCGCGGATGTAGCGAGACGTCGGATGCGCTGGTGGTTCGTACCACGTTTCCAGTTCGTCGGTACTCGCCGTATAAATGCCGTGTACTGAATCTACTGTTATCGTGATTGTTTGCGAGCCGTACGACAACACGACATCCTTCGCATTGTCACTCCGATGGTGTCCCTGATCGCCACAAAACAACGATGTCGCGTCGATGATCGGCACGTTACGACGAATCGAGTGGCGAACATCCGTCGGAACGCCGGGGTCAGTGGTGTCAAGATACTCCTCGACGCGGGAGACCGCTGAGATCTCGAACCCGTACTCCATCTCGCCGATACTGCATCTCAATAGCGATATCTTCGAGGTCGAATGAGTATCCTTACAAGTCACCCTACGAGTTTGCATGATTTTGTTAGTCGACGGATTCATCGCGTCACCAGATTACTGACAATGTGAAGCAGTCGCGCTTCATCAAACGGCTTCGTAAGACATTCCGCAACACCGAGTTCGACCGCGGTTTCACGTACATTTGCATCAGATCGCGCTGTTAGGAGTACGACAGGTATCGTTGCGGTACGATCTCGTCTCATCATCTCGGCAACGAGTTCGTAACCACCCATACTCGGCATTTCGAGATCGGTGATTACAATATCGATTCGTCTATCACCGAGAGCGTGAAGTCCCTCCGACCCATCGGACGCGGTTCGTACTTCGAACCCAGCTCGAGTGAGAACATCCGAAAGGTACTTCCGCATTGTCACCGAATCGTCAACGACGAGCACGGAATGTCTCCTTCCCGCCGAAGCCACCGATTTCGCAGCTGTATTAGCACCATCTGATTTGTTAGCGGAAGGCGGCTCTCCTGATTCCGAAATCAGCAGGTCGTGCACGTTCAGAATAAGCGCGATCGACCCGTCACCGAGGACGGTTGCCCCGGATATCCCACGTACGCGGCGGAGATGGCGTCCGAGCGTCTTGATGACGATATCTTGACGGCCGATGACACGGTCCACAACGAGCGCTCCAACGAGGTCACCTTCTTTGGCGAGCACGAGCGTTTCACTTTCTCGATACGCTCGGCCATCACCTTCTCGCAAACGCAGAATCTCGCCAAGAGCGACAATCGGAACGTGTCTGTCACCGTCCAAATAGAGCAGGGTACCGTTACGATTCTCGATGTCCCCATTTGACGCATGAACGATTCGCTCAACAAGAGGTATCGGAAGCGCGAATATCGATCTACACACCTCCACGAGTAACGCTTGTCCTATCGCGAGGGTGAGCGGCAGCGTCACGCGAAACGTCGTACCGCGACCACCAACGCTTTCCACCGTGACGGAACCGTTGAATCGCGTTGCGACGCTTCGCACCACATCGAGCCCGACACCACGACCCGAAAGCTCATTTACCGTTTCGACGGTGGTGAACCCCGGTCGGAAGATGAGGTCGATCGTCTCTTTATCCGTCAGCGATAGCGCTTGCTCAGACGTGAGAAACTCGCGCTCTACAGCAATCGCGCGAATCCGTTCCGGATCGATACCGCGGCCGTCATCGCTCACCTCGACAATGATCCGGTTCCCGTCCTGCTCGGCTCTGACTCGCACCTCTCCCGTCGCGGACTTTCCTACTGCGATCCGTTCCTCTGGTGTCTCGACCCCATGCCCTACGGTATTCCGGATAAGGTGAAGCAGCGGATTATTCATCGCTTCGAGAATATTTCGGTCGATTTCCGTATCGGCGCCTTCGAGTACAAGATTCACTTTTTTGTTCGCACTTCGCGCTGCGTCCCGAAGAATCCGAGGAAGGCGATCAAACGCGTTCTCGACTCGCACCATACGCACGCCGAGAATCTCGTCATGGAGATCCTTCGCAATCACACCGATTCGGCTCAGCGACTCAGATGGATTGTATTGCGCTTCATGCGGTGCGACCGTATCGGCCAGACGGTCAAGTTCGGTACTCAAGCGGTTTCGCGAGGTCACCAATTCCGCGGCGAGACTCAACAGCCGATTCAAACGATCCAGATCGACTTCGACAGTACGCGAACGTCCACGTCGATCGTCTCGCCTTGATTCGGTACCGGTCGCTTGATCGGAGGAAACCGTAAGCGATTCCTTCGTGCGAATGCTCGCGAGAAGCGACACAACATCGTCACATGCCGGGTCGCGATCAAGTCCATCGCGACGAACGCGAAAGAGCGTTCTCTCCAACGTTTCGGTACCCGCCGCCAACGCATCCAGAATCGACCGCGCAAGGGAACCCTGATCAGTAACACCGTCTATCACGCCGCACAATTCCGATGCAAGCGCTGCGATTTTGTCGAATCCGGACAGATCCGCACCATGAGCAAGTCGCTTCGCTGCTGACGAGAATTGGTGTCGCGCTCCGATGTTCGACGCGTCGATATCAAGCGCTACAGACGCGCGCACCAACTCCGTTTGCACCGCGTACGACCAGCGTGGGAAGTCCTCTGGTAACACATCACTCGTATCGACCTGACCGATGACAGCGTATTCTTCGCGGCCCTCAGTCTCGGGTAACTCGGTAGAATCGGACACGTTGACGATCGTAACCGGCTCTGCTGGCTCGCGGTGTAGGGCATCAGATTGCGAAAACGATTCATTCGCAAACGTGAGAAGCTGTTGAATGCGCTCGTCGATGTTACCATCGCGCGGCTCTTCTACTCCGCGATCCTCTATCGCGTCAACGAGTCTACCGAGCTCGTCCAAAGAGTCGAGTAATACATCGATGATCTCAGTCGTCAGAACCGCTCCATGGTCTCGTACGGCTTGTAGTGCGCCCTCCATCGCGTGTGAAAGCGTGCGGATTCTTTCATATCCGAGCATCGCTGCGGAGCCTTTGAGTGTATGCGCAAGCCGTAGTGCGGTGTTAACCGTTGGTGCGTCGTGTGCATCTCGCTCCAGCGCGATGATCTCGCTCCCGAGATCGTCAAGAGTCTTGCGCGCCTCTCCGATGAAAACTCCGCGTAGCGCCGTATTCTCATCCGATTGATTGCCAATGGGCGCCTTGTCTTCGGATGGTGTATCGACAATCGTCGACGAATCGGCAGCGTCTCCTTTTTCGGACGCAACCTCGAGATCAATCAGGTCAGACAATTCATCCGCTTCATCCGACGAGTCGCCGACCTCGCTTGACTCTTCGGTGCGTTCGCCGATGATAAGCGCGATCGCGTCGAGAATGGGGTCGCCGTATGACCGGTCTACAGCGTCTGATCCGCTACGTGATTCGGTGTACTTCCGCCGGTCACGTCGCAGAGGAAGTTCGGGCGGTTCTGTAGGTGGCGGTTCGATGGCGTTATCAAACGCACGCGCTCGGACGTCGGCGTCGAACAGTGCGTCGAGATCGTCCTGCGTGAGGGTCTGATGGTCACCTTGTGTCGAATCTGCATTATGCGATGTGTGGAGGTCTTCGATGATGCGTGGAATCGCGTCACCGCCAAAATTGAGATTACTGTCGAGCACGGCGTAAATCGTCGGAATCGCTCTACGCATTCGTTCTACGAGTACCGGATCGAGTGGTCGTGATTCGCGAATCGCCTCCGCAAGACGCACCTCCACCATACGGGCGAGCGTGCTCACAGCTTTCAGCCGCCGCGCGATATCCTCCTCCTCAGCGTTGACGGCCAACTCCGCGGCAGCATCTTTCATGCTCCATGCGGCATCGCGCGCGCGCTCGTGCGCGGACACATCACCAAGATCGGCCTCGATTGCATCGAGTTCCCTCTCGAACGTATCGAGATAGACTCGCATACCTTCGGTAAACGTCGAAGCCATCTCGGCGAAGAGTACCGAGTTCATCGAAAAGACCTTGTGAAGAGCGGATAATCGGACATATCGAAGCGGATAGGCGACGAAAACGCGTTATCGAAACTGGGTCATCTCCGGGCACTGGAATAACGCGGGAACATCGAGAACAAGCACAGAATCACCATCACGATGATACGTGCCGGTTACGTACGGCACGGTCTCATCGGAATCAACAATCGCGGCACTCGGAATGCGAAGGAGTTCACCAACGGACTCCACCACCACGCCACAACTAAACTCGGGACCGGCGACAACAGCAACATACGGTACCGGATCCCCAGCATCGAAACGCGGCGCAAAACTCAGCAACGGGTAGATATCGACAACAGAATGAATAGTGCCGTGTATGCTACACACTCCAAGAATGAACGAAGGTATATTCGGCACCGGCGTTACCGATGGTTGTTCGACTATTGGGCCAATATGGCGAACATCGATACCAAACGTACGCTCAGCCATCGACACGAGCAGATACCTACTTCCTCCGTGTATTTCCTCGTGCACCTCATCGAACCGACTCACACCCACGGTTGCGTTCCTTTGCCCGCACGTCTGCGACTTCGCCTTTCAAACACCGGAACACGCTATTGCTACGCGCCGAGTCCGAGAAGTTCACGCACACGCTCTCGAAGCACTTCCGGACTGAACGGCTTCGTCATGTACGCCGTCGCACCGGCATGCTTCCCGAGGTTCTCGTCTTGCGGCGAATCGCGCGCGGTTACCATGACAACGGGTATCTCCGCGTACTTGCCACCTTTTTCGCGAAGCTGCTGACATAGCCGGTATCCATTTGTGTCCGGCAGCATCACATCGAGGAGTATGAGATCGGGATTCGCCTCTTCGATCGCACGCTCTGCTGCTCCGCCGTTACTCGCCATCACAAGCCGCAGATCATCGTCATCGAGTGCCATTTCGACCATTTTCTGAATCGTTAGGCTGTCATCTACGACCAGTACGACTTTACGCGAATCATCATACTCCGACAGATCGATATACCCGCGCTCGCGCAGCATTTCGATGCATCCGAGCGTCGTCTCCGTATCCATCTTTGCCTTTTCGGCGACTTCCGCGACGGTCCGCTTCCCATCGATCGCGAGAAACACTTTCCAATCTTCGAACCACAGTTCCATCTGCTTCGACGCAAACGCTTGTGTTCCAGCCGTCGACCGAGTAAACACGTGTTTCGCGCCAGCGTCGCCGCGATGACGCGCGTGATCGGCTCGCACCGACGCAGCCATGAGGACACTTTGCAGGTCGAGCGATATCTCGACTTTCAACTCGGGTTGAGCGTGTTCTTCGAATGTAACCTGCCCGCCGCTCTCCTGGATAAGCGATCCGACCGTACGTTCAGCCAAGGTCATGAGACCTTGAATTACAGCTTCTTGTGCGAGTTTACCGGAATCAAGCAGGATTTGTTCTATCGGCTGGTCCTGCGCTGTAGCTTTCTGTGTCTTGATGGCTTCGTTCAGAGCGGCTTCGGTAACCGTTCCCTGTTCCAGCAGTATCGGACCGAGGCTCTCGTGACCGCTCTCGACACCAATAATCTGCCCTTTGCGGAAATACAGCGTCTGTTGATCACCCTCCGGTAGGCGTATGCAAAGCGCGCCGGTCTTTTTGGCCATACGGATCAGCTGAAGCATCTCCGTGATACTCAGTCCCCGAAAAGAGCCTGTCAATCCCATGATTCGCCTCTCCGTTCAACAGGACGCGGCGCTCGTAACGCTACACGTCGTGTGTTGTTGGGCCGAAATCAATCAGTCTACTTACCATAAGTATACAGTTTGAAAACGCATTGGTCACCAACGTGAAATATCGGTGTCAACCGATTCGTACGCGAGTGGGCACTCTCACGAGATTTACCTCACCGTTCCCGTGGCGTATCTTCCAGTATCTGTAAAATGTCTACTCGCTTCGGAAAATCGCGCATTCGTTCAATGAGAACCGCGTTAATACACGCCTGAGGTTTCATCGATGTCCGAACACATTTCCACACTCGCCGCAGCCGAGCGTGCGTTTTCGTGTAAAACAATCACCGATAGCGAAACGTTGATTCGTGAACTGCAATCTTCTACCGCACGATCGCCGTTACTTACCACCGTGAGCGTCCAAAGTGTTCCCGAGAAACGTATCGTACTGTGTCCCGCTGATGCCGTGGAAGTATCGATTCTCGCGCAAACAATCAACACGCTGCGACGTCCGGTAGTCATCGGTGTATCCGATACCCCGGTTCCTGCGACGGTGCGACCGACGGACGTGATCGATATCGGCTACGCGAATCGCTATCGCGCGGGCAGCGACGTGACTATCGTTAGCACGGGACCGGTACTACACCTCGTACTTGATGCTGCACAACAACTTGGCGAGAGTGGCATCGAAACGGGTGTCGTGCATCTACCGGCGATAAATCCACTCGACCTCGACGACATCCGTTCGTTTACCAAGATATCGTCCTCGGTTGTCATTGTCGTCGGACATCCACTTGCCGCTGGACTTTCGCAACGTCTCGAGATCGCGTTTGGTTCGGTTCCAAGCGAGACAATTGAACAACCTACAGTGTCGACGATCATAGCCGCCGTCGTGAAGCTTACAGGAAACAATTCACAGGGCAATATAGCGTCAGATACCCGACGGTTCGCGCGGCGAACGGCGCGACTTGGTACGGAAAACGCGTTCGAAGTGCTCGCCGAAGTAAACCGGTTGAAAGCCGAGGGTCGCGACATAATCAGTTTCGCGATCGGCGAACCAGACTTCCCCACGCCTTCGAATATCGCCGACGCGGGAATAGACGCGATTCGCGCCGATCGAACCCACTACAGCGAGTCACAGGGGATTCCACCGTTACGTGAAGCCGTTGCAAGCTACATCCAACGCACTCGAGGTGTTGAGTACGGACCGGAAAACGTCGTCATTACGCCGGGCGCAAAACCGATCATGTTCAACACGATTGCGTCAGTAGTCGATCCGGACGACGAGGTCATCTATCCGACACCCGGCTTCCCAATCTACGAATCATTGATCGACTTCATCGGCGCGAAAGCAGTCCCTCTATCGCTTCGGGAGGAGTTCGCGTTCGCTTTCGATCCCGACGAGCTTCGCCGCCTCATCACCTCAAAAACTCGGCTCATCATTATCAACTCGCCACAGAACCCTACCGGCGGCTTACTCGAACTGGATGTCCTTGAGGCGATTGCTGACGTCGCGACACAACACGGAATCTGGGTGCTTTCGGACGAGATCTACTCGCAAATGGTCTACGACGGGCAGTTCTCATCGATTGCAGCGCTACCGGGAATGCAAGAACGCACCGTTATCCTTGACGGATTCTCGAAAACCTACAGCATGACCGGGTGGCGAATCGGATTCGGTGTCATGCCGGCCGATCTCGCGAAGATGCAGGCGCGTATCGAAACGAACCTGAATTCGTGCACCGCGACATTCACCCAGTGGGCAGCGGTCGAAGCGCTGAACGGTTCGCAAGATGAGTCGCTCGCAATGATCGCCGAATTCAAACGGCGGCGCGACATCATCGTTGACGGGTTGAATGAGATTCCAGGGTTCCGTTGTCTCAAGCCGGGTGGCGCGTTCTACGTTTGGCCGAACGTCACCGAAGCATGCCGTATGAAGGGTATAAAAACGGCGAAACAGTTTCAGGAGCGGATGCTGCACGAAGCGAATGTCGCGGTGCTTCCGAGAACAGCCTTCGGACGCCCGACGCCAGATGAAACCGACCTCTATATCCGATTCAGCTATGCTACCGCTGCAGAGCAGATCGTCGCCGGCCTGCAGCGTATTCGAGACTGGATGGAAAAGTAACTCGATGCACCGAAGGGGGCGGATGCACCATCCGCCCCGCCTTTCCTTCGACTACTCGGTGATCCACTCCGCTTCCATGTCACATTGGCAATTCAGCGACCGCGTAATCAAGCACATACCGTGCGCCTTCTCCATGATCCGCTGGGCACGCTTGAGATCTGCTTCAGCGACAGTGATGACAGGTCGGACAATAATCCGCGCGAACTGGTAGCCCTGACCTTTCGTCAGCGACAACTCCCCGATCGCGGTCGACCGATACGCCTTGATATCGACGCCGGAGTTCGCTGCGATCGTTCGGAACGTGTTGAAGTGGCACGCCTCGGCGGCACCGAGTAGCATGTGTTCCGGATCGAGTACACCAGTTTCCTCAGCGCCACCGAGCTCGAGATCGTCGAGACCGTCGATCGAAAGCCTGCCGCGCATATCCGAACCCGTCCACGTAAACCGCGTTTTGTAATCCATCGGTATCGCCATATTGGCTCCTTTCGTGTATTCTAAATGTCGAAATGTATTGTTAGCGACGTTGCGCGAGCACCACCGTTCCACGCAATCGTAGACACCTACCAGTATTTACCGATACCGCTTCCGCTAACAAAACGTACCGACCGGTTCGCACGAGCCTTCCGCGGTCGTCGCGACCGTCCCACGCCAAACCAACGCGAGCTGGTTGGCGTTGCCCGACAACGAGATCGCGCACGGTTCGACCAAGGTGATCGTAGATACGCACAGTCGCGATTACCGGCGCTTCGAGCCATTCGATCTCGATCGTCGCCGACATTGCCGGTACATCCGGACCGACGCGTAACGCCCCGGATTCCGGAATCGGTTGCGCGGAATGATTCGGCGCGCCCGGCGTGCCCTCGTACGTATGCGATGGAGTCCAGTTTGCGAGGTCCATACCGTCTGCTTTCGGATCGGTACGCTCGAGTGAAAGACCTTCTTCAACCCCTTCGGCAGTATATCGGATACGGTCGACTATACCCGCCTGCGAACGTAAGGTCACCGTGTCGACTCGGTTGTTGACGACGCCATAACGTCCAAACCCTCGACTCTCGATCGTACAAAGTGTCGCGCTTGACGGAATGCTCGCATAAGGTTCTTCACTATCGAAATAGTCGGGATCGAGTATAATGAGAAAACCGCCGGCTGGGATCATTACTGGAAGCTCGCTGCCCGGAGGTGGAATAATCATGTCGTCGCCAGAAGTATTTCCTATGTACCATGCGTCGAGAGTTACTGCTGTATCACCCGTATTCAATAGCTCAATGTACTCGCGCGCGTTTTCATCACCTGTCGGATTCGCCATGATCTCGTTGATGATCACCGCCGCGCTCGCTTGTCTCGAGTACGCCACGATCATGAATGCGATTACGGCAATCCACGCACGCGCCGCCCGATCCATTCGGCGGTTAGAAGAGCGACGATACCAAGTAACAACCATGGGGACATTCCCAACGCAATTGTTCGTTCACGCGCTTCGACTATTGCTGAAAGCGGCATCGCAGCGAGGAGACTATCGGCATTTGCCGAGGAAGCGTATGAGCCGCCTGTTCGTCGGGCAATCTCCCTTAACACATCCTCGCGCTGCCATGTCTGCTCATACTCGACGCCAACGACCGATACGCTGAACTCCACCTCCGCGCGTCCGATCTCCGCACCGTCTATCGTGGCCCGCGCAGTCGCCGCGTGTTCACCTGGTGGAAGGCTCGGGATTATTGCTGCATACTGTCCATCGCCGCGCGACTCGGTCGACATTGCCAGTGCACCGTCGTCCAGAGATATGCGTACGTCGGCACCGTCCAAAGGCGTGTAGCGGTCGTCGAAAACCTGCGCGGTCAATCGAATCGGTTCACCAAAACGGTAATGAGGCGCGTCGCTTCGCAAGCGTACGCGACCGATCGCCTGTCTCGTGCCAAGCCACCGAATGACCGCATTCCACAGGCCATCCGCCGGAGACACCTCGTCGGTGCGAACCGGAACCATACCCCATCGCCAGTACGTCAGGCCGAGGAAAACTACCACGCGACCGGCGCCGTGGCGTCCTGCGATGGCCAACGGATCACCACCACCGCGAAGTAGTATCGCGGCGGCGTCGGACGGTATAATACCGACGGTGCGAACGAGTAGTGGCGGAAGCCTGCTCCAACGCTCTGACCGTCGGGTGTAATCGGTACCGTCGGCAAACACAGGATGGCGTTGTGCGTCGGGCTCGAGCCGGGTCATGATTGATTGTTCCACAACCCGACCGCGCAACGATGAAACCGGGAGAGCATCTCCAAGTGATGTCGGTAAAGTATACCGCCCAGGAACGACGAGAAGTCCCGCACCGTTCGCCACGGCACCCGTTAGTCGTCCAATCGCATCTTCGGGAACAGATTGCGGCGGAACGTCATGCCATATGATGAGGTCCGTTTCCATAAGGCTGTCGGCTTCAAGCGGTAACGGGCTTGCACGTCGCTGCCCATGCGGCGCTATCCACAGGCGGACCGAGTAGTCGTCGCGCGCACTTAACAA
>CAZWQW010000075.1:7904-14147 GCA_964635955.1 uncultured bacterium | reverse complement strand
AGTCGCCTGCGCGAAAACTCATTCCCCGGGCTTATCCCACCCACCGCGGATGATCCACGCCACGGTGCTCCCAGCCGAGTGTCAACGCGCGCTCGTTACTGCCGTCTGCGTCCATTACCCAAAGCTCCGATGGGCGACCCGGTAGCGCGCGGCAGAACGCAATGCGCGAGCCATCCGGCGACCACTCGGTACGGAACTCCCATACACCGCGTGAGCCACCCTGCGTGATCGGCATAACGCTCCCGACGATCGGATCGACACAGCAGATATCGATACCACCCGACGCGTCATCCGGCAGAAAATCGCGGTTGAAGTGATCGGTGTCGGGCTGATCTGCACGATAAATCCACGGAGGGCGCGCACCTTCCGACGCCCGGCAGTACGTCAAAATCGAACTACCGCCATGCGGTTGCGGCGACCAACGCGGCAGATTCGAGCCGTTCCCATGCCACTCCGGCGTCCCCCACGCGGCGCTCATCCAGTGACGCCGTCCCCATGTCGCGAAATACCGCTCCTCACCGTCGGGAGAGTTTACGATGATGTCGGCCCAGTCGTGACCCGGATCAACGCGGTGATGGCAATCGAGGTACGCGATCCACTCGCCGTCCGGTGACCACGTCGGGCCGAAGTAGAGGTGATCCGGATCGGCGGCAAGCCGCACCCGATTCTGGCCGTCGATGTCGCTCACGAACACCTGATAGCCCGATGCGGTCGACGCATGCCAAGCGACGCGCGAACCGTCCGGACTTACCTCCGCGCCATACGCGAAACCGTCGTCAGATCCCGTCAACTCGCAGACGTCTGTTCCGTCGATGTTCATCGTCCAGAGTCGCTGAATGCCGTCGATCAACGGATTCGCCAGCACGCGGTAGTCGTCGAGTACTGCGGCGATCGGCATGTAGCGCGGCGTTGACTCGGAGCGCGGCCACGGCGTGTCGGAGAGGATCTCTGTCAGCCCGTCGGTCGGATCGTGTAGGCGGTCGAGGCTAAACACCCACAGCCGCGAAGTCGCCGCGCCTTCCCACGATTTCCCTTCGTCGACGCTCATGAGTACAATACGTCGCCTATCGGGAAACAACGGTCCGTAGTGCCACGATCGCTGACCGGCTACGTCGAACTCGAGCATCCGCGGCTCGGTCCCACTTCGCGCATCGGCGGAAATAAGCCCGAGCCGTCCGTGCGAGCTAAAGATGATCGATTCGTTCATTTTTCCGTGCCGATCGCGCCACCGGTAAACTCGTTGTAGTTGCGAACATCAACCGGCGCCGACGCCTTCGCCCACGGCACGCCGGCCTCGCTGAAGAGCAACTCCGACTCGTAACAGTCGTGGATGATCTGCTCCATACGGTCTACGGCGATAAGTGTGCCTTCTTCACCTTCAGTGGTAACGGTATGCTCCGCCGGAATGACATGGATATCCGACGACTCGTGCGCACCGTTTACATACAGCGTGTGAACCGCAGCGATATCGAGCGAGCAGATGAACTCGTGCGGATTCGTCACGCGCTCCATGAGATGCCGCATGACCGGCTCACGGAGATCCTCGTTGAGCGGCAGGCGCTCCGTCGCCCCATCGTTTTTCGTGATCACGATCGCTTCGCGCTGCCAGACGATCGACGCGTTCTCAGTCTCAATGCGGATATCCGGCCCGAAATACTCGCGACATGAGTGTGTGCCGAGATACAACAGCGGAATACCGTCCTCGGTAATCGCGCGAATCGCCGCCGTATCGGGACTCTCAATCGGTTTCGCGCGATGCAACTCCGCCTGCACCGTCGCCAGCCTCGCCGCCTCGCGGAATTCGGAGCCCGCGAAGAAGCACATGAGCGTGATATAGTGCGCCGTGGCGTTGTTGAACGGCGAATCGAGTATCCACCGATCACGCGCGCGCAACCGTCCCGCCCACCAGTTCCGCTCGTAATATTTACTCGCACGCGGCCATGCGACTTGAACGGCGACGCGCTTGATCTTACCGAACTCACCCGATACGAGCCGATGCTTGAGGTTCACCGTGTCATCACTGAACGCGTCTTGAAATCCGACTGCGACAAACTTACCCGTTTCGCGCTCCACAGCCTGCATGTTGCGGACTTCCTGAATCGTCGCAGCGGCGGGCTTTTCGACGTAGACATTCATGCCCGCGCGCATTGCCGCGATGCTCATCGGTTCGTGAAACGAAATGCCCGTCGGAATGAAGCAGAGGTCCGCTTTCCCGGCGAACTCCCGAACCATTTCGTCGGAGTCGGTAAAGATTTTCGCGCCGACTGATCGAAGCTTCGCGCACTTCTCCGGCTCTTCCGGTTCGTTGATCACCGTCGCCGCTACAACGCGCATCCGGCCCGCTTCAACCTGGTTCATAAGATCGTTGTAATGCACGCGTCCAAAGCCCGATACGCCGATGATACAGGCGTTGATCATGACAGTGCCTCCTAATCGCTGGAAATCACTCTTTCACTGATGTATCTCTACTACCCACTGCAACGCTACGACGCCGCCCAGTCGAATACCACCGCGAGGCTCGACGTCGCTCCCTCGTCGATCATGCGGTACACGTCCGTCGCTTTTTCGGGCAGCACCGTTTCATACAACCCCGATACCTCGATTCTCCCCTCGGCGATCCAGTCCATGGCAGCCGCAATGTTACCGAGGATGCTGTTCGCGCGGAACTCCTCCGGATGCACCGGAACTTCCCATTCCCATCCGCTCCGCAGAACCACGTATCGATGAAACACTTCCCGCAACAACTCATGAGCGGTGATATCCGTCTTTTTCACCCACGGAACGCCCACCAAGACGACTTCTCCACGCTTCCGCACGACTCGGCACGCGTCGAGAACCGCCTGCTCATGTCCCGAGCATTCCACGACCAGCGTAACCTGATCACGCACCGTCGGGTCGTCGAGCGGGATGCGTGGCATTACCGTACGGAGTCCGGCGGCTAACGCGATCTCTCGCCTCCGTTCGTCCGGATCGATACCGATCACGTCATACCCGACCGATGCGAATATCCTCGCACCGAGGTGACCGACGGGACCGAGACCCGACAAAATCACTTTCGACGGCGGGCGCGCCTCGGTAGTCGTCAGCGTGCTCATCGTCACGCCCATCAGCCGCGCGAATACCGCGTGCTTCGGGTCGAGGCGAGGTGGCACCGGTACGGCGTCCGCCACGTTGCATCGCTGGAACGAGCGGTGCGGACCCATGGTGAACGCGACGTCGCCGTGCCGCACCTCGGTCACGTCAGAGCCGATCTCGTCGACGCGGAACAGCGCAGCATACCCAGTCGACGTCTCACCTGATACGGTGCGGTACACGCCCATTTCCGTTCCGCTGCTGACGAGGGAGGCGAGCGTCGCACCGCGAACCTCGCGCGAACCGAGCGGCGGGGATTCATTCGCACGCGTGACGCATTCGGCGCGACGCGGCCCCGTAAAGAGAATCTGTCGATACGTCGCGCTCATCAGATCGCCACTCCAAGGTCTCTCGCAACACCGCGAATGTGTGCCCCAGCCGCATCATACTCCGCTTCGTTCGGAAGGTGCTCGAGCATGACGCACACATTCGGATCGAGCGATGCAACCGATTCGAGAAACGCGCCGTAGTCCATACCACCAAGTCCCGCGCGAACCTCGTCCAGATGCGTCGTCAAGCGGTCAGCAAGGAGAATGTCCTTCGCGTGGCAGCTCTTGATATACTGACCGAGCCGCTCGACGAACTCGCGAATGAGCTCACCCGAGCCGTAGTATCGTTGCGGACTGCACAACAGGTTCGCCGGATCGAAATGCACGGCGAACTGCCGCCGATCGACGGCATCGATCAGTCGTTCATACGAATCGGTCGAATCGGGGTACGCCCACGGCATCGTCTCGAGACAGTAATACGTGCGTTCCGGCTTGACCGCATCGATGATACCGCGCACCGTCTCAACGATCATGTCGAACGTCTCATCGGTAAAATTCGCCGGATGCGGACCGTCCCACTTCTCTCCGCGCGAACCGGATATATTCACGCAACACCGCGCACCGATCCGTTCCGCGAGCTCAAGTTGGTTCCGACAATGTGCAAGCGCTTTCTCACGCTCCGCGCTATCCGAACTGAGCGGATTCGACCATGCGCCGACTTCAGCAATGGCGAGGTCGGCGGCACGCGCCGCTTTCTCGTACGCGCGGACGGTGCCATCGTCAGCGTCCGCTCCGACGGGGCAATACGCCGCGCGAAACCCCTTCCGACGGTGCGCCGCCACCCACGCATCCGGATTGCCTACGTCGCCAAAAACAGGACCGCCAAATCGCATGGAATCACCCTCCCAGAGCGAGTCTGGTCTCTGGAACTACACCGTGGAATCGTGTAGATACCGTCTTGAGTATACACGAAATCGACTCTGTGGGAACGGCAACGCAGCGAAGAGAGGAGACGGGGAAAAAAGAAACGTCGCGCACGGGGCCATAACCACCGTACGCGACGTTCTTGTTGTTCGCTCTGTCTATGTGATTACGTGCAGGCGCCGGACACCCAGCCGCGATCTTCCATAGCGGTGATCACACGGCGCATGGCGACGATGTACGCCGCGATACGCGTATTCACACCGCGCGCTTGGGATTCGTCGTACACTTCGCGGTACGCGCGAACCATGCGGCGCTCGAGCTCTTCGGCGACACGTGAGTAATCCCACGCGTACCGATACTCGTTCTGTACCATCTCGAGGTACGATACCGTCACACCGCCGGCGTTGCAGAGGAAATCGGGGATGATGTGCACACCGCGGCCGAAGAGAATCTCGTCCGCCTCCGGCGTCGTTGGACCGTTCGCCAACTCGGCAACGATTTTCGCTTTGACGCTGTTTGCGTTCTCGGCCGTAATCGTGTTCTCTATCGCCGCGCAAATAAGGATATCCACATTGAGCGCGAGAAGCTCGTCGTTAGAAATCTTCTTCACACCTTCGAGACCCTGCACGGAGCCCGTTCGCTGCTTCGCTTTCGTAACCGCTTCGGCGTCAATTCCGTCAGCGTTGTAGATACCGTTCTTCGAGTCGCTCACCGCGACGACGCGGAACCGCGGATCCTTGTTGAGGATCTCGGTCGCATACCGACCGGCGTTGCCATATCCGTGAATGGCGACCGTCACGCCACTGAGGTTCATCTTGAGCCGCTTCGCAGCCTCAAGTATCGTATGGATTCCACCCTGTGCCGTCGCTGCGTCGCGTCCGCGCGAACCACCGATGCTGAGCGGCTTACCCGTGACGACGCCAAAGTTCTGACCACCAGTAAGTGTGGTGTATTCATCGGTCATCCACGCCATGATCTTCGGATTTGTGTACATGTCTGGCGCGAGGCTATCCTGATCCGGGCCGATGTACTTGTAGATGCGCCGAATGAATCCGCGGCTGATCGCTTCCAACTCGCGGTCGGAGAGCTCGTGTGTGTCACAGATAACACCACCTTTGCCACCACCGAGGGGCAGATCCATGAGCGCCGTCTTCCACGTCATCCACGCCGCAAGCGCGCGCACCATCTCGATATTTTCTTTCGGATGGAAACGGATACCGCCCTTGCACGGACCGCGTGACCAGTTATACTGCACGCGGAAGCCTTGAAATACCTTGCATGTACCATCGTCGCGTTTGATCGGTATCGAGAAATGCATTTCGCGCATTGGCGTGAGCAGCATAGCGCGAACACCGGCGTCGAGGCCCATTACGTCCGCTGCTTCGTTGAGCTGTTTTTCGACACTGGCGAAGAGATTACTTTCGCTCATCGAGTGTGTTTCCTCCACATATGAATCGTTGGGCTGACCAGGGGATACTCGTATGATCAGCGTAGTGCAACGCCTGCTCACGCAGCCTCGACGTTGGTACTCAAGGAGAGAACGCGATTGCCGACGCACTTGATGCCAACCTTATAATATCGCAAAAAACCGTTTCAGTGCACACGGGGTTCGGAGAGCTTTTTTGAACACGGGGAAGGAGTCAACTATGAGCACGTTACTCAAGCGCATTCACGGATGTGAAGCCGCGGGGACTATCGGAAACTCCATGGGCGATCCGGTCGAGGGGATGTACTGGACAGAGATCGAGGAGAAACACGGTTTCGTCGATACGCTGATAGCGCAGGACAAGAAAGACGGACGTGTGTCGCAGCCATTCGGTGAGGATTTCGTCTACCACGCACACCATCGACCGCCGGGCACCACCGAGGATGGGCAGGAGCGGCATCGGCTCTGCGCGAACGCGATCCTGCGCAAGGG
>CAZWQW010000075.1:0-7804 GCA_964635955.1 uncultured bacterium | reverse complement strand
GTGACGAGTGTCTCGGCGCCCTCACCGTACGGAGCCTTGGCGAGTTGTGTGCCGCCCGGGCCGATCGCCATGGAGCAGCCGATGCATTTCTGTCCGTCCCACGGGCCGCCAACAACCGCGCCGACGTTGCTGACGCCGACCATGTACACGTCGTACAGTTGTGCGATTTGCGTGTACGCGTCGAGCCACATGCCGCCGTACGGGTCGCGTTGATTGTCGTGATTCGCAGCGACGGCCCACGCTGATGGCGACAAGATGAGCTGTGCGCCCATACGTGCCAGTGAGTGCGCGAATACGAGTGTATCGGGAAAATTGTCCGCGCAAACCGTAAGGCCGATGACACCGAGTGGTGTCTCAACCACACCGAGTTGATCACCGGTGGCGTAGAGGTCTTGCGCGATTGAGAGAATGTTGATCTTCCGGTGCAACGAAAGGATCTCGCCGGTGTCGGATATGAGCACCGCGGCGTTATAAACCTTCGCGCCAAACCGCTCTGTGAGACCCGCGACAACATACACACCGGCCTCACGCGCTGCTTTCGCAAGCACATCGCTGTGCGGACCCGGAATCGGTGCGGCGAGTTCTTTCGCCGAGGGGCTTGTCCAACCGAGGTCGAGGCATTCCGGAAGCACCGCGATACGACAGCCGACTGCTCCCGCACGACGAACCATGCGGTCCGCGCGTTCGAGATTCTCGTCGCGCCGCCCGCCTTCGACGAGAAGCTGTCCCAAACCGAGTATGTACTGACCTTCGCCTATCATGTCGTATCTCCGTACCTGTCCGATCGTTTCATACGAACTGGAACCGTCCACCCGTTTGTTGGTATGTACCATGCTATACAACAATCGACCGGATAACGCACCGTATTGACCGGTACCATACGAATCAGTTCCTTAGTACCAAACCACGAGAATACATGTCGTTTCTGATAGGGAAAGGTACTTCCATGAAGACCCGAATATGGCAACTTACCGCAATTGTCGTCATCGCGGGCGTCATCGGCTCGTTCAGTGGATGTGCCGGGGAACGACGAGCGCGACTTCCCGAACAGGACTTGACGCCGTTTCAGCGGCTCGTTGACCGGTGGACCGCCGAGTATTCGTACCGGCGGACCGTCGGTGGCGACGACCTCGTGAGCCAGTCGGACGCAATCATCGAACGACCGACGCACGAAGAACGGCTGCACATCAGTGCGACACTCTTCGCCGATACCCTCGTGAAGGCAGAAATCGAGCGCATCTGCGAGGAAGACACAATCGTCGTGAGTTGCGACAGTATCGCGGCCGGATACGCGGCGCGGCACAACTGGCCGAAGTGGTTCCGCGTCGAAATATCCACGCACGCGAATCTTCCGGAGCCATTCGCGCTCGAACCGCTCACCATCTATATCACTGACGAAAACGACATCAGCTACGAACCAGTGAAGCGCGAATTCGCGACGACACGCCTCGAAGAGCGCTCGTATCTCGATCGGGAAGTGAAGCGGTACGATCCGTACACATCATGGGAGTACCGTGTGTACGAGTACCAGCAGGGCGTCGAATACGCGTCGAGCGGGCATGCGACGCTGTATTTCGAGAGGGTAAACGTGGTCGGTCGCGACCTCCTCGACGACCCCAACACGCAACTCGTCATGACATTCCGCACTCGCCGGAGCGACATCGCGCGTCTGACATGGAATCTCGCGGACATTCGGTGGCAGATAGAAGCAGACGCGGAGCTCACTCCGTAGCGCGTCTGTCGAGATCCATGAGAATTCGCCGCATGCGCTCAGCATCTTCTCGTGTGCGGCGTAACTCCTCCTCCAACTGAATCGTCTGGTCTGCTGCAGTCGCCTTCTCCGCCTCCAAGGTCACGATGATCCGCTCTAAATCCGCGACACGTTGGCGCAGGTTATCGCGTTCGCGCCGTACCTGATCGAACGCGCTTGTGCTTGCCCCACTATCGCGCATGTGCACCGCGATACTGTCTCTGGCTGCATCGCGCTCGGATCGTGCTGTCAGCGCGGCATCGAGTACACGCAACAGGTTACGCACCTCCACCGCGCGGTTCGTACGCGGGTACTTCGCGAGCAACACCCCCAGTGTATCACGTGCCGCCTCAAGTGCGCTCCATGGGGATGCCGTGGGCCGAACCGGTCGGTAGAGCATCACGTCCACAATGCGGAGATACGCGTCATCGGCGAGACTGCTTGCGGGGTAGTGGCGGGTGAACTCGGAATAGGCTCCGATGGCCGCGTCGTATGAACCCGCGGCAAAGAGCGCGTCGGCATCACGGAACGCCTTCGTCGCGGCGTCGTGCTCTCGTGCGAAGAAGCCACCGTGCGCGCAAGCCGAGATACTGAACGCAACGAAAACGGTGAGCAAGATGTTCCGTTTCATCGGCACTCTTCACTCATTGATGCGCGTCGACAACAGCGCGAACGAATCGACGGTTGAGTACGTGACCACTTCCCCGCGCCACGATTCGCACCGGCGCAAATCGTCCGCCCGGATACATGCTGCCGAGCATGAGGTCGCCGAGCAGATCGACGAGTTTATGCCGCGCGAACTCATTCGACCAACATTGCTTCTGCGGTTCGAGAAGACCTTCGTCTGTTACGCGCAGAGGCACCTCCGGCCAAAACGTCGCGACGTCTCGACGAAGCTCGTCGGTGATCGCCATATCCACGCAGACGATGCTTGTCTCAAGCGATCCGCCACGAATCATTCCATCACGACGGAGCGCGATAATCTGGCTCAGCGGCGCGAACGTCCTCGCATCGGCAAACTCCGTCGCGAAGTCCGCTTCCGCGGTCCACTCCGCCGATTGGTGCGAACCATCGGGAAATACTCCTTCGAAACGTACCGACCAGTATTCGGCAGGCGCAACCGAGACAGATGCCGCACCGTCCGAGACCGTCAATGGTTCAAGCGTCACCGGTGAGTGCTGATGCGCTGCTCCCGGCATGATTCCGGCGCGTCGAATCGCGTCACTCCAGATACCCGTGCTTCCGTCGCCGATGGGTAACTCCGCTGCGTTGATGTGGACGTCGAGCGCGTCGATGCCGTGTCCAAAACACGCCGCGAGGAGGTGTTCGATCGTCACGACTTCGACGCCATCGCGAACGAGTGCTGTGCGACGCGCGGTTGTGTCAGCGAAATCGATTGATGCGGGGATGATAGGGCGAGCGGCGAGATCGATGCGTGTGAAGGCGATGCCGGAATTGTCGCGCGGGACGAGCTCGACCGTGACAGGCTCACCCGTGTGCAGTCCGACTCCCTCGACGCGAACGGCGGAACGTACGGTGCTCATGGAGAATCGTTCGTATCGGACGCCGGGTTCTCGAGGCGACGGATGCGTTTCACGAGGTCGTCGAGGTGATATAGCCGCGCTTCGGCGCGACGCTGCTCGGTAATCGGCCGCGCGGGACTTCCGGCAACGGTGGTACCCGGCTGTCGGATGCTTTTCATGACAGCCGCGCGCGCCGCGATGAGCGTCCCGGGAGCGATATCGATGTGGTCCGCGATCCCCGATTGTCCGCCCATCATTACTCCGTCGCCGATGGTCACGCTGCCGGATATGCCACACTGAGCGGTGATTACCACACGCTCGCCGATATCGACGCCGTGCCCGACGTGAACGAGCGCATCGATTTTCGTGCCGCGTCCTATTCGCGTCGCACCAAGCTGTGCCCGGTCGATGGTGCAGTTCGCGCCGACCTCCACGTCGTCCTCGATAACGACGGTGCCGACGTGTGGCATCCGTGTTCGCTCGCCATCGTTTTCGACGAAGCCGAATCCCGGTGCGCCAACGACCGTCCCGGGGCCGATCGTGACGCGGTCGCCGATCTCTACGCCGTCCAGTAGAACCGCGTTCTCGCCGATGCGACAGTCAACGCCGATAGACGCATTTCGCCCGATACGTGCGCCGGCGGCGATACGAGTACGCGCACCGATGGCCGCACCGTCAGCAACCGATGCGTGCGCACCTACACTGCACGTTGGATCGAGCGTGGCGGTTTCTGAAACGGAGGCCGAAGGATGCCCACCGGTAGGGATTTCGTCATTTCGCGAAATGACGAATAATGCGAGGATGTGTTGGAATGCGGAGCGTGGATTTTCGACGACGAGTGCGCGGTCATGGACCAGAGACGCGTCGGCGGGTGAGATGACGATCACACCCGCCGTTGTGTTGGAGAGTTCTTTTTGAAACCGTGAGTCCGCGTAGTAACTCAGATCGTCCGGACCTGCATCGGACAGAGCGGCGACGCCGGTCACCAGTCGCTCGGGTTCGCCGCGCCACGTGCCGTGCACCGCAGCGGCGATATCGGCGACGCGAACCGCTGCCATTGGGGTGCCCTTCGCACGGTGCCGATCGGCCATGGACGGCGCCTCCGAACGGTCTTATTCGGCGTTGAGAACTTCGATCACCGCGGTGGTGAGGTTATGCTCTTCGTGGTTCCGCATGTACGCGATTGCGGCGCCGTCGATGACGAGATCGTATCCGCGATCGGCTGAGATCGTCTGAATCAGCTCAAGCACGCGTTCATCGAGGGGCTGGAGTAACTCCATCTGCCGCCGTCCGAGATCCTGCTGAGCCGTCGACGCCCACTGTTCGTATTCCATCAGCTTCTGCCGAATCGCCGTCTCGCGTTCCGTGCGACGCTGTTCGGTCAGCAGTCCGCGCTGACGTTCGAGCTGCTCTTGCATCCGGCCAATTTCGGCTTGGAGCTGTTCGGCTTCGCGTTGACGTTCGCCAGCAGCCTGTTGGAGCTGGGACTGTGCGTCCTGATAGGGTCGAGCACTCATCCGGATTTCATCCATGAATATGTACCCGATCTTCATTTGCGCGCTCGCTTCGGATGCGAACCCGAACAACAGCGCAGTCATCATTACGGCGCTCAATCCCATGAGCATTCGACGCATAGTGAACGTCCTCCAAGAGGGGTTATGTGCAAATCAGCGAAGTATCGATGCCGTCTTCGCACACGGCAGAAAAACTCATTTACGCGATGTTTGGTGACCGTTTGAATATCCGGCATCCCGTCGCGCGGACGCAACGCCTCGCGAACGCACCGTACCGGAGCCGGTCTATGTCACTTCGATTAGAATAGCGTCTGTCCGAACTGGAAGTGCGTCTCCCACTGCTTACCACCCTGATAGCTCTGTCGGTCGAATCCGTATGCGAAATCGAGCCCGATAATACCGGCAAGCGGAAGAATAAAGCGAATGCCGAACCCGGTTGATCGATTCAGGTCATTCAGGTCCATTTTCTCAATGTCACGCCACGCGTTCCCGGCATCTGCGAATGCAACCGCGTAGATCTGCTGCTTGACGATCGGGAACGACATCTCCGCGGTCGTAATGAACATGGTGAAACCGCCGGAGGTGTATCCGCCACCGGTACGCGGGCCGATGCTGTAGTCGGGATACCCGCGAATCTGTCCGTCGAAGCTGATACCACCGGGTCGGAAACGTTCGCTGAGCGGCACGTTCGTCTGCTCGTTTGTATTGATCTGCCCGAACGTGGTCTTAATCGCGAGTGCGGGAATCCACCCGAGAATATCGATGACCGGCAGGTACATGTTCGCCTGTACGGTATGTTTACGATAGTCGACGTCGCCACCCCACGGGCCACCGGCGTACTGGAAATCGTATGCCAAATACGTTCCCGCTGTTGGGAATAGTGGCAGGTTCCGCGAGTCACGCGAATAACCCAGCCCGACACTCGAGCTGATGAGCGACGGATCGCTCGGGTCCTGCACGTAGTAGTACTTGTCCTCGGTGGTGAAATACGACGGGAACGTGTATCGCTCATTGCGGAAGCTGTAACTCGCGTAGATGCGCGAGTAGTCATCCGGCCAACGGAGGCGGCGTCCCAGCCGCAGCGAAAAGCCGCGCGTCTCTTCCGTGACGTCGTACGATCGTTTGATGTTGAACAGCGTCACCGAACCCGATGTCGGTGTGTCGAGCACCCATGGCTCGGTGAAGCTGAGATAGAAGCTCGTGCGAGTCTGACCGAACTCCCACTGGAAGTCGAGCTGCTGACCGTTTCCGAGTAAGTTCGGGATGCTGAGTCCGATTGACCCGACCCATTTGTCGACCTGTCCGTATCCGACGGCCATGTTGACGGTGCCGGTGGGCTTTTCGGTGACGGAGACAATCACGTCGACGTCGCCACTGGGTAACGGCCGAATATCGGGCTCGACGTTCTCGAAAAAGTTCAGGTAGAAGACGTTACGATGGCTTCGCTCGAGATCGGATCGCCGGAACGTATCGCCGGGGATGAGCGCCATCTCGCGTCGGATCACCTTGTCTTTGGTCTTGTCGTTGCCCACCACGTCGATGAAGCGCACCTTCGACGGTTCACCTTCGAAGATCGAGAACGCCACGTCGACGCTGTTGCCGGTAGGCGTCTCGACAGGATCGATACTGACGGCCCAGTAGCCCTGCTCCTGGTATGCCGACGCGAGCCGGAACACGGATTCGTCGAAGGCTTCGCGGTTGTATACATCGCCTTCTTCAAGATCGAGGAGGCGGTGAATCTGCTGATCGCTGATCAACTCGTTCCCACTCCACGAGATCTTCCCGTAGCGGTACTGGTCACCTTCTTCGATCCAAATGTCGATGTAAAGGTTCTTCTGTGTATCACCGACGGAGACTGAATCGCGCGCGATCGTCGCTTCGCGGAACCCTTGCTTCCGATAGAACGCGAGGATCTTCTCCTTGTCCTCGCGGTACTTCTCATCGTCGAAATCGGCTGAGCGCCACCAGCGGTCTTCTTTCGTTTCCATCTGGTCGCGGAGTTTGTTTGCCGGTATTGTGTTGTTCCCGTGGAACCGAATCCCCTTTACCTGCACGCGCTCGCCTTCATCAATGACGAAATCGAGGTCGACGCGTCCGCCTTCCAGCTCGATCTGCTGCGGATCGATCGTCGCGAGATAATACCCCTTCTCGCGGTAGGCCGTGCGGACCTCTTCAACGGCGCGAGTCACCGCGTGCGGACTGACGATCTGCCCGGGGAGAATGCGGATTTTATCGCGGAGATCCGACTCCTTGATTTCGTCCTCGCCCGTGATCGTGAGCTGATTCAGGATGGGGTATTCCTTGACTTCGATAATGACATTGAGCGACTGAGGTCCGGTCGTTTCTCCGAGGAGGTTTACCTCGCTGAACACTCCGAGCGCATAGATATTGCGGATAGCCTGTTGAATCTGCGCGGGCCCAAGTTCCTCGCCCTCTGCGATGCCGCTCGTCGCGCGAATAAGGCGCTCGTTGGAGCGAACGTTCCCGCGCACAATAACGTTATCCACTCGGGCGGCGAACACCGCCTCGGAAAGGAACAGGCCCAGAATGGCCATGAGAAGGAGCAACTTGGGGTACAAACGCACAGACGTTCCTCAGATTGCCGGATGATGCCGGAGTCGACCGCACTCCGTGGATCGATTGTGCGTCGATACGGAGGGCATGTTACGCACAGAACTACTAAATGTAGGTTCATAAGCGGGATGCCACCAGTGTCCGCGTTTCAATGGCGGTAATGCATTCCCGTGCCATGTCATACGCATCGGACGGAATCGTGTTCCGGCGCACGACGCGGCGACGATTGTGAAAAGTGCTGTCGGTGACTGACGAATCGACGACGCCGACTGCGCGGGATTCACAGCCGGCGAGACTTTGCACAATAGGGTGTCGCGCGTTTCCTTCAAGTGACCGGACACACGTTCGGCGCAGGTATGATGACTCAGAAAAGGGCCGGAACCGATGGCATCTCAGAATCGCTTTTTCTCGTTTGTTCTCCACTCGCATCTCCCCTACGTCGT